>JAZKDE010000131.1:0-36825 GCA_040387735.1 Bacteroidota bacterium
GATGCATAGGATTGATATGTTTGTGGGGAAATTAAGAAGATTTAAGGGAAATGGTTTGCTGAGTTTAGTTTGTCATCGGCAGCAAAGTGCTTTAATGATAAATTTAAAATATTAAGAATTAATTCATTCTTCCTTCGCTCACATCTGCTCCAATCATAAATAGTGCTGCTTCAAATTGTCTTGAATCAATTTTTTTAGAAATAGGGTTTTCATTTATTAATTTAACCGTTTCATTTATTAACCAAGAAGATTTCACATTCGGAGGAAAATGCTTGTGATTTTTCTGTCTTGTTGACTTAAATATTGCAGGGTTAGCATTTAAAACATATTTAGATTTTTTCTCTCTACCATTTGGAAGATCAAATATTAGTGATGGAGGTATATCTGAAATAAATTTTTTGCATAAAAAATATGTAAAAGCTGCCCCCACACGGCTATCATATATACTATAATCATCCAACAATAAAGAAAACACCTTTGTAAACCCAGAATTACTTCTAAATTTTATTTTTGATTCAATTTCAATTTCATCATTATTTAGTCTATTCCAATGCTTTTTAACAATTGTTAGGAATTCTAAAATAGATTTATAACCTTCTGAATTAATCTCCATCAAATATTTTAAATTACCTTTTTTTTCACTCCCTAATAGTTTTCCCCAAGATAAAATATTCTTCACTGCGACAAATAATTCCATTTCATTTTCTTCAAGGAACGCTTTTCTAATTTTATATTTTAATTCTTCTAAAACTTCTCTATTTTCTTCAAAACTATTCCCTTTTCTAATAAGTAAATTATATTCGTCATATAAAATAAATTCCCAAGAATATTTGTTAAAAGCATCTTTTATACCAAAGTATTGTAAGCTTCCTGCTTTAAATATATTTCCAGTTTCCCAATGGTCTGCTAAATAATTAATGAATTCTTTTACGTTTAAATCATTTATAAAATCAGATTTTGTCATCTTTTGAGTAGTTACATTCAGTTACTTGTTAAATGTAAATATATGTAAAAAAGAAATATGCTTGTATTTTCAACCAAAGATATTTCAAGGTTTTCAAACACACTTTCATGAATCCAACAAATTACTTCGTTACACTCGCAATGTTTAACATTACACAAACCCCAAACCTTCAAACCTTTTCCCCAAAACCGCTACTGAATCCGTGTGTAACCATTTATCTAAAACGGTCGCATAAATATCTCTGAAATCAACTTTGTATTTTAAATCTCCTTCATCAAGATTTTGTAAATCAGGAGCTTGCATAAGATTTGAGTCGGTTTTTAACTTCCCTCCCATCAGAAAAACGTTATTTGCAGTGCCGTGGTCGGTGCCGTTTGAGCCGTTTTGTTTTACCCTTCTACCAAATTCCGAAAACGTCATTACCATCACATCTTCCGTGCGTCCGTTAGTTTTTAAATCGTCCATAAAAACACTCATTGCTTCGGCGTATTGTTTCAATAAACGTTCTTGCTGATTTACCTGATTGACGTGCGTATCAAAACTCCCGTGCGATACGTAATATACCTGCGTCTGCACGCCCGAGTTGATTAATTCTGAAATAGTTTTCATTCTTTTGCCCAAATCGGTTTGTGGATAAGTGGCTTTTGATTGAAAAACTTTCGATTTTTCATAAATATAATCCGCTGAAGAAATGGTTTCGGAAAGCGTTTTGTAGAGATAATTTACGTTATCAAATTCTTCGTGATTGACTTTGGCGAGTTTTTCGAGGAATGGATTTTTTGTTTGTCGGTATAATTGAGCGGGATTTTGCACCGCCATTCCTTTCACTTTCGAGCCTTTTAGCGCTAAACTCAATGAATCATCAACTTCGATGGCGGCATAAGGTTCGCACTTTCCCGAACATTGAGCGTCTAAATACCTTCCCAACCAACCACTTTTTAAATATTCACTCGAAGAACTGCCCGTTTGCCAAATATCCATCGAACGAAAATGCGAACGGTCGGGATTTGGGTAGCCAACGTTGTTGATAATTTGCATCGAACCATTATCATAAAGTCCCCTGATTGCTTCCAAAGCAGGATTTAATCCGATTTCATCATTCAGTTTTAAAACTTTATCCGACTTAATTCCGATGGTTGGCCGTTCACGATAATAAATGTCATTTTGGAATGGAATCACCGTATTAAGCCCATCATTTCCCCCCGAAAGTTGAACCATTACTAATATTTTTCCTTGACTCTGTGCTTGTTTTAAAGCAAAAGCCTGTTGTTCAAATCCCTTTAAAAAGTTGGGAATCAGCATGGTACCTACCGTAGCAAGGGCTGATTTTTGTAAAAATTCACGTCTTGAAGTCATGTTGTGATGCGTTTTATTTCTCTTTGACCGTTAGTTATTTGAATGGTTTAAAATAGCAGTGATGTTAATTAATTGTAGATAGTTTCGATCGATTTTACTCAAAAAGTAGAAAAGGCTATTACAAAAGTAGATTTGGCTATTTCCATTGATTTTTTGTTGAAGAACTTTGCATCAATAAAAATCAATAAAAATATGAAAATTATTGTAACAGGTTCTTTAGGGAACATCAGCAAGCCATTAGCGATTGAGTTAGTGCAGAAAGGACACGATGTAACGGTGATAAGTAGCCAAAACGAAAGACAAACCGCCATTGAAGCATTGGGTGCAAAAGCAGCAATTGGCTCTATGTTAGACGTAGATTTTTTATCGGTAACTTTCAAAGGGGCGGACATCGTTTATTGTATGGAAACGCACGATAAAAAAGCTTTTTTTGACCCAAATCTTGACCTTATTGCCCTTATTACGCAAATTGGTAAAAATTACAAACAAGCCATTGAAACTTCGGGCGTAAAACGGGTGGTGCATCTCAGCAGTATTGGCGCTCATACTGACGAAGGCAACGGAATTCTTAAATTTCATAATAACGTAGAAAACATTTTGAAACAATTGCCCTCAGATGTATCCATAAAATTTATACGTCCAACGGGATTTTTTACCAATATTTTGCGGTCATTGCATACCATAAAAACACAAGGAGCAATTATTTCAAATTATGGTGGCGATAACAAAGAGCCTTGGGTTTCGCCTTTGGATATTGCCTCGACGATTGTTGAAGAAATGGAATTACCTTTCGACGGCAGAACGGTTCGTTACATTGCAAGCGAAGAAGTTTCGCCCAATGAAATAGCAAAAGTTTTGGGAGAAGCAATCGGAAATCCTGAGTTGAAATGGTTAGCAATTCCTGATGAACAATTGCTGAATGGGATGTTAGCCATTGGAATGAATCAACAAATAGCTAAAGGTTTTGTAGAAATGCAAGCGAGTCAAGGAAGCGGATTTTTATACGAAGATTATTACCGAAACCAACCAATATTGGGTAAAGTAAAACTAACAGATTTTGCGAAAGATTTCGCCAAAGCGTTTAATCAACAATAATTACCTTTACGACATGGCAAGCAAACAACCACATAGAGTAAAAACCATCAGCGAATTTCATCGGTTGAAAGGCTTGCCACAACCCGAACATCCCTTGATAAGTGTGATAGATTACAGTACCATAAACTGTATTCCTGAGATTGAATCTACCAGTTGGATTTTTGATTTTTACAATATTTCTATCAAACGTGGGCTGAATGCCAAGTTGAAATACGGACAACAAGCCTATGATTTTGATGATGGTGTGATGTTTTTTATCTCACCCAATCAAATATTTGGAATTGAACCCGACCCAAACCAAACGACAAAACGCACAGGGTGGATGTTGCTTATTCACCCTGATTTTTTGTGGAATACGCCTTTAGCGAAAACCCTCAAGCAATACGAATTCTTTGATTATTCGGTAAATGAAGCCTTATTTCTTTCCGATAAAGAAGAAATGACCGTTAAAGGAATTATACAAAATATTCAGCAGGAGACTCATGCCAACATTGATAAATTCAGTCAAAATATCATCATTTCCCAAATTGAAACATTGCTGAATTATTCCGAAAGGTATTATCATCGCCAATTTATCACTCGAAAAATTTCAAACCATTCAATTCTTAACCGATTGGAAGACATTTTGGGTGAATATTTCAATAGCGAAGATTTATCAAAAAAAGGATTGCCTACCGTAAATTATATTGCAGAAAGGCTAAATATTTCTCCTAATTATTTGAGTGGCGTGCTTAAAACATTGACTGGACAAAGCACCCAACAACATATTCACAATAAACTGATAGAAAAGGCAAAAGAAAAATTATCTACCACTACCCTATCCATCAGTGAAATTGCCTTTCAATTGGGCTTTGAACATTCGCCATCGTTCAGTAAATTATTCAAAACGAAGACAAATTTATCTCCCTTAGAATTTCGGGCGAGTTTTAATTGATTGGCGTATTGCATATACCCAAAACCATTAAAACAAATTCCAACGAACCCCTAAAAAGCCTCTAATCCCTTGCATAGGAGCATAATTATAGTCGGAATTAAAATAATAACCACGAGGCAAAGCACCCAATGATGAATCCTTTATTTGTTCAGGAAGAAGGTCTTTTTTCTGATAAACAATTTTGTGGTTGGGAAAGAAATCAAAAAGATTTTTTACGCCTAAATACACCTGTAAACCATTGTTGAATCGCCTCGAAATTTGCACATTAGTAATGTTAAAAATTGGTGATTTTGCGGGACGAATATCATCCGTAATTAAAGGCAAATCCATTGAACCATAGATAATTCCAGTCAAATCAAGCATAATTTGAGACTTAGGATGCGTATAAGAAATGGCGTAATTAGTGGTAAAAATCGGCGTTTGTTTTTGTCGGATTTTTATGTCGTTTTCAATTCTATAAATATCGGTGTACGTCCCTCCTATCATCAATTTTATGCCATTCGTGAAATTGGCATCCATGTTCAAACTGACTCCTTTTAATTCTCCGTAGCCCTTCAAATTATCAAAAATCACTTTGCTGGGGTCAGTATCATAATCTGCCACAACTTTATTGGTAAAATAGGTGTAAAAAATGCTACCATCTATTGAAACAAATCCGCTGTTGTGCGTAATCGTCTTCTGATAATTAAGATTGGTATTCCACGATTTTTCGGGATTTAAGTTAGAGCGAATTTCTATTTTTCTTGCTCCCGAATAAACCGTTTCATCCTCCGAAAACAAATTCACCACTCGATAACCCGTTCCAAAACTCAAGCGAAAAATGTCCGATTTTGCAGAACTATATTTCCAGTTCATTCTCGGCGAAAGAATATTACCATGAATAGAATTGTAATCGTATCGCAAACCAAGCAGAAGAGTATTTCTCTTGCTCAATTTAATTTCGTCTTGGGCAAATATGCCTGGTAAAAAAGTTTTACTCGGTTTATTCAGCGTCGAATCGTTCTCATCTTGGGTCAAAGTATTATTATCGTCATAAAAAGTATAACGCAAAGCTACCCCAAAGAGAGCATCGTGATTTTTGGATAATTTTTTATCCCAAAGCAATTGTCCAAAGGCAATTTCTTGTTGAGCAATGTACGGACGATTACCATAAACCGAATTTTGGTCGTGATTATTATACGAAAATTGAAAGTTAACTTGTTGATTATCAATGGGTAGTTGGTAATTCGCAATCATTTCCCAACGCTTTGTATAAATGCTTTCACCGTATAGATTATTACCACCTCGGTCTTCTTTTTGCCAATCAAGTTCACCTCCAAAACGGTCTTCATATACGTACCTACCCGCCAGCGTAAACGTTCTATTTTGCTTTCTTTGAAATGACCATTTATTAAAAACCGAAATTCTATTTTGTAGCGTTACGTCCGTAAAACCATCATTATTTTTATCAATTCTGTTCTGAAAATTGAAATAATTGGCACTCAACATGGTGTTTGCCGTTCCAATTTTTGCCTTTACGGCTCCGTCCAACGTATATTCTCCGTAAGAAGTTGAGTTCAAATCCAATGAAATAATTGGTGCTTTGATGGGATTTTTCGTAATGACATTAATCAAACCGCCAACCGCTTCCGAACCATAAAGCGTTGAAGCAGGGCCTTTTACCACCTCAATCCGCTCGACCATCGAATTCGGAATTCCCGACAATCCGTACACCGTAGAAAGTGCCGACACGATGGGCATTCCGTCAATCGTAATCATCGTATAAGCTCCTTCCATGCCGTTGATGTGAATATCGCCTGTGTTGCAAACGCTACAATTCAACTGCGGACGCACGCCATTCACCATCGTTAGGGCTTCAAAAAGGCTTGGGGTTGGGTTTTTCTTGAAAAATGTGGGCGTATAAATTTCAATTGGCGTAGATGATAAATTTACGATTGTCTCTTTCATCGTTCCCGTTACCACCACTTCATTTAAAGCCGTTTGGTCAGGTTCAATTTCAAAACTCACCGTGGTTATTTTATCTTTTTGAATTTGAACCGTTCGCTTAGTCGTTCTAAAACCAACGCCAGAGATTTGCACGATTTGTTTGCCCACAGGAATATTTTTCAAGTAAAATATACCGTCAATATCGGCTTGCGTGCCTATGCTTGTGAGAGCAGGTACAGTAATGTTTACGAATTCTGCTGACTTTCCATTACTAATAATTTTACCTTTTAATCCCTGAGAAAATGTTGGTAAAAAATTGAAAATCAATAAATTAGAGCAAAATATGATTTGGAGGTAAGTATTTATTTTCATAAACCTTTATTTTAATTTATATGAATCTTAAATATAATTTAGGGTAACCTAAAAATTAAAACAAATGTATTTGTAAAATGTTTAAAATCAAAAAATATTTCTAATGATTTTGTAAATACCTTTGTCAAAGTCTTTAAAAACTCAATAATCCTTTGTAATGAAATACACATTTATACTTTTTTTCTTATTTATATTCGAAGAAGCCACATTCGGGCAAAATAAAAACTGGTCACTTCACTTTCAGCAAACCGTTATTCCTCAGCATAAACTCAAAATAAACGCTCCGTACAGTGGAGATTTTAGTCTTTCAGATTCGGCAGAAACCCAAACATCGTTAACCACGACCATTTATTTGGGCAGACGATTATGGAAAGGAGCAGCCGTTTTTTATAATCCAGAATTGGCGGGTGGTAGCGGACTTTCACAGGCGAGAGGAATTGCAGGTTTTACCAATGGAGAGTGTTTCAGAATCGGAAACCCCACCCCTACTATTTATACCGCCCGTTTATTTTTGCGTCAAGATTTTGCTCTTTCGGGTGAAAAAACGATTGAGTCAACCAAAAAATCGAAAGATGTTCGAGGTGAAAATCATGCCTATCCTGTTGAACGTGAGGACGATGAAGCCAATAGTATTGGTGGAGAAAGACCCGTGAATCGTTTTACGATTGCTTTAGGAAAATTCTCAATTGCTGATTATTTCGACAATAATGCCTACGCTCATGACCCCCGAAGTCAGTTTATGAATTGGGCTTTGATGTCAACGGGTGGTTGGGATTATCCCGCCAATACTCGTGGTTATACGTGGAATGCTGTTTTGGAATACGTGCATGAGCGTTGGGCAATTCGGGCGGGAACTTCTTTAGTGCCAACAACCGCAAATGGACCAGATTTGAATTGGCAATGGAATGGAAATAACTCAAATACACTTGAATTAGAGAAATCTACTACATTTTTTGGGAAAGAAGGAAAACTTAGAGCATTAGCATTTTACACGACAACGTACATGGGAAGTTATGCCGAGGCAATTAAACAAACGAATCCAGACGTGACATTAACCCGAAAAAATGGTAGAACAAAATACGGTTTTGGTATTAATTACGAACAAGAATTATCAAACGAATCAGGGCTATTTTTGCGAGCATCTTGGAACGATGGAAATAACGAAACGTGGGCTTTTACCGAAATAGACCATTCTGTGAGCGGAGGGTTTGTGAAAGATAATCTATTCGGAAGAAAACAGGATAGACTAAATATTGGCTTTGCTTTTAACGGAATTTCTGACCTTCATCGTCAGTATTTAGCCAAAGGAGGATATGGTTTTATTATCGGAGATGGAAAATTACCGAACTACGGTTTAGAGACTATTTTGGAAATTAATTACAACGTAAAAGTAACAGATTGGTTATCGGTAACGCCTGATTATCAATTAGTTATAAATCCAGCCTACAACCAAGACCGAGGTCCAGTTCATGCCTTTGCCTTGCGTATGCACACGGAATTTTGATTAATTGTGATTTAGTGATTGGTGATTTAGTGAATAATTGGACTCGTATAAATCACAATTCACTAAATCACTAATTCACAAATAATTAAACTCCTTCTGCCAAAACTTCCGTAACCTCTGGCACCATACGGGTCAAAAGGTTTTCGATACCTTGTTTTAAGGTAATCGTTGAAGATGGACAGCCCGAGCATGAACCCTGTAAAAGTACCTTCACAACGCCATCATGATACGAATGAAAATTGATTGCTCCACCGTCAGATTCTACTGCTGGACGCACATATTGGTCTAAAACCGCCTTGATTTTGATAACCGTTTCCGAATCTTGCTCCCCTCCTGCCGACTCGTAAGCCGAAATGGTAGTTTTAGCAAAAACGTCTTTTTTATCTTCAAAAAATTGCTTCAAAAATTGCTTCATTCCGAATAACTCATCTTCCCATTTCGTCTCATCGTTTTTAGTAACGGTGATAAAATTCGAAGAAATGAAAACTCGTTGTACGAAGTCAAAACCGAAAAGCTCAACCGCTAATGGCGAGTTTTTGCCTTCAACGAGTGCATCAGAAGGCGTTGCATAATCGAAAGACGAACCATCTGGCACCAATTCAAAGTTCAAAACAAACTTCATTGAATTAGGATTGGGCGTCGATTCAGTATAAATAAATATTTGGGGCTTCAACATGGGGATTTTGTATTAAGTATCAGGTACTATGTATTATAAAATTTTGAACAAATAAAATAGTGAAAAGGCTTAGGAAAGAAGACCTAATACTTCGGACACGACATTTGAACATTAAATTTACGAAATTAGTTTGATGTAAGTGAAATCTGTGTGTTTCTTCGGGTGGGAAATGCAAAATCTTATAGAAAAATCAAGGAAAATATATTGTTAGAAACAACTGATGACGAAATCGAACAAACGCATCCTCGTTTTGATATTGAAGAAAAAAGAGTAGTGAAATTTACTAATTTGAATTTTTGCAAACAGTGAAAGATCATAGCCGTTGAGTAGCTGAAGAAATCTAACAAATTATACACAAATAATAATGGAGCGCAAATTCTATCAGTATTTTGTTTTAAAAGTGTAATAAATTGAAAGTCAGTGCTTTGCCTGACTTATTAGGTCTTATCAACATCAAACATCTATTTTTTATTGCCATTCAAACCATTTATAACGAACTTAGATGCAGTAAACAGTAAACAGTTATCAGTCAGTAGTTTTTGATAACTGTTAATTGATAACTGATAACTGATTCAAAAAATGTTAGATATAATTCAACTTCTTCCTGATTCTATTGCCAACCAAATTGCGGCTGGTGAGGTAGTTCAGCGTCCTGCTTCTGTAGTGAAGGAGTTGTTAGAAAACTCCATTGATGCAGGAGCAAAAACGATTCAATTGATTATTCGTGAAGCAGGAAAAACACTTATTCAAGTAATTGATGATGGTTTGGGAATGTCCGAAACCGATGCCAGAATGTGTTTTGAACGCCATGCAACTTCTAAAATTCGAACTTCAGAAGACCTTTTCAAAATTCGAACGATGGGTTTTAGGGGCGAAGCAATGGCATCAATAGCCGCCGTTGCACAAGTCGAAATGCGAACTCGCCGAGCAGTTGATGAATTGGGTATTCTCATCAAAATTGAAGCTTCCGAAGTAAAAGCTCAAGAAGCTATCGCATCTGAACAAGGAACGAGTATCCAGGTGAAAAATCTATTTTTCAATGTTCCCGCCAGACGTAATTTCTTGAAATCCAATCCAGTAGAGATGCGACATATTCTCGATGAATTTCAACGAGTTGCTTTATCCAATGCAGAAATCACTTTTACATTACACCATAATGATTCTGAAATATATAATTTACCATCGGGAAAATTAAGTCGTCGGATTGTAGATTTATTTGGGAAAGGTTATCGAGAACAATTAGCATCGTGCGAAGAGGAAACGTCTTTTGTAAGCGTAAGGGGTTACGTCGGAAAACCCGAATATTCAAAAAAAACTCGTGGGGAGCAATTTTTCTTTGCCAATAATCGCTACATCAAAAATGGCTATTTGAACCACGCCGTGATGTCGTCTTTCGAGGGACTTATTCCCGAAGGAACGCATCCCTTCTATGTTCTCTTTATTGAAATTGACCCTATCCATATAGATATAAACGTTCATCCGACAAAAACGGAAATTAAATTTGATGATGAACGTACCGTTTATGCCATCGTACAAGCCGCCGTTCGTAAGGCGATGAGCCAGCATAATCTTACGCCTTCTTTGGATTTTGAGACGGATGTAAACTATACCAATAATATTTTTAACTTTGGCAATTCTCCATTCCAAAATAAAGAACAAAGTGCCGAAACCTTCAATACTGCTGGCGGAATAAGTAGTACTTTCACTCGCCCAGAGACAACACCCCGTGAGCGAACCAACTTAACTAATTGGAATAAATTGTACGAAGGTTTGGGTAGAAGTGTGAATGATTTTGAAAATAAGGAAGTTAGTCAAGCTAATTTTGATTTTGGGAAAGATTTCGAACCTACGCCTTTTATGGTAAAAAGTAGGGCAAATGATATTTTGGATAATCGTCCGCAAAGAATTGGACAGGATTCTGAATCAACGACATTTCAGATTCATAATCAGTATATTATTTCTCAGGTAAAATCTGGAATGCTATTAATTGACCAAAGGGCGGCTTACGAACGGATTTTGTACGAAAAATTCTCACAGCATTTACAAAAAAATGATGGAGCTTCTCAGCAACTACTCTTCCCAACTACGGTTAGATTAACGCCAGCTGATTTTCATTTAGTGATTGAGATTCAAGAAGAAATTCGTAATCTGGGTTTTGTTTTGAGCGTTACAGGACACGATACATTTATGGTCAATGGCATTCCCGCTGATTCGCCCGATGAAAATGAACAGGCAATGATTGAGGGAATTTTAGAGCAATTCAAACATAATGAAGCGTATTTGCATTTAGAAAAATCCGAAAATGTTGCCCGTTCAATGGCAAAACGTTCAGCGGGGCGTTTCGGAAATCATAGTTTGACGGTTTTAGAAATGAATATGTTGGTAGAACAACTTTTTGCTTCATCCAATCCAAGTTATACGCCAAGCGGAGAGTTGACAATGAAAATTGTGTCTTTGGAAGAAATGGCGGGGTTATTTTTACGGTAGAAATTTCTTTTGTCTGTATCTCCAGAATTCTCAGTCTTTGGTGTAGATACAGATAACGTCATACAAAAAATACCCTAACCAAATAACAAATTCCTCCCAAATCAGTTCTTCCTCAAAGACTTAAAACCAAACCTCATGCCCGAACTCCCCGAAGTAGAAACCTATCGACGTTATTTTGAAGAAACCAGCCTTTATCAACCCATCAGCGATGTTTATGTGGAGGATACAAAACTGCTCACGACTGATTATGACACGCTAAATCAGCAATTAAAAAATCATCAATTTATTGGCACAAAACGAGTTGGAAAAAATCTATTTGCTCAATTAGACGCTCCGTATTGGCTACATTTTCACTTTGGAATGACGGGAGATTTAGCCTATTTCAAAGATGATGAAGATACGCCCCGTTTTGCCAGAATCATTTTTAAGTTTGCTAACGGTTTTAAATTAGGGTTTTTATGTCCAAGGAAATTTGAGCGAATTGGGATTGTGGAAGATATTGACGAATATTTAACCCGCAAAAAAATCAATAAAGATGCTTTAGAAATCACAGTTGAAGAATTAGCAAAAACACTCAATAAAAAGAAAGCACCAATAAAATCTGTATTACTTGACCAATCTACCGTAGCGGGAATTGGTAACTGGATTGTGGATGAAGTGCTTTTTCAAGCCAAAGTTCATCCCGAAAAAACATCAAGTCAATTAGCTGAAAATGAGATACTTGATATTTATACATCAATTCGTCTTGTCATTCAAACTGCCATTGATTTACAAGCAAATTATGATGATTTTCCGAATAATTTTCTGATTCATGCTCGTGGTTGGGGGCAGTTAGGTTCGCAAGACCAAAGAGTTGGTATTTGCCCCGAATGCGGCAATAAAATCAGTATCATAAAAGTAGGAGGGAGAACTACTTTTTTCTGTTCTAATCAGCAAGGTCTATAAACAAGAAAGCTTCGTTTAAAACGAAGCTTTCTTTAAATTTCTCTAATAAAATCTATCAAACCCCTTTCCATTTAATAGCACAGCCCACTGATTTTGTGAGATTTACGACAACGGGTTTACCTGCCAAAAGATTATTGACAGCATCCTCGACGTAGTGTTTTGTTACGCCGTTGGCATCTTGTGTATTGTCATCAATTCCACCGATGTATTGCATGATAAACTTATCTCCTTCACGCTTAACCACATAAGCAGAAGGAGTACGAGCAGCCCCAAAAGCACGAGTAACACTCTGAGTTTCATCTTGAAGATATTCAAACGTATAACCTTTAGATTTTGCAACTGCTTGCATATTCTCAAAGCTATCTTCTTCGTAAGCACTTGGGTCGTTTGGATTTATTGCCAAAACTGGAAATCCTTGTGAAGCATATTTTCTATCCAAAGCCATTACTCGACTTTCATACGCCTTGGAAAATGGACAGTGATTGCACGTAAAAATAATGATATAACCTTTCGCTGAACGATTTTCGGACATTGAAGTCACTCCGCCAGAAGTACTCTTTAATTTGAAATCTGCCACAACATCACCAATCGCATAACCTTTATCAATGGCTGATTCTGGACTATTTTTAAATGCAAACATGATAGTAAGCCCCATCAGCATCATGCTGGCTGAGCCTAAAATGTATATCTTTTTCATGATTCTTTTCATTTTCAATATTAATATTTTGTTGTTATTCAGACGGTTAAACGTTGTAAAGTAACATATAATATATTCGTGGATATTAGGAACAATTTTAATTTGCCTCCGAAGCAGGAATCATCTCTTTCAATTCTGTCAAAAAATGTTCTAAATTCACTTGACCTTCAAAAAAAACACGCTTTCTCATATTCAAATTAACGATTAATGTAGCAGGAATCGTCCCTGACCATTCTTTATCAACATCATCAATCCACGCATTGTAATCTGGCTCATCAAGTAGAACAACTTCCGAATTTATCTTATTTTTTGCTAAAAACGGTACTACCTTATCCTGTACATCCTTCGGAAAATCCATACTAACCATTAAAAAACGAACTTTCTTGGTAGAATACTCTCTACTCATTTTTTCAAAACTTGGGAGTTCCTCAACGCAAGGTCTGCACCATGTTGCCCAAAAATGCACTATCAATGTCGTATCCGTTGCGTTATTAATAATTTTTTGCAAATCTTCAAACTTTACAATTTGCACCTTTTCAGGGGGAGTAAATGCCTGACATACAGACACATAAAACACAAAGACGACAGTCCAAAAGGTTCGTTTTAAGAGCATGATGATTTGTTTTTGGAAATTTTAAATGAGCAAGGTAGAATTTTTATTGACATTTTTTTCTAATAGTTGCCGTAACTCATTATCAAACAATACGTTATGAAAACGTAATTGTAGCAAAAAAAGTACTAAAATCTTAAATAAAAGTAGCGTTTTCTTTTCAGATTTCAAAACAAAAGCTGTACCTTTGCAACCCAATTTAACATTCATTATAAATAATTTACAAATGTACGCAATCGTAGAAATCGCTGGTCAGCAATTTAAAGTTGAGAAAGACCGTTACCTCTACACCCACCGTTTGGCGGGAGAGGAAGGCGCTGCACTGGTTTTCGATAAGGTTCTTCTTGTCGATAATGACGGGGACATCAAAGTGGGTCTTCCGACAGTAGCAGGTGCAAAAGTATCAGGTAAAATTTTGGCTCACGTTCGTGGGGAAAAGGTACTTGTTTTCAAAAAGAAACGTCGTAAAGGCTATCAAAAACAAAACGGTCACCGTCAAAATTTAACAAAATTCTTAATCGAAGAAATCACATTTTAGGAGTATAGGCATTAGGTTGTAGGTATTAGGTTGCAGAGGTAAATAAAGTATTGAGAAAAAACTACGTGTTAATTTTTGATGATAAAATTGCCAACTACAAATTATTAATTGCGGTTCGCCGCCCGACCAACCACAAAAACTAAATCCAATAAAAACTTACTAAGAAATGGCACATAAGAAAGGTGCGGGTAGTTCGAAGAACGGCCGTGAGTCCCATAGTAAACGCCTCGGTGTGAAAATATACGGAGGTCAGCCTGCAATAGCAGGTAACATTATTATTCGTCAAAGAGGAACTGCTCATAATCCTGGACCTGGTGTAGGTCTTGGAAAAGATCATACTTTGTTTGCTCTTGTTGATGGAACTGTTCACTTCAAAAAAGGATTTAAAGGACGTTCTTTCGTAGAAATTCTTCCTTTAGGTACAGTAGTTGCTCCTGCGAAAGCAGTAGTTTCAGCTCCAGTAGCGGTTGTTGCTGAAGTAGCTCCAGTTGAAGTAGCTGAGAAAAAAGCAAAAAAAGTGAAAAAAACTGATTCTGAAGAAGAAGCAAAATAATTCATTAATGAGCTTTTAAGCTAAAGTAAAGAGTATAAAAAAGACTCGCTCAATTATTGAGCGAGTCTTTTCTTTTTAGGATAACTTCTTTACCTTATTTTCGTTTGTAAGAAAACGTATTATCTAAACTCATGAAAAAACTTTTTACACTTTTCCTCATCATACTTACAATATTCACGGCAAGGGCTCAAGATAATCAGAGATACATGGCTTTGTCGCTCGTGAATGTCAATTACCGAGATAATCAACTCGAACAAATTCAAAAGGCTTCCGAAATTGGAATGAATGCCGTTATTCTCACGGTTAGATGGGACGTAATCAATCAACTTAAAGTAAATACTACTAATCCTTGGGAACAATATGATGCCCAAATTAAATACGCCCGTGGTAGAGGAATGAAAGTTTGCCTTCGACTTTGTATGTACACTTGGTGTAATACAAAAGTTATTGGTGCTGCGGATGATAACACAGTTGCTTCTTGTGATGGACTTCCTAACGCAGACCGAATGTTGGGTTATGACATTACGGGTAAAAATAAAAGACTCCAACAACAAGCAACTGGTTATAATGGATGTGATTTAATAGATGATTGTGGTCATATTTTATCTTTTAGTTTTGCCTCAAAAGCATTTCAAGAACGAACGCAAAGCTTTGCTCGCTTGGTAGCAAATCGTTACAAAAATTTATTAGATACAAATGAATTACTCTACATGAGCGTTGTTACCACCTCAGAACAAGAATTTGGGTTTCCTTATAAAACAACAAAAGGAATTGATGGAGGATTTAATGCTATTTTTGATTATTCACCGACGGTAATTCAAGGTTTTAGAGAATTTTTAAAAACTAAATACGGAAATGATTTTAAGAAATTTCAATTAGCTTGGGGAGCAAGAGGGAAAGATTTTAGCAGCTTTGATACCGTAGAACCAACCGCACCGTCGGGGTCTTTTGCGTGGGGAGTATTTATTGGTGGCGGAAAACACACCCAAGATTGGTATATGTATCGGCATACATTATTAAAAAATTTTTCGATGAATTTTGTCAAAGCTGTAAAAGGAGTTGATAATAGAATAAAAGTTATCAATGATTACGGCTCAATTGTAGAAACTCGTATCGGGAATTACGGATTTAAAGACATTGGTGAAGGAACAGATGGAATAAAAGTGAATAATGCTCCCAGTTCTGACCACCGCCATATTACGGATATTTGCCGAAGTAATTTTCCTGATAAATGGGTGATAAATGAAGCTGAAGGTCCTTACGCTACACAACAGCAATTTGAAGAGTGTTACACCCACGGAGCAAAATTGATGAGTGCTTTCAACTATAATTTAGATGAACCCGCTCAGCGAAAAATGCTTACAGATGTTGTCAATAAATACATCAAAGGTTCTAACGGTATAATGATTCCCATTGAAACTTGTGGCGTGGGGATTTATAGCGTAGAAGATATGCTGACAAATGATGGCTGCAATAACTCAGATAGAACAAATATTACGAATACTTGTAGGGCGTATAAAAACTGGAGAAGCGTTTACGATGCTAATGGAAATAAACCCGTTAGAATTTTATTGAACGAAGAATACGCTACTGATATTCGTTATAATCAACCTATTACCGATTATTCAACCTGTGGCTCAATTCCTAATTTTAAGGATACGTATAGTAATAATTGTTCAAAATTGGCAAAACTTCCTGACGCACCAGAATCGTATCGAGGAGGTGTTGAAAGTATTGACTGTCAAGAAATTACGGGTTGGGCATTGGATAGTAAAAATCTCGAAAGTATTCTAACCGTAGATATTTATATTGATAGTATCAAAATTGGAACGACTCAAGCAAATTTGGGTAATCGTCCCGATTTAGTTACAACTTATGGAAATCAAAAAGCTTATTTTCGCTCATTTCGCTACATTCTGCCCGATACCGCTTGGTTCAAAAGTAGTCTACGACATAAGATTACGGTAAAATTTGGTGGAACCAATAAGTCCTTAGAGCCACAAAGTGAGTCTGAAAAAACACTTCGGTGTTCGGGTAGTGGTTCTGGAATTTGTGGTGTTCGGTTTAGGCTCGGAATTAACCCCGATTCTTTAGCAAATGTTTTTCCTACGGGAGCAGAATTTGAAGTAAAGGTGAGTTCAAATTTGCAGTGGAAAGTAGAAAAATCCACAACTTGGGTAACCGTAAGTGCCGACACAGGTTCATTTGATAAAACATTTCGTTTAAAAATATTAGCATCGTCCGATAAAGACACCCGAACTGCTAAAGTCACCATTTCTGGCGAAGGTATCACGAAAACAATTTTTATCACGCAAAAAGGAGTAGGAGAGAAGTGTACCGATTGTAGTGATAAACCTATCATTACTGATCCAATTGATACTGAAAATGGCCCCGTTGCTTCCTTGGCATATCGTGGATTTGTGGAAAAAGCAAATTGTTGTTCGGTGAAGGGTTGGGCATTGAACGCTGATAATTACGATGATATTTTGACGGTAGATTTCTATTTGGATAAACAAAAAATAGGCTCAACACAAGCTAATAAAGGCTATCGATTTGATTTAGTGAATACTTTGGGTTCGGAAAAACTATTCTATAAAACCTTTTGTTTTGATATTCCTGCCAGTGCGTGGTCTTTGTTTAAAGATGGAAAATCCAGAAGACTGACCGTTAGATACGCAGGAACTATTACGGCATTGCCCGAAGCAGAAACCTTTGTGCTTACTTGTCAAGAAAAAACGATTTGTCAAGAATCCGATTTATGTATCAATCAAAATGATTATGATAAAGAGATACTGCTTTATCCGAATCCAACCAACGGAAAATTTACGAGCGAAATTTACTCAACCGCCGACCAATCGGGAACATTTCAATTTGTTACGCTTAGTGGTCAGATTTTGAAAACGGATACTATTTTTCTAAATCAAGGCTTAAATAAAATCAATTTCGATATTTCTGACTCAAAAGAGGGCGTGCTATTATTGTCAATTAAGATGGAAAATGGGCGGAAATTATGGGGAAAAGTTGTGAAAGTGAACTAAGTTTTATTTATGATTTGTTAATATATCAATTACAATCAGTTGATGTAACAAAGCTAATTTTAAAACAAAAACATGAAACAACACAGAGCAATTTTTCAACAAAATAGTTGGAGAGATTTCAAGAATAAAAGAAATGTAAAACCATTGTCAAATCGAAAAGAGAAAGAAAGCATAAATCCAGAATTTGACCGAGTATTATTCGATTGGATAAACTAAAAAAGCCATCCCAAATGTATTTGAGATGGCTTTTTTGATGAATACCAAATTTAAATTTTCTTCACTTCAATAGTTACCAACCATTTTACGTGTCTCGCTCCCGTGATTTTATCCGTTGCGGAGATTAAAACAAATGCTCCATCTTTCTCAATCGGCATTCCGTTTTCTTCAAAAAGTACCAAAACTTTATCGCCCGTTGGGTTATTAAAAATTTCGTGATATGAAAAAATAGCCGTGTATCCGTCAGTTGCGGTGGCTACGAAGTATAATTTCCCTTTTTCTTTCGGATTTTGGAGATTGATTTTCGCTTTATTCAAAAGGTCTTTCAATAAAATACCTTTGTACGTTTTAAAGGTTTTTCGGGTTTCGCCAGAAGTGCTAATTATTTTAAAATCAGTACCTTCAATGACTTTCATTTGTTGTAAATCATTGATTTTTAATGTCAAAGGATTTTCTACTAATCCAGAAATTGAAAGGGTTTCACTGGTAGATTGAGCTTTTGCCGTAATAAAACCCAAAAGTAAAATGGATAAAAGAAGATTTTTCATGGAATAAAAAGGTTAAGTAGATTGATGTTCGATATTTGATGTTCGGCAATATACGGATTTCAAGAAACGTACAATCTACCACTGACCTAACATCGAAAAACCAACATCGAATTATGTAAATATCAATTTTGCACAAGCAATAAATAAACCCAAAGCGAGCATATACCGTAAAGTGGGTAAATTGAATTTTTGACTGCCAAAATATGAACCCAACAAACCGCCAAAAATAGTGGCTAAAATTGCCCATTGAAGGTTTTCTGGGATTTGAAATCCACCTTTTGAGATTTGTCCGTACAAGCCCGAAAGGGAATTTACGAAGATAAAAAGTGCTGAAACGGCTGCGGTTTCTTTCAATTTTGCCCACTTCATTAATAGCATAACGGGACTCAAAATAATGCCGCCACCAATACCTATCATGCCCGATAATAAACCAATTACACCACCTGTTGTAAGCCCTGCCCACGTTGGAATTTCTTGATTTCGTGATTCCTCATTTCTAAATTGATATAATAGACGTGCGATAGAAATAAGAATACAAACGGCCAATATTTTCTTGTAAATTGAATCTGAAAGCGTCATCGTACCACCCAAATATGCCATTGGAATACTGGCGATGGCAAAAGGCCAAAAGAGTTTCCATTTAAAAAAACCTGCTCGGTAAAACCCGATAAATGAAAATAGCGAAACGGCAAGATTCATAATTAACGCCGAAGATTTCATGAGGGAAGGAGCAATGCCCATAATTGCCATAACTGCCAAATAGCCACTCGCCCCACCGTGACCAACCGATGAGTACAAAAAAGCGACAAGTGCCAAAAGTGGGAGTAAAAGAAGAAAATGTGAATCCATAAAATCGTTGTATTTTTGCAAATATAACGATTAGTAATATAGGTTTCCAATCTGTTGCTGAAATTTTGACAGATTAAAAATTTGTTTACAATAAATCTTGATTTTCCTGTAAAAGAAATGCTTGAAAGCGAGCTTGGAGAGCTTTATAATCTTCAATGGCTTGAAGACCTTCTTCGGTAACGATTGTTCCGCCCCCACTTTTTCCACCAGTTTGTGTAATAACGAAAGGCTTTTGTGCTTGTGAATTCATGGAGTTAACCAAATCCCAAGCTCTTTTATAGGACATTTCCATCGCTTTGGCAGCTTTGGAAATAGAACCGTGTTCGATAATAAGTTGTAGTAATTGAATCCTTCCTTTTCCCAAAAAGCGTTCAGAACCATCTTGGCGTTCAATCCAGATAGCCCCTGTAATTTTGACTTCGTTAGGAGAGGTAAGAAGGCTTTTCATGAAATGATTAAGATTATGTAACACAGACTTCAGTCTGTTAGTAATAATTATTTACAGACTGAAGCCTGTGTTACTTAATAAACAAATTCCCCAAACTCAGACTTGATAGTAACTTGCTTACTTTCGAAACCTTCAACTCGACCAACAATTTGAGCATTAATTCCAAATGATTGTGCAATATCAATAACAGTTTGGGCGTATTGAGGATTTAGATAAACCTCCAAACGATGCCCCATATTGAAAACTTTATACATTTCTTTATAATCCGTACCGCTTTCCGCTTGAATCATTTTGAAAAGAGGAGGAAGGGCAAACATATTGTCTTTGATGATATGAACATTATCGACAAAATGTAAAACCTTCGTTTGAGCTCCACCTGAACAATGAAC
Organism: Bacteroidota bacterium; assembly: GCA_040387735.1. Lineage (GTDB taxonomy): Bacteria > Bacteroidota > Bacteroidia > Cytophagales > Spirosomataceae > Arcicella. Next base: position 20,146 of record JAZKDE010000131.1, read on the forward strand.
CATTCCATGAATAACAGGACGTAATTCATTCAATAAAGCCTTCACGACGGGTGCATACGTACGAGTAGGGGAGAGTACTAATTGTCCCACATTTAAATGACTTCCCTCTACGGAATCTGTCAGTTTTTTTGAACCGCAATAAACCAAACTTTCAGGAACGGAAGGGTCAAAACTTTCGGGATATTTTGTGGCTAAATAATGCCCCAACACATCGTGACGAGCAGAAGTTAGTCCGTTTGAACCCATCCCACCGTTGTAAGTATTTTCGTAAGTCGCTTGTCCGTCCGAAGCCAAACCAACGATTACATCACCATCTTGAATAGTATGATTTGAAATAACATCCGAGCGTTTCATACGGGCAATCACCGTTGAATCCACAATGATAGTACGCACCAAATCACCAACATCGGCAGTTTCACCACCCGTACTCCAAATGCCAATTCCATTATCACGGAGCATCTCTAAAACTTCTTCCGTTCCGTTGATGATTTCAGCGATAACTTCTCCTGGAATTAGGTTTTTATTACGCCCAATTGTGCTTGAAAGGAGCATATTATCCGTTGCACCTACACAAATTAAATCATCGGTATTCATCACAACGGCATCTTGAGCAATACCACGCCAAACCGAAATATCGCCCGTTTCTTTCCAATAAAGGTAGGCTAACGATGATTTTGTACCCGCACCATCGGCGTGCATGATATTGCAGAAAGCATCATCTCCGCCCAACATATCAGGAGAGATTTTGCAAAATGCTTTCGGGAAAAGCCCTTTATCAAGTTTTTCGATGGCTTTGTGGACATCTTCTTTGGAGGCAGAAACGCCTCTTTGCATATAGCGGTCGGTCATTTTATCATTCTGAATTAAGAGGCAAATTTAAAACCCTTCTTTGACTTCCTCCTTCTTTTTCTCTTCTTTTTTCACTTCGTCCTTTTTTACAACCTTTTTACCTTTCTCGGTTTTGGTTCTGTATGCGTCGGTGAAATGTTCGGTGAAGGCAAATTTTTCTTCTGCTCCAACGCCCAAAAAAGCATAAGCATTTTTGCCACTACCCTTTTTCACGCCTTTTGATTTAGAAGTTACAGCATTATTAAATTCTCCATCGGAAGAAATAACTCCCATTTCGTTTTTCAAATATGCCATGAAATACCAAACATCAGTTGAGGGTTCTAAATAAATATAGAACTCATCGCCTTCGGTCGTTTTTTTGATTTCGACCATACCTTCAATTTCTGAGTTAATATCGGTTCCTCCAATACTCGCAACACTTAATTTCCCGACGGAGTAAAAAGAAGAAGTTTGGTCTGAATAACGCAAATTAGCTTTTGAAATAACGATGGTTGTATTCAGTTTAGAGCTAACTGTGTGTAAAGGCACATGCTCATTTTTCAAGCGTCGTTCAAATGGGTCAATCGTTTTTCCTCCTAAAATATTTGCCAATTTCGACATTAACCTTTCTTTATCTTCTGGCTCGTCGGCACTGGCATTATCTCGGCTATCCAAATTTGTTTTTACAATTTTATCCGCCATCGCTTTTAAAACTTCGGCAGGCATTGGAAAGTTAATAACTACCATTTGGTCAAATTTGTATTTACCACTATCTACCCGCATTTCAGCAAATCCTGCTGTTTGAATGTAATTTGAAGGATTGAAAAAATTAAAGTTTCCTTCTAAATTTAAAGTCTTTTTTATGTCATCATAAATGTAACGACTGGCTTCGTAAGATTTATTTTTGTCGTCTGGACCAATCTCAAAACGAGAAGTTTTTGGAATATCCTTTAATTGCCCATTCACAACAAAAATATCTTCATCTTTAACATCTTCTTTATTAGTCAAAAACGTTGAATACAGTCCACTTGAAGCCGTTCTAAAATGTAATCCTGCGTAAATGGGTGTGTTTAAATCGCCCTTCATATTCGGTTGAATTTGGATATTTACATCGTCGGTACTATTACCTTTATACGTAACCCAATTGACAACATCAGCTCTATTTTTATATTCAGGACGGACAAAGCCATTGAGTGTCAGGTTTTTATCAGTGGCAAGCATCGTGATGTCTCCTCGATAAAGGATTTTTGGAGAAAGGTGGAATTTGTCAGTTTGTTCAACCGTAGCTTTGGCAGTAGTGGTATAACCTTTCGTTTTTTTGCGATTATCGACAATGGATTCTTTAAACTCAAAATTTCCCATTTTAATATTCATCGTGTCGCCCGCAAGATTTGGAAAACGGTAAGTCGCATCACCTTCAAACTTAATTCTGGAGATAATTCGGATATTTCCGTTCACTAAATTATGGTATCCATTAACGGTATCAATCTGTAGTTTGGCATTATAAAAACCACGCATTTCGGCATCTCTACGGATAGAAACTGCCCCTTTATCGGGAATAATTTTAGCATCTGCCGATTTGATAAAAGGTACACCATTGATGTTAAGTGATTGTTTATCAATCTCATACAACGCTTCAGAACCATTAAACGAAAGCCCTTCTTGTGACGGTTCGATAGAAGTAAATGTTGTACTCCGAACATCGCCTTTCATCGTAATGGTCTTCTTATTGATATCCCATTCGGCATTATTAATGGATGTTTTATAAGCCGTGTAAGGAAAATATAAGCTTGTGGAATCTTCAATTTTCAGATTGGTTGGCGTTTTAATACTCACCAAACCCGTCGCTAAATTGAAACTAACGTTCATTTTATTTCCTAAAAGGGCCGGTTTTGAAACTTTGAGATTATTTCCCACCGAAAGGTTTGCCAAATCAGCCGTAAAAGCTTCTTTGCCAAATTTAATATTATCCGATTGTGTTTCTGAATCTTGTCTTTTTACTTTTCCAAAACCAAATAAACCGGTTTGACGGACTAATAGTTTTCCTTCTAATTTGGAACTGGCAGCGTAAAAATCAAAAGAATTCCCTTTTGTTTCGATGAGCATACTGTCGGCTTTTGGTTGCCATTTTAAGGAATAGTTTTTAATGTCAACCTTCGTGAAATAGGCTTGTCCGACCGTTCCTTCATTAATCATACCCGTTGTTCCGTAAGCAGTTACAGAATCAGCCGTAAAAAAGGCATCTTTTGCTTGAATCTGAGCCGTCAAATGGTTGATTTCACCTTCTGCGTGTAATCCTTGTTTATCCATTAATAACGGTTTTGTAAATTTTATAAAAGTTTTACTGTTGTAAACATTATATTTTCCTTCGGGGACTTTGTGACTGAATCCCAGTGAATTATCAGGCATAGAAATTAAGGTTTCTTTAAACGGCGGGAAAATACCGTCCGAGTTAAACGTTCCCACAAAGTCAATATCCTTGATATTTAAACTGTCAAAATCAATGCTTGGAACTTTGAAAAATATCTTTTTGCTGTAACCACCATTAGTACGATAAGGATGGTCGAAATACGCTGTTACACCCGTAGGCACAACCAAACGAGGGTATTCAACTAAACGCTGGCGACCGGATTTATTGTCGGGTTTGTTAATGTAAATTACACCCGCTTCGTATTTTAAATCCCCACCAATTTCTGTTCGTCCTTTCTTGGCTAACTCTTTTTGTGGAATGAAGGTAATAGAATCAATTTTGTTCAGTTTTACGCTAAATTCTCCGTAATTAAAAGATAAATCTTTTCCTCTAAAACGGAAATTACCCGTTTTCAATTCACCACTAATTCCAAAGTTTCGGTCTTTGTTTACTCTGATAATATTATCGTAAGGAGCCATGTAAACATTGAGCGAATCAGAAAGGTAAAACTGTTTTACACCTCTGACAATCAATTGATTATCTTTTAAGTTTAGAGATGCGTTTGATGTAGTATCTTTTGAACTGGATGAATAATAAGACGGAATAAGGAAGTTGTCATAGTCTTTTCTGGCTCCATAAGCGGCCAAATTATGCAAACCTTTTCGGGATAACCTTAGCATTTCAACATCAGGGTCATAATCAAAATAACCTTTTTGCATCATCTCTAAAAACACAGGTCTTAAAGCATTGACATCTTTTTGAAAAGCTCTTGCTAAATCAGAAAGGGTAGTAGCTGGTAAATTATTTTTCTTGATATAATTGGAAACAACCAACAGCGGATTAAAGCTATAATTGGCTGAAATTTGAGAAAAACGTTCTGGGTTATAATAATCAAAAGATTCAAAAAGGGCAGGAACAACATTTTTAGCGGTCAGAATAGAAAAGTCCATTCTTTGGTCGTTCAAATTCCAACGCATTGCATCGGCGGTAATATCTAATTTGTGATAACTGTCTGAGTATGAAGATTCTCTGAAACCACCAGCATCCACTTTATTTAAACGAATTGTATTGTTTTTGCGATTATAATTTAGTTTCACCGAGGGGTGATACAATGAATCCTGACCCGCAAAATAACCCGTAAAAATCGCCGATGGAGATGTTATCAAAGAGTCTCCAACTTCGAAGCGTTTACTAATAACTTTAAACGCAATTTTACCGTCCTTTTTCACGGTAATTGTAGCATATTTTGATTGTAAAGATGAACTCGAAATCCTATTTCCAATCATTGTAAAACCACCTTTGTAGTCAATGTCATTACTATTTTTCAAGATAACATCATTTTCTAAAGACATAAATCTGGGAAATGCTGCTGGTGCATTCTTGGCTCGTTTCTTACTTTGAAATTCAAAAATTCCCTTAATTGGCGTATTCAATTTTTGACTGTGCGTAAGCGTTGCCAATTCCGAAGTTAATTTAGGATTTCTGATTTCCATACTGTAATTACTCAAAGTCACAGAAACCTCTGGAAGTCCAACATTTTCCCAAGTGAAAGTCCCACCGGTTCCCAATAAAATTCCATCTTTTATACTCAATGTGGTAGATGTGTTTTTTAATGTAACCGAATCATTGGCTGTGGCAATAATTAAATCAATACCCTTAAATTCCATTATTGGGCCAGGGTTCAAAAATTGGGAGATTGGCTCATCAACAGGAGCTTGTGCAGTCGTATTATTTGCATTGGGTAATGGTGCGTCCCAATCGTCCCAAGCATCAGTTTTTTTAGTTGGCTCTGGCGTTGTATTGGTAGGTTGATTAGGTATAATGGGCTTTTCTACCTTATTTATTTCAATTTTTTGGTCATTAAATTTAAAAGTAATTGAGCCATTTTGAGCGTATAATCGGTTGAAATTAGTAAAATAAACGGCTCTATTATTAAAAAATAAACGACTTACGTCAATGTATCGTAAAGTCGTTTTGGTATCGCCTGTCTCAACGGATTTTCGAAGCGTTTCTAAATAATTATCTAAGGAGGTTTGTGGCATTAAGGCACTATTTACGCCTTGTATAACCGCATCAAAAAAATTAACAAACTGAGGTGGTTTGTAGCCTTTTTTGAACATGAAATTGGAGACGGTCGCTAATTTTATTTTCTGATTATCCGTAAGTTTGCCCGAGTTCCAGAGTTTATCAAAGTTATTGGCAATGCCCTCGGCTTGTGGGTTGCCCGAAAGTGCCAAAAAGTTCTTAGCATCAGCTAAAAACTCTTCGGGTTTGTCAGAAAGCTTTAGTCCTTGTGCGTGTAGGCAAATTCCTGAGAAAATGAAACAGAGGGTGAGTATTGATGATGTGATTTTCATAGATTTTACGGATTATCTTCCGTAAAATTAACGAATTGTTTTGGTTTGGTATTTTGTTACGGGGATAGTTATTATAAATATGAGTGACTAAAAGCAAAAAGCCCGACTTGTCGGGCTTTTTGCTTAAATATCTTTTCTGTGTCCTAATGAGATTACGTCAATTACTAATTCTGAATCATACACATCATAAATTACCCGATGATTTCCTATGCGAATTCTGTAATCATCTCTACCTTGAAGTTTTTACCGCTTGGTCGAGGATTAAATTCAAGTACTACGATTTCTTCAAAAATAAGTTCAGAAATGTTGTCAGGAAGTTTATCTAATTATTTTAAGTTTTTAGCTAACAGAATGGTATAGATGTTTTTAGCTTTACGTAATTACACTCGCTCAAAAACCACAGCAGCCCAATTATTTTTATTTTCTGTTTGTATTCTTCTCAAACCTACTTCTTTCGCAACGTTTTCAATATCCTCAATATCGTGTTGATAAAAACCACTTACCACCAATTGTGATGGAGCAGGTTTCATGAATTCTACGTATTTGGGAATATCTCGCATTAAAATATTTCGGTTAATGTTGGCCAAAATAATGTCATATTGGTCGGCAGGTTCTTCTTCAATTGTTCCTTGGCGAATAATGATGTTGTCGCAATTGTTTAATTGACAATTTTCACGAGAGTTTTCGGCCGCCCATTCTTCAATATCAAATCCAGCAATTGTCGATGCACCTAACTTTGAGGCAAAAATTGCCAAAATACCCGTTCCACAACCTACGTCAAGCACTTTTTTACCTTCGTGATTGACATTCATTTGTAAATCCAAAACCATAGAAGTTGTTTCGTGATGGCCCGTTCCAAACGACATTTTAGGGTTTATCAACAAGTCATACGGAATATTTGGATCAGCTTCGTGGAAACTTGCCCGTACTCGCACTCGTCCATTAGCGGCTAAAATGGGTTCGTAATTTTTCTCCCATTCTTCGTTCCAGTTCTTTTTTTCAAGAGATTTGTACGAATAACTAATTGGTGTCATACCAAGATAACGCTCCATGATTTCATCTACGGCATTCTCTGAAAATATATCTTCCGTGATGTAGGCATTCAATCCATCACTGTCCTCGGTAAATGTTTCGTAGCCAATTTCGCCTAATTCAGCCATGAAAATATCAGAAAATTCAGGATTGATTGTTAACTTTAGTTCGATGTAATTCATGGTTGAATTTTTATATTGTTCTTTTAAGTCCACAAAGATAGTTAGTTTTGGGCTATTGGAATAGTTGCAAAAGCAATTACAGGGCGAAATAAAGTCGTTGTAACATATATTTTGGCACGGCTTTTTCGTTATAAATGTACAATTGATATTAATGTTGAGTCTATGAAAAAGCTAATTCTTTTAACCGTAATTCTTTCGTGTTTTCAATTAGAAACGGAAGCATCGGGTAATTTTATATCAAAAAAAACGACCATTTCCGCCACAACTTCAGAGGCAAAAATGGTCATTAAACGTCGTCGTAAAAAAGCGTTTCTTTGGGGAATATTCAAGAAAAAAGACTGCGGTTGCCCAAAACATTAGAAATAACACAGATTTTAACCTGTTCTTTTATGTTAGACAGGTTAGAAATCTGTCCTACAAAATAGGGTTTATCTCAGAAGCGGCCAAATTTCCCGCAGGCAGACCATTGAACCATCTCAATCGGTCAGCTTCTTGGTTTTCGTTTTTGGGTTCAATAATTTTTACACCATCTTCAATAAAAATAATCGTCATTACTTCCCGCATTTTATTCGAACTATTTCCTGGAGCGGCATGGAGCGTCCATCCTGCATGAAAAGTGGCATCACCTGCTTTCATTGTTTCTGCTCGGGTGATTGGGTAACCATTTTCTTTTACGATATTACCCAAAAATGCCTCTGATTTATCCGAAATCTCCAAATTTCCCATAAAACCCAATTCCTGTGAACCCGATGCAAAAGTTAACATTCCCATTTCTACTGAAATATCAACTAATGGCATCCACATCGTAATCGTATTTTTAGTATCAAGAGGCCAATAATACTGGTCTTGATGCCAAGGAGTAAGTCCACCGCCAGCTTCTTTAAAAAGTGCTTGGTCATGATAAAGTCTGACCTTTTCAACGCCCATTAAATCGGCGGCAATTTTTCCAAACCGCTTGGCTAAAGTAAACTTTCGAACGTTTTCATCAACCTCCCAGAGGTTCATAATTTGCAAAAAAGCCTTTCCGTAAGTATCTCGTTCTTCCATTTTACGTTTTTCAGTATTGAAACGCTCAGCGGCATTTACAATCACTTCACGATAGGTTTCCACTTCCTCGTACGTTAAAATATTTCTCAGCAAAATGTGTCCATTTGCTTGATAATCAGAGTGTTGTTTTTCTGTAATGCAGTATTGGGTATCAAGATTTGGCAAATTTGTTATTGTGTTCATAAGATTGTTTTAGATTGTCTGTAAACGTTAAGCAAAGTAATCAAATAATTTTCAGATGTATTTTGTCATTTTTTGCCAATAATTGTGCATTTTTACCATAACTACTTTGTTTTCAATCCATTTGATGAAATTTTCCTTCAATGAAAGCCTCCCTCGAACAATTAGATAATGCCAAAGATGGTTCTTTTTTATTCCGTCAATTTAACCTTTCGTATTTTGATGCTCCTTATCATTTTCATCCCGAATTTGAACTAACACTTATACTGAAAAGTGAAGGAAAACGTTTTGTAGGAAATCAAGTTGCCGATTTTCAAGAAGGTGATTTAGTTTTGTTGGGACCAAATGTGCCACATTGTTGGAAAAGTGATGGAATTGGCGTTGAAAATTCTGCTCGCTCGATTGTTGTTCAATTTAAAGAAGATTTTTTAGGCGACCCATTTTTTAAGAATCCAGAAACGCAACCGATAAAAATATTATTAGAAAAAGCCAAATCGGGGATTCTTATTTCTGGAAAAACTCGTGATAGAGTTGCCCGAGAAATGATTTTTTTATTGACTGTTCCGCCTTTTCAAAAGCTCTTGGGATTGTTAGATTTACTGAATACCATTGCCATTTCAAAGGATTATGAAGTAATTGATAGCCACTCGGATAAATATGATTTATCACCGATTGATTTAGACCGTATCAATAAAGTTTACGCCTATGTGATTGAGCATTATACCCAGGAAGTACATTTGGAAACTGCCGCTCATTTGGCAAATATGACAGAGACGGCATTTTGCAGATATTTCAAGAAGATTACTAAGAAAACTTTTTTGGATTTAGTAACCGAATTTAGAATAAAACACGCTTGTAATTTGTTAACCAGTACGGATAAGCAAGTAGCCGAGGTTTGTTTTGAGAGTGGATTTGGCAATATTTCACATTTTAACAAACAGTTTAAAGTTGTAACAGGGCAAAGTCCTTTGAACTATCGGAAGATGTTTTTAGCCACGATTTGAGGATGTTTTAATATTTCGTAGTTTTGTAGAAATCAAACAATAAAATCATAATAGAAATTATCGTTTGAACCAACGATAGCCCCAGTAGCAAACGAGCTATTGTGTTTGCAAAAGAACTGTTGGGCTAATTAAACATGAAATACTTCGAGAAGCAAAGGACGATTTTAAAAGCCTAAATTATTGATATTGACCTTACTCGTTACCATAATACCTTGATTTTCAGAAGAGATAACCCCAGTCGTTTAGCTATTACCGAAGCCTTCATTAACCTTGCTTAAAAGCAAGATAAATGATTTTACCAAAATTATAAAGCATAAAACCCATGAAATCTTTAAGTATCACATTCTTTTTTGCCTTCTTAGTTACACTTACTTTTTCGTCTTTTAAATCTCAAAAAACAACGATTGATGACGAAGATTATGACACGCTCAATTATCAATCAATGAATATTTCTGGAATAAAATTGGGTGTAAATTATGGCATTATTTTAGAAAAATTAGGGACTCCCGATTCTGTACGTAAGGAAGAAACCCCTGATGCTCAGACATCTAATCATTTTGAAATGTATCGTTATGGAAAAGATGCCTTTTATGTTATGGATGAAAATGTGAGTGGTTTTGAATTAACAACGGCTCGATTTAACCTTGAAAATCTTGGTGGACTGAAAGTTGGTGATGCAATGAGTAAAGTGAAAAAACGCTTTCCGAAATCCTACAAACTTCGTGACGTAGATAATACAATTGATGATTGGGTAACGACGGTAAGCGTACAATTTGGAAAAAGCGATTCATTTTTAGAAATCACCGTTCAAAATGATAAAATTGTAGGGTTAGCCACCGTTACCGATGACGGAACGGACGAATAATTACTGCTTCCGATAAGATAATTTATATTTCTCCAAAATCTTATCCCTTTCCAATACTACTGTTGGTTTGGGATAAGTTTTCTTTAAAATCTCAGGGTTTTCTCCACCCGAAAGCAAGTGATTCCTAACCTCAGTCATATCTTTCTGGAATTTAATCATCATCGTAAAGCCAACGATGTGGGATGCCAAAATCACTAAACTCAAAATGATTGTTAGTGATTTTACCGCTTTGTGCCACATTTTCGAAAAATAAAAAGACTTGCTCAGAAGTGTAAAAAGTATCACGAAATTATTAATCCAGAATAAATTACAAATTGTAACGTAACGACTCGCCGCTGCTGTTGGAAGGCCTAATCCAGTGCGACCCAAAGCAGTAAGCATGGCACTTGCGAGTGTATAAAGTGAGAAATAGAAAAAGATAGCGTAATGGTCAAGGTTGATATTTTTATTCTGATAAATCTTCCACCATCCAATTGTGTAAATTAGTACGCCCACAATTCCGAAAATTAATGACGCATTTGCATCAGATTCGAAGATTGGATTTCCCAAATACGATAGCACAAAAGCGATATAATTGAGAATGTATTCAACGGTGAAAACAGGAATAGGATGTTCTTCGGGTCGATGATAGCCACCAATGTATGACCAAGCCAAAAATGTGAAAAATATCGCCCATATAGTAAAATAAACGTATTTTCGGTTTTTTTCAATGGACATTAAAAAAAGCATCACAAATCCAACTCCCCAAAATAACAATCCATTAGCAAACGAAAATGTAGCGACAACACCCGCAAAAACTGCTCCCGCAAAGTACAAATTTGATGATGTTGATTTTGTCAGTAAATAAATCCCCAAACAAACCATCAAAACATTCAGAAAGATTTGAATTTGCCACCCCCAACGCCAATTTTCGTATTGTGAAAATGAGAAAACCAACAAAGAAATAATGGCGATTAAGGCAAATGGATTGGTAATTTCCTGACTGATTAATAGGTTTTTAATACTTCGTGCAATGACCCAAAATAGACAAATACCTAAAAATATATTAACGTAAAGTTCAAAAAAGATATTCCAATGCGTAAGTGAAGCCCCAAAAATCATAATGAGTTTAGGAAATAAAATGCGGTGTTCATTGTGTTGTGCAACGAGGTCTTGAAACGTAAGCGTATGATTTTCTGATTTTTCTAAAAAAGAAACTGCTTCCCATTGATCCATGTACGGAAAATCAATACCCCAAATAAATATAGTAACGATTAAAAAAAATACGAGAAAAATAGCCGTTCCGTAAAAATATTTGGGAGAAATCATAAAAAGTGGTTTTGTTAAAATATAAATTATTCGATTGTTTTACCACGTAGTCATAATGCTTAGTGAATAAAATCATGGTGGCAATAAGTTGAGGAATATTAAAACCGACTTTTAAAATCAAAAGCAAATTCACTCGCTCCGTTTTCTTGCAAAAACTCTAATCGTTCACGAGCTTCCTGCATAGTTGGAATGTGTCCTTCGTCAACGTACCAAAGAACGGTGGAAGGTTTGCCAAACTTTTCAAACCATTTATTACGGTCTTTCATCACCAAAGTATGAGCAGATTTATACGCAAAATCAATGAGTTCATCAATCGTTTCCCAAACAGACATATTGACAATAATTCGGTCGTCGTCAAATGGACGAAAATTGGTAGCATTGTTTTCATCGTCTTTTAGTCGCCAAATAAAACCTTTACTACTTTCTGCTAAAGCGTTAATCGTATCTAATTGAGCTACAAAATTAGCCATTATGGGATCTTCCATAGTGGCTGGGATAATTCTGGAAATGTTTAATTGAGCTAAATATTTTTTCATGTCAACAAATTATATTTATCTTAGTAGGAGACTTTTCGCAAGATATTAAAAATTAAAATCATTAGGCAATCCACTCTCAAAAATCCCAAATCTAAATGATTGATTTACTTTTACTAATGGCTTCTATTGCCTGTTTATCTGTTGGCTTGGCAGGAGCCGTTTTACCTTTACCCGGCCCACCAATAAGTTTGATTGGACTTTTTATTCTGAATTCTTCAAAATACGTAGATTTCGACCGTAAAACTCTGATTATTTTTACCGTATTAACCGTTGCCCTGAGTGTGTTCGACTATTACGCACCTATTTGGGGAGCAAAGAAATTTGGTGGAACCAAGTATGGAACATGGGGTTCAACTATTGGACTTTTATTAGGAATTTTCTTTACACCCATTGGAATGATTTTAGGAGCATTTTTAGGAGCTTTCTTGGGAGAAATTATCGGAAAAGCCAATACCAATCAAGCATTAATGTCAGCAATTGGCTCAATGATTGGGTTGCTTACTGGAATTATTGGAAAGGTGATTTTATGCTTGGCAATGATAATTTGGGCAGGAATAGCAGTTGTAGAGTATTTTATGATGATGAGTTAGATGTCAAATTTTGTAACACAGACTTTAATATGTAAATATCTTGACAGACTAAAGTCTGTGTTACTAAAAACTTATGCAACCACAGGAGCTTTCTTTCCTGCCAATTGTCCACAGGCCGCATCAATATCCTTTCCACGTGAGCGACGAACATTGATAATCATATTTTTTGCTTCTAAATATCCCGCAAATTTCGCCAAAGTTTGCGGGTCAGTATTGGTATAATTAGCCTCTGCAATTGGGTTATATTCAATGATATTGATTTTGCAAGGAAACTGTTTGGCAAACTCCCAAAGTTCATGGGCATCTTCCAACGAATCATTAAAACGATAGAAAAGTATATATTCTAAAGTAATCCGACTACCCGTTTTTTTGTAAAAATGTAATAACGATTCCTTCAAAGCCTCCAAAGTATTTGACTCATTGATAGGCATAATTTCGTTACGTTTTATATCATTGGCAGCGTGTAGAGAAAGTGCCAAATTGAACTTCACTTCATCATCCCCCAATTTGGTAATCATCTTTGCAATACCCGCCGTTGATACCGTAATACGCTTTGGCGACATTCCCAATCCCTCGGGAGATGTTATATAGTTGACTGATTCTAAGACATTTGCGTAATTTAAAAGTGGCTCTCCCATACCCATATACACAATATTGGTAAGAGGCGTTTGGTAATGAGATTCCGCTTGGTCACGGATACGCACCACTTGGTCATAGATTTCGGCAGGGTCGAGGTTACGCTTTCTGTCCATATAACCCGTTGCACAAAACTTACAAGTCAGAGAGCAACCTACTTGCGACGAAACACAAGCCGTCATGCGGTCATCGGCAGGAATCAAAACGCCTTCTACTAAGTTTTTATCGAATAATTCAAAAGAAGACTTGATTGTGCGGTCGGAGCTAACTTGTTTTTCAGCCACTTTCACGGCACGAATTTCAAAATGTTCGGCTAATAATTCACGAGTTTTTAAAGAAAGATTTGTCATTTCCTCAAAACTTTGAACCGACTTTTTCCAAAGCCATTCATAAACTTGTTTTGCTCTGAATGCCTGTTCTTTGTGTTCAGCCAAAAAATCTTTTATTTGAGCGATTGACTGTTTGCGTATATCTTTTTTAACGTTAATTAGCATGATTTTTTCGACAAAAAAAGAGCAAAGATTTTAGTCTTTACTCTTTTGGTTAATTTTTACGAAATTACGAAGAAATGTCTGTGGAATCAATAAATGTTGTATTTTATTGATAATCAGTTATTTGTAAATTTTAAAACCCTTAATTGCTATGGGGTCTGTTTTTTCTGTGTGGTTCAAAAATTATCACATCGCCTCCAATAACAATTCCGCCAAGTCATAAACCTTCACAGAATCCTCTTTTTCTTTATTTTTTACACCGTCCGACATCATCACCATACAAAACGGACAAGCCACGGCAATGGTTGTTGCACCCGTTTCAAGAGCATCTTCAATGCGTTCTATATTTACTTCTTTGTTACCTTTTTCGGCATCTTTAAACATTTGAGCTCCGCCCGCACCGCAACAAAGTCCTTTGGTCTTGCAACGTTTCATTTCTACCAAATCAGCGTCTAATGCTTCTAAAACTGCTCTTGGTGCTTCATAAATATCATTGGCACGCCCCAAATAGCAAGAATCGTGGTAGGTGATTTTTTTCCCCTTGAATTCTCCACCACCCGCTAATTTTACTTTTCCAGCGTTGATTAATTCTTGCAAGAAAGTAGAATGGTGAATCACGTCATAATTTCCGCCTAGAGCTGGATATTCATTTTTCAAGGTATTAAAACAATGTGGACAAGCCGTCACGATTTTTTTCACGCCATAGCCATCCAACACTTGAATATTCATGGTTGCTTGCATTTGGAACAAAAACTCATTTCCTGCTCTACGTGCGGGGTCGCCTGTACATGATTCTTCCGTGCCGAGAACGGCGAATTTTATGCCTACCTGATTCAAAATTTTACAGAACGCAATGGTTACTTTTTTATAACGGTCATCAAATGAACCTGCACAACCAACCCAAAAAAGGACTTCGGGAGTTTCGCCAGAAGCCATCATTTCTGCCATTGTTGGTACTTTATATTCTATTTCTTGTGTCATTTTATTGTTGATTTAAATCTCCTTTTTCATTTCAGTTGCCGTCTTCCTTGACCCATCGTGACTCCAACCAGGCCTTCCAAAAATATAGCCCAAAGCATATTTAGGGTTGGTAAAAACGTCTTTTCCAATGGCAATCCATTCGCCAAAAGCAATTTTTACGGGATTATAGGTATTTACGTTTTCAACTAATCCATATTTCGGACGATGCGTTTCCTCTACAAATGTGCCAAACATTCTATCCCAAATAATCAAAATTCCTGCGTAGTTACAATCCAAATATTCAACATCAGAGCCATGATGCACCCGATGGTGCGAAGGCGTATTGAAAATATATTCAAACGGTCGCCACATCTTGCCGATTGTCTCGGTATGAATCCAATATTGGTACAACAAACTGATTTGTTGCATGATAATAATAACAATCGGGTGAAAACCTACAATGGGCATCCAAAGGTAAAAAACGTAGGAAAAAGTAATATTTCCTGTCCAAGTTTGGCGTAAAGCCGAAGCCAAATTGTACTTCTCAGACGAGTGATGCACTTTATGCGATGCCCAGAAATAACGAATCAAATGAGCTTCACGGTGAAACCAATAATAGCTTAAATCATCCGCAAAAAATGCTAAAACCCACATCCACCAAGCCGAACCATCAAGGGTGAAAATGTGGAAATTTTCGTAGAGATACCAAAATATTCCCGCCATAATGGTTTTGGTAATTAATCCCGAAACCAAATTGCCTAAACCCAAAGCAATAGATGTGAACGAATCTTTAATTTCAATTCTATCACGTTGTTCACGATACAAAAAATAGCCCTCTATCAATACTGAAATGACAAAGAATGGCACTGCGTAAAGAATTAAATTTGGTGGCATGGGAGTATTGTTTACAGTGAAAAGGTAATAATTAAGCACGATGACGATTTAAGATTTACGATTAATAATTTTGAAAATCACTCAATCACAACTCACTAATTCACTCAATTAATATCTTATCCAAAAATTTCTCCGTTTCTTTCTGAATATTTACAACGTCTTTTGATAAAATTGGCGAAGCTAAAACGTGATTTCCTGCATTTGGAAAAGCCATTTTTTGCTTATTCGTTGAACCCAATTCGTCAAACATTTTTAACATTGCAGTCACAGAAACTACTTTGTCTTGCTCTTCCTCATTTTTGTAATAATAGCCCATAAAAACGGGACATTTTACCTTCGCAAAAGTCTCAGGCTTCATAGCGTGCGTTAAGAAATTCTGCAAAGCAATTACACCGTTTAAGTGATAATGACGACACCAGTATTTGGCGTGTTCTGGATTAGCAGGCGGAAAATCTCTAACCTCCGAGCCAGAAACCGCTTTCCCCAATGCCAATCCCCAGTGATTATCCAACAATTTAGCATTATCATCGTAAATCTTGATACACGGCGAATAAATAACGATTGCCTTAATTTCTGGATGTTGCGAAGCTAAATAAGTAGTCAATGCTCCGCCGAAAGACGTTGCCACGACCACGACTTCATCGCCCAAAGTTTTAGCAATTGCCAAAGCCTTTTCAGCCGAAAGAATAAAATCATCCGCCGTAACTTTCGCCATGGTTGAATCTCCCAAATCAATACCATGACCAGCCAAACGTGCCAAATAGAGGTTTGCACCGTATTTCTTGGCTAAATTTCTGTGAACAGGATTTCCTTCTTCTTGCGTAGCCGAAAAGCCGTGAATGTAAAGAATCGCTAATTTTGTTTTCTCTTTTTTAGTAGAATCAGCCCAAACGATACGTGCCTGACAATTGGGACGAATTCCTTTTTCAGCGGCTTCTCCTTCGTTAATTTGTTTTTCCAACGTTGGTAAGTCTCCAGTGAGTTTAAACATGGGAACTTCCAATTTGGGCGGTTCGGGTTTTGGACCTGATAAGTAACCTATTGTTCCCACTCCAATCATAACGAGGAGGGTTTTTAAGAATGTTTTCATTTCGCTTTATTCTTCAGAAATTATAATTCTAATTTAGTCGCTTGCCTCGCCCGCAATGGAATTGGAGTGACAACTATTTTTAGGCATCTTGCCAAAGTTGGTCAAATACTTTAAAATTAGGCCGGAAGCCTTTTAATAGCCGTCACTCCAATTCCATTGCGGGCGAGGCAAGCGACTGATTTTCCATTAAATGACTAACTCACAATTATTTAATCCCCTCAACCCAATTAAATCTATCCGTTGGTGAGAATTTCCACGGAGCTTGGTTGT
>JAZKDE010000132.1:0-3885 GCA_040387735.1 Bacteroidota bacterium
ATTCTTTTCCTTTCATATTCTTAAAAATTAGTAATTAATGTTTCAATTCTTGTTTTTGATTTTCGTATTCGATTAGTTTTATAATATCATTTTTAATGGCGTTAAAGTTTTGATTGAGAACTTCTTGCTCGGTTTTGCCAAACTTTTCTTCAAAGTGATAAATCACAGGTATTTTCTGTCCTTTGGCTCCTTTATTTACAACCTCCATATCCACTTTTACTTTTGCATGGAATATTTTCCGCTCAATCGGATGCTCATGCGTGTCCGCCAAAGCTCCCACAAAATGCCCTTGACTCAAATTTGCCATTTTGGAAGGTGGTACTGCAGCTTCTAATTGGGTGGAAGTATTGATGGTTAAATCGTTACGACTATCCGTCGATGATTTTCTAATTTGTAGAATCTTACCCACTCTTTCCGAAACATTTTTAGCACTTTCTTCTAATACTTGACCCGAAATCAAATTACCAATAGTGCTGGTGATTGCTTTGGCTTCTTCTTGTCCATAGTCTAATTTCAATTGTGAAATATCTTGAATGCCAATCCACGGAGCAACTTTATTAGAACGGGCAGTTGTGATTAATTGGCGTAGTCCCATAAAGTAAATGGTGGGTAATTCATCAAAAAATATCCCTAATTTGCGTCTCCCTTTTTGATTAACTAAAGAACTCACCGTTACATTAAAAAGGCCTAACGCTGCCCCATATACCATTGAATTTTTTGGATTATTTCCTAAGCACAAAACTTTCGGATTTTGCTCGTCATTAATATCCAACGAAAAATCATTTCCACTAAGTACCCAATATAAAGATGGGTCAATCAGCCTTCCCAAAGCAATTTGAGCCGATGAAACTTGTCCTGCCAACTGCTCGTAAACCTCTTTGTCCAGTGCATCCGCAAACGGACTCATCAGCGATTCCAAAGCTGGATATTTCTTCAAAATTGGGAAGATCTTATCCGTTGGCTGTGCCAAAAATTCAATTACGTGCGGCAAAGTACAAACATTACAAAAACGATTCGGTTTTAAATCAGGATTCAGTTTCTTGGCTTCCAAGTAATTAGTCCGATTTTCATCTGAGACAATTTTTAAATACCAAATAATGGTTTTCGTGATTGAGATGGCTGAATTGACAAAGTAATCCTGTCTTTTAATCCAGTCTCTATTTAGATTAAAAAGTAAAGTAGTTGCATACGTATCAGCATCCAATTGTTTCACCAAATACTTAGGGTCGATTGGATTACAACGGTGACTTCGAGTAACATCTTCAAAATTAATGAGATAAAATTTAGGCTTTGGAATTCCTTTGGGTTTATAGTGAAGCAAAGCATTATAGGCCACCTCAGTCATATCGGGAAATTTGAAATCATAAACAAAAGCTGCAAAACCTTGTTGGATACTTTTCTCCAAAGCAGGAATTAATATTGAAAAGGTTTTCCCAGAACCTGGCGTTCCCATAACCAAAGTGCTTCGATATGGAAAAACGTTTAATTTTCCTTTCCGCTTTTCTCCTTGATGAACATATTCGGTATCAAAATTAATCCAATCTTCGTCTTGAATAAGCAGCTCATTTTGAGGGAATGTCTCATTATCATCATTAAATACTTTCTCGCCAATATCAAAGGCTAAGGCTCTGGTTAGCCAACTTCCACCTTGAATCGCAAGCACCAATCCACCGATTGTAAGCAGAATATAGAGAATAACATTGGTGGTTTGCAGATAATAAATAATATCAGCTAAAAAGTAGATTAGTATTCCTGAGAATAGGAATACTAATGCCTTTTGAATGGTAATCTTATTGTCTTTTCTTGACTGTGGGCCAAAACAAGCCACCAATACAAACGATAAAGCGAGAATTTTCGCAATAAAGAAATTAGTAAAAAATGGTAATTTTTTAAATGATTTATAGATATTTAGGAAAATGGAACTGCTTATAAAAGATCCATTTTTATCAATGTACAGTAATAATTCGGGAAAATTCAGCAGAAAATGTAAGGCCAAAAAGATATATCCGACATACCTAAGTTTGTCGAATAACCTTTCCATATCGTCTCTTTCTGATTGCGTGTACATTTATATTATTTATAATTCACAATAAATTTATAAATAATATAAACACAAAAGCCTTTCAAGCAGAAAATAATCTGATTTTATTTTACATTCTCATCAAAATAGATTTAAAATACTTTTCTGTGAGACTTTTGATGCACATTAAAACGCTAACAATCAGTAACTTATCTCCCTATTCATCATTTTCATCAAGTTTATTAAGAAATTGATGAGAAATCTGATAGAACCTTCCCCGATTTTTTCTTTCAAAAATATTCCCATTTGGTAAAATACTATATTGGGTATAAGCATTTGAATTGGAACTTGGCTTTAATTCCCAATCCGCTTGCAGGTGCTGTTTAATTTGAATGGAAGTAACATTTTTCATCCCCTTGAAGGTAAGCCAGTTTAATACATCTGCCGTGCAGAAGGAGATAATTTCAAGGTTTTTAGCATCCATAATATATTGGATTGCCTCGTACATCTCTAATTCTAATTTGCTGCGATTTCTTCGGATTAACTTAACTAAGGAAGGCGTTCGCATTTGCGAAGGCTTGAACCACATCCGAGATTCATTTTGTGTGCTTAATTCCCGACTGATTAAGAAATGTAAAAAGGCAGGAATTTCTGCTTTTAGTTGATTTAACAAGTAAATATTCTCTTTCTCAAAAGGCTCTACTTTCCGAATCCAATAGCGAGTTTCATTCGGTTCAATATATACGAAACTATCTTCGTTATTAGAACAAAGAATGAATTTGGCAAAAAACTCTACTTCATTGCGGTCTTTACCTTTCCCTTCTGATTTATATTTTAAAGCAGTTGAAAGATTTTTGATTCGCTCAGAATCTTGCTTTCGTTCCAAGAATGTTTCGTCAATGGCAACCAGCAAGGAAGAAACCCAATCGTCATTGAAATTACTATTAAACTCTTCATTGGTATTTAGTGTCATATTCTTACCAAAAATAGCTTTTAGATAATTTAGAAAAGTGGTTTTCCCTGTATTTCGCTGTTTGCTAACCAAACATAAAATTGGGAGTTTCTGCAAAGGCTTTTCTAATAGAAGTTTCAAATAATCCAATCCCAATTCATAATGTTCTCCAAAAATATGACGAATAAAGTTTTGAGTTACTTTCCATTCTCCTTCTGCGGGCTGATGACTAAACTCATGATAAAGGTTATAAAAACTACCGACGACTTTTCGAAATTTAAAGTGATTGGGGAATAAACAGAATCCATCCAATTTCGGAATCTTTGCCACAAAATCCTTCCCATTATCAGCCTTGATACACTCAACGGTCCAATTAATAAGTTTACGTTCTGTTGAACCATCAGTATTGGGTCTTTCTACTAATTTATAATAATTTGTTCCAATGCGGACGTAACCTAATGTTTCGATTACGTTTGCAATATCTGACTCAGAATTTTCCATCTGGATTTATGATTTTAACAGAATTTTGCTAAATTCACCGAGGAATCGCAATATTCTTAATTTGACAAAAGAATTTACAAGGCAAACTGTTACCGCAGCTTGCCTTATTTTTTTGCTTGAAAATGAGTTTTGAAGTTACTGAGGAAATCGGCAGCCTTATTTTCGGGAGAAACCACCGTGTACTTTCTGAGCCAATTAATAAGGTCTTTCTTGAAGAAGTATAAGCGACCGCCTTGTTTAATATGTGGCATATCTCCTTTATTACATTTAAAATAAAGCGTTGGCTTGGGCATATCCCCCAAAAACTGGCAGGCTTGGTCAACATTCAGCGGAACATCTTCTTGCGATTCTGGTACTGAGGAATTAGCAAATGAATCGGCAATTAATTTAGATAACTGCTCTACTGTAAGGT
>JAZKDE010000133.1:0-1995 GCA_040387735.1 Bacteroidota bacterium
CTTTATCAACGGGTAAAAATTTATCCGCATTCAGCGTAACTTCATGTTCAAGGATGTTATTTTTTGAAGCCGAAAGATTGAAATACGAGTGATTTGTCAAGTTAATAATTGTCGTTTTATCAGTCGTTGCCGAATAATCAATCTTTAAAGAATTGTCTTTTTGCAAAGTATAAACTACCGTTACATTCAAATTTCCTGGGTAGCCTTCTTCACCATCTTTGCTTAAATAAGTCAATTTCAAAGCAGGTTCTTCGCCTTCAATTGGTTCAGCATTCCACAAAACTTTATCAAAACCAACCACTCCGCCGTGCAAGTGATTTAAGTTATTGTTATTAGTTGCCAAAGTGTATTCTTTTCCTTCCAATTTGAATTTACCTTTTGCAATACGGTTTCCATAACGACCAATTAAAGCTCCAAAATAGGGCGGAGGTGTTAAATACCCAGCCAAAGAATCAAAACCTAAAACGATGTCCTCGTATTTTCCGTCTTTGTCAGGGGCAGTCCAATGCGAAACTACGCCACCGTAATTAGTAATTTTCACTTCCATACCATTAGCATTTTTCAATGTGTATGAGTCAGCAGTACGTCCATCGGGAAGTGACCCGAATGCTGTTTTTTCAATTTTATTCACAACTATTGAATCTTTTTGTTGGTTGTCTTCGGCTTTTTTACTCGTGCAACTTTGCATAGCTACAATACCGATGGCAAACGTAATAAATGATTTTAATTTCATGTTAATATTGTTTTTGGGGTTTAATGATTTCGATTTTACCAGAAAATAGCATAAATAATGGTAAATATAGCTACGATAAGAATAGCACCATAACGAAATACTGGCTCCACTTTAAACCATTCTTTGTTTACCATAAATGCCTTTTCTTGGTCTTTCCCTTTCGATTCAATCAAACTGATGGTGACATGAACCAATGAACAAATCCAGAAAACAACACCCATACGGTTCATAAAAGGGAATTCTGGGAATTGATAATTTATCCATGACGATAAAGCAATACTTAAAATAGCCGCCGTTAAAGCACCGTTGGCCGTTGCTTTTTTCCAGAAGAAACCTAACAAGAAAATACTCAAAATACCAGGAGAAATGTAACCAGTATAGACTTGGATATACTCAAATGCTTGTCCAAAATTTCTTAAAAATGGACTCACGACCAACGCAATCGCAAAGGCAACCACAATGGCAACTCTTCCTGTCCAAACCGTTTGTTTTTCGGTAAGATTCTTATTGAAATATTTTCTATGAATATCCAAGACATAAATCGTTGAAATACTGTTGGCTTTTCCTGCCAAACTTGCTACGATTGCGGCGGTAAGGGCGGCAAAAGCCAAACCTTTTAAACCAACGGGTAACAAATTTAATAATACTGGATACGCATTATCAGGTTTTACAATGCCGTTTTGCGTAATTCCATTCACGATTGAAGCATCCGCATTTTCTTGGAAGATTACGTAAGCGGCTAAACCTGGTAAGACCACAATAAATGGCATCAACATTTTCATAAAAGCGGCAAATAAAACGCCATTTCGAGCGGTTTTCAAATCAGCTCCTAAAGCACGTTGCGTCATGTATTGATTACAACCAAAATAATTCAAATTATTCACCCATTGCCCTCCGATAATGAACATCATAATCCCCGGCAATTGGCGGTAAGCATCAATAAATCCACCACGACCATCATGAACTTGGTATTGATTTGGCGTAAAAATCATGTGTAAATGACTATCCGCTTTTTCTTTAATCAAACTCAATCCTTCAAAAACACCCGAACCCGTTCCTACTTTATCAGACAATAAATCGAGCGCTAAATAAGTGGTTGCTAAACCCCCAAATATCAAGCAAACCACTTGAATTACGTCGGTATAGCCAATTACTTTCATGCCGCCCAAGGTAATTATCACGGCAAAAACGGTGAGAAATAAAGTACAAGTCATGAAACTTAAACCTGTCATTTTTTCTAAACTAATTCCTCCCAAATAAAT
>JAZKDE010000134.1:0-2875 GCA_040387735.1 Bacteroidota bacterium
CCTGACAAATTTATCTCCAAAAAAATATGCTTCTGAAATTCTCCAAACGACTCTTAATCGGATACATAATCCTCTTCATAATTTCCCAAATTCTTTCCTCTTGTCTCACCTTTAAAGTGAGTCAGAAAGAGATTGACGAGAAATTTTCGGGATATGTTCAAAAGCCAGTGCAACATCAAATAGATGTGGAAGGAGTTAGTATGAATTATGCTGAAATTGGCTCTGATTCATTACCTGTGGCTTTTTTTGTACACGGTTCGCCAGGTTCTTGGAGTGCGTTTCTTGATTTTATGAAAGATACTTCTTTACTGAAAAAAGTAAAAATGGTAGCCGTTGATAGAGTTGGTTTTGGCGATTCAGACTTTGGTGATGCCGAAAAATCATTGGCGGTACAAGCGGAATTATTGAAACCCATTGTGGCAAAATATAAGAAATTAGACAAGAAAATTATTCTCATCGGGCATTCTTTGGGTGGCCCTCTCATTGCAAGAATGGCGATGGATTATCCAGAATTGATTGATAATCTTATCATCGTGGCAGGTTCAATTGCCCCAGAACTTGAACCAAACGAAAAGTGGTTTAGAATTCCGATGGAAATTATCCCGATACGGTTTTTAGTACCTGCTTCATTTAGGGCTTCTAATCATGAAATACTTTATTTGAAACCCGAATTAGAAAAGATGTTACCTTTGTGGAAGAATATCCGCCAGTCTGTCATTGTTATTCAAGGTGGAAAAGATATGTTGGTGAGTCCCAAGAATGCGGATTTTGCTGAGAAAATGTTGGTAAATGCCACAAGTTTAAAAGTTGAGCGAGTTGACACCATGAATCATTTTGTACCGTGGTCGCATCCGCAATTGATAAAAAAAGCAATTTTAGAAAGTTTATGAAATTAAGAATAGGACAAGGTTACGACATACATCGTCTTGAAGAAGGCAGAGATTTTTGGTTGGGAGGCATAATTGTCCCGCATACACACGGGGCGGTTGGGCATTCGGATGCAGACATTGTGTGCCACGTGATATGCGATGCCCTTTTGGGAGCTGCAAATATGCGAAATATTGGGTATCATTTCTCGGATAAAGACCCACAGTACAAAGGCGTTGATTCAAAAGTGTTAGTCAGAAAAGTGCTTGAAATGGTGCGTGGAGCAGGTTGGGAAGTGAATAATTTGGATGTAACGATTATTTTACAAGAACCAAAACTCAATCCACATATCCCAACGATGAAGGCCTGTTTGGCTGAAGTCATGAATATTCCCGAAGAAGATTTGTCCATCAAAGCGACAACCTCTGAACACATTGGCTTTGTGGGGCGTGGCGAAGGTGTTGCGGCTCAATGTGTGGCACTAATTATTAAAAAATAGCGTATTTTTGGAATGATTGTTGAATATTTAGTAACACAGACTCAGGTTTGCGTTACTAAAAAATATCCCTTACCCAATGGCCAAAAATAATAAACCTCAAAAGAAATTAATTGTTATACAACCATCTGTTAGTCAGTTGTTTGAAGATGGAGTTTCTTCTCAGAAATCTTCGTTCAGCTATGGAAAATGGCTTGCCATTGGAGCATTAATGATTACGCTATTTATCGCATTTTCAGGAGGATTTGATAACCAATTTGTTGATTGGGACGACCATGTTTACGTCGAAAATGATTATCTCGTAACCGAACCCAAAGGGCATTTTGGTGAAGCATTCAAAAGCCACGTTGCCCTCAATTATCATCCTTTGACGATTGTGTCGATGATGATAAATTCCTCAGTATCAGGCTCAGAAAATCCAAAAGCATTCATCGTAACCAATTTTGTCATTCATTTATTAAATACTTTGATGGTTTTTTGGTTGATTATGCTTCTGACCAAACGCCGTTTAATGCCTTCGTTTTTCACGGCGTTATTGTTCGCCATCCATCCAATGAGAGTGGAGTCTGTTACGTGGATTTCGGAGCGAAAAGACGTTTTGTATGGATTCTTTTTTATTGCGGGTTGTATTTCGTACTTATATTATTTGGATTCTGAAAAGAAAAATAAGTATTTGATAATCAGTTTGATATTATTTGTTTTGTCTTGTTTATCCAAAGCACAAGCGGTTGTTTTACCCATCGTTTTCTTCTTGTTTGATTATTGGCGTGGCCGTAAGATTGATACCAAAGCTATTCTGGAAAAAGTGCCATTTTTAGTTTTTTCATTAATTTTCGGTTTAATCGCAACCAGTGTCCAAAGTGGAGGCGATTTTCACGGAATGATTCATATTATAGGTGAGCAACGTTCCGCCCTAAGTATCAAAGTATTCACGATGATGGACAGAATTCAGTACGCAGGCTACGGCTTTTTGATGTATTTTTATCATCTATTTTTACCGCTAAATCTTTGTACATTCTATCCTTACGAAGCCACTGGGCCAAACGTAAAGTTTTATAGTGTTGGAGTTGTTTTTGCTTTAATTATCGTTGGATTGACTATTTTATCCGCCCAAAAAACCAAATTATTCTTCTTCGGAATTGGCTTTTTTGCAGTTACAGTTGCTTTAGTTTTACAGTTTATTTCTGTGGGTGCGGCTATTATGGCTGACCGTTATACGTACATTCCTTACATAGGTTTATTTTTTGTATTGGCGATGCTTTTGGATAAATTAGCCGAGAAAAATCAAAGCCTCAAACAAGTCGTTTGGGTAGTAGCATTTGCCTTTGCTGGATTTTGTTTATTCCAAACTCGCAAGCAAGTAGAGGTTTGGCAAAATACGGGGACTTTATTTGGACAAATTATTAAACTTTATCCCAATGATTACCGAGCGTATTATACCTACGGCAAGTACGTTGGTGAGAAAGAAGGTAAATTAGAAGCATCTGGCCTCTCTACCTTAATTCCAGAAAT
>JAZKDE010000135.1:0-6745 GCA_040387735.1 Bacteroidota bacterium
TAATTAAATTCAAGAATTGTTGCATTCTATTGTAGCCAAACTTCATTGAAGTCATGGGATTAAATACGTAAACTGCCGTTATTCTCGGTTCAAATCCGCCGTAAGACTTGGCAACTCCTTCTTTTTTTTCGGATGAAATTAAGGTGATGGATGATTTTGGCTCATCGGCTTGATATTTTCTAATTTCGGATGGCCCTAAATTCAAAAACTGTGTATATCGAAGACCATATTGAACCGTCAATTTTTCGTTTACTTTAAATTCATCATCGGCATGAATTGACATTTCCAAAGATTTTTCCGTAGCCAATTCAATCGTAGAAATTTTTGAAACAACATTTTTATTCAATATTCCGGGACTCAAATCGTACTCAACGGCATTAAATCCAAAATTTGCTCGATGATTTTCTCTAAATACGTGGTCGATATTTACTTTAAAATTTTTGTATTCAATGTTATTTTTCAAATCAATCCGATTCACTGAATCGGGAGATTCTGTAACTGTTTTATAATTACTGTATACTCCCAAGACTTCTAAACTGGTTTTTGGGTTAAAATAATGGTTCCATTTCAAAGAAGCATTAGCGTGTCCATATTTAAAATCCGTTTGTTTCGCAATCACATTTTCAAGACTGAATAAGGAATCCACTCGATAAAAATCCTGACTGAAATACGTGGATAGTGAAATCGTGTTTTGAGCATTGGGTTTATAAAAAACCTTATTCGCTATATCGTAAAAATTGGCTCTTGTATTTTTTAAATTATCAGGAGCAAATGTTTTAAACCAAAAATCATTGAAAGAAGCTCTACCCGCTCCCAAAATTGATAATTTATTTTTAATCAAAGGCACTTCAATCAACAAACGATTGGAAATTGGCCCAATACCACCCTCAAACCTGAATTTTTCAAGGCTGGGTTCAATCATTTTAATATCTAAAACGGAAGCTGTTCTTCCTCCAAAACGGGCTGGAACACCTCCTTTATACAGTTCTAATTCACGGATTGCATCCGACGCAAAGACGGAAAATAAGCCAAAAAGATGCGTAGGATTGAAAATTGGCGTATCATCAATAAAAATCAAATTTTGGTCAACCGCTCCTCCTCTAATATTTAAGCCATTGGCTCCTTCACCCACCGACGAAACTCCGGGCAATGTTTGTAAACTCCTCAAAATATCCACTTCCCCCATCATGGCAGGGATCTTTTTTATCCCTTTTATACTCAGCAACGAAACTCCCAACGACGGCGTGAGTATATCCCTACGGGTCGAAACACTCGTAACAATTACTTCTTCTAATTGCTTGGTTACATCTTCAAGCACCACTGGCAGGTTAAAATTCTTATCTAATTTTATGAATTTCCGAAAAGGTTTATAACCTACAAATGAAACTTTCACCACATAATCATCCTCAGGAATACGCAAATAGAAATTTCCCGATGAATCCGTTAGAATTCCCGTCTTTTTGGTATCAAGCGAAATGGCAGCTCCAATTAATGGTTTTCCAGTTTCAGCATCATTTACACTTCCTCTTAACGAAAATGTTTTTTGGGCTGTAACTGTTTGAGAAAAAAGTAGAAAAAAGAAGGCTACTTTTAATGCGTTTGATTTCATATATAGATTAGGGAATAGGTTTTTAATCAACGTGTGTTAAAGCATACAAGGTTATTGGCCATAGAATGCCGCTTTTTCATCAATACTCAAAAAATCAATGTTTGGATTTTTGCAAACTACAATGCCTTTTACTTCATAAGATGGGTCTATTGCGTCCACTTTTGGATATTTTTTTGCTTTCCCGTCAATGACCATCACTATTTTTTCCTTGGTAAGTGTTTTAATGGTTATTGTTCCTTCCGACATTAAATAACCTTCTCCTAATTTCTCTGCTCTATTCTTGATTCTTCCTATCATCACGTTGGATGAGTAGCCATTATCTAATTTAATTTTAACTTTAACGGGACGGTCTTTATACCATTCATATCCACCAAAATGAATCATCATATTACTATCAAATTGGTCAGAAAAATTAATGGTAAAAGAGTTATGAATAATTTCAAGATGACCTGAAAATATACTCTCGGGTTGATAGAATTCTTTTCCATCTAATTTAATATCAAACCGAGATTGGTTAGTTTTCAAAGACTGATAAATATTTTGATATACTTGTAAATCTTCTTCACTATTTACATCGCTCGAAGTACAAGCACTTAAAATGCCCGATACAAGTAATACCATCAAGATTTTTGATGAAAATTTAGCGTACAAAGTCATGATTTGTGTTATTTTAATTAAATGGTAAACGAAAGGTAATTAATAAAAAAATGCCCGTATAAACGAGCATTTTTTTATTAATGGTATTTATTTTAGATATTAATATCCAAAGTTTTGCTTCAAGTTCGAGTTGATTTCAAGTTCTTTTTGTGGAAGAGGGAAAACAACACGGTAAGCTGGAGAAGCTGTTGTACGATTTTGTACAGGAGCTAAGAATGTACCAAAACGAACTTGGTCATTTCTTCTCCATCCTTCCCAGTACAATTCACGACCACGTTCAGCCAATAAATTAGCGTCAGTTAAAGAAGCTAATGCCGCAGCACCACGAGCAGTTCTCAATGAATTAACAATTGTTAAACCAGCAGCCGAGTTTCCACTTCTGTGCAAAGCTTCAGCTTTCATTAACAAAACGTCAGCATAACGGAAGAACACATAATCATTTGATGGAGCATCAATGTTATTTAAGTCAGCAGGGTATTTAATAACACGAATACCATCTACTTCACCAGCAGTTTTCAAATCAATAGCTGCTGTAAATACTAATGGGTTACCCGCTCTATCTTTCAATGCAACACCACCTGCACCATATTGTTGTCCAATCAAGAAACCAGCACGTAAACCTGCAACATCCGTTAATCCTGGAATTGCACCACCGATACGGCTATCTTTGGCATCAAAACTACTGTAAAAATCAGCTAAAGTAGTAAATCCATTCCAACCACTTGGCGATTGGTTATAGTGAGTAGTCATATAATAACGGTTTCTTGGAGAAGAGTTATTATTAAGACTTTGACCAGCATCATTTTGAATTACAAAAATTAACTCTTTTGATCTTGCTGAATTTTCCCAGTGGAAGTTATCAAAATAGTTTGGAGTCAAAGTATATCTACCACCTGTAATAATTGCATCAGCTGAAGCAACAACTGCATCCATATCTGCTTTCGCAAAAGTGAATGGTCCAGCAGGACTTGTTGGGTCTTGCGAGAATACAGCGTTGTTCAAATACGTTTTCGCCAATAGGAAATTAGCAGCTTCTTTCGTTGCAGTACCTGTGTTAGTTGCTGTAGCAGCATCCAAATCACCGATTACCGCTTTCAAATCAGCAATAATTTGAGCAGATGCTTCCTTACGACTTAAACCTTTTGGCAAAGCATTTGGATTAGCTAAATCTTTAAAAGCTACTTGTCCAAATATATCAGCTGTATAATACATATAAAAAGCACGTAAGAAAGTAGCTTGTGCCACTTGCTTTTTTGTAGCTCTTGTATCAGCAATCACTTCATTTGCCAAAGCATGACCTTTGTTCAAGTTATTCCAAGCGTTGATTAAATCATCACCTGTTCCTGACCATGTATGTTGGTGTAATGATCTCCAACGACCATTATCATCCCAGTCAGCACCACGAGTTGGTCCTTGCATCTCATCAGAAGGGTGTTCTAATAAAGCGTAAGCAGCAGCTTGATCCGTGAAACTTCCTAAACTTTGATAAGCTGCCTTTAATTGCAAATCTACTGCGGCACCAGATTTATCAGTTTTGTCAAGAACCTTATCCTCCAAATTGCTACATCCAATTGTTCCCGCCATCAATAAAGTAGCTAATGAGGGAATTAGTATTTTTCTAAAGTTTTTCATTTTTTTATTTATGATAATGATTAATGAAGCTGATTTTAACAAAATATATTGTTAAAATTTACATATTAACGATTAGCTTATGAATATGGTTTTTAATTTCTGTGAAATAATTGTATTATTCTTAGAAATTAGCACTAATACCTAAAGTAAATGTTCTTGCTTTTGGATAAGAGATATAATCAATACCCAATGAAGGAACACCATTTCTTGCTGCAACTGGATTTGAAATTTCAGGATCTAAACCTGTATAACTTGAGATTAACAACAAGTTTTGTCCAGTCAATGAAATATTCAATGATTTAGCAAAACTGTTCGTTGGCAATTTCACGTTATGTCCAATTGTAAAGTTAGAAATACGGATAAAGTCTGATTTTTCTAAATATTGCGTTGAAGCTACTGGAGCATCACCATAATCTTGACCCGTTGTGCTTGAAAGCGTGTAATAAGTAACGTTGTTACCTTGTTTCAATGAACCTCTGTTCAACACAGCATTAGCAGTATTGTTATAGATATATCCACCTGATTGTCCATTGATGAATAAACTTGCATTCCAAGAACCGTAAGTAAAGTTATTCGTCAAACTCCAAACCGCTGATGGGAAAGGACTTCCTTTGTAAGTTGCATCTCCATCAGCCAAGATAGTATTTCCTTTGGCATCATATCCTTTGAAATCTTTCAAGAAGAAACCGTACAATGGATAGCCTTGCGTAATTGGTTGAACAAAGTTACCTGACAATCCTTGACCGTATAAGTTACCCGTATAAATGGTAGCAACGTCTAATTTTCTAACCTCATTTTTCAAGAAAGTAGCGTTTACAGCTGCATCCCATCCAAAAGTTTTACCAGTAATTATTTGATAGTTTAAACCAAGCTCAACCCCTGTGTTTCTAATATCAGCAGGAATATTTGCCCATCTTGTTGTTGCAACTTCGGGTTGAGGTGCCGAGAATGGGAATAACAAGTTGTTGGTACTTTTATTGAAATAATCAATTGTACCCGTTAATCTACCTTGCATCAAACCAAAATCAAGACCTACACCATAAGCAGTAGTTGATTCCCATTTAATGTCCCCATTAGGAACATTTTCTTTGGCAATATTACCACCAGCTGAATTTGGAACATACGTAGTTAATGATGTATTATTTGGAAATTCTTGGTTACCAGTGATACCCCAGTTAGTTCTCAACTTCAAATCAGAGAAAATTTCTTTTGGAATAAACGCCTCATTAGATAAACGCCAAGCAGCACCTACCGATGGGAAGTAACCATATTTGTTGTTAATCCCAAATCTTGAAGAACCATCCACACGAAGTGTAGCAGTCAACAAATATTTGTCTGCATAAGAATAATTCACACGACCGAAGTATGATTGTAAATCATTAACCGCTTTGCTTGAACCACCTGAGAATGCTTTATTTGTACCAGAGTTATCAACAAAGTTCAAATTGTTTGTCAAATCAAAACCAACTGGTGCAATAGAATAAATTGCTTGAATAGCATTTCCTTGATTTTCAAATTTCTGATAAGAGAAACCTGCAATCGCATCAACTTTAGAAGTACCAATAACTTTTTTGAAGTTTAATGTATTTTCCCAAGTTGTAGTAGTAACATATCTGTTTGCAATTCTTGCAAGACCTTGGTTACCAGGAATTGCATCAGCAAAACCAGGTGTATTTGGTTGAACACTGAATCTTGTTACACCCGTTGAATTATCTAAACCTACCGTTGTTTTGAAAGCTAAATCTTTTGTGATATTCCACAAAGCATTAACGTTCATCAGCGTTCTGTTTGTATTTGTTCTTAAATCAATTTGATTCAATAATGAAACTGGATTACGGAAAGATAATACACCATTTGTATAATAACTTCCATCAGCATTTTGAATTGGATAAGTTGGGTTCGTTTGAATCGCTCTACTTACAACGTTTCCTTGATAACCAACATCTGTACCATTCGCAGCATCTTTGTTTTTCACTTGGGAAGTAGTCATCGCTACCGATAAAACAACTTTGTTGTCAAACAATTTATGTGAAGCATTGATACGAGCAGTAATACGATCTTGATAAGTATCTTTGATTGTACCTTGTTGATCAGCATATCCTAATGAGAAGAAATAATTAGTATTATCATTTCCACCACCGTAGCTCAAATTATAATTTTGAGAGATTGCAGTACGATAAACTTGATCTTGCCAGTTAGTACTTGCACCACCATTGATTTGCTTATTAGTAACATCTAAACCAGCTTTTGCTGCATTTGATAAAAAATCACTCGTTGAAAGCACATCGTAGTTTTTGTAATTAGAAGCGATACTTGTATTTGCCGAGAAAGACATATTTGATGAACCTGATTTACCTTTCTTAGTAGAAATCAAAACAACACCATTTGCACCTCTGGCTCCGTAGATAGCAGCCGCCGAAGCATCTTTCAATACCGTGATATTTTCAATATCATTTGGGTTCATGAAGTTCAATGGGTTTTTAGCAACTGTTGCACCAAAACCTCCGTTTCCGTCAGTACCATCTGCAGTATTTCCACCGTCTAATGGAATACCATCTACAACGTATAATGGACCATTACCCGAACGAATCGAAGTAGTACCACGCACACGAATGTTGATACCAGCACCTGGCTCACCACTACTTGGTGTCATTTGAACACCCGCAACACGACCTTGTAATAATTGTTCTGGAGAAGAAATAACGCCTTGATTAAAATCTTTAGCAGATAATGAAGAAACACCACCCGTAGCATCTTTTCTGGTAGTAGTACCATAACCTACAACAACAACTTCGTCAAGTGCTTTATCAGCAGATGCCAATACAACATTCAATTCTGAACGAGTAC
>JAZKDE010000136.1:0-398 GCA_040387735.1 Bacteroidota bacterium
CTCTTTTTTATTGATACTAATCAAAATGCAAGATGCTTAAATGTGCTTATTACTTATCCTCATTTAAGCATGGGCGATTTTAAGGGATAAATAATCTTTCACCAAAATTGACGAAGAACCAAATTTGTGTGCATTTCTTACAGGAGGGATATAGAGGATTGATTTACCAGCCGGGAAACAAACATTAAAGCCTGTATTCTTGGAAGCGAACGTAGCATGAAGACCTCCATCCCAAAATCTTTGCTTAAACCTCCCACACAATTTTAAAAATTTAATAAGAAAATATAACGTATTTTGAGTAAATTTATGACAGGAAAATCATCGTAAAATGGTCTAATAATGAATAGAACTTTTATCAATATCAGCCTTTCAACGCTCTACGATAGTAAACGCAAGAA
>JAZKDE010000136.1:408-2632 GCA_040387735.1 Bacteroidota bacterium
GGTCAGAATGTGCCTGAACTTTGGGTAAGTTGTTCAAAAAAACAAAGGAATCAAATGATTGTAGGTACTGTTTTTAAAATGGATGTGAAGTTGATTGAATCCGAAAAACGAAAGCCTTATTTAATGGGCGTTAATAAGATTTTGGGGCAGTTGAGTTTGTTTTGAATTTCATGAGTCGAAGCTCAATATAATTCTGTTGTACGAAAATTTGCTAAAAGATTTGCAGATTTCTGACAGCCCAAATCTTTATTGCTTATTAATTTAAAATAGATCAAACGGAATATACCGTTTGATTATCAAGCCGTTATTCATAAATTCTATTAGATGGAATAAATATTAATACCAAAAAATGAATATCATTCGTTTTTAACAATCAAACTTTCAAATACAATAGAACAAAGAATTAATGTCCACGTAAAAGAATCAAACCCCATGAAATCACTTTATGGTATAGAACTTTCTTTAAAGAAGTCACGCTTTGATTTGCCTTAATGTGCTTTCATCCCTCCTAATTTGCTACAAAAACCACTTGTGTCGTCAATCCGAAACGATTATACATTGCTATACCTGTAAATACGGCAAAATTTTGAACACTCCTAAAATCGCATCTCATTTTTGACTACAACTAAAATCGTTTTGGCTACATCCATTTATTTGCTCCTGTTGAACTTTGTAGAAACAAAAAAAGCAAAAAAATGAAAATTATTCTAACGGGTTCTTTAGGAAGTATCAGTAAGCCATTGGCGCAAGAGTTGGTGCAAAAAGGGCATCAAGTAACGGTGATAAGTAGTAATCCAGAAAAGCAAAAATCCATTGAAGCATTGAGTGCTAAAGTTGCCATTGGAAGTATAGAAGACAGGAATTTCTTAACCAAAACTTTTACGGGTGCAGATGTAGTTTATTGTATGTTGCCTCCTTTCAAATTTATGGAAGACCCAAATCTTGATGTCAGGGCTGAGACGTTTAAACTCGCTACCAATTATGCCGAAGCCATCAAAGAATCTGGCGTAAAGAAAGTGATACATTTGAGTAGTATTGGGGGGAATTTAGAAAAAGGTCATGGCTTGTTAATTTTTCATCATATTATGGAGAAGGTCCTACAAAAACTTCCCGCTGATATTGTGGTTATACATATACGTCCCGTTGGATTTCACTATAACTTATATCAGCTTATGGAAATGATACAAGGTAAAGGATTTTTAGAAAGCTTTATTGGTAAGATTTTAACGCTTCGGTATTATGGAATCAAAGGTTTTTTGCAGGGTCAAAGAGGCATAATATTGTCTAACTATGGTGGAAATGACAAAGTAGTTTGGGTTTCGCCAGTTGATATAGCCAGTGCAATTGCCGCAGAAATTCAATCACCCATGCTTGTCAGAAAAGTGACTTACGTGGCGAGTGAAATACTTACTTGTTCGGAAGTAGCCAAGATAATAGGCACCGCCATTGGCAAGCCTTATTTAAAATGGGAAACCATTAGCGATAAACAATTACTAAATGGAATGAAACAAGCGGGATTGCCAGAAAGCCTTGCCAAAGACATTACAGAAATGAACGCCAGTATTCATAACGGTTTGCTCTACGAAGATTTTTATCAAAAGAAATCCAAATTGAAAGGAAATGTTAAAATGAAGGATTTTGCAAAAGATTTTGCCGTAACATACTATAAACAATCATAATTTGCAGGATGAAAAATGCACAACCCTATCGTATAAAATCAATCAGCCAATACCACCAAATTCTTTCATTGCCAAAACCACAGCATCCTTTAATCAGTGTCATCAATTTAGA
This sequence comes from Bacteroidota bacterium, assembly GCA_040387735.1. Taxonomy (GTDB): domain Bacteria; phylum Bacteroidota; class Bacteroidia; order Cytophagales; family Spirosomataceae; genus Arcicella. The sequence goes on from JAZKDE010000136.1 coordinate 2,200, forward strand.
CACGATTACTCAGGTGGAAATGAAAGAGCCGATGAGTTTACTCTTTGATTTTTATTGCATTTCACTTAAAAGAAATGTCAATTTCACGCAAAGATATGGTCAGCAAGCGTATGATTTTGAAGATGGAATGATGGCTTTTATGTCACCCAATCAGGTTTTTGGCATTGAGATTAATCGTGAAAATGAATCAAAACCATCTGGTTGGATGCTTTTGATTCACCCTGATTTTTTGTGGAATACAGCGTTAGCCAACAAAATAAAACAGTACGAATACTTTGATTATTCTGTGTATGAAGCCTTGTATCTTTCCGAAAAAGAAGAAAATACCATCATCAATATAATCTCAAATATTGAACAGGAATATCATTCAAACATCGACAAATTCAGTCAAGATATTATTATTGCTCAATTTGAAGTGTTACTTAATTATTCG
>JAZKDE010000136.1:2642-8145 GCA_040387735.1 Bacteroidota bacterium
TTTTATCAACGTCAGTTTATTACCCGAAAAATAAGTAATCATCAAGTGCTTGATAAGGTGGAAAATATTCTAAATCATTACTTCGACAACGATGATTTGAGCAGAAATGGACTCCCGACCGTTCAATATCTTTCGGAGCGTTTAAATATTTCACCCAATTATTTAAGAAGTTTACTTAAAACGTTAACGGGGTTGAATACCCAACAACATATTCACGAAAAGTTAATCCAAAAAGCGAAAGAGAAATTATCCAGTACCGATTTATCCGTGAGCGAAATTGCGTACGAATTAGGCTTTGAACATTCGCAATCATTCAGTAAGTTGTTCAAAACAAAAACTAACCTTTCTCCTTTAGAATTTCGACAGTCTTTTAATTAAAAAACAATACGATGAATTATTTTTTTGAGATAGTAAAGTATAGAAACGAACCGTTATTTTTCTTTGGTTTAATTTGCTTGATTTTAGCGGTGGTATTCTTGCTATTTTCGAGAATATCTTTGGTTCAATTATTAGGCGTAAATATTTGGTATAAGCCCTTCAAATTTGCCTTGTCAATCGGGCTATACGCTATTACAATGGCTTGGTATTGCTATTATTTGCCTTCATTCAATATTACTTTATTCAATTGGACAATCATAATTTTATTTGGTTTTGAAATCCTATACATCACGTTGCAAGCTGGGCGGGGACAGGCATCACACTTCAATTTAAGTACGCCAACTTATGCGATACTTTATCAATTAATGGGTTTTGCAGCATTAATAGTGACACTTTATACCGCTTATGTTGGAGTCTTATTTTTTAGTAATGACTTTCCAAATCTCTCAATGGCTTATGTATGGGGAATTCGTCTGGGTATTATTATCTTCGTCATTTTTTCGTTGGAAGGAGGTTTAATGGGCGGACGAATGGCTCACAGCGTCGGGGGCGAAGATGGAAATATTGGAATTCCTTTTTTTAACTGGAGCAAAAAATATGGTGACCTCAGAATCGCACATTTTATCGGAATGCACGCTTTACAAGTCCTTCCATTATTTGCTAACTATTTGTTAAAGAACACTAAAGCCATTTTATTCGTAAGTGCATTGTACGGTTTACTGGCATTATTCACACTTATTCAGGCGTTGAATGGAAAACCATTTCATAAGTTATAACTACAGTTTTTCTTTTGAAATGGTCTTCTTCATCAGTGCTTTTTATACAACTGGTTCCTATATCGTGATGAATGAAAATATCATGGAAATGTGGAAGGTTGCGGGGTTTTTATAGGAGTACATAACCATTATGAACAACTATTTCGGAATTATCTACTATTCTACCAAGGGCTAATTTCAGATTCATCCTCAATGTCATTACTGTAAAATTGCCCAGTTGGTGCATTTTCGTCCGTTAATGTATGTTTTATGATAAAACTTGCCGCACTTTCCACGGTTCCTGGTCCATTGTGGTGGTTGAAATCTGTGGCGGTATAACCTGGGTCAATGGCATTTACTTTGAAAGGCAAATCTTTCAATTCATAAGCCAATACAATGGTGTAGGCGTTTAAAGCCGCCTTTGAAGTGCCGTAACTTGCCGTTTTGAAAGGATAATATTTCCAAGTAGGGTCGCTATGTAAGGTCAATGAACCAAGCCCCGAAGTAATATTACTGATTCTTGGACTTTCTGATTTTTTGAGTAGCTCTAAAAACGTCTGTGTCACTTGAATTACCCCAAAAAAATTGGTGTCAAATACTTTTTGAATGTCTGCAATGGATGTATCCGACGCTGGTTGTGGACTTGTTCCAAGGATTCCTGCATTATTTATCAAAATATCCAATTTGCCTTGCTCGCTTTCTACGATGTTTTTTGCCGCTAAAATTGAATCGGAATTAGTCACATCAATTTCAATCGCTTTGATATTTTGAAATCCATTTTCATTTAATTCTTTTACAACTGCTTCGCCTTTTTCAAGGTTACGAGTTCCTAAATAAACGAACAATCCTTTTTGGGAAAGTTGTTTTACTATTTCCAAGCCAATGCTTCTGTTGGCTCCTGTAATTAATACTGATTTCATTTTTTATTTATTTTAAATTGATGATGCAAGTTGCACCGTTTAAAAATGAAATCATTTGCCATTTGACAAAAAGCGATTTATCGTATATTTTTTCTGATTCTGCTCAATGAAGATTGCGTAATGCCTAAATAAGAAGCAATGTAAGAAAGTGGAACACGGTTGGCAACGGTGGGATATATTTCCAGAAACTTCAAGTAGCGTTCAGTGGCATCTTCTGTAACCAATGGGCTTCTCCTGGCTACTTTTTGCATTAATGCTTTTGAAATGATTTTATGTACAATCGTATCCCAACCAACGATGGTATTTAGCAATTCTTGCCAATCCTTTTTTGAAAAAACAATCAGCTTGCAATCTGTAACCGCCTGCACATAAGCAGAGGAACAAATCTCATCGTTAAAACTCTCGAAATCCACCACGAGATTGTTTTCTTCAATAAAATATTTGGTAATTTCTTCGCCTTTATTGTTGTAATAACAAACTCTTGTAACGCCTTCTAAAACAAAGCCAACTTGTCGAGAAATTTTCCCTGCTTCCGAAAAATATTCATCTTTACGAAGGTCTAATTCAGTTGCTTTCCTTGAAATTAAGTCAATTTGTTGCTGGTTTAAATTGCCAAACTGCAAAATATATTCTATCAGATTTTTCATAATGGCAAGTTAGTGAAAGTTCTGTTGAAGAGATTTGTCATTTGGCAAAAAATAGCTGGCTTGTTTATTTTGGCGAGTTAAAATTCATAAAACGTATTTGTTTTAATGTTCGCTAAAGAAATTCAACATCGTATTTAACGCATTTTCTGAGTGCATCCGTTCTCCATTTTCAAGCGATTCCTGAGCAATCAATGCGGCTCTTTTTCGCATCTTTATTTCATAGAAAGAGATGGCTTCTTGTAATGAATTGTGTTCCTCGGAAGTTAAATATTCACTCAATTCCAACGCATCAAGCATTGCCATGTTGACCCCTTCGCCTGCAAATGGAGGCATTACATGAGCCGCATCGCCAAGCATTGTCAAATTCGGTAAGGCCTCCCATGACTGATTTAAAGACATACAATAGATAGGTCGTGGGATAAAAGGAATTACGGTATTTTCAAGTAATTCGTGCCAAATACTGCTCCATTCAGCATATTCCTTTTTAAACCAAGCCAACAATTGTGCTTTATCAGTAAAGTCCAAACCACTTTTTACTGCCCAATTTTCCTCTGTTTTGAAGCTTATATAAAAACCGATTTCACCATTGGCTTTTTGACCCATCAATATATCTTTTTGATTTCCAAAAGCCATTATTTTTCCACCACGGAGTAAGGCTGAAATTTGAGGAACAGATTTTTTTGCTTCATAAACATTTCCTTCGAGCATTGTTATACCCGAATAAAAAGGTTTAATATCTGTAAGGTAGTGGCGAATTTTTGAGTTTGCCCCATCAGCCGCAATCACAACGTCTGCATAAGCGTCTTTGCCATCTTTAAAATGCAACAGCCAGCCTTCATGCTGTTTTTCCATTGAAATAAAATGGCTGTCCCACACAATTGTGTCCGTTTGTAAAGATTCCAAGAGAATTTTCCTTAATACGCCACGGTCTATTTCGGGGCGAAAATGTTCATGCCCAAAGTTTTCATCAAGCTTGGTTTCGTGGTCACTAAAGAATATTTCTGCCCGTTCATTTACAATGACCATTTTATCAGCACCGACAAGATAATTCTTGTTAAACTCATCAAATAATTTGGCTTTACGCAAAGCCGCTAACCCTGATTCTTGGTGTAAATCAAGCGGGGAACCTTGTACACGGGCATTTTTATCAATATCTCGTTCATACACTTTTACCTCAACACCTTTGAGTTGTAAAAGTCTTGCCAATGTCAATCCGCCAGGGCCACCGCCAATAATTGCGATTCTTTTATTTTGTAATAACATAATTTTTAAATTTTATGCTACAAAATTATGCCTCATTGTACACTAAGAATTGTAAAAAACGGTCATTTTTATTTTTGAATAATTCTTTGGGCGAAACGCCTGAAAGTTTTTTGATTTCTTTGATGAAATGCGATTGGTCGGTAAAGTTGAGTTGTGGCAAGAGTTTGCCTTCTTTGATAAACGGAAGTGAAGCCTGAAAACGAAGTATGTTGCAATACGCTTTTAGTGAAAGTCCAAATTGTTGATTAAAATAACGGTTGATTTGACGCTCATTCCAAATGACTTTTTCGGAGAGTTCTCTGATAGAAATCTCTCCGTTTGCCGCAAAAATCAAGTCAAATAATTTGCGTTTTCGCTCATCAATTTCTTTGGGCATGAGTAATTGGATTTTTTGCGAAGCTTTGGCACAAAACGCATCAAAATCGTTCAAATCATCCACGTTAAAACCCCAAAAGTTATTAACTAACATGGTTCCGCTGTTTATTATATCCGCTACTGAAAGTCTTAATATATATTCCACCGCAAGTGGATTAAAGCTTACTGAAAAGAAATTTGTAACCTCTTGCTTTGCATATTTAGGCTTCGTTTCTAAACCCAATAACGAAATGTGCAGCAGATTGTCCTTAGTTTTTGAAAATATCAAATCAATTTTTCCATTAGGAATAATCACTGCTTCATTGTTATCAGATAGGTTTTGTAACGATGTAAAACAATAAACGTAATCAGCGAGTGATTTATCAGGTTTTATGAGTTTGAAATTGTTGGTATTGTCCATTATTCTTTTTCCATTAGTTAAAAGTTAAAACCTTTGCACAACAAATATCAATTTTTGCCGCTTTAGTTGTTATAAGCCGATCCACAATTTGTCGCAACCTTATTATTACATTTACCATTATTTTCAACAATTACACGTATAGAAAACCTATTGCAAGTGATTTTGAACTATTTTAATGTAATTTATTGCCATTTTTTTGAAAAGTTCACTTTAATCAAAGAGTTAACGGGTTCAATTAACTATCTTAGAATAATTCGTGTAAAATATAATTGTAATTGCTCTTTGGGGTGGTTCATTTTTGGGGTTCTTCGTCAATTTTGGTGAAAAGTATTTATTAATGAAATTTTAGAAAATAAATTTTCATCAATAACCCGCCCATTTAGAAATAGGAGGAGAATATGAGAATTTAAGCATCTGTGATTTTAAAGGAGAAATAAGCTTTCACCAAAATTGACGAAGAACCATTTTTGGTTTACACTTTTTGCGAGTTTTTGTTGTTAAATGTTTACACTTTTTCACTGTTTTTCTCAAACTATTTGATTTCAAAATCCGCAGGAAATTCATAGTTTAAACTTGAATGTAATCGCTGTCTATTGTAGCGGTTCGCCGCCCGATATTCTTCAATAAATTCAAACAAAATACTTCTTAAAATAACGAGGTTTTCGTAGCCACCTTTGGGCATTTCCAGCTCTGTTTTTAACCGACTCCATAGTGATTCTACGAAGGCATTATCGTATGGATCATCGGCTCTACTCATGCTCTGTT
>JAZKDE010000137.1:0-1673 GCA_040387735.1 Bacteroidota bacterium
TATGCTTATGCCATTGCCATTGGTAAAGCCGTTGACTATTATAATGCAGGAACGGTTGAATTTTTGGTGGATAAAGACGAAAACATTTTCTTTATCGAAGTAAACCCTCGGGTGCAGGTGGAACATACAATCACGGAGGAAGTTACGGGCGTGGACATCGTGCGGACGCAGATTTTGATTGCCATGAATTATAAACTTTCGGACAACGGAATTTATATTTTGAAGCAAGAAGATATACCCCTAAATGGTTACGCAATTCAATGTAGAATCACCACGGAAGACCCTGCCAATGGCTTCAAACCTGACTTCGGAACAATTATTGCGTACCGAAATGCCGCCGGTTTTGGCATTCGTTTGGATGAAGGTTCGTCTTATCCAGGTGTAAAAATTTCCCCTTATTTCGATTCAATGTTGGTGAAAGTTTCGGCTCGTGGTCGTACGTTGAAGGGAGCTTCGCAACGCCTTGCTCGTGCCTTGACGGAATTCCGTATTCGTGGCGTGAAAACCAACATTCCATTCTTGAAAAATGTAATTGCTCACCCAATTTTCCAACAAGGAAAATGTGTAGTGCAGTTCATTGACGGACATCCAGAATTATTCAATTTTACGACTTCTCGTGACCGTTCAACAAAAGTGCTTCGCTATTTGGGCGATGTAGTTGTCAACGGAAATCCTGATGTAAAAGTAAAATTAGATAGAAGTTTTAGAACACCCGTTATTCCTGCTTTTGATACTTTCGGAGAATATCCAAAAGGCAACAAACAGCTTTTGGATTCAATGGGAGCAGAAAAATTCTCTCAGTATATCAAAGAGCAAAAGCAAATTCTTTATACCGATACCACTTTCAGAGACGGACATCAGTCATTGCTCGCAACCCGTGTGCGTACCAAAGATATGATGGCAGTTGCCGAAAGTTACGCTAAAAACTTTCCACAATTATTCTCGATGGAAGTTTGGGGCGGTGCCACATTTGACGTAGCGATGCGTTTCTTGAACGAATCCCCGTGGAAACGTCTGCAAGAATTCCGTGAAGCCATGCCAAATATGCTTTTGCAAATGCTTTTCAGAGGTTCAAATGCGGTGGGATATTCAGCGTATCCTGATAATTTGATTGAGAAATTTGTAGAAAAATCAGCCGAATCAGGAATTGATGTATTCAGAATTTTTGACTCATTAAACTGGGTTGAAGCGATGAAAGTTTCCATCAGAGCCGTTCGTGAGCGTACAAATGCCATTGCCGAAGCGTCGATTTGTTATACGGGAGATGTTTTTACGAATGAAAAATATTCGTTACAATATTACTTAGACATGGCTCGTGCTTTAGAAGATGAAGGCGCTAACATCTTGTGTATCAAAGATATGGCTGGACTTTTACGTCCGTATCAAGCCAATCTTTTGGTAACAGAATTACGCCAAGCCCTTTCAATTCCTGTGCATTTACACACGCACGATACTTCATCCATTCAAGCGGCAACGTATTTGAAAGCCATTGAAGCGGGCGTTGATATTATTGACTGTTCTTTGGGGGCAATGTCGGGTTTAACGGCTCAACCAAACTTCAATTCTATCGTGGCAATGATGCAAGGACACGAGCGTGAATGTGCGATGGATTTACCATTGTTGAACCAATATTCAAACTATTGGGAAGATGTTCGTCAGATGTATTATCCGTT
>JAZKDE010000137.1:1683-18328 GCA_040387735.1 Bacteroidota bacterium
GTTTGAATCGGAATTGAAAGCGGGTACGGCTGAGGTTTACGACAACGAAATTCCGGGGGGACAATATACCAATTTACGTGGACAAGCGATTGCCTTGGGCGTGGGTGATAAATTTGAATTAATGAAGCATAACTACCACGAAGCCAACAAATTATTTGGTGATATCGTGAAAGTTACGCCTTCGTCGAAAGTGGTGGGTGATATGGCAATTTTTATGACTGCCAATTCATTAACTGCCGAAGACGTATATGCTCGTGGGGCAACGCTTTCGTTTCCTGAATCGGTTAAAGATTTCTTCAAAGGAGGTTTGGGTCAGCCTTACGGTGGTTTCCCAAAACAATTGCAAGAAATTATCTTGAAAGGCGAAACAGCGATGACTACTCGCCCGAATGATTCGATTTTACCGATTGATTTTGAACAAGATTTTGCTGATTTCCAAACAAAATTCCCAGAAAATGAGCAAGGAGAATTGGATTATCTTTCGTACAAAATGTATCCGAAAGTATATGAAGATTACTACAAAAACCAACAACTTTACGGGGAAGTTTCGTTGATTCCAACGCCTGCATTTTTGTACGGTTTGAAACCAGACGAAGAGATTTTGATTAACATTGACGAAGGTAAAACCATCATTGTCAAATACTTAAATCAATCTGAACCTGATGAATCGGGGCTTAGAAATATCACTTTTGAACTAAACGGACAAGCTCGTAGAATCAAGGTTTTGGACAGAACCATCAAGATTGTGAAAGCCCAACACGTGAAGGCAACTACCAAAGGCGATATTGGTGCTCCATTACAAGGACGTTTGAGTAGAGTTTTGGTAAAAGCGGGCGACGAAATCAAGAAAAATGCACCGTTGTACATCATTGAAGCCATGAAAATGGAATCAATTGTATCATCGCCTTACGAAGGAATTGTGGGCAGAGTGGTACTAACGGAAGGAACGGTAGTGGAGCAAGAAGATTTAGTATTGACCGTAGAAGAAGCGAAATTACCCGAGCCAGACATCGAAGAATACCTTTTTGTTTACGGAACATTACGCAAAGAAGCAGGAAACGAATTGCACAAATTCATTGAAAAAAATTCGGAATTTGTAGGAATGGCAGAGGCGCAAGGCAAATTATATATGATTGAAGAAGAAGGTTACCCAGCTTTTGTAACGACTGATAATCAATCAGATAAGACCATTGGAGAATTATACAAATTAACCAGTCCAATCAAATTATTAGCGATTTTAGACGAATACGAAGAATTTTTTGCCAGCGATAACGTAAACAGCGTTTTCATCAGAAATACGATTGACGTAAATTTTGAAGGACAAAAAGTAGAATCTTACGCCTACGAATTTAATCGTTCTACGGAAGGATTGAAGGAGATTTTGGGTGGGGATTTTATGAATAAATAATTTTAGCTAACAGTAAGCATTTATCAGTAAACAAGGGTGAGGATTTTACAATTCTCACCCTTGTTTTTTTGTAGTTTGGGCGATATTTTGGAAATTGTGGGAATTTGAATATATTGTTCGAGATTATCCTTTAGGATATCTCCTACAGCAAAAAACTACTCATTTTCCGACTTATATAAATTAGAGACACAAACAGTAATTTTAATAATACACGCTATACAAAAACTCAAAAAATGAAAAAATACATCTTATTAATCCTCCAACTTACCATTCTTGGACTTAGCACAGCTATTGGTCAAAACAAAGCAATCCTCTCAGGGCATTTTCATACAACTTCAAATGATATTGACAACCTTGTTATAACTAAACTTGGTGTAAGAAGTCATCTCAATTATGACCCAGATTACAGTGGAAAAATCAAGAAGGACAAAAGTTTTCGTATCAATATCAACCTTGATAGCCCCTCTTTTTATAGAATTGGAGATTTATGGATTGGACATTTTATTTTTATTGAGCCGGGAGACAGTATAAATATTACCCTAAAACCCATAAAAGATGCTGAATTAAGAAGACAGAAAGGAGAAAGATTAAACAAAGACTATGAATTAACTTCAAACTCAAAATACTACGGGAATATTATATTCTATGATGAGTTAGAGAAAAAAATAGGTACAGCCACAAAATATAAATTTGAACGCCCTGAAATATTTAAAAAGCGATGTGATGATGCTTACATCATATGCAAAAAGTTATTAGAGTCGTTCAAATTAAAAAATATTATCTCAGAAAATTTTTACAAATATGCTTCGGAAGATTTAAGAGCTAAAAACTTGTTATCCTTTTGTACTATGTTTGCACATAAGGATAAAAATACTATGCCTCGTTCAATTTGGGATTCATTTCTAAATGAAAGGTTCAATAATGATACTTATTTTACGAGTTGCGATAGTTATTCAAATACACCTTTTGTTTATAATTATTATATTTCTAATTCATATAATCCCCAAAATAGACATCAAAACTTTGATTCTGAGTTTACATCTATTCTAAAAAACCACACTGGGCTAATTAAAGACCGTCTTTTAGGGTGGCAAATAGAAGATTATGTAGGGACAAACAAACCAGCCTTCGATTCATGTTATGCTATATTCCTAAAAGAATGCAATAGTCAAAGAATCAAAGCAGAGGTGATAAAAAGAGTAAAATCGTATGTGCCTCCTATTAAAAAAGGAAATAATCTAACATTTGAAGAAGTATTAAGCCGTACCAGAGTGGATGAATATAAACGGGCTAATGTTGGTATTAAAAGCATTTTATCAGACTCATTGCCTACCTTGATTGATTGTTGGGCTTCGTGGTGTGGGCCTTGTAAGTTTCAAATGCCCTTTGTGCATGATGTCGAGAAACGTTTTGAAGGTAAGCTAAAAGTAGTTTATTTATCCTTTGATGATGATGAGGTGAAATGGAAATCACATTTAGAAAAAAGCGGCCATCACACTAATCAGTTTTTGGCTGACAATAGCTTTAAATCTGAAATGGCAAAATATTTTGCAATAGACTTAATTCCGAGATATATCTTGATTTCATCTAAAGGAGAAAAAGTGTTAAATGATAAAATGCCACTTCCCGCATTAACTGAGGAGTTTGAAATAGAATTAAAAAAATATCTGAAATAATTAAATTTACTGTATCTGGTCGTAGCGGATGCTACGACCTAAAACTTCATAGAACATCCATTCGTTGTTGGAATGATAAAAGAATATTTAAAAGCCTTGCCTAAACTAAAGGCTTTGCCATTCCTAAAAAAGTGAAGCAATTTCTACCAAAACCCTCGCAAATCTTCCCTCCTCTTTGTTTAAAACCTCCTCAAAACTCAGCCATTTTACATCCTTAATAATTTGTTCTTCCATTTCGGGGTCGAAGCCAATTTTGATTTCTCCAGATTCGATTCTCACTTCATAAAATAATTCAATGGCATGAAGTGGAGGTTTTACAAATTCATTGATTTTAAGGAAATTACCTACTGAAATTATCGTATTAGTTTCTTCCAAAAACTCTCGTTTAAGACATTCTTCAATGGTTTCGCCAAATTGTAAACCTCCGCCTGGGGGCGACCAAAATTCTCCGCTTTCATTCATGCCCGAATGATTTACTACGAGAATTTTACCTTCTTGCACGCATATTCCACATACCCGAATCCTTAACTGATTTCCGTATTGATTAATAATTTCTTGATTCATTTGTGATTTAGTGAATTATGATTTAGTGATTTTTGGATGGACGATTAATTCACAACTCACCATTCACTAAATCACAAATAGTTACACAAACTGCATATTGTGTAAATCAGCGTACCAACCATCTTTGTTTAAAAGTTCTTCATGCGTACCCGATTCTTTGATTTCGCCTTTGTCCAAAACCAAAATCTTACTAGCATTTTGAATCGTTGAAAGTCTATGGGCAATCACAATAGCAGTACGTCCTTTCATCAATTTAGCAATGGCATTTTGTATCATTTCTTCGGTTTCAGTATCCACCGACGACGTTGCTTCGTCCAAAACAATCACCTTCGGATTATGCACCAACGCCCGCACAAAAGAAATCAATTGGCGTTGTCCTACCGATAACGTTGCTCCACGTTCCATCACATTATAATCGTAACCATTGGGCAATCTTTCGATAAATTCATGAGCTCCCACCAATTTTGCCGCTTCCACTACCTTTTCTCTGGTAATACTTTTGTCGCCCAAAGTAATATTGTATTCAATAGTGTCCGAAAACAAGAAAACATCCTGTAAAACCACGCCAATTTGCTTGCGAAGGCTATCCAATTCATATTCTTGCAAATCAATATTATCAATAAAAATGTTGCCTTTATTGATGTCATAAAAACGGCTTAAAAGATTCACCGTTGAAGATTTTCCCGCTCCCGTTGCACCTACTAAAGCAATGGTTTCGCCTTCTTTTACGTGAAATGAAATATCTTTCAGCACATACTCTTCATCATTATACGCAAACCAAACATTTTCAAAACGAACATCTCCTTTCAAATTATCAGCTTTCTTAGTTCCGTCATTTACCGAATAATCGTCAGAATCTAAGAGTTTTAAAATCCTTTCGGTTGAGACGATTCCCATTTGGAGAGTATTAAAACGGTCGGCGAGAAAACGAATTGGTCGGAAAAATAAATTCATGAACATAATAAATGCCGTGAGCGTACCCAAAGTCATATCATGATTTAAAATTTGCTTCGACCCAAACCATACAATTAAGCCCGTTCCAGCCGCCAAAATCACATCTGCCACAGGATAATAAACCGAATACGCCCAAATTGACTTGATGTTAGCATCACGGTGGACTTCATTAATTTTCAAGAATTTATTGTATTCTAATTTCTCGGCATTAAAAATCTGAACGATATTCATTCCAGTAATGTGTTCTTGCACGAAAGAATTAAGATTGGCAACCGCAAGACGAACTTCATTGAAAGATTTTTTGATATATTCCTTAAAAACATAGGTCGAAAATACCATAAAAGGCACAGTCGACAAACTAATCAAAGTCAATCGCCAGTCAGTATAAAACATCACGGCAAAGATGATAATTAGCTGTAAAATATCACCCGCCATAGCCGCTAAACCGTCAGAAAAAACATCATTGAGCGTTTCAATATCCGAGACAGTACGAGTAACCAAACGACCGATGGGCGTATCGTCAAAGAATTTAAGTCGAAGCCGAAGAATCTTAGCGTAAAGTTGCACCCGAATATCACGGATAACAGTTTGTCCGAGCCATCCCGCTATAAAAGCACTAATAAATTGTAAAAAGCCTTGCAGTAAAAGTACCCCAATCATCACCAAAAGCATTTGGGCAAGTTTAGGATAATTTCCCTCAGCAATAAAATTATCAATTGTATAACGAATCAGTAAAGGGTTCAGAGGCACCACACAAGCAGAAACCATGATGAGTGTCACTAAAGACCAAAATCGCAAACGATAAGGCTTGAGGAAATCGTAAATTCTTTTGAGTATTTGTACGTCAAATATTTGACCGCTTTTTTCTTCTTTTTTCAAGGAAATATTAATTTTTATGTTCTCTATTCAAAATTAACACCTTATTTTTAGAAATGGTTTGAAAGCACACAAATTAAGGATTACCCTATCTTTAGAATTAATGAAGATTACATTTTTTGTTAACAGGGTATTTTACTATTTACTGTATTGATATGAAAAGAATACAACGTTTCCAGGGATAAGTGCCTTAAATTTAACCACATAATAAGATTTGATTGGGAATTTGGGAATTATTTTTTAGGTTTAGATTATTAAATTATTTTTAAAACTTAAACCCTTAATAATTATGATAATTCAAGACATAGCAGGTAGTGGCGTTGCTTCGATTCCACAAACAGTGGTTGATGACTTAGCGAAAAACAATAGAATCAAAAGAGCGAAGTACTCAAAAAAGTCGAAAAAATTCGAACATTTAAGTAGTAAGCCTCCACAGTGCAACAAAGATTGTAATGGAGATTCGGAGTATGCATCTTTTACTTTAAAAGAAGTAAATAATTGGTTGATTTCACTGGGGATAGGCGAAATCAAAATAAATACAACAAATACATTAGAGAACTATGCTTTGAAAGTAACATTTGGTAGTCATTTTGACCAAGACGATATTGATGATTCAACTTACGATAGTATTTCACGTAATGGAATTGTAAAATTCCCAGTACATCCTTTACTTCGAAACGACTCTCAATACGATTTGCCAAATGAATTGTATTTAGGACAACAAACTGCAATATTATCAATTGTTGATAATACAAGAAGTATTTCCGAATTCAAATCTATACTCTTAGCTGCTACTGCCAATAGCAATTCTTTGGATGTTGCGAAACTTTGTCCACCTGATTGCAGTTAGTTTTTGCTTTTAGTTAAATTTCGTATCTTGTTTAAAATAATTTTATTCAAGATACGAGAATGAAAATTCCACTAACTCACTGGTTATTATTAATTGTATTCATCTTTACTTTAATAAATCAACTACGAAATAAGTATTCTATTTTTTGGAAACTTTTTTTTATTGCTATTTTTTTTGAGATGTCAACTGAGTTTTTTTCAAATACTTACAATAATTTGACTCATAAAAATACAACTTGGATTTACAATATCATCATCCCTATTCAAATATTATTATTTTCAATACCATTCATCAAAAGTTTTAAACTGACAATATATTTTTGGTACATATTTGTTATATATTTTCTATTTGCATATTCAAAGTTTCTACTTAATGAGGATTTACATAAATTTAATTCTGTTAACTACCAAGTAGGCTCATTTTTAGTAGAAATCATCATTCTATCTTATTTATACAAACTTTTCATTAACGATAACAATCAAAATTTCTGGGTAGAACCTGCGTTTTGGATAGCAATTGGATTGTTTATATTTTATATTGGAAGTTTTATTTTTTTTGGTTTTTTAAATTATTTACTCGTCAAAAATCCACCGTTAGCAAGTAACTTGTATAATGTCTTCAAAAACTTATTTTATGTTTTATGTACATTTTTTATAGTCGCTAATTTTTTAGAATGGAAACAGCAGAAATTACATACACCATTTACATAAGTTTTTTAGCATTTATATTATTATTTGCATTTATAGTTCTGATTTTTTTCCTATTCCAAAAACGCCAACTCCAAAACCAGCAAGAAAAAACAGCCCTAAAAACCGCCTACGACCAAGAAATTCTAAAGTCTCAAATAGAAGTGCAAAACCAAACGCTGCAACATATTGGACAGGAATTACACGATAATATTGGACAGTTGTTATCGGTAGCGAAAATAAACTTGAATGTTTTAGAAGAATCTAATAATGTGGAGCATGAATACATTAAGCAAACAAATGACATTATTACTCAGTCAATCAATGATTTACGGGCTTTAACTAAAAGTTTGGACGGTGATTTTGTGCATGATTTTGGATTGGAAGAAAGTATTTCGCACGAGTTACAACGTATCCGAAAAACAAAACGTTTCCAAACAGAAATATTGGTTTTGGGAGAAAAACGAAGTCTTGGTTATGAACATGAGATTGTACTTTTTAGAATTGTACAAGAAGTGTTAAACAATTCTTTAAAGCATTCCAAAGCTAAAAATTTAGAGATTATTTTACACTATCATCCTACTACTTTTGCTCTTACCATCAAAGACGATGGTAAAGGTTTTGACCTTGCCAATGTCAAACAAAAATCAATACAAACTTCAGGGGCAGGTTTACGCAATATGCAACGGCGAATGGAATTAATTGGCGGGAAATGCACGATAAATTCTGTTATTGACCAAGGAACGGATGTCATTTTGGCGGTTGGTTTATAATCAGTGAAATAGAATTTCTTTATTCAAAACTATAACCAAAGCTTAATACACTAATAACCAACCAATTAATCCTATGAAGCACAAAATCGTAATTGCTGACGACCACGCCTTAGTAGCCCAAGCTATTGCGGGATTAATCCAGAAAATGGAAGAGTATGAGGTGATGTATGAGGTTGGAAATGGCGTTGAATTAATACAAAAATTCAAACTCCAAATGATTCCAGATATTGTACTGTTGGACATCAATATGCCCGAAATGGATGGTTACGAAACGGCTTTATGGCTAAAAAATAATTATCCTGAAGTAAAAGTTTTAGCCCTTTCAATGTATGACAAAGAAGACGCAATCGTCGGAATGTTACGAAACGGAGCAAAAGGCTATTTACTTAAAGGTTGTCGCCCTTCAGAATTAAAAGCGGCTCTTGATAGCATCATTCACAAAGGATTTTATTATACCGAATATATTACTGACAAGCTTTTAAAAAATCTCAATCCCGAACACATTAAAGACCCAATTGCAGAGTTAGGACTCAACGACCGAGAAATGGCATTTATTCGCATGGCTTGTACAGAATTAACTTACACTGAAATTGCCGACAAAATGAATTGTAGCCCTCGCACCGTGGACGGTTATCGGGAACAAATTTTTCAAAAATTAAGTGTAAAAACTCGAGTTGGCATAGCTATGGAAGCAATGAGGCTTGGAATTGTGGTCGTTTAACTAATTTTTTAGGAAATATTTTAGCTTGTTTGGAGAATCATAAAAAATAAAAGTTCTTAAATTAAAAAGCCTCAAAAGATATTTTGAATTTCTACTCAAAATATCATCAATCAATTCCAATCAGAGATTTATGGTTGATAAAAAGTAAAACTTCCAATCAAATCAAATCAGTAATCCCCAAAAAGTATAACATTTCAGCACGAAAATTTCTTTAAATCATGGAATTGTGAAATTTCTTCCATAATTTTGCACCCGAAAATAGAGTGATTTAGTGATTTAGATACTGAATGTAAAGGGCAAATATTGTCGATTACTGAAAACCTAAAAGCAAACATTTTATTTCAACTGAAAAAAATCACAAAACAAAAAAATAATAATGGCATCAGTCAGACCAGATGAAGTGTCAGCCATTTTGAGAGAACAACTCTCAGGAGCGAAAACAGAGGCTGAACTCCAAGAAGTAGGTACCGTATTGCAAATCGGTGATGGTGTAGCCCGTATTTACGGACTATCGAAAGTACAAGCGGGTGAGTTGCTCGTTTTTGAAAATGGCTTGAAAGCCCTTGCTCTTAACCTCGAAGAAGATAACGTCGGAGCGGTATTGTTGGGAGATTCAGGTAATATCAAAGAAGGAGCTACCGTAAGACGTACCAACGAAATCGCATCAATCAAAGTTGGAGACGGTATCTGCGGACGTGTTGTAAACACACTTGGTGAGCCAATTGATGGAAATGGTCCAATTTTGGGCGATTTGTACGATATGCCTTTGGAACGTAAAGCTCCAGGAGTAATCTTCCGTCAACCAGTAACAGAACCTATGCAAACAGGTATCAAAGCGATTGACGCAATGATTCCAGTTGGTCGTGGGCAACGTGAATTGGTTATTGGTGACCGTCAAACTGGTAAAACAACCGTTTGTATTGACACAATCATCAACCAAAAAGAATACTACGATGCAGGAAAACCTGTATTCTGTATTTATGTTGCTTGTGGTCAAAAAGCATCAACAATCAAGCAAATCGAACAAACACTTCGTAAAGCTGGTGCAATGGAATACACTGTTATCGTAGCGGCTTCTTCTTCAGATCCAGCTCCAATGCAGTTTTTCTCTCCATTTACAGGTGCTGCCATCGGAGAATTCTTCCGTGATACAGGTCGTTCAGCATTGATTATTTATGACGATTTATCGAAACAAGCGGTTTCATACCGTGAGGTTTCTCTTCTTCTTCGTCGTCCTCCAGGACGTGAGGCATATCCAGGAGACGTTTTCTATCTTCACAGTCGTTTGTTAGAGCGTGCTGCAAAGATTAACTCTTCAGACGAGATTGCAAGAAATATGAATGACCTTCCAGAATCAATCAAGCATTTGGTTAAAGGTGGAGGTTCATTAACAGCTCTTCCAATCATTGAAACTCAAGCGGGTGACGTTTCTGCTTATATCCCGACTAACGTAATCTCAATTACTGACGGTCAGATTTTCTTGGAAAGTAATCTTTTCAACGCAGGTATTCGTCCAGCTATCAACGTAGGTATTTCGGTATCACGTGTGGGTGGTAATGCTCAGATTAAATCAATGAAAAAAGTAGCAGGTACATTGAAACTTGATCAAGCACAATTCCGTGAATTGGAAGCTTTTGCTAAGTTTGGTTCAGACCTTGATGCTTCTACTAAATTGACAATCGAACGTGGTAAGCGTAACCTTGAAATGTTGAAACAAGCAAATGGTCATCCACAACGTGTTGAAGAGCAAGTTGCGATGATTTTCCTTTCAACTAAAGGTCTTTTGGATAACGTAGCAGTAAGTAAAGTTCGTGAATTTGAAAAAGATTTCGTGAACGTAATGAATGCTACTCAAAAATCAACAATGGATGCTTTGAAAGCAGGTAAATTTGATGATTCTTTGACTGATGTTTTGACAAAAGTATCGAAAGAAGTAGCTCCAAAATATGCGTAATTTTTTAGTTATGAATTATGAGTGATTAGTTATGAGTTGAAACCACTTATAATTTATCCCTCATAATTCAATAACTGGATTATGAAGTCAAGAGTGTGAAAATATGTAAATTGAGTAATTTACTCATAACTCATAGCTCATAACTCATAACTCAAAAAAAGAAAATGGCCTCATTAAAGGAAGTCCGTAACCGAATAGTATCGGTAAATTCCACTCAGCAAATTACCAAAGCCATGAAAATGGTTTCGGCAGCCAAACTTCGTCGTGCTACTGATGCTATCGTACAGATGCGTCCGTACTCAAAGAAATTGACTGAAATGATTGCTACTGTTTCATCCAATGCTGAGGGAGCAAAAGATAATCCATATACTAAAGTTCGTGAAATAAACAGTGTTTTAGTAATTGCTGTAACTTCTGACCGTGGTTTATGTGGAGCATTCAATGCTAACGTTGGTAAAGTTGTTGTAAATCTTGTCAATGAAAAATATGCTATTCAACAAGCTGCTGGCAAAGTTGAGGTAATGGCAATTGGGAAGAAAGGTGGTGAATATCTTGCACGTCGTGGATATAACGTTAATACCAAATTTGCAGATATTTATACTCGTTTGAGTTTTACAGCAGTTCGTGAAGCCGCAGAAGAAGCTATGAAAGGTTTTGAAAATGGTAAATACGATGTCGTAGAAGTAGTTTACAACGAATTTAAAAACGTAGCAACACAAATTCTGAAAGCAGAACAATTGTTGCCAATCGTTGAGAAAAAAGATGAAACGGTAAAAGTTTCAACGGTTGATTATATCTTCGAACCATCAGAAGAAGAAATTATCAACGAATTGATGCCTAAAGCTTTGAAATTGCAAGTATACAAAGCTGTTTTAGAATCTAATGCTTCTGAACACGGAGCAAGAATGACGGCAATGGATAAAGCAACTGACAATGCTGGCGAATTAATAAAAGAATTGAAATTACAATATAACCGTTCACGTCAAGCGGCAATCACGAATGAGATTCTCGAAATCGTGGGTGGTGCAGAAGCGTTAGCAGCAGCGTAATTTTAACATATATTTTGTAAAAAAGGCTTTTCAATTATTTGAAAAGCCTTTTTTATTACTGCCCAAAGAAATAACAAAGAACATTTACCTTGTTTATCTACTACAGATCTATTTTTATTACTCTTTGAACAAAGCCCATCTTACGCTCTAATGTACTCCAGCCCAATCATTATTCACTAAAATTTCTCCCAAAAACTATTAAATACATAGTACAAATCCTTTTCTTTATTTGAGTTCTACCACGACAAATAACTAAATTATTAAAATAAAAATTAAAATAATTTAGCTATTTGTGGAATAAAATCAGTAAATTTTATCCCACAAATATCCAACATTAATCTCTATAGTGATGTCAAATATTGCACTCTCTTCCGACGAAATAAAAGCTTACCAATGTGATGGTTATGTGATAAAACGAAATCTCTTTAATGATAGAGAAATAACGAAGCTCTATAACATCGCTATTCAAGATGATTCTATTGCCAAAAACTCTTTGGATTTGAACGACCAAACCGGTAAAAAAACGAAATTAGCATTATGGTTTACTCCTGGCAATGATAGCTATGGTTATTTGACTCGCAGTAAAAGAATTATTAATTCTGTGGCTCAACTATTAGATTCTAATGCCCCAGTTTGTCATTTTCATTCAAAATTAATGCAAAAAGAACCACGTGTTGGCGGTGCTTGGGAATGGCATCAAGATTATGGTTATTGGTACAAAAATCAGTTTATGTTTCCCGACCAATTGATTTCTGTTATGGTAGCTCTAACTGAAGCAAACAAAGAAAATGGTTGTTTACAAGTTATTAAAGGCTCTCATAAATTGGGGCGTGTCAATCATGGTTTTGCAGGAGAACAGGTTGGAGCAGATATGGTTTTTGTAGAAAATGCATTAAAAACAATGGAATTAATTTATGTGGAACTACAACCTGGCGATGCACTTTTTTTTCACAGTAATACGCTTCATCGCTCAGAAGCTAACTTATCCGACCACCCTCGATGGTCGTTAATATCATGTTATAATTCTCAATCGAACCCTGCTTATAATGAAAAATCAACTTCCTATCATACACCTGTAGACATTGTTCCTGACGATGCAATTTTAGCATGGGAAAGTGGTATTGGCATTTCAAGTAATGATTTTTTGAAAAAAGATGAAGACCCTGCTTTGAAAGAGACAGGTTGGGAAAGCGATGTCATCATAACATAATAAAATAGCCATAAATATGCTTTTAACCACCCAAAAGCCGTTAATTACCACTACAATTTGATTGATTCGAAATTTCTCTTTAATTTGAAAATTCAAAATTTCCACTATTCCAAAATCATGAAAACCACTACCATTATTGTTAATGTAATTATGTTAATCGGCTTAATTCCATCACTTTTTTCGGCAATGATGTCTCCAATGATGTTTGATGCTCCCGGCTCAGATAAAAATACCAATACATGGATACTATTCAGTTCTGTGATTTCCTTACCTATATTAATTATTATTACCCAAATTATTTCTTGGATTGCTTTTGCGAATCAAAATTATAATTTAGCCCTTAAAATCAATACTTTACCAATTGCTGATATTATTTTTATTGGTATTTTGCTTTTTACAATCAGTAATTTTGGGCGTTAACTTTCTAAATTTACCGTAAATCATCTCCAATAAACAACATTAATTTTTCACTGAATACACACTAACCAACCATGAAATCACCCAAAATCGGAGGGTATCGTTTACCCGCTAAAGCTCCCGCTCTCGCTAATAAATACCTTTCTGGAAAATTAGATAAACTCCCGCCAAAAGTCGATTTACGCAAATTCATGACCGCTGTTGAAGAACAAGTAGGCAATAGTTGCGTGGCAAATGCCCTCACAGGTGCTTATGAATACCTTGCCAAGCGTGAATTAGAGGATGAAACTGATGTAAGTCGCTTGTTTGTGTATTATAATGCTCGGTATTTAGACGATATGCACGAAGAAGATGGCGGTTCTTTCATGGAAACGGCTATCAAAGGGCTTAAAGAATATGGAGCTTGTTCAGAAAGTAATTGGCCAAATGAAGATGATTTGATTTTAGAAGAACCTCCTCAAGAAGCCTATTCCGAAGCCGAAGGATTCAAGATTATTGATTCTCAATTGCTCGAAACTAACCTCGACGTTTGGCGAAATGCCCTCGCAGAAGGGCATCCTATTGCTTTTGCCTTGAATACTTTCGATTCTTTCGACGATGCTTGCAATAATAAAGGACGTGTTCCTATGCCCAAAAAATCGGATAAAACTCGTGAAACGCACGGTTGGCACGCAATGTTAGCCGTTGGATATTCTGATCCTGACAAAGTATTTATCGTCAGAAACTCATGGGGGGAAGAATGGGGAGATAAAGGTTACTGCTATATTCCTTATGACTATGTGATTCACGACGATTTTAACGGACATGATTCTTGGATTATTAAAGCAATTGATGAATCTAATTATGGTGAAGCGGTTTGGGAAGACGACGAATCTTCTTCATTCACAGATGAAGATTCCACAATTATTGAAGATTTTTATTTATTAACCGAAGACCCTGACGGTTTCTTGGCAGATTTAGATACTTTATTAGCCGAATATACGGAATCAGAAGAGGATTTTTTCTATGACTATGAAGTTACAGAAGAAGATGAGGATGGAAACTGTGAAATTTCAATGAGCGAATTTTATCTTGATACTGAAGATGCCGAAGGTTTCATTGAGGCTCTTGAAGAACTTTGTGTAAGTTATGCCGTTGATGACGAAGAATATGACTTCACAATAGGTGGAGACGAAGAGGAGGACGAAGAAAAGGATGACGAAGAAGAAGAGGAGGACGAAGAAAAGGATGACGAAGAAGAAGAGGAGGACGAAGAAGAGGAGGATGACGAAGAAGAGGAGGAGGACGAAGAAGAGGAGGACGAAGAAGAAGAGGAGGATGAAGAAGAAGAGGAGGACGAAGAAGAAGAGGAGGACGAAGAAGAGGAGGAGGACGAAGAAGAGGAGGAGGACGAAGAAGAGGAGGAATCTCCAAAGAAAAAGAAACGTTAATTTTTCTATTTTAAAGGTAATAAACCATACTATTATTTATTAATGCTGGATTACCAACATTAAAATACCTCTTGCAAACACAAGAGGTATTTTTGTTGCGAAAAACTATTAGTAATTTTACAAAGTATTCAAACTGAAACCACAGGGAATAAAACCAGAATATATAAACAATTAGTATTTTAATTAAAAATTCTGTGTTTTTCTATTCAACCTACGTGGTTACAAACAAACTATATTCATGAAAAAATTATTTTACGCTATCGTTGCGATGGCTTTAGTAAATCTTGGAGTAAATGCACAGGCAGTTAAAACACCAGCACCAAGTACAACACAGACAATCAAGCAAGATTTTGCTTTATCTTCAATTGAGATTGTGTATTCTCGTCCAAATATGAAAGGACGTACTGTTTTTGGCGATTTAGCTCCTTTTGGAAAATTATGGAGAACTGGTGCAAACGCTTGTACTCGTGTAACATTTGGAGAAGATGTAAAAGTAGGCGGTGTAGCGGTAAAAGCGGGAACTTACGCTCTTTATACCGTTCCAAACAAGGAAGAGTGGGAAGTGATTTTAAACAAAGGAATCAATAATTGGGGCGTTGATGGCTACAAAGCTGACGAAGATGTTGCAAAATTTAAAGTAAAACCAATGGCTTTACCTATGAATATTGAAACATTTACGATTCAAATTGCCAATGTTATGCCTGCAAGTACTGACATTCAGGTTATGTGGGAAAAAACAGCAATCGCTATTCCTGTAACGGCTGATATTGATTCGAAAATTGCAAAGTCAATTGAAACCGCAATGACCGTTGATAACCGCCCTTATTTCCAAGCAGCAAGTTATTATTTTGAAACAGGAAAAGACCTTTCAAAAGCATTAGTTTGGGCTGATAAAGCAATCGAATTAAATCCAAAAGCATTTTGGATTATGCACTTAAAAGCGAAAATTCAAGCAGGATTAGGCGATAAAGTTGCGGCAACAGCAACAGCAAAAAAATCTATCGAATCGGCTAAAGAAGCTAAAAACGATGATTATGTAGCCTTGAATGAGAAATTAATTGCTACTTTGAAATAATACAAATTGTACTGTTCTTTTTTTTAACTATGATTCCCATAATTCTAAGGTTTTCAATAATCTTAAAATTATGGGAATCTCAGTTTAAATAATTACACGCTTAAATATTTGGATTTTCCCAAAAATAGTCACACCTTTGCACCACAAAATTAAAACGACGATTGAAAGTCACGAAAGTCATGAAGCTAAAACTTATTTTCTGCTAAATAGCTCATCTCGGTTTCTGCAAAATCCTACTTCATGGATATTGCCCCCGAAGGGCATATCAGTTTATTATCAATTTCTTATTCACTTTATTGGAGTATTTCCTATTCATAAAAACATTATTTGTATTTTTGGTTAATACATTTGTGTTCTTGTTGATGTTATCCACAAAATGGGGTGTAAATATTAATTTACATCAAAACTCAATAAGTTTTATGACGGTAGTTCGGTGATTTTATTTAATTTATACCTAACTGACCACCACAGCCATTAAAGAGCATCAATAAATTTAAAAAAGAGGAATGTCAATTCAACCAAAAATAAACATAAATCTCGAAGAGATAAACACTAAAAAACAACGCCTTGAAAACATCAAGACTGAGTTGAAACGTGAATTTATCGGAATCGACTACATCATTGAGGAATTAGTTGATTATATACAAATTTGGTATTTAATGCCCGAAATTCTCACCCGCCCCATCATTGTTAATTTATGGGGAATGACAGGAGTTGGAAAAACCGATTTAATCCGAAAATTAGTATCAAAATTAGAATACCAAGACCGTTTTGTAGAAGTAGAACTTTCCAACGGAGAAAGCACATGGAACAGCAATGTTTCTTCAATTTTAGAAACAAACGGAATCAACGATGCCAAACCAGCCATTGTTTTATTCGATGAAATTCAACGATTTTATACCATTGATTCAGAAGGAAAACCACTTTTAAATACTCGTTTTCAAGATTTTTGGGAATTATTATCCGATGGAAAATTAGCAAAACGAGATGCTAAAGAATCCA
>JAZKDE010000138.1:0-5666 GCA_040387735.1 Bacteroidota bacterium
CCTTCCATAATTTTCTCGAAGCCTCTAAACATAGCCGCTTGGGTGTGAGCCCGAGTTACTACGCCATCCTCCATATATACTTTTACATCCAAATCGCCTTCTACACGACCTACGGGTGATATATTTAATTCTTTCTTGATTGCCATTGTTTTGATAATTTGTTTTGAACCATTGTGGTTTTACTTAGAACCCTCTGAATGAGATTTTTCAACACCTGCTACTACTTCTAATGCGTGCATCGTTTTCTCGAATCCAGCTCTCATATAATAGCCCAATTTTGAATTTCCCGCTGGCACTTCTTTCGGTAAGATACCCAAATATTTCATGGTCTTGAATACACTACCTTTTACCAAATCATTGTGAGGAAAACCTGGCTCGGTGCAACCCAAACATGGATGATTGGCACGAGTTTTAGAAGAATGTCTATTCCAAAGAATTTTATTACAACTCGCACGAGTCATAGGTCCACGGCAACCAACTTCGTAAAATAAGCAACCATTACCCCGCTTTCCGAAACCGCCATCTACTTTATTGGCAAAATTTACGACGTTGGTACAACCTGTTTGAACAAAATCAGTAAAGAAAGTTTTGGGACGATGATATTCATCAATCAGCACATCACCGATGCGACCAGTAGCAATGGCAACTAAAATTTGAGTAATCCAGTCGGGGTGAGCTGGGCAACCAGGAATATTGATAACGGGTAAACCGCCTTTTGAAACATAATTCGCTCCTAAGAATCCACCTTTTTCTTTTTTCAAAAACTGCATTCCCGTTGATTCTGAAGGGTTCGGAGCAACTGCAGGAATTCCTCCCCACGTAGCACAGTCACCAATGGCAACAACATAACCCGAAACGGCAGCTAATTCCTTAACCCATTCCTGCATCGGTCGGTCGCAGAAGTAGTTCATCGTTCCCGTACCGTGTGGCCCTTGAATGATGCTACCCTCGTAAACTAAAATATCGCATTGTACTTTCCCAGCGACAATTTCCCTGAGTAAATGGGTTACTTGTTCTCCAATTTCGAGACCAATGGAAGGGTGCCAGAGAATGTTCACGCCAAAATCGGTGACCAAGTCAATGACGGTGGGCTCTTCGGCGTTCAGGAATGACATCGTGTTTCCACTACACGCACCTCCTTGAAGCCATAATACATTTGCCATATCGAGTTTTTGTTTACAGAGTTGATAATTGTATAATTCTGATAAAATATATTGACATTGCAATTTTAGAAAATAATTTCTAATTTTAGAAATTATTTTCTAACTATTTTGTCAATTTAGAATGTTTTTAAATTAAAGGAAACCTGCTTGCTCTAAAACGTCAATGATACGGAAAAATTTAATAAGAAAAAATGGGCAAAATCAGTTGATTAAATTCTGATAAACCTGATTCGGTGAAGTAAGGGCGGAATTGATTCCAAGCCGCATATTTATATTGACTTTCTGTGTGAGTAATACCCCTCATTCGGCTTTTTTGAATATAAAAAATGAGGTTAATCCAGATGTTTTCGGCGACTTGTTGATATAATCCTGAAATGGGTTCGGGTTTGAAATCTTGGTTAAGTACCAGATAATCAATACGGCTCTTAATTTGAATCTGCATTTTAGTGATGTAGTCTTGCCAAATTTGCTGATGTTCGGTCGGATTATTATTGGTTTTGAAAAAATCGGCAATGTAAAATTGATACTTGTCAAAAAATTGATAATATAATCCCAATTGAGTATCAAAGCTTGTCATTTCTGCGGATACAGAATACTCTTTTAATACATTGGAGAAGTCTTCAAAAATAAACTCATAAACTGATTCAACGATGGCATCCTTATTTTTGAAATGATAAGCTAAGTTCCCAACGCTAATACCTGTTTCTTCGGCAATTTGTTGCAAACGCACGGCATCCACTCCATTCTGGTTGAACAGTTGTACAGAAGCATTAAGGATTTTTTGTTTGGTATTGTACATAGTAAATTGATATTGACAAATTGACTGTAAGGTATTAGGTTGTTTATCAGTTAATTAGTCAATAAAATGGAAGTTTTCTTGGTCTATTTGTATATTCCCTAATCGGTTGTTGAAAAGGTTAATTTTTGCATAAATTCAATAACTCGACGTTCACTACTAAAGTTCCTCTTTGGTCTTTTGCCGCCAAACGACGCATAAAATGGGCTTTTTGAGCGGCTCTTTTAGGACAAGGATGTGATATAATATACCGTCGGATAAATTTGAGAGGGTTATGTATGGAAGCAAAAATCAAATCTACCGCCCATTCACCTTTACTTTTATGAATGTCATCTATCACCGCAGTATCCGACAACCACAAATCGTCAAAATAGAGCCTAAAATCACTGGAATTACCTTTTTTTTCAGTAAAAAACAAATCATTTAACCCCTTCATTAATTGGGTGTAAGCATTGTTATCTATTTTAAAAGGTAATTTCATCGCAGATGATTTTTGGTAAATACTATTTTTATAATCTAAATTAGAAAATATTTTCCAATTTTAAAAGGGAGAATTGATTTTATTACATTCACAAAATACTAATCCCAAAATCAAACGGTAAAGTGGTTAATTCATGATACTCATTTTGTCCCGTCAAAGAAAAATATGGAGCTAATAAGCCCCAAATATTTTCTTTTAGTTGTTGGATATTTAATTCCGAAAGTTCCGTTCCTTTCATCCGTTCAAAATTCATCCAATTTTCTAAAAACAATAAATAGCGATTGGCAAGTAGAAAAGTGGAATCAGGGAAATTTGGCTCAGTAAATGCTCCACGAGCAATATTGAATTTGATAAGTAGTTCTAATTGAATGGTTTGCCATTGAACTTGTTCTCGGTATTGACGCTTGATAGACGGGGAGGCTCGGATTACTTCAAGCGTATCGGTATAAAAAAAACTGTATTTTTTCTGTAAAAGAAAACTGTTTTCCACGTGCCGATTGATGTTAACGAACAAAGGAATCATCCGTAAATCAGCCAAAAGTTGTTGCTGTTCTTGGGTTAATTGCTCGTATAATTTCTCAATTATTTCGTCCTTCGTCTTGAAATGATACGCCAAATTGCCAATGCTCATGCCCACCTCATCCGCAATGTGTTGTAGGCGAACGCTCACAAACCCAAAACGATTGAATAAGTACAGCGCTGCAGTCAATATTTTATATTTGGTACTGAGCAACATAAAATGTTTATGAGTTTGAATTCATGTTTTCTTTGCAAAATTACCTCATAAATCTTTTACTAAGGACGTTAAAGCCTGAATAGTGGGCGTTGAGGTAATTGTTTTATAACAAATTGCTTGTTTTATGGCAACCTCCGTAAAAGGTGAACCATCAGCATTTACCAATTCTTTACAAACCACGCCTTGCACCCGTGAAGCATCATAAAAAGAAGGTACGAAGGCAATTCCAATGCCCAAACTGACCAATCCGCCTAATAATTCAATGGAGGAAACTTCTTGTACAATAAACGATTCACGGTTGAAACCTGCATTTTTACACATTCGCTCGATGTCTTCAAAAATGGTGTGAATAGATTTATTGATTTCAATCCATTTTTCATTTTTGAGTTGCTCAAGTTTAAGCGTTTCCTCCGAAGCCAGCGGGTGATTTTCTGAAAGCATTACCTTCATATAACCCGTTTTGAAAGGCGTTTCGGTGAGTTGATTATATTTGAGCGGCAAAAGCGTAATTCCCAAATCAATCGTTTCATCAAAAAGAGCATCTTGAACGGCCAAAAATGTTGGTAATTCGATGATTTTTACCTCAATATCGGGAAAATTTAAAGAAAATGCTCTAATAACCTCCACTACTCGACTACGAAGCATCATTCTGTAAACGCCTAATTTGATAACTTTTTGGTGGATACCAATACGGCGGGCAGTTTCAATAGCTTTTTCGGCAAGTTGTAATATTTTCTTAGCCTCAATCAAAAAAACGGTTCCCGCCTCGGTCAATTCTACTTTACGAAGTTGCGTTCTTTTGGCTCTTCCGAATAATTCTACGCCAATTTCGTCTTCTAATAAATGAATTTGCTGACTCAAAGCGGGTTGTGAAACGTACAATTTCTCAGCCGCACGACCAAAATGTAGTTCATCTGCAACGCCAGCAAAATATCTTAATTGTCTTAATTCCACTTTCTAATAAGTTTTTCTTATGGCAAAATTATAAATAAATATTAGATTTAATTAAGATTTTTTTTGATTTTTGGCGGAAAAATAAAATTATTAACTATGAAAAAAACGTATCTATTTCCATTATTATTGATATTTTTAAGCCTTCAAGGCTTTGCTCAAAATCAAGAAAAAGTAGAAGCTCCAGGTTTAGAATTTGTTTGTGAACTCAAAGTAAAACTGAAACCAGCTATCATTGTTGGTGAAACGCCAAGAGGAACACGTCGTATTATTCCGATAATTGGCGGAAGTTTTGAAGGTCCAAAAATGAAAGGTGAAATCTTGGATGGTGGAGCGGATTGGCAAATTGTAAGGAAAGATGGTGTTGCTGAATTAGAGGCTCATTATCAAATAAAAACTGATGATGGCGTTGTTATCTACATCAAAAATGTGGGAATGAGAGTTGCCACGCCTGAAGTTGCCGCCAGAATCGGTAGGGGAGAAGCCGTGCCATCAAGTGAATATTACTTTAGAGCCGTACCAAAATTTGAAGCCCCAACGGGTAAATACGACTGGATGAATAATGCTATTTTTATTTGTAAAGGTATTCGTAACCCTGATGGCGTGGTCATTCAGGTTTGGAAAGTATTGTAGTTTATCGGTCGATTTTACCAAATTGTCGAATAAAATCGTGAATATTGGCTAACGGTCGAATAAATCGCTTGGAGTATCTAATAGTCCATTTTATTAATTTACTAACGTATAAATTTGTTCCATCAAAGCGTTGATTTACAAGAAGATTTGTCGATGTAATTATAAATAAGGAGTAATGTATTTATCCTTTTCGCTCATTATAAAATAAACCAATAACAAAATGAAAAAGAAAATTCTTTTAGGTTTAGTCGCAATTTTAGTCTTAATCCAATTTATTCATCCCGAAAAAAATGAGTCGGATGACCAAACAAATAATATTTCAACGAAATATGTAGTATCAAGTGACGTTCAGCATTTGTTAACGGTTTCTTGTAACGATTGCCATAGTAATAAAACGATTTATCCGTGGTATAACAACATTCAGCCCGTTGCGTGGATGCTTGCCAACCATGTCACTGATGGCAAAAGACACTTGAATTTCTCAACTTTTACTAAGTTACCTATTGCCGTTCAGAATCATAAATTCGGTGAAATTGTTGAAACAGTTGAAGAAAAAGAAATGCCAGATGGTTCTTACACGCTTTTTGGTTTGCACAAAGAAGCCAATTTAACGCTTGAACAAAGAGAATTAATTATTAGTTGGGCAAAAGCTCAAATGGATACTTTGAAAGCAACTTATCCAGCGGATAGTTTGAAAATGAAAAAAAGACCAGCTAAATCTTAGTAACACAAACTTCAGTCCGCACAGTATGTACAGAATGAAGTCTATGTTACTTAAACAAACAATTAAATTTAAAATTATGATTAAATTAATCATTTCGTTTCAACTTTTATTATTAGGAATTGGGGCATTTTTTAGCAGTAAAAAGGTTGAAAATACATCTTCAATTTCAGAAATCAAGGTTT
>JAZKDE010000138.1:5676-18512 GCA_040387735.1 Bacteroidota bacterium
TTCAGTAATTGAAGACAATAATTTCTCAAACGTAAATCCAGACGATACAACCAAAGCATACTCAATGCCATTGCTTGCACAAACGCCCAAAGGTGACGTAATGCTTTCGTGGACGGAGAAAAATGCAGAAGGCGTTACGTCTTTTTGTGTAGCATTTTCAAAAGATAAAGGCAAAACGTTTTCAGAGAAAAAGATGATTTTTTCTGGAACTGGAATCGCCAATAGTCGAATGATGCGTGCAAAAGTGCTTACTAAGAAAGATGGAAGTTTAGTTGCCGTTTTCTCAAATCGTGGTGAATCTGCTGCTCCTGCTCAAGCACAAAGCCAACCTGCTCCTCCACAAGGTGGACGTGGTGGTGGCGGTCGTTCATCAAATATCGTTTACTGCGTTTCAAAAGACGGTGGTTCAACTTGGACAAGTCCAGTTTCGGTAGATTCTGACCCAAAACAAGGAATTGTAAGAGGCTTTTTTGATGCTATCGTTCTACCGAATGACGAAATTGCCGTAGCGTATTTGAAAGACGTAGCCAATAGTACCAAACACGAAGAGCGTGATTTGCGTATGGTTGTGACGAAAAACGGAACGTTCCAACCAGAAAGAGTAATTGACCCAGTGGTTTGCGATTGTTGTCCAATAAATATGTTGATTGACGGAAACGGAGCATTAAATATCGTTTACCGTGACAACAATGACAATATCAGAGACATGGCAAAAATGATTTCGACTGACAATGCAGAGACGTTCTCAAAATCACAAATTTTGCATAACGACGAATGGAAAATAAACGGTTGTCCTCATAGTGGAGCAGTTTCGAGTATATCGGGTAAAGGTGCTTTGTTCGCTTGGTATTCGGGAACGGAGAAAGAAAGTGGTATCAGGTTGGTGAATAATGATGGCAAAAAATTGGTGGTATTGAGTGAATCATCAGCTAAAAATGCAGCTTTGGCAGACGGTTCACAGAATCAAATATTGCTTTGGGAACAAAATAAACCAGAAAATAACCTGACTGAAATTGCTTTCAAGAAGATAAATAAAGATAAAGTTTCTGAAACTATTTGGGTTGACGGCTCTGCAAATGGTATTAATTCAACAGGTTTAGTATTTGATAATCAGTTACTTGTAGCTTACGAAGTTAAACAGGCTAATAAACGTAATAGCTTGAAAATTAGTACAGTACGATTATAAACCAAATTCTCTTTAAATCTTAACAAAGAACAAAATGAAAAAAGCAACCTTAGCATTAGCTTTTATTTTAGTGTCAATTTCATCATTCGCACAATGGACGATTGACAAAGGACATTCAAAATTCACCTTCATTGCCGAACACCACGGAATTTCAGAAGTGGATGGATATTTTAAGAAATTTGATGGAAAAATTACCGAAATAAAAGATGATTTATCGGATGCTATTTTTGACATTACCATCGAATCTGCCAGTATCAATACCGACCTTGAAATGCGTGATGGACACTTGAAAGGAGAGGATATGTTTAACGTTGAAAAATTTCCAACGATTACTTTTAAAAGCACTTCACTAACGAAAGTATCGGGAAATAAATATAAAATGACGGGAGATATGACCATCAAAGGCGTGACTAAACCGATAACTTTAGATGTAACGATGAACGGCCCAGTGGCACATCCAGACCCGAGAAATAAGAAATTACAACTGGGAATTAAAGCAACCACTACCATCAAAAGAAGTGATTTTGGTATTGGTGGAAAATTGGCAACGGTTATGGTTGGTGACGAAATCTCCATTCGTGCAACGGGAGAATTTCAGAAGAATTAGTAGGTTTTAGAAATATAGTTTTTGATGATATTTTAAAAAGAGTGACAATGCTTTGGCGTTGTCACTCTTTTTAATTTAAATAAACTCACCTTTTTAATAAGATTTACTTATGCTGCAATCATAAATTAGTATTAGATAATTTGAATATTTTTTTGTCTTTTTGTAAGACTATTTAGCACAACTATACAATAAAATTATCTCTGATGAATTCAAAATTCTCAAATAAATATCCTTGGTACGTCATTTTTGTCTTGACCTTAGCTAATATTTCGTCATTCATTGACCGACAAATTTTGAGCTTATTAGTAAAACCTATCAAGCGAGATTTGCATTTGACCGATACCGAAATGAGTTTATTGATGGGACTTAGCTTTGCCATTTTTTACACGCTTTTCGGAATGATGATTGGGCGTTTGGCAGATAGAAAAAACCGTAGAAATATTATTATAATTGGCATTTCGATATGGTCGGCAATGACTACCCTTTGTGCAGGCATTGCCAATTATACCCAATTTTTTTTAGTACGCATGGGGGTGGGCGTTGGCGAGTCCACGCTTTCACCTTCAGCGTTTTCATTGATTGCCGACATTTTCCCTAAAAATCGTTTGGCAACTGCGATGAGCATTTTTTCAATGGGCGTGTTTTTAGGCTCAGGTTTGGCAACATTGATTGGCTCTGGAATTGTGGCGAAACTCCCAACGGAAGGCATGATGAATGTTCCAATTTTTGGGGAGATTTACCCTTGGCAAATGATATTTTTATACGTCGGAATTCCTGGTTTAGTCATAGCTTTATTGCTTTTTACGATTACCGAACCTTCTCGGAAAAATGCTCTTCAAGTAGCAGGTCAAACAGTCAAGTTGTCATTTTCGGAATCGTTTAAAATTATCTTTAAACACAAAAAAGCCTACTTACTCATCTGTTTTTCAACCGCTTGTCAGGCTTTGATAAATTATGGTTGTAATGCGTGGGTTCCTACTTTTATTTCAAGAACTTACGGTTGGGAAGTGCCACGAGCAGGAGCATTTTTTGGTTTGGTCGTAGTCATTTCTTCAATTTTAGGCGTAATATTTGGTGGTTGGTACGCCGACAAACTCACCAAAGAAGGCAAAACTGATGGTAAATTACGAGTGGGTGTTTTAGGTGGATTTTTAGCGTTAATATCCTTTTATATTCCACTTTTACCAAAAGCAGAATGGGCTTTATTAGCAATCTCTGTACCTGTTTTTGGCTTAGCAGCCCCATTTGGAGCGGCAACGGCAGCCATTCAAGAAATTATGCCCAATCAAGTTCGTGCGTTAGCTTCTTCCATTTTCCTTTTCATTTTAAATATAGTTGGAATAGGTTTAGGCCCATTTTTAGTGGCATTTTTTACCGATTTTATTTTCAAAGACGAAAATATGATTCGCTATTCTTTAGTGCTTTTGTATCTAATTGGCGGAGGTTTTGGCTTGTTATTCAGTTATTTAGCTCTCAAGCCTTACCGTATGGCAGTTGAAAATAAATAAAGTTCTGGATGTTAGTCATTCGATGTTTGATTTTGGTAATTCGATGTTCGAATCTTCTAAATGATCGATTACCAACATCAAACATCGAATCTCGAAATCCAAACGACTAACATCGAATTATCAATATCGAATCTCGAGCATCGAAAATCGAAATACAAGCATTGAATAAAATTATGAATATACCCCAATCTTTAACAGTTGAACAAAAAGACGAAATTCTTTACGTAAAAATAAATCGTCCAGAAAAACGAAATGCCATTAATGATGAACTCATTTTAGGTATTGAAACGATATTTTCAAATATTCCGAAAGACGTAAAATGTGCCATTATTTACGGAGAAGGCAAGCATTTTAGTGCTGGTCTTGACCTTTCTGAATTGAAAGAAAGAGACATCGTGGAGGGTTTACATCATTCCAGAATGTGGCATAGAGCTTTGGAGAAAGTGCAATTTGGAACTGTTCCCGTAGTGGCGGTTATACACGGTGCGTGCGTGGGAGGAGGTTTGGAAATTGCCTCGGCTTGCCATATCCGAGTGGCAGAACAAACTACATTTTATGCCTTGCCCGAAGGACAAAGAGGAATTTTTGTAGGCGGTGGAGCTTCGGTACGTTTACCAAAATTAATTGGTATGGCTCGCATGACGGACATGATGCTGACGGGGAGGGTCATCACTGCCGAAGAAGGCGTTTTGATGGGACTTTCTCAGTATTTAGTGTCGGAGGGAGGTGGTTTGGAAAAAGGAATTGAGTTAGCTAAAAAGATAGCGTCAAATGCAGGAATGACCAATTATGCTTTGATGCACGTATTACCAAGAATTGTTGATTCGGGGCAATCGGAAGGACTTTTGATGGAATCTTTAATGGCTTCAATTGCCTCAACATCGCCCGAAGCACAGCAAAGATTGAAGGATTTTTTGGAAGGAAGAGCCAAGAAAGTGGGGGAATGAGAGGAGTTGTGATTGGGTGAATGGTGAGTTGTGAATGATTAAAAAGTCCATTCATAATTTTTATAATTCACAACTCACAATTCATCATTCACAACTTATAACATCATTAAACAGTTTTGAAAAATGAATTTTGGACCTACTGAAACGATAAAAACGATAAATCCTGATGGTTCTATTTTGTTTAGCTTAGAACAATCTTTGGCGGATTTTCCAGAAAAAATAACAGAGAAATTGAGTTTTTGGGCTGAAAAAACACCTGATAAAACCTTCATTGCTCGTAGAAATTCGGAAGGAGATTGGCAAAAAATGTCATATACCGAAACACTTCGTCAGGTTAAAAATATTGCTCAATATCTTTTAAATCAAGACTTTACCGAAGACCAAACCATTGTTATTTTATCAGAAAATAGCCTTGAACATGCCCTTTTAGCCTTGGCTTCGGCTCATATCGGGATTCCTTATACCCCAATTTCACCTCCGTATTCTTTGGTTTCGGATGACTTTGGGAAATTGAAACATTGTCTGGAATTAATGACTCCCAAATTGATTTTTGCTCAAGATGGAAAGGTTTATGAAAAAGCCTTGAACTTGGCAAAAACGATGTTTCCACAGGCAGAAATTGTGACGGTGAGAAACACTCAACACCTTGATTTTTCGGAATTATTAAAGGTTGAAGCGACTGGAAAAGTAAAAAAAACTCACGAAAAAGTGAATGCCGATACCGTTGCAAAAATCTTGTTTACTTCAGGTTCAACGGGCTTGCCAAAAGGCGTTATTAATACGCACGGAATGTGGTCAGCAAATTTGCAGCAGATTTCACAAACCTTTGCGTTTATGCAAACTGAACCGCCAGTTTTTGTGGATTGGTTGCCTTGGAATCATACTTTTGGCGGAAATCATAATTTTGGATTAGCACTTTATAACGGAGGTTCGCTCTTTATTGATGACGGAAAACCAACAGCAAAAGGCATTGAAAAAACGGTTCAGAATCTCCGTGAAATTTCCCCAACGGCTTATTTTAATGTTCCCAAAGGTTTTGAAATGTTGGTTCCGTATTTGGAAAATGACGTTCAGTTACGGGAAATATTCTTCAAAAATCTACGTTTCTTTTTTTACGCAGGAGCAAGTTTGGCTCAACCAATTTGGAATCGTTTGGAAGAATTATCGATAGAAACTACGGGCAAAAAAGTGCCAATTATTACGGGTTTGGGTTGTACTGAATCAGGGCCTTCTGCCATGTTTGCGGCTTGGGAAGGTAGTTTTTCGGGACTTTTAGGCGTGCCTGTGGCGGGGATGAAAGTGAAATTAGTTCCCGATGGTGATAAATTAGAAGCTCGGTACCATGCCCCAAACGTCACCAAAGGTTATTGGCGAAATCCAGAAGCTACGGCTCAGGCTTTTGACGAAGAAGGCTTCTATAAAACGGGAGATGCCGTGAAGTTTTTGGATGAAAATAACCCCAATAAAGGTTTAGTTTTTGATGGAAGAATTGCCGAAGATTTCAAACTTTCAACGGGAACTTGGGTAAATGTTGGCATCTTGAAAGCTAAGGTTTTGTCGGCTGGTTCGCCGATTGTGCAAGATGTGGTCATTGCGGGACTCGACCGTGAATATATCGGAGCAATTTTGTTTTTAAATCCAGATGCTTGTCGGAAATTGGCAAATTTAGCTGCTGAAACTTCTAACAAAGAGGCTTTTCAGCATGAAGAAGTACAAAAATACATTGAGCAATTACTGATAAAATTAGGCGAAACTGCCACAGGAAGTGCCAGTAAAGTAGCCAAAGCCGTCATTGCGATTGAACCGCCGTCCATTGATTTAGGAGAAATTACCGATAAAGGCTCTTTGAATCAACGAGCCGTTTTGAAATATCGTACGGCATTGGTTGAGGAAATTTATTCGACTATTTAGGCAATCGGTTCAGATTAGCCAACTTTTCAAATTTGACTAATCTGAAAATTCTCATTTCTTAGATTCTTTATGCCTTCGTGGCTGTAATAAACACACAAAATGACAATCGAAAATAAAACATTCATCATCACAGGTGGTGCTTCGGGTTTAGGATTTGCCACTGCTCAAATGATTGTAGAAAATGGCGGTAATGCGGTCATTTTGGACATCAATGAAGAGGCGGGTAAAAGAGTAGAATCGGATAAAATTTTATTCGTAAAAACTGATGTAGCCAACGAAGAACAAGTACAAAATGCCATTGATTTGGCAGTGGAAACCTTCGGAGGATTGCATGGCGTTGCCAATTGTGCGGGCGTTGGTCCAGCCCAAAGAGTAGTTGGGAAAAATGGGCCACATTCTTTAGATTTCTTTACTAAAGTTATCAATATTAATCTCGTTGGAACTTTTAATGTCATTCGTTTAGCGACAAATGTGATGCAAAATAACGAGCCAAATCAAGATGGCGAGCGTGGTGTAATTATCAATACGGCATCGGTTGCGGCTTTTGATGGTCAAATTGGACAAGCGGCTTATTCAGCTTCAAAAGGTGGAATTGTTGCCATGACTTTACCCATTGCTCGAGAATTAGCAAGAATGGGCATTAGAGTTATGACCATTGCTCCAGGAATTTTTGAAACGCCACTTTTGGCATCATTACCACAAGAGGCTCAGGATTCTTTGGGCAAGCAAGTGCCGTTTCCGCCCCGTTTGGGTCGCCCGTCGGAATATGCTTCTTTGGTGAAACATATCATCGAAAACCAGATGCTTAATGGCGAAGTGATTCGTTTAGACGGAGCTATTCGGATGGGTGCGAAGTGATGAGTCCCTCTACTGGCTTGAACTTTTGAAAGAATCAGAATATTTGACAGAACTTGAATGCAATGCAATGGCAAAAGATTGTATCGAAGTTTTGAAAATCTTGAAAAGTATAATTTTAACAATGAAACAAAAAAAGAAAATCGCAAAATTCCTTTGGCGAATTTTCCATATCTCATAATTCATAACTAAAACTCATATCTTATCCATGAAACTCCCATTCCGTGCCGACCATGTTGGCAGTTTATTAAGAACTCCCGAAGTAAAAGAAAACCGTTTGAAATGGAAAAACGGCTTGATTTCAGCCGAAGAATTACGTGAAATTGAAAATATAGGCATTGCTGAAACCGTCAAAAAATTAGAATCAACAGGAATGAAATCAATTACCGATGGAGAATTCCGTCGTGATTATTTCCACCTTGATTTTTTGAAAGAATTGGCTGGCGTTACCGTAACAGGCGGCATTGATGCAAACCCGAATGCAAAAGTTGCCGAAGATGGTTTTACGCCTCCAAAATTGACGGTAACGGGCAAGTTAGCTCACGTAAAAGATATTCAAGTGGCTGATTTTGAATTTCTTAAATCAGTAACAACCCAAACGCCAAAGGTTTCGATTCCATCGCCAACAATGGTGCATTTTAGAGGTGGGAGAAAGTCGATTGATATTGATTCGTATCCAGATATGGACGAATTTTTCCATGATTTATCCAATGTCTATAAACAAGAAATTGACCGTTTGTATCAGTCTGGATTACGTTATTTGCAGTTAGATGATACCAATTTGGCGTATCTCTGCGACCCAAAAATGCGTGCTGCTGCCGTTGAGCGTGGCGAAGACCCGAACGAATTACCAAAAACGTATGCGGCATTGATTAATTCAGTAATTGATGGTCGCCCGAAAGATTTAACCGTTGGAATCCACCTTTGTCGTGGTAATTATCGTAGTACATGGTTTGCCGAAGGTGGTTACGAACCCGTTGCTGAAATCCTTTTCAACTCCATAAATGTAGATGGTTATTTCTTGGAATATGACGACGAACGTTCGGGGGATTTTGCTCCATTGCGTTTTGTACCCAACAACAAAAGAGTTGTTTTAGGAATCATCTCTTCAAAAGTAAAAGAATTGGAAAATATCGACGATTTATGCAAACGAATTGACGAAGCCGCTAAATATATGCCTTTGGAAAATATGTGTGTAAGTCCGCAATGTGGATTTTCGAGTACGCACCACGGAAACGATATGTCGCACGATGACCAATGGCGTAAGATGGAATTGGTAGTAAATACAGCCATTAAGGTTTGGGGCGAAGCGTAGAGACGTTGCCTGCAACGTCTAAGGATAGTAGAATAATTGGTGTTGCCTGCAACGTCTAAGAATAATAGAATATTTTTTTCTTTCGGGAAAACGTTTCAAGGTTCAATCGTTATTTATTGGTGAAATTCTAATCTTTTGGGAGACGTTGCTGGCAACGTCTCTACCTATAATATGAAAAAACTATTCATTCTTCTGTTGTTTGCCACAACAACCTTTGCTCAAAATGTAGCTAAAATAGATACAGGAGCAATCAATGGAGCAAATTATCGTATTCTTTTTCCCGAAAATTGGAAGGGGAAATTGGTGATGTACGCTCACGGCTACGAATTTATGGGTAGTCCACGCCAAAGTAAAAATCCCGATTTTATCAAAAGAATGTCCACATTTTTAGATAGAGGCTTTGCCGTTGCTGCTTCCGACTATCAATATCAGGGTTTTGCTTTGCCACAAGGCGTTGATGATACCGAAGCATTACGACAATATTTTGTTGGAAAATACGGAAAACCAGATTCAACTTTCATGGTTGGGCATTCGATGGGCGGAGGAATTTCATTGGCTACCATTGAAAATTATGGCGATAACTATCATGGAGCTTTGCCTTTGTGTCCATTTTCGAGTCGTCCGTATTTACAGTGTCGAAAAGAGTATGATATTTATGCTACTTTCAACGGATTATTTCCAAATGTGGTAACTTCCTTAAAAGATATTTTTGACCTCAATAAGCCTTATCAAGCTCAAGATTCAAGGAAAATGTTTTCGAGAGCAAAGGAAATTAAAGCCGCAATTTTTGCTAAAGATTCAATGCTTGCTTTGGCATTCGCAAAGCGTTTTGATTTGAAAATTGAGGATTTGCCCATGTCTTTATTTTTTAATGAAAACGTATTGAGAGATATTGCACAAAAGGCAAAGGGAAATCCTTTTGATAATACAAATACGCTTTATTCAGGTTTTCCGAACGATTTAGAAGTAAACAAAAAAGCAGAACGCTTGCCTGCAACGGTGGATGCAAAAATCCTTTTTGGCAAATACGAACGCACAGGAAACATCAATAAACCCGTTGTGTTGATGCACACCATTTATGACCAATTAATTCCACCAACGTATGGTGTAACAAATTTTGAGAATATGGTTCGTCAGCAAGCAAAAGACCAATATTTTACCGTAAAATATACAAATGGACAAGGACACTGTAATTTTACGCCCAAGCAAACCGCTATTGCATTTGATGAATTGAGAAATTGGGTAAAGACTGGTGTAAAGGCGAAGGCTGGATTTGTGGAATAAAATAATTAAAAATATGATTAACATTGATAAAATAACCGCCATAGACGTACATACGCACGCAGAAGTTTCTTGTTGCCAACCGCACGATGATTTTCGTCCAGAATTTGATGTGGCTTTTGCCAAATATTTCAAGTCGGATAAACGCCCAACGATGCAAGAAACTGCCGATTTTTATCGGGATATAAACATGGCTTTGGTGATGTTTACGATAGATTCGGAGCATGAAGTTGGCAAAAAACGGATTCCGAATGTAGAAGTAGCTGAATGTGCTTTGAAAAACGATGATGTGATGATTGCATTCGCCAGTATCGACCCACACAAAGGGCGAATGGGAGCGAGGGAAGCCCGTGATTTAATCGAAAATTATGGTGTAAAAGGTTTCAAATTTCACCCAACGGTACAAGGTTTTTATCCTTACGATAAAATGGCGTACCATCTTTACGAAGTCATTGCGGAGTATAAATTACCAATGCTTTTTCATTCGGGGCATTCTGGTTTTGGCTCTGGTGTGCGTGGCGGTGGCGGTTTACGTTTGGAATATTCAAATCCGATGCACTTAGACGATGTAGCGATTGATTTTCCAGATTGCCCAATCATTATTGCACACCCAAGTTGGCCTTGGCAAGACGAAGCTCTTTCGGTAGCCATGCACAAACCCAATGTTTATATTGATTTGAGCGGTTGGTCACCCAAATATTTTCCGAAACAATTGGTACAATATGCCAATACAATGCTGAAAAACAGAGTATTATTTGGTACCGATTTTCCGTTAATTACTCCAGAACGTTGGCTAAAAGATTTTGAAGAAGCAGGGTTTAAAGAAGAAGTAAAACCGTTGATTTTAAAGGAAAATGCCATTAAAATGTTGGGTTTGAAATAGTACTTAATAGTACAGAATTCGTAAGATTGACCAATTTTGAAGGCGAATATTATTAAAATATTATCGTTAAAAATAAGAACATCCCGAAAAGAATAAAGTCTTCGGGATGCTCTTATTTTTATGATA
The DNA here is from genome assembly GCA_040387735.1 of Bacteroidota bacterium. Lineage (GTDB taxonomy): Bacteria > Bacteroidota > Bacteroidia > Cytophagales > Spirosomataceae > Arcicella. The sequence continues at coordinate 16,296 of JAZKDE010000138.1, forward strand.
GAAATTAGCTATACTACCGTATTTCTCAAAATACCAATTCCTTCAATTTCCAATTCTACTACGTCGCCAGGTTCAAGCGGACGGTGAACACCGAAGGCATTTTCAATTAAACTTCCCCAACCCACAGTACCAGACCCCAAAATATCACCTGGCATCAAGTTTACGTTGTTTTCAGAAGCACGTTCAATCATTTGTTCGAAATTGTAATAAGCAGTTTTATAATTGCCCTCACAAATCGTCTGACCATTAATGCGAGATGTCATTTTTATATCAAAACGAGAACCTGCTACTTTTGGAATACGGATTGGCTCTTGAAAAACACTTTCGTCCAACTCGATTCGGTATTGCTCCATTTCATCAGCCGTCACAATACAAGGACCAATGGCATTGGCAAAATCCTTTCCTTTGTGTGGTCCAAGTGGAATTTCCATCTCCACTTTTTGAATCGCTCTTGCCGTCCAATCGTTGAAAACAGTATATCCAAAAATATACGGCGTTGCTTCTTCTGCTTTAATATCTTTCCCTTTTTTACCGATGATACAAGCGATTTCTAACTCAATATCCATTTTCGTTTCTTTGGTCGGACGCTTAATCTCATCCTCTGGCCCATAAATGGCTTGGTGATTGGTGAAATAGAAAATCGGCATATCATACCATGCAGCTCCGATTGTATGTCCGAAACTGCGAGAAGCATTTTGCATGTGCATCTCAAAACCGATGTAGTCTCTAAAACTACGTGGATTTGGTAGTGGGGCTAATAATTTAATGTCAGTCAGTTGATAATGTGGCTGTACATCGCCCAAAGCCTTAATAATCATGAAATATTCTTCGTGATTATCAATGAATGTGAGCATATCAGTGGGCAATTTTTCACTTGTCAATTGCATATCCACAACAGCATCGCCAACCAACCAGCCAATACGACTTTCTTGATTTTTATTTAAAAATGTTACTAATTTCATCTTGATTTACGATTAATTCGATTTACGATTTACGATTTAAAGAAGTTCTACAAACATTCGTAAATCAAAAATCGTAAATCGTAAATGATAATTATATCGGTGCTGTTAACGCCATACCTGTTTTACCCATCAGCATACCCGTATTTGCCCCTTCTGGAAGTGGTTGGTCGTTGTATTCGAGTAACTCCCAAGCTCCTAACGTCTCAGAAACATCTACCACCATCATGCAACGTTCATGGCGACGTTTCATATATCGCTCGAAAATCTCCTCAATTTCTCCTTCTTTCTGTAATTCTTCAATCAATACCACCGCATCTTCAATAGCTAAGGCAGCACCAGAACCTAATTGAGGAATTGTTGTATGAGCCGCATCACCCAACACAACTACCCTGTTTTTATACCAAGGTGCTGGCATTTTGAGGGTTTCTAATATTCGATAATTGACCAATTTAGCATCGGCAACTTGCGGAATTAATTCTTGAACAAGCGGTACTGGATAAGCCGACATATAACCTTTTAGTTTCTCCACTAATTGGTCTTCTGGAATAATAGGGTTATCCCCTTCGGCAGAATTTAAAAATATATAACACAACTCATCCGTCATCGGAATAACCCCCAATTTGTGTTTTTTATTAAAGAAAATATACCCTGTATCTAAGTTTGCAGGACGCTTAAACGCATAACGCCAAACCGATAAACCTACATAATTTGGTTTGAAGTCACCAAAGATAAGTTTTCGTACTTTGGAGCTTACCCCATCGGCTGCAATCACAATATCATAGCTGCCTGTTGTACCATCGGTAAAAGTTACATTAGCAATATCTGGCTGATTATCAATATATTCTACGGTTACACCCATGCGATATATTATGCCAATTTTCTGAGCTTCTTCAAATAAAACATCGTGTAAGATTTTACGAGAGATTCCATTATGACTTGGAAACCTACCGATTGGGGGCGTACCTGCTTCACCAATTTGGACACCGTGCGGTAAGCATAATTTTACTTTTCCATAAGGCGAACCTCTACGCATTGCCTCGTCTGCCACCCCAATAGCATCTAAAGCTCTGAGTGCGTTGGCTTGTTGTATGATACCCACTCCATAGACATTAAACTCCTTATGAAGTTCTATAACATCTACCTCAAAACCAGCTTTTTTTAAACCAATAGCAACGGACTGTCCACCAATGCCAGCTCCTACAACTAATATTTTTTTCATAATGATGTATGTAAAAAAGCCCTACCCTTAAAAGAA
>JAZKDE010000138.1:18612-33552 GCA_040387735.1 Bacteroidota bacterium
GTCTTATTTTTTAATTTCGTTAGCTATCCAGTCGTACATATTAAATGACTTCGTAAAATCATCTACTGAACAGTGAGCCGAACCGCTTTCGTCTTTGGGTACAATTTCCATCACGTGCTTACACGTAAGAGCTTCGTTTACGTTATACGCATTTTCTACAAAATTCTGACGGTCATCTTCTCCATGAAGAATGTAGGTTGGGCATTGGATTTTTTCTGCCACGCCTTCCAAAGTAAATTCTTTGAGCCTCTCACGAGCCTCAGTCATGTTTTCTGCACCCACAATGTGCTGTACAATTTCCGCTAAAGGGTGATTATCTGGACGGTTTTTCCAAATATCATAATACGACCAAACTGCCCCGAAAATCATACAAACCTTAAAACGTGGCTCGAATGCGGCACAACGAGCCGCCATGTAACCACCCATTGAAACCGCCCCAATACCCACACGAGAAGTATCAACGTGTTCGCCAAGATTTTCGATGATATAATCTAAAACTGCCGTTCCTGGTACATTATAGTCGTAGCGAGTATGCAAGTGATTGAGTCTTAAAGCCGCACCTTGTCCTGGGCCATCAACCGCCATCATTGCAATGCCACGTTCGTTGAGATGTTGAGCAATACCAAAATATAATTCTTCAGCTAAGCTATCTAAACCACCAAACATCACCATGATAGGAGGGTTTACAACACCACTTGGTTTGAACAAATATGCAGGTAAAGATGAACCTTCAAATGGGATTTCTAATTGCAATGGTTTTTCATCAAAAAGGTGAATAGCTTTAATGAATGCATCACGGCATTTTAAGTAATATGGAATTTTACGTTCATCGTGTAAGTTCATAAAAAACTCACTGGTACGTAGGTAATTAAAGGCTCTTAGATAGGTTCTACGAGCAGATACGTTATGGCCGTCTTTTGCATATTGTTCTGCTTTTTCATAAACTTTATTGCCCATTTTAACCCAAGCCTTATTAAAACTTTCACGGTTAGCGGGGTCAATTTCACTGGCTACTTCTAATATTTCGGCAAATTCACCGCCACCGTAGTGAGCTTGTGTCAATGCTCTATTTACTTGATATGAGGGCATATACTGCCCAGGAAAATAATGCCACATATATTTTAATGATGAGTTATGAATGATAAATTATGAATGTTGCGATGAAATGTTTTAAAATAAAAACATACAACAGCGTCCATAAATTATAATTATTTTAAAATCTAAATGATAAATTATGAGTTTTGGAACGATATGTTTCTGAGTAAATTCATCACTCATCATTCATCACTCATAATTATTTTAAATGTCCACAGGTTTGCTAAGTCCACCAATTTTACCTTTATCCATTTCAGCGAATGGATTGGTTAAACCCCAAGCATCGTTTGGATTATCCTTTAAATAGTGAACGTCAGGCCCGTGGTCTGGAGCAAAAATTAGTCTGGCACAAGCATAAATTTCTAATAAAATACCTGTGTACGGTTCCATAATATAGAAGAAGAAACCCTCATCGGCTTTATGACGAGTTGGCGCTCCCCAAACGCTGGTATAGCCTTTTTCAGTGAACCAATCTAAAGCTAAAAGTACCTCTTCACGACTATCTAAATTATAGCAAATATGGTTTAAATGCCCTTGACCAGGTTCTAAATTAGGGTCGGTAAAAACGGCAATATCATGTGAAAGATTGCCGATTGTCCATAAACCCCCAATAGGAGGAATTTGGTCATTGATACGAATTTCATCGGGATTTTTCAAGCCCATTCCTTGCCAAAATGCTTTTTCTTTAGCGTACTGAAATTTTGAAACCAAATAAGTAACATGGTCAAATCGACGAGGATTTGCCCCCAATCTTCTATTACTTGCGTATCTATCAGCGTAAATACTTTTTTTCTCGCCCGTTTCTCTCAACCAAACTACATCCCAAAATACTTCGTGCGTGTGTCCATCGGGCGAATAGAAACGGTACGCTTTTCCACGGCCTAAATCTGCATCAACCCAACCAATGCCCGCTCCGATGCTTTCCAAATATTGAACGCATTCTTCCAACGCTTCAGCACTATCGGCACGCCAGCCGATTTGCCCCATACCTTTTCTGTCTGATTGCGTAATTTTTAAGGTATGATGAAAATAATCGCCCCAAGCTCTTAAATAAACAGAGTTTTCATCACGCCCCGTTAAATCCATTCCCACGATGTCGGTATAAAATCGGGTAGTTTCGTTAATATCTGTACTTAATAACTCAATGTGAGCCATTTGCGATAAGTAATGCGGATTCTTCGCCATTTTTAAGATTTATTTTTTTGAAATATTCAAATTAATTATTGTACAAATCTACTATTCAAAATAACTGATTTGTTAATCATTTTTAATCTAATAATATTCAAAATCAATCCTTTCTTAAAATGAGAGAGAATTTATGGGGAGAATTTTATTCAAAAATAGAATAATGAGAAGAAGTGTTAATTAGAAAATGAAATGGAGAAGAATCATTTGAAGTTTTCTCTAAAATAATTTAGGGAAAATTGGTCACGTTGAACGCATTGAAACGTGACCAATTTTAATGCTTAATTACCGTCACTAATAGTTGTTCCGCCATCAATAATGATATTTTGACCTGTCATAAAACCGCCCGCTTTTGAGGCGAGTAAAAGGGCGACACCCGCAATTTCTGCTACTTTCCCAATTCTTCGTAAAGGCGTTAACAGTAACCTTTTTTCCATAATTTCAGCATTTGAAGTTAGAGGTTTGGCAAATTCTGTATCAATTACGCCAGGAGAAATACTGTTTATTCGGATATTATCGGGTCCAAATTCTACGGCAAGATTTCTCGCTAATTGTGCTAATCCAGCCTTTGAAATGCCATAAAGTCCTAAACTTTTATTACCTCTTACGCCCGCAATACTGGATAAATAAATGATGGAGCCACCTTTCTTTTCCTGCATTTTAGGAATGACCAATTTGGTTAAATAAATGACACTTTGCAGGTTTATTTGCATTGTTTTTTCAAAGTTTTCGGAATTTATTTCCAAGAATGAACCTGTAAAAGCGATACCTACGCAACAAACCAGAATGTCAATTTGACCAACTTTTGAAGAGATTTTACTGAAGAGAAAATCAATTTCTTCCTTTTTAGAAACGTCGCAAGGTATTGAAAATGCTAAAATTCCTTTGGCTTTAAATTCCTTTAAAACGCTTTGACAAGCATCATTATCATTACTCGAAATAATAATTTTTGCTCCATACAAACCCAAAATTTCAGCAATAGCTTTGCCCATTCCTGAGCTTGAGCCCGTTATTAAAGCGGTTTTACCCGATAAATTAAATAAATCTTTCATCGCCAATGAATCATTTTTTGTCCAGCTATGGGACTTTGAAAATATGGAATTCGAGTACCTCTTAAACTTCCTAAATAAACGGTTTTCATATCTTTTCCACCGAAACTTAAACTTGCCATCCAAGGACATAATATTCCTTGAACCGAACTTAAGATTTCACCCGTTAAAGTTCGGTTTTGATAATGTTCAAAAAGCGTTTTTTTCGATTCAGAATTGCTGTCGTCTAATAACATTAATTCTTCGCCTTCGGGAGTAATGGCAATTAATTGGTCGGTGAAAATTAAGGTAATCCAAAGGTTTCCGAAAGTGTCAAAAGCAAATCCGTCGGGAAAACCGCTTACGTTGGCGTAAACCTCTTGGTCGTATAAATCACCGTTGGGTTTTATTCGTAATCTTGAAATTTTATGAGCGGTACTTTCAACCACGTATAGCCATTCTTCGTTATCATCAAAACGGATTTCATTTGTACCACAAAAGCCTTCTGCTACAATTTTAACGCCATTTTCGTCCATCAAAGCAATGTACCCATCGGTAGCTCTTGTGTTTAATTGTTCCGTCCAAGGATTGGTTTTTGTGGTAACTGTAAACCAAATTCTACCTTTAGAATCCCTCAATGGGAAATTGGTTTTGCCCAAAGGTTTACCTTCAATTTCCGTCAAGATTATTGCTAATTCACCCTCACGAGTCATTATTTCGAGGTGGTCGGTTCCCCAGTTAGCGATGATAAAATTACCGTTTTTATCGAAGCATAAACCGTTTGGCAACGAACCTTTAGAAAGAACATAACGGTTTTCCAGATTTGATAATTTTTCAAAACTCGTCAAATCTGCTTCGGTATAAGATGTGATAATTTCTTGCAAACCATCGTGGTTCAATTTCACTACACCACCACGTGCATCTGCTGTCCAAACAGTGCCGTTTGGTTCAGTCAAAATACATTCGGGACGTTGTAAATCTTTACCAAGAAACTGAATTTCTTCTCTATTTACTTGCCAATTTTTGAGTGGATTTTGTGTATTAGATTTTATTAACATTTTCACTATTCTGTTAAAATATAATACAAAGGTAAGATTTTGTAAAGATTACTGTTAGTCAAAAACAGTCCGATACTATTCTGAATCACTACATTTGTACAATGAATATTCTATCAGGTAGTATTTTTGTTCACGGAGACTAAAAGAATTTGTTTGGGAGAAGGAAGAGAAATGGAGTTTCTAATTAGGTGCAAAAATGTGCTTTATATACTCAAACGGAAGTCGTCGTTCAAAACGATGACTTCCATCACGGACAAATTTCAAAATATGGAGTCCAAAGAGTTACTAAAAGGTATGGTTTTTAAAAATAATCTATGGCATTTGTCTTTTGAAAAATGCCCAAGCTTCCAAATAAACATCAATATCGTTGGGATAATCGTGCCTTCCGCCAATCACTTTCAATAAAGTAACTTCGGGTTTATTTTTCTCTTTAAAAGTATAACGTTCAATCGTTTTGCCGTCATTGGGATCGTTATCAGGAATATTTTCCATTTTAGGCGTGCCTTTGTAACCTGCTAAAGAAGACCAATATTCAAAAGTACGATTGGTAGAACGGACAAAACCCAAGCTAAGATTATTCTGAATAATGACTTCGCCACCATCATAAGGATTCGTTTTATCCGCCGTTCCGTTAATAATCATCACAGGAATTGGCGTATGTTTTTCGGCACAGTCGATGTTATTGGTATCGGGTAAATTAGCGATAATTGCCGTAATTGCTTTGAATTTTTCGGGCATGGTTAAGCCCAATTTATAAGCCATGTGTCCACCACCTGATGTTCCAACGGCAAAAATCTTTTTGGCATTAATTTTATAGTGCTTCTCAAAATACTCAATCATTAAACTGAAAAAGGCATTTTCGTTGATATTTTCTAAGTTAGCAGCTGAGTTTGCCGTTTTTCTACATTCATTCCAGAATTTCTTGTAGCCGTCGGGATAGACCAATAAAATGTTTTCGGTAGGAGCGATGGCTTCTAATTTTTTTGCTCCCATTCTATTCTGTAAACCGTTTCCACCCGAACCATGCAAGACGAATATTAATGACGCATTGGCTTTGGCAGGTTTCAAAAAATGGAAAGTTCGGTAATGTCCTTCAATCAAAATTGAGTCGTTGATAATTTGACTTTTGGCTGAAAGTGTTGAAATGATGAATGCTAAAATGAATGCGTATTTTGTCATGGGTTTAATGAGATTTTATGGAATTGGTTAATGAAAAAAGCAAGTTTGTAATCAATCACTAAATCATAACTCACTAATTCACTCAATATTATGGTAATGCAAATGCTACGTATTGATTTCCTTTTTTCGTGCCTAATTTCGTTCCTCCGCAAGCAATCACAACGTATTGTTTGCCATTGACTTGATAAGTAGAAGGCGTGGCAAAACCTGCGGCGGGCAATTTGGTTTCCCACAATAATTGACCATTTTTCTTGTCAAAGGCTCTGAACATTCCGTCTTTGGTAGCAGCAATAAAAAGCAAACCACTGGCGGTAACTACTGGACCTCCGTAGTTTTCAATTCCTGTATTAGAAATCCCTTTGGCTTTCAAACTCTCTTCGTAGCCAAATGGGATTTTCCAGAGGTATTCGCCTGTATTTAAGTTGATTGCGTTTAATGTTCCCCAAGGTGGAGAGATAGCTGGTAAGCCTTTACTATCCAAGAATTTATTGTAGCCATCCATTCTGTAAGGCAAATATGGAGCAGGTTTTTCTTTATTCGTTGAGGCAACCTCCTTCTTTTCTTCGTTGAATAAAAATGCTACAAGAGCCTGTTTTTCTTCTTTTGAAATGGCATTAAATCCCGGCATCATACCTTTTCCACCTGAAATAATTTGCGTAACATAAGCCTTGTCTTTTCGTGTTCCAATGTCGATTAAAGAAGGATACCCACTTTTTGAGTTGCCTTTTCTATCCGTTCCGTGACAAGCAATGCAGTTGTTTGAATACACTTTTTCACCCGCTGTCATGTTATCCAAAGCTGCTTGTTTTGGGTTTTCAACCATTTTTTGAATCCATGCCATTTCGTTGCTATTGACGTACAAAATACCGTCTTGTGGGTCAGCGGCAGCACCGCCCCATTCAGCACCTCCATCAAATCCCGGGAAAATAACCGTTCCTTCTTTGCTTGGCGGGGCGTACAATTTGGTTTTATAAGTCTTTAAATTCTTGATTAATTCTTCTCTATTTTCAGCGTAAGGATTAATTTGTGTTTCGTTCAAAGTATAAGACTGACGGGCAAATGGTGCTGGTTTTGTTGGAATTGGCTGAGTCAACCAAGGGTGTTCACCTGCCAATGCATTGGTTGGAACGGGCGTTTCTTTGATTGGGAAAAGCGGTTTTCCTGTAACACGGTCGAATACAAAAACTAAGCCTTGTTTGGTCACTTGAGCAACGGCATCAATAGATTTTCCGTTTTGTTTAATTGTGATTAAATTTGGCGGAGCGGGCAAATCTTTGTCCCACATATCATGGTGCGTTGTCTGAAAATGCCAAAGTCGTTTACCCGTGCGGGCATCTAATGCTAAAAGACAGTTCGCAAAAAGATTTTGACCCTTGCGATTTGAACCATAAAAATCATAACCCGCCGAACCCGTTGGCACGTAAACAATGCCTCTTTTACGGTCGATAGCCATGCCTGCCCAGTTATTAGCAGCACCTGTATTAGTATTTTTGTAGGCATTTTTCGGGAAAGTCTCGTAGCCAAATTCGTTAGGGTAGGGGATAGTATGGAAAGTCCACGCTAATTTTCCTGTCTTCACATCAAACGCACGAATATCCCCAGGAGCAGCATCTGCACCTTCCGAAAGACGAACAGGCATGATGATAAAATCCTCAAAAAGCGTCCCTGGTGTATTTGAAATGATAAATTTATCTTTAGCAATTGCTGGCAGACCTGTGTGTAAATCCATTTTTCCTCCATCACCAAAAGATTCGATTGGCTTACCCGTTTTGGCATCTAAAGCCCAAAGATTTGGTCCAACGGTATATAAAATTCTTTCGGATTCTACCCCGTTTATTTTTCCCTTCCAATAGGTTACACCCCGACTGGTACTCGCCCAGTTTTTGAGCGGGTCGCCAAATCGCCAAATTTCTTTACCCGTTGCTGCATCCAAAGCAAATGCTTGTACAGACGAAGTTACGCCGTATAAAATGCCTTTGATAATCAATGAATTAACTTGAATTTGCCCAGAATCTGGCGTGGAATATGCCCAAGCAATTTGAAGTTTGGCAACGTTTTCTTTGTTGATTTGGGTCAAATTAGAATAATGGCTTCGGTCGGCACCGCCTAAATATTCTGCCCAATCTACGTCTTCGGTTAGGGTTTTGTTAAGTGTTTTCCAAGCGGAGAATACACCTAAAAAGGAAATTCCAAGTATTAAGAGGATGATTTTAGACTTCATTTTTTGAAATGGTAAATGGATTTTGGTCAGCTTTGTAAATTAATGAAGTTTAAAGAAAAATCAGTCCTTTGTTATCCTATAAAACAAATGGTCAAAAGATTTACCCTTTTGACCATTTGTTTTGCAACATACCGAAGTGGTAGTTTTGAGGCTTACGGTTTAATAACACAAATTTTAGAGCCATAGGCTCGACCGATTTTGTAGGGGCGGATTTTAATCCGTCATAAATTTGATATATTTATATGTTTTTTTTCGGTGGGTTAAAACCCACCGCTACAAAATGGGTCGAGCCTACGGCTCTTTTAAGCCATAAAAGGTATAAGCGAAATCTATACTATTCTTGAATCTCAAAAGCATAACTCCCTGAAACCAAAGTCATTTTAACTTTGTCATTTTCAACAGAAATATTACTAATTCCATTACCTTGACTCAACATTTTCCCACTTTCTTTTACTTGATTAATGGTTTTTGTAGGTAAATAAAGTATTGCGGAGGTATTGGCAGGAACGGTAGTTTTATATATCAATTTCTTGCCTTCGTAACGCCATTCGCTGTTAATTTTTCCGTAAACAGAATCGTAATAACCCTTCGCAAAAGTCATTACTTTGTCAGGGTCAGGCGTTGGTTTTAAGATAATTTGTTTGAAAGCCGCTTTTTCTGGACTTCTCTGAATTCCCAACGAATAGTTATACATCCAAGCTGAAACTGCTCCGAAAGAATAATGGTTAAATGAGTTCATCGAATTGTTGCCCCCAAAACCATTTTCTACGGTATAAGAATTAAGTCTTTCCCAAATAGAAGTCGCTCCATTTACCACCGAATATAACCAAGAAGGATACGTTTTTTGCTGTAAAAGTCGGTACGCTACGGCACTATTTCCATTTTCAGAAAGAGCTTCCGAAATAGAAGCTGTTCCTATAAAACCTGTCATTAATGAATATTCTGGACGTTCTATACCTGAGTCGTCTTTGTTTTTACGTTGAATGGCTTCGTTCAAATATTTAATGGCAAAAGGTTTATTTTCTTCATTGAAAACACCCAAATCTAAAGGAATTGCGTAAGACGCTTGCGTGTCAACCAATGTGCCTTTATCAGATTTTCCACGAGTATCTGCTTCGTTTGGAGCAGGGATAAAACCCGTTTTTACGCCTGATTTTATAGTTTTATGAGTCGTTTTATCTACATAAATATCGTTAAAAGCTTGCTTGATTTCTTCACGACGAGTAGCAAATGATTTTGCATCTTCGGGTTTATTCAGAATGTTTGCGACTTTACTCATAACGTCCAAATCATAAGCAAAATAAGCCATCCAAAACTCTGTATTGTCGTTTTTGTTGCCTTCTGGACTTAACCAATCGCCCAAAGGTCCTTCGTTTAAAATGCCTGTTGTTTTCTCAACTTTGGTTTCTAAAAAGGCAATGTAGCGTTTCATGGCATCGTAATGTTCTTTTAATAATTGCACATCGCCGTATTGTTGGTAGGTTTCCCACGCCACCACAATTCCTGCACTTCCCCAAAGTGTTCCGCCAAAACCGCCGCCCATCGGAGCAACGTCGGTAAATCTTCCGCTTTCGGCTTGTACGTCTCTCATGCCCAAAAGGTGTCTTCTCAAAAACAAATTGGCATCGGTCAAATAGGTTGCACTTTTCGAGAAAACCGAGATGTCGCCACTCCAACCCATGCGTTCGTTGCGGGCAGGGGTATCAGTTGGAATTGACAAGAAATTACTGCGTAACGACCACGTAATATTCTTCCAAAGTTTATTAACCAAGTCGTTTGAGGTTTCGTAATTCGACGATAAATCCAAAACCGAGCTGATTACTAAACCTTTCACATTTGTCACTGGAATTGCCTGTTCAATGCCCGTAATTTCAAGGTAACGATAGCCATGAAAAGTAAATCTTGGCTGAATAATTTCGTCACCGCCTTTCAAAATATATTGGTCTTGCGTGAGGGCAGCTCTGATATTTTCCATCATCACCATGCCTACATTTTCACCGTATTCTTTCAAATCTGGATATTTTACTTCGGCATAACGCATCGTGATAATTTGCCCTTTTTTACCGTTTCTAATCTGAATTTGCGGGAATCCTACCATATTTTGAGCCATGTCATAGACAAAAACTTTCGGACGAACTTCCTCTACTTTCTGAGCAATCATCGTTTTTACAATGGTCGGATTGTTACCCATTTGTCCAACGATTTTTAAATCTTTATAGTCAAAAGTAGATTTACGACCCAAAAAATCGGTTGAAGTTCCTTGATAAGTTGTGCCTTCTAAGGGTACTTCAAGGGCAGATTTCCACAATTTTGCCTCATAATTTGCCTTTGACCAATCTTTAATTAATTCCTCTTTATTGGCATCATAAACTTCACCTTGAAAATAACTCCCGTAACGAACTGGACCATCATTGAAAAATTGCCAATCCTTTGGATTTGAGGTGATTATTTGCTCAGAATTATCAGCATAAGTAATGACTAATTTGCTCAAAAGTGATTGTCTATCCCCAAAATAATTCCAACTTTCACCGCTGTAAGTAATGTTTCCACTCCACCAACCTTCGCTCAACCACGCTCCAATCGCATTTTTTTCGTTTGGTTTCAATGCACTCGTAATATCGTAAGTTTGATACATTTGATTCTTATTGTACTGTGTCAAACCTGGGTTGAAATAGTCGTTACTTACTCGATTTCCATTCAAATACATTTCATAAATTCCTCTTGCGGTTACATACAAACGAGCGTTTTTGATGGATTTGTTTTGCGTAGAAAAGGTACTACGAAGCATCGGAGCTGCATTTTTACTTGGATTTGCCAAAATTAACACTCCGCCATTTACTTTGTAATTGTTGTTTTCAGTTGTTAAGCTATTTGTAAAAATGCCATCGTATTTTCCAGAAAGGTTCTCCGTAAATAAAATATTAGACGGTGAACGGAAGTTTCTGATTTGTACATCAGAGAAGTAGGCCACTTGATTTTGATTGGTTTGAAAGCCAATATCTGCCAACATTGGGAAGCTGATGAAATTGTTGCCACTGCCCACTGGATTTAGATTAAAACCCTTTGGCGCAAATGGTGAAGAATTGCCTTCTACTTTATCTTTTAACTTATTCCCATCGACGAAAATCTCAAATACTCCAAAATTACATTCTGCTGAAATACTGTGTTTTTCGTATTTATTTGCTTGATTGATAAGTGTTTGCGGAATATCTAAAATTTTGATAGGTTGTTCTTTCGTATCATTTTTATCGTAACCAACTCTATAAATATTCAATTTTGCTAAACCGTCTGCTGATTCTGAAACGTTGGTAATATCTAATTCAAAGGCGATATAACTTTGATTTTTAGTGTTTTTCACGCCCATTAAATTCAAGGATTTATCCATCAAACGGGCGTCGTTTCCACCAAAAAGGAAAGATGCTTTGGTAGAATTTGCGGTTTTATCCAATTGAATACCGTATTGAAATTTATAAACCGACAAATAATGCGAATAAAGTACCAAATCTTCGTCGCCACCACCAATCCAAGTTGCTCCTGACCATGCTGAAATATTGGGATTCATCAAACCTGTTTCAAACCAAGAACTGTTGGTAGTCATTTTGTTCGAATTATCCCAAACGGTCACTTTCCAAGTGTAGCGAGTAGTGGCTTTTAAGGCATTTCCAAAGTATTCAATTCCGTGAGAAATATCAGAATTGACCTTTTTAGAATCCCAAACAATTTGATTTTTAGCATCTGAAACAACAATTTGGTAGGCTTTCTGAAAATAGCCTTTTTTATTGTCTAAAGCCTTCATTTGCCAAGAAAAATGCGGATTTGTGATGTCAATTCCTAAGGGTTTTTCTTGTGAATCGACCTTTAGATTTTCAATAGAAACATTGGCGAAAATATTTCCGACGAAGGAAATGAAGAAGAGAAAAGAAAGGAAATTTCTTTTAAACATTAGATTAGGGGAAAATGGTTGAGTAATAATATTGAACAAATGGATACAGAAAACCTCATAGATTTTAAAGCCTATGAGGTTTCATTTATAAAATTGCTAAACTTAATTAGGAACACCGTCCTGTACAATCTTGTCTTCGCAAAATACTATTTTTATGGTAAAAATATTTAAAATCGTAATGAAATTAAAGGCTTCTATAGTTGTCCAAATATTTTCATTTGTCGCATTGTCCACGGAATTTCTTCGGTTTCTTTTTCTAAGCCTTCATCTAACTTTATTCTTAGAAATTTCACTTTTGGTGTGCTTAAAAGTATGGTGTTATCTCCCTCATTTCCAGTTATTTGTTTTGAAGTTTCCTCCCAAGTATTACCATCAACTGACGTTTCGATGCTGTATTTTCGAGGGAAAGTTTGCGAGGTTTGTGGTGGAACTGGTGGCATATTAGGTTTTGGAGGCGTAAATTTTCTGATTGGAGCGGCATTAAATTGAAGTTCAGAAAGACTTATATTTTTCGGAAATTCTACTTGGTACCACATTCCTTTTTCTTGTTTTTTACCCGTTGACCAACCTTCATACGTAAATGCACTTTGTGGCGAAACATTACCGCCAATGCGAGTTGAGGCTGTATGACTGGCTGTTATTTTTAAACCATCAGCTATTTGAAATTCTTTTGGCGTTGATTTGATGAGCTTTTCGTACTGAAAAATACTGTTCTGAGTTGCGGTACTTGCTCGAATTTTGGCAACTTGTTGTGGTGTAATCAGCGAAGCATCGTTTGATAAACCATTTCGGATATATGAAATAACATCAGAAACCCAAGCGTCATCGTGGTCTTTCATACTCGCCATCATGCCACCCGCATACGTTTTTCCTTCAATTGCTCCTTCCATTCCGTGCAGAACCACTTTTATTGCATAGTCGGGATGTGCTTGAATTCGTTGTGAGCCAGCCAAGGCCGGTGCCATTAGTTTGCCGTTGCCTACGGGCGTTCCCATGCCATTGTTTCCGTGACATTGCGAACACAATTCGTTATAAATTATGGCTCCTCTGTCCACGATTTCCTTTTGTTCTTTGCTCAATTCAGCAGCTCCAAACGGCCCCATATTCCTCGGTTTTGGCGGTGTGATTATTTGCTCACCAACCAATTTTACGCCTGCGGCTTTATTATTTGTCATTGCGGTTTTTACGCTATTTTCTAAATCAGGGACTTTTAATACTTTAGCCGTCAGCATTGTTTGAATCACCACATCCGTATTTGGGTCGCTCATAGCTGTTTTGTAGTCAGTTTCTAAATCTTTTGCCCCCGCCTTGTATAATGTTTCGCTGGCACGCAACGCTTGGATACGAATACGAGGATTTGGGTCTTTCAATAGTTTTTGAACCACGTCAATTTTCAACGCATTAAGTCCTTCTAAAGACCATATAGCGTGAATTCTGGCTAAAATATTTTTATTGGTCAAAGCCATTACCTTTAGTGCTGGCACAACCGAAAGGTCTTTTTTCAAGACAATCAATTGTTGCGCTGCATCTCGTCGCCAGCCGTTGGGGTGTTCTAAGTGTTTAACCAAAGCCGCAGAAGTTTCATTGAGCATTTTTGGCTGATTTTTATCACGCTCTTTTCCATCGTAGGTAATTCGCCAAATTCTGCCCAAACCAACTATTTTATCCAATTGATACTGCTCGATTTTTGTGCGTAAATACGTTCCTTTTTGCGTCCATTGCCCTTCTTGAATAATTCCGTGATACATATCCGTAATGTACAAAGTTCCATCGGGAGCGGTGGTCATGTCAACGGGTCTAAAAAGTGGATCCGTGGAACGTAAAAATTCAGATTTTTGGTCTTGATAAACATTATGAAGTGTTGTCAGTCCTTCGCTAACAACTGGATTTATTTGTCGGACAATCCGAGCAACAGGTTCACCGTAAAAATATTGACCTTTAATGTTTTCAGGTAATCGGTCGCCCCGATAAATATCGTTTCCTGCCGAACCCGTAACGTGATTTAAAGAGCCATCTGGTTGTCTAATTTCGTCCATTCCGCCTTGCATATCGGCAATTTTCACGGCCGCACCCCAAGGAACATCGAAACCTTTGGCAAATTCATTGGGTACTTCAAAATTGCCATAATGAATCGGAAACTGAAAATAAGAAGGTAATCCACTTGCCCCACCTTGAAACCAAAGTTTGCCGTCATCATCGTGCGTAACACCCCATTGAGCTCTATTAAAACCCGTTTTTTCACGAATTACGCCATTAGGTGTTTCTCTCACTCGAAAAGCATTTACGGTGCTGTAAAGCCAGTTGTCCATTCCATAATACATGAATGCTTGTTGATGTTCAACATTGCCCGAACGACCATATTTGGTCGTAAAAAGCTCTTTTTTATCTGCTTTCCCATCTCCATTTGTATCGGTGTATTTGTACACATTATCGGCATCGGACTCCATTGTGAGAATACAATCTTTCCCGTAAGGCAACACAAAACGGGGGAAAATCAACTTATCGACGAATGTTGTACCTGTTTCGTAAACGCCATCGTTATTTTTATCTTCCCATCGAGAAATTCTACTGGTGGGTTCTAACTCATTTTTTGAATCGGCATCGAGCATATACGAACGGAGTTCCAAAACATACATTCGTCCATTTCCGTCAAACGCAATTTCTCCTGGTTGTTGGATGGCGGGTTCAGTCAAAACGGGTTCAATATGATAGCCTGGCGGTAAAAGAAATTTGCTTTTTTCTTCTTCCACCCGAAGCGGCATGACGGGCTGTTTTGGCTCTAAATCAATGCCTTTCCAGTTTTCATCATTAGGGTCAACGCCATCGGGAATTTTTACTTTTGGCAGACTATCCGTTTGAAAACTACTAATAATCTGAGCCAAATGAAGATATTGATTTGGCTTAGAAATGATAAATGAACTTAATATAAACGCAAAAAAAACGACTATCAAAGAAATCTTCGTCGATAAATTAGTTGGAGGTCTTTTCGTGATTTTTTTCATTTTAAGGAGGTTGGGATAAGATTACTTTAAGTAAAATAGTTATTTTTTTTATTTGAATTATTATATAAATAAAGGGCTAAATTTTGATATTTTACTTATGTATAGATAATAAGGCTTTTCTCCTCGACGATTCGGCATATTTTAAGGTTAGAAAATAAGTCTTATTCAGTTAATAATAAAAAATCCGCTATCAAATTCATGAAAGATTTGATAGCGGACTAAGCGTAAT
>JAZKDE010000138.1:33562-78550 GCA_040387735.1 Bacteroidota bacterium
CGTAATATTTGAATTAGAAATATTATTTTTTTACTAAAATTTTAACCGTTCCAATTATTCCTGATGGCAATAAAGGGGAATTTGCTTGGTAAAACGGCATGGTTGTAAAAGTAGTTTTGTTTTTCACATCTGCTTGAGCATCACCAATTAATCGGTTTACCCAAAGGTTCGTAACTTTTACTTGAATGGTATTTTCGCCCGCTTTTATAGCTTCTGAAATATCCAATTTAAAAGGTTTTTTCCAAGCAGTTCCTACGTTTTTACCGTTTATAATTACCTCTGCAATGTTTTTTACATCGCCTAAATCAACCATGTAACTTGCTGATTTGTTGATAGATGATATGTTAAAAGTATTGTCGTAAGTGGCCGTTCCAGAGAAATACTTTACATCATTATCTGTACTTTCTGACCATGAAGACAACTTGTTAAACGTTAGTTTTTTATCATTAAATTCTACATTCCAAGGCGTTGCGATTGGTGCTAAAGTTGTTTCTGCTTTTGATGCTTTAGTGAAATTATTAGCGGTCGTTTTTTCACTGAAAACAATGAAAAAAGCATCCCATGATTCAAATTTTAGAGGAATAATCGTTCTGCTATCTTTGATTTGGTACGATACTTTTTCCGTTTTTCCCGTTTGTGCATTCCATAATTCGGGTACTTTTCCTGTTACGCTGAAACTTACTTCCGCATCGGTTGCATCTGCTCCACGATTATCTAACCAATAAATGTCTTGGTTAGCGATTTGACGGTGACGGAAAAGAATTTTGTTTTTGGCATTTGAAATGATAACGTCTGGTTGTAGAGAGATAGCCTGCAACGTCTCTACGGTTGTTACGTTTGGTTTTGCCCAAATTTCGGTAGCTAATTTCTGAAATTCAGCGTCATTGTCGGATAAACTTGGCGATTTTTCTGGTTTTGTTCCTACTACTTTTATGCCTGCATCAACCAACATTTTGATTTTTTTCAGAACCGGTAAAGTCATGAATTTTGCGGATTCATCTAACATCAAAACCTTGTAACTACTTCCACTGTTGGCAACTAATTTGCCATCTTTCGCTTGAATGACATTTAAAAGTGCTGATGAATTGACAAAATCAAACTCAAAACCCGCAGGAATATTTGGTAATTTATCTTTACAAACTAAAGTTACATTGGTATTTTCACCGTAATAATAAAGAATATCGGCTACATTTTTCCCCTGTTGGAGCATATATGAACTACGTCCTAAATATCCCATCCAAGCCTTTCCACCTGCTTCTGCCCACGTTTCGAGGCGAGTAAAATATTGTCCGAATGGTCCAAGTGAAAACCCTGGTTTTCTATCATCAAGAGGCTGATGCACAGAAGTATGAATCACAAAACGGTTTAGACCCGAAGCCATTTCCATATCCGCAGTGCGTTTTAATTTCTCAGGATGCCAACTAAACGCATTTTGAATAGAAGTCATTGATTCAGCCGCCACAATATTTTGTCCGTAGATATTGGCAACTGAAGCTGCCTCTCTGATGTCGGCTTCACTGCGAGCTTCTTCCGAATCTCCACCTGCTAAACTTCCCGGTGTCCACATGGCCGACATCGGAATATCCGCATTGCGTTTTACGTCCATACCATCCGCTAAAAAAATACGCCCATTTTCGTGTGATTCTGTGTAGCGTTTCATGCCACGCTTATGTAATTCTTCGCCAATGACATCGTAATGATTTTCAGCAATCATTTCACCAATGGTTTTTCTAAAATCCCACAAGAATTTTTCACTCGATTCTAAATTATTTACCACTCGACCTGTTAATGCAGGAATCCAAGGAGTGATGGCATAACCACGTCTTTTCTGAAATTCTTGCGGAAAATCTTTCGTCCAGTTCATGTGTCCAGCTTCGTAACTATCCAAAACCATGTATTGAAGTCCCTTCGCACCCATCAATCCACCCGTTGCATCTTTGTACATATCGAGGTAAGTATTGATATATTTTCTAACGGCATCTTTGTCTAATTTATCAACTTCCAAACCCGTTGCTTCTGGCGATGCAGGGTGATTTTGACGACCCGTAAGAGAGTATCCCAAACGAACAACCATCCAATTTCCCGCAGGAACATCCCATTCAAGGCT
Source organism: Bacteroidota bacterium (assembly GCA_040387735.1). Taxonomy (GTDB): domain Bacteria; phylum Bacteroidota; class Bacteroidia; order Cytophagales; family Spirosomataceae; genus Arcicella. Next base: position 35,670 of record JAZKDE010000138.1, read on the forward strand.
TCCATCGACATTCATTTTTCCAGTTAAATCTATAACGTCCGTTGTTGGAATGGCCTCAATATTTTCTGTTGAAACTCCAGATTTATATTCTTCTTTCCATGCCGAGAATCCCGCTTTATCTTCGGCTTGGTCGATACGAGATGTATTGAAAAGTACAAATTCCGAAATATTTGTTCCTGCGGGTTTAGGAGCTTCCGTCATGCCCATCATTGCCATAATTGGGCTTAATTCCCCTTTGAGTGTCTCAAAGCAAATACGCCAATATTTGGCGGTTGTAGTAGGAATCTGTGTAGTGATAAAAGGCAATGTTGTATTACAAACTTTGGCAACTGTTTTAAAATTCACACCGTCGTCACTGACTTTTAGACTTCTATTGGTAGGACCACCATTAAATTCTGCCAATTCTCCTGCTTCTCCCATTCCAAGTCCAAACGCCTTAAAAGTTTGGGGAGAATCAAATTGATATTGCACCCACATATCCTTTCCAATTTCCATTGGTGGTAGCAAATACGTTTGGTTGGCATTATGGTCGAGCATCAATTTGGTATCAAAATTCCCACCACTTTTAGACATTTTAGGCTGTAAATCCATTAAATGTTTTTCGTTACTTGGTAGTTTATAAGCAATTACAAGAGCATCAGACGAAAAATGAGGTTTTTCACCGATAAAGCCACCCATAACTCCTCCTGCATTCGTTTCAATATCACTATATTTCCCAATAACATCAGGTAATTTAGGTAATTGAATCGTTTGTTTTTTTCCGCCTTCTACCAATGCTTCTGTAAAAACATACTTTTTCATAGCATCTTTGGGTTCAACCCAAGGTCCACCTGTTACGCTCCACCCTGGCGAACCCGCAATGGCCATTTCAAGACCTTTTTTGTCCGCCAATTCAGTTGTAAATTTGAAAGCATCTTTCCAATCTGGTTGCATAAAAACCAGCTTTTTAGGCACAATTACAGGCGTAAATAGGTTGGCATCAAAGTTTTGGAAACCGCCAATTCCTACTCGGCTCATCCAATCTAAATCTTTTTGGATACCGTCTTTCGTAATATTCCCATTCATCCAATGCCACCAAACTCGTGGCTTTGCAGAATTTGGGGGCGTTTGAAATTGTGTTCTGTCTTGGGCTTGACTAAAAGTAGCATTCAGTAAAAGTCCACAGATAAGATATTTAGGTTTTATTTTCACTTTAAGAGAATTATTTTAGCTGATTTTTTCATAATCTATTTCCAAAAAATCTTCCACATGAGCCATCCAAAAATTCTGAATGAAATGAATATGAATGGGATGATTTGAATAAATATCGTATTGTTCTTGGTTATCAAATTCCATTGAAATACCATATTCAAATTTGTTTTTTGGACTGGTTTGCTTCAAAACTTCAAATTTTTGAACATCGGGTATTTCTCCAAGTTTATCAACGGCAACAAAAAATGCTTGTTTGTTTTTGGGACTAATTGAACTTTTGAGTTTTAAAATTACTGAATGTCGTATCATTTATTTTTATTTTTATAATCCTTTATGCTCTTTAATTATCTTCTGGTAGTTGTAATAACTTTGTTTTGGGGTGCGTTCTTGGGTTTTGAAATCAACATAAATTAAGCCCAATCGTTTGGTATAACCCGAAACCCATTCAAAATTATCCCAACCACTCCAAACTACATATCCATGTAAATTTGCTCCTTCTTTTTTGGCTTTCAATGCCCATTCAACGTGGCGTTTGATATAATCTGTTCGTAAAGGATCATTGATTTTATTATTCACTTTTACGTCTTCGCCTTTAAAACTTGCTCCATTTTCGGTGATGATTACAGTTGGATTTCCGTATTCATTTTTCAAACGCATGAGCATTTTATAAAGATATTCTGGCATTACTGGTCCTACACTTGACTTTACAGAATCGGCATCAGGATTATTATCGAGCCATTTTAATGACATAGCGGTATCTTCGCTCTTCACAACGGCAGGAGCATAAAAGTTAATTCCCAAAAAATCAGGCTTTTGTGAACCTATAAAGGCCATGTCTTCTTTGCTTGGTTTAAATGTTGGATTATATTTTGCCAAAGAATCCAATGCCATTTTAGGATATTTTCCCTTGTAAAGTGGGTCTAAGAAAAGGTCATTTATTAAAACGTCTTGGAATTTCGCCGCTTTCACGTCAGCCAAATTTTTTGTATCCCAAGGAGCAGCAGGATTTACATTGAGTACAATCCCGATTTCACCTTTTACCTTTAAATCATGATGGTACTTTATCACCCTCGCATTTGTCATTAATTGACGGTGAGCTTTTTGCATTTGGCTCATGTAATATTCTTTGGCAGGCAATTTATTGTCTTGGGAATTTAGCATATTTTCTACCAAGAAAAACTCAATGTAAGGTTCATTAAAAGTGATAAATTTCTTCACTTTTTTGCCATAACGGTCAATAACAAGTTTAGCGTAATTGAAATACCAATTACCCATTTCTGGATTGCCCCAACCGCCTTTTTGTAAAAGTCCCGCAGGATAGTCGAAGTGATAAATGGTAAGCAAAGGCTCAATACCAGCGGCTAATAAATCATCAATTAATACATCATAATGTTTTAGGGCAATTTCATTAGGTTTGCCCGTTCCGTCTGGAATAATTCTACTCCAATCCAATGAAAAACGGTACGCATTTACGCCCAATTCCTTCATCAATTGTATGTCTTTGAGGTATTGAGTACGGTCATACATATTGATAGAAACATTTCCTGTTTGTTTTTCACCAATCGTAAATTGAGTAATGCCAACTTTGTTAGTCAAGAAATCCCATTTAGATTCTCCTTTTCCATCAGTTTGGTAAGCACCTTCTACTTGATAGGCAGCGGTGGCAACACCCCAAAGAAAGGGCGATTTTTTTTGAGATTGTGCAGTTAAAACTGTAAAAATCAATAAGCTAAAAGTAATGAGCGTTTTATTCATGATTGTTGTAATACGACTGTTTGTTTTGAAACTGTTACGGTTGATTTTTGCTAATATAATCTTTATTTATACCTTTTAAAGTAACAGGTGCACCTGCTAAGGCTTCAGCTTTTGCATCTATAATTTTACCTAACTGGGCATACACAGAAGAACTAACGAAAGCCCCAAAAAGTACAGACTAAAGGGTTGGGGAAGTTGATTTTTTCATATTTTTGGTTGATTAATTGACAAGATATTTATTTCTCTAAACGATTGAGATTAAGAATTGCAGTTGGGATTTTATTAAATTATACCCATGAAAAATTGTACTATTCTTGAAAGTTTGAGCAAAAATATTCACGTCAAATAGTCGAACCATCCTGTACTTTCCTTGTCTTTTGGATGATTTTTTTATTGCAATATTTCAATAAAAAATGGAGCAAATTTGATTGGAATGAATCAATAACTTGTGAATCAAAAGAATTCCAATCGTATTCAAAATCAATACATTTCGGTGTATTCTTTGGGGGTAATTCCCGTTTGACTTTTAAAGAATCGAGAAAAATTACTTGGCGTTTGATTGCATAAATTCACTGCAATTTCAGCAATTTGAAAATTTGAATACTTCAAAAGTGTTTTTGCTTCTAAAATCAGCATTTCATTGAGTAAATCTTGGGCAGTTTTATCGGTGCAGTTTTTTACACATTTGTTCAGGTAGTTGGGGGAAATGTTTAAAATATAAGCATATTCGGCGATAGTTTGCTTTTGATAAATGTTTTGAGATAAGGAATATTTGTACTGTTCCGTAATTTTCAAAAAAGCATTTTTAGTCTTTTTTATTTGGTTCGGTAGTTCCTTTTTTAGCTCTTCAAATAGTACTAAAAGATAGGACGAAATCAAGTTCTTATCAATCGCATTTTCGTCTTCGTAGAATGTTAATAACCGCTCCAAAATAGTTTCGATATGCCTTTGAGTTTGTTGGGAAATCTGGATAACTGGGTTTGATTGGAAGTTGAAAAATTGGAAATTATCGCTGAGATAATTCTTTGGTAAAAACTGAAATATAACCTCATCAAAATGACAGAAAAAACCTTCAGTATCAGCACTCATGGTTTCGTGTTGGGTAATTTGGTAAGAAGGTAAAAAGAACAGCGAAGATTCCCCAAATTCATAGCTGTTTAGCCCTTTACTTCGCTTGGATTTACCTTTCTTCAGGTACAGAAAATCGCAAATCGTTTTGCGGTGGGGTGGTAATGGGAAAATCAATTTATTAACATAATTTTCCAAGCGATTTACATGGAAAAATTGATGTTTGGTGTTGGAAATAACGGGTTGCCAATCAATAGAATGAGAATGGAAGCCCGTCATGTCAGAAGGTTGAAGGGTCGGTATTTTTTCGGATTTATTCATCATCTGACAAGTTTTAAATATCGAATCAAGTGTGTCATTGTTCGACTTGTTCGAGATAAATTAATGACAAATAATACAAACTATGTTTAGGTGATATTTAGCTACGAAGATTAAAAATCAAAAGTGTTTTGTCTTCGTAGCTAAATATTAGTCAACTTTACAGTATTTTTTTCAAATATCCCATGCTGCTGGTGATACTCGCAATGGCGTCTTTTGGCATATCGTGTTCTACAAAGTAATGTTTTACACCACCCGTTTTGGCATAGTCGAAAATTCTTTTGAAGTCAATAATTCCTTCGCCAACGGGCATTAAGTTTTTATAACCTTTATCAAAATCCTTCACGTGCAGTAAAGGGAAGCGACCTTTATGTTTTTTGAAAAGTTCAACGGGATCAGTACCAGCTTTAGAAACCCAAGCTAAATCCAATTCAAATTTCATTACATCGGGGCTAATTTGTGAGGCAAAATAATCGAAAGGCGTTGTGCCATCAAGACTCATAAACTCTTTGTCATGGTTATGATAGCAAAGTGTAAGTCCTGCCTTTTTAGCTAATTCGCCCGCTTTTTGTAAAATTTCAGTACCTTCTTTTACTTCATCCATTGTTTCGATAGGAATTCCTGCACAAACGATATATTTCGCTCCGCCTTCCGCTACTAAATCCACCAATTTTTGCGATTCGCCTTTGAGTGTATCCATTTTGGGAAATTTGCTGGTATCAAATTTCGGATTTGGTTTGAATGGAGCTCCAATTACGTGGTGGGAACGCCAAGCAAGTCCCATGTCGTTGGTAAAACTGGTAAACTCTTTTGGAGTCATCCCGTAGATACCACCTTTCATGCTATACGCTGTTTCAAGTTCTTTGAAACCAATGGCTTGGATTTTCTGTAAATTGCCTTTTACATCATTGTCAAAGGTTGGGAAGAAGGTATATAATTGTAATCCAATCGGATGTGAGGCAACATTTGCCACCGATTTAAGTGGGTTGAAGGCTAAAGCTGCTAAGGCCAAAGCACTTGATTGTTTGATAAAATCTCTACGATTTTGCATGAGTTTGTTTTTGGTTTTAGAAACGATGTTGACATGTCGATGACGTTGATTTTCGCAGATTAGAAAAATCTTTTAAATCTACGTCATCAGCGTGCCATTATCACCTTTCAAAAAACTATTTCTTATATTTTACGCTACGTTCGTCTTTGATGATACCTTTCCAGTTCAAACCAAAACCAAAATCGTAAGCATTACCTTCACTGTCTTTGTAACATTTTAAGTCATAAGGAACATCTTCTGCTTGTTTTTCTACCGTAATCATGTCGGCAGGCATTTGCATTGGAAGAAGTGCTGCTGGTTCAGATTTTCCCGCAATAATTTCTAAAATTGCTTGGTCTTGAACGCCAAAACTCAATAAAAGAGCAGAGGAATTTTGTTCGATTTCGCTGAAAATCATTGGATTCGTCGTATTCACTGACACAATAACAGGCTTACCTTTCATTTTTTCTTTGGTTTCAGCTACCAAAGTCATGTCGGTAATATTAGGTGTTTTTGCCGTTTTATTTTTATAAGAACGGTTCGCTGATTTTTCCATTGGGTCGCCCCCTGCAATACTTGTTTCACGAGCTTCGGTAGCGGTATAATCTCCGTATTGTAAACTGATTGGAATATAGCCATTTCCACCATTTTTCACATCTTCTTTGTCGTAACCAATCGTTGCCGTTGGATTTTGAATAAACACCAAAGCAAAATCAGCTTCGTCAGCATTATCAGTTACGTTGTAATATTTCTTAACGATGTCAATACTTACAGGATAATCCGTTGACGATGGCGATTCCATTCCTAAGAAATTACGGCTCGCAGGCACAAATCTTTTGGGTACATAAACTGTCTTTTTGGTCGTAATTGGCAACGTTGTATTTTGATTTTTCAACATCACAATCGACTGTAATTGAGCCTCATAACCCGCCTTCATAAATTCAGGTTTACCAACGGTCGCTTTGGTTTCTTCAATGTTTAAATAAGGGTTTTCAAAAACACCAACTCTAAAAATATTACGCAACAAACGCACCGCAGATTGTTCCATTCTCGCTCTCATTTTAGCTTCTCCGTGTTCTTTAACACCCATTTGGTAGGCTTCAATGACGGGTTTAGCATCGTTATTGCCACCATATTGGTCAACCCCAGCCATCAATATTTTGTAGTGACGTTCGGCCAATGAGAGATTTTCTACTCCCCATGACTTTCCGTCAACAAAAACATCCATCGCTTTGTGGTCACCAGTAACGAGCCAATCCGTGCAAACCACGCCATCGTAACCGTATTTTGTTCTCAGTAAGTCGTTAATAATGTACTTGTTGTAGTTATTTGCTACGTTTTCGCCATTCTTTTTATCTTGATTCCAAGAAATGGTGTAATAAGGCATCACCGCCGAAGCCATACCTGTTTTACCTTTCAATTTGAACGCTCCGTTGATAAATGGAATCAAATGAGCATCAAAATTATTGCCTGGATATACCGCAAATTTTCCGTTTGCGTAGTGTGCGTCACGTCCTGCTTCACCAGCACCGCCACCTGGCCAGTGTTTTACCATCGCATTTACACTACCCAAACCCCAACCGTTAGCAATTTCTTTTGCTCCGAAAGAAGTCTGAAAACCATTGCAATACGCCTGAGCCATTTCTGCTGAAAGGGCTGGACTTTCACCAAATGTACCGTTGAAACGACTCCAACGTGGTTCGGTGGCAATATCAACTTGTGGAGAAAGAGCCGTTGTAATACCCAAAGCACGATATTCTGCAGCGGCAACTTGTCCGAATTTTTCGACTAATTCAGGGTTGAAGGTTGCTGCCATTCCCAAAGAACTTGGCCACATCGAAATTTCACCGCCCGAAGCCGCATCGTATTCCGCTCTTGACTTTGTTCCGTGTCTTGGGTCGGTACTGTTATTAGCAGGAATTCCCAAACCTACACTTTCACAAAAGGCTTGTAATTTATTATTCCATTTTGCTGCTATTTCGGGCGATTGAACCGTTGTCACTAAAACGTGACGAAGATTATCATCCTTCAAAAAGAGCTTTTGTTGGTCTGTTAAATCAGAAGGGTCAGTTTCGCCTGCTTTGAAAGGTTTTCCGTTGTACGTTCCCGCAAAATAGCCACTCGAACGAGCAGGAAGTGATTGGTGTGAAGAATAAAGCATCAAACCTGCAATTTCTTGAATACTCAGTTTTGAAGCCAAGTCTTTAGCCCGAATATCAGTGGCTAAACGCCAATCTTCAAATTTATCTAATTTACCATTTTTATTTAAATCTTTGAAAGCTAAACCATTGATAGTTAATAGTTTTACACCCGAATTTGGCGAATATCCTAAAGTTTGTCCACCTTTATTTTTGACGATGTTAAACCCTTCATTGGTGGCCACTGTCCACTTTTTCTGAGCAAAAGTAGGTTGTAAACAACTCAATAAAATAAGGGCGGTAATGATGCGTTTTGTCATTGGTTATGTGTTTAATTTTATGCTAAAATTTATACTTCATTTGTTCGATAAAATTAAACTAAAATTTAAAGAATCAAATTAGGTAAACTCTTTTGCTATTCAATAATTGCTACGGCTCTTGTCCAGCCCGCACTTGCTCCTTTAATTTTGGCAGGAAAACAAGAAACTTTAAAGCCAAATGGAGGTAATTGGTCTAAGTTTGCCAATTTTTCAATTTGGCAATATTCCTTCTCAATTCCAACGTAATGGGCTTGCCAAATTACGCCATCTCTTGGATTGGCTCTATAATCGGCCGCTTGAATGTGCAATGGAATATCCCATCCCCAACCGTCAGTTCCCATTACTTTTATGCCTTGGTCAATCAACCAATGCGTGGCTTTGGCGGAAGCACCCACATGGATTTTTACGAAGTCATCATCATGAAGTCTTTTATCAGCATCGCAACGAATTAAAACAATATCAAATGGTTTTAACGTATAATTAATAGCGGCCAATTTTTCTATTAAATCTTCTGGCTCAAACATATAGCCATCTGGTTTATCGGTAAAATCAAGGACAACCCCATCGTGGAAAAACCAGTCTAAAGGCATTTCGTCAATGGTTCTTGATGGTTTGCCTTCGCAAGTTGGGTAATAATGGTAGGGAGCATCCACGTGTGTTCCGCAGTGACTCGTTACGGTCAAAAATTCTCCTGCAGGACCATTTCCATTGATAAAAATATCACCAGCGATGCCTTCAAACAATTTCCCGCCCATTTTTTTTGCTCCTTCTTTGTGGTCTTCATAGACGATTTTAGTAGGAAGTGGTTCTTTTATTTCTTCTGAAATAGTTACAGAAATATCTATTATTTTCATACGGTTTCTTGAATTTCGAGATTTAAAATATCCTTATTGTTTATTTTGTCGTACAAAAGTCAAGTTAATTCGTAAAAAAGTCCAATATTTGTTTCTTAGGTTTCTGATAAGTAAAAGTTATTATGAAATAATGAAATGAGAATTATAAAGAATTCGTCTCATACCCGCAGACAGGGTAGTTTTAATACTTGCGATAAAGTAATTTATCGTTCTGTTATTCAATTGCCAAAGTAAAATAAATGTGGTTATTGGTGGTCTGGCTCTGCCTTGAACGATATGTCCCCAAGGACAACTCTTGTATGCAGTTGAACTATTGATAAAACGCATTTCCAAAGCCTATGAAATTTACAAACGGATTAAAATCTGCTTTATCAAACATTCGACATTTCAATGTCGAATAGCGAGAATCGTAAATCCCAATCACTTATTTTTACCTCTAAATTCGCTTGGCGATAAACCCGTTTGCTTTTTAAATAGCCGAGTAAAATAGGCGGGATCTTTAAAATCAAGGAAATAAGAAATTTCTGCAATCGAATGATTGGTATTGAGCAGATATTTTTTTGCTTCATTAACCAAATATTCATGGACAATTTGAAGAGCTGATTTCTTAACCAAAGTCTGACAAATGCGATTGAGATGTACCGCCGTAATGTTCAATTCTTGGGCGTATTCGTTAATGGATTTGGTTTCGTTGATAGATTTTTTGATGTTTTTTTGGAACGACTGAAAATAACCCAACGTCCGATTATCCGATTTCTCAATTTGATATTCATCTTGTAAACTTAGTCGGTATAAATTCACAAAAAGCAATTGAAATAATGCTTGTAAACGGATTTGTTTTTCAAAATTTTCTCCCAATAATTCTTCCTCAATTCTATCCTTCAAATACAGTATTTCAGTAAAATTTTTACTATCAGATTCAAAAGAAAAATTGCGTAGGCGGTTAATTTTTAGATTGATATGCGGTGAATTTTTGAAGATATTTTCGAGAAAAGATTCTGAAAAGGTCAAAACATCACCGCAAATATTTGACTGAAAAACAAAACCGTGTAGCGTATTGGCAGGAATCATCAAAATGGAAGGTGTATTCAAGGCAATTTTTTTATTTTCGGAAATCAATAAACCTTCGCCCGATGAAAAAATAAAAACTTGAATCAAGTCCGTATGCAAGTGTTCCGTGATTTCCCAGTCGTACAGTTTGCTTCTCAAAGCTAAAGATTCGTGGTGAATAAACTCGGATAATGACGCTTGCTGGTTATCGCCGTAAAGCCCTTTGTAATTAATTAAGTTTTTAATCATAAATGTTTCAAAAATACAACTAAGGGTTGTTTATTTATTCAAATATCCATTAAATGTTTGATTTATGCAATTATTATTTCAATTTATCCAACAGCAATATCTTGGAAACGTCTAATTTTGTATTGATTTAAAACAAACTTAATTGTCGAAGCAATGAGCGATATTATTTATAACCTTTTCGATAGAGAAGTACAACCAGCTTACTTATCACATGAGTACAAGTCAACGATTTTGCGGTCACCAACCAAGCCATTGATTCCGCTGAAACAATCACTTTCGGAACTTTCTGGGCCAATTTTTGGTGATTTTAATTTGGGCAAATTTGATCACGACTTAACTAAAAATTCTATGATAAATGGTGAGCCTTTGGGTGAAAGAATTGTCGTTCATGGGAAAGTAATGAATGAAAATGGAAGACCAATTCCGAATACGCTCATCGAAATTTGGCAAGCTAATTCTGCTGGACGATACGTGCATAAAGTTGACCAACACGCAGCTCCACTCGACCCTAATTTTTTGGGAGCGGGACGTTGCATGACGGATTCGGAGGGGAATTATAAATTTTATAGCATCAAACCTGGAGCGTATCCTTGGGGAAATCACATTAATGCGTGGCGACCAAATCATATTCACTTTTCGTTGTTTGGGGCAAATATTACCAATCGTTTGGTGACGCAAATGTATTTCCCGGGCGACCCACTTTTACAATATGATCCTATTTTCTTGAGTGTGCCACCCCAAGGGCGAGATTTATTGATTTCTCAATTTGATTTGTCAATCACTGAACCAAATTTTGCCTTAGGCTATCACTTTGATTTTGTTTTGAGGGGTAACAACGCAACGCCATTTGAAAAACAGTAGATTTTTCGATGTTCGTAGTTCGATTTTCGGAATACCAAACATCGAACCACAAAATAGGCATCGGAAAATAAAAACAAAAATAAAAAATGAAACAAACGCCATCTCAAACGGTAGGGCCATATTTCGCTTATGGACTTACGCCAGAGCAGTACTTATATAATTTCAAGTCTTTAGTTGGAAACTATATGGTAAATCCAACCGAGCATCCAGGGGCAATTAGTATCGTGGGAAAAGTCTTTGATGGTGAAAATAATGTGATTCCCGATGCGATGATTGAACTATGGCAAAATGATGGTGAAAATCAACTTTTTGGTAGGTTTGGAACGGGAACTGATGCGAAAAATCAGTTCACTTTTCACACAATCAAACCAGAATCAGTTAATGGACAAGCACCATATTTGACGGTTATTATTTTCATGCGGGGGCAACTGATTCACTCTTACAGTCGTATTTATTTTGGTGACGAAACTACTCTTAATGAGCAAGACGAGGTATTAAATTCTATCCCAGCAGAAAGACGAAATACTCTAATTGCTCAGAAAAACGGAGCTGTTTATGAATTTAACATTTTTATGCAAGGCGAAAAAGAAACCGTCTTTTTTGAAATATGAGCTTATACTCCGAAATATTCTATTCAAACGAAATCAACGAACTATTTTCTGACAAGAATGTAGTGGCAGAAATGCTGCAATTTGAAGCCGTTTTGGCGGTTTCGCAAGCTAAGGAGGGTGTAATTCCTGCTTCGGCTGCTGAGATAATTGGGCAATGTTGTCATACCGATTTTATTGACTTTGAACGACTCAAAGCTGATATAAAATTGAGTGGAAATGCAGCGATACCATTAGTGAAACAATTGACGGAAATCGTTAAAAATAAGAATGTTGAAGCAGCTAAATATGTACATTTAGGAGCAACCAGTCAAGACGTAGTGGACACGGCAACGGTATTGCAAATTAAAGATTTTATTGATTGGTTGGAAGAAAGAGTTGTGCTTTTAGAACAAAAACTAATCTTGATTACCCAAAAGCACCGCAATACTTTTATGATTGGTCGAACGCTTTTACAACAAGCAAAGCCAATAACTTTTGGCTTGAAAACGGCTTTGTGGTTAGAGAGCATCGTTCGTTCAAAAGTAAGAATTGAGGAGGCTAAAAAACGAGTTTTAGTGATTCAATTAGCAGGAGCAGTTGGTAGTCAAAATCAGCAAATAAACCAAAAAGTAAAAACGCTTTTTGCGGAGATTTTGGACGTAGAAACGGCAAATTCTTGGCATACAAACAGAGATAATTTAGCTGAATTTGCTTCTGTTTTAGGGATTTTAAATGGAAGTTTGGGGAAAATTGCTAAAGATATTTCGCTGTTAATGCAGACTGAAGTAGCAGAGGTATTTGAAGGTGCAGCGGCAGGAAAAGGTGGTTCAAGTACGATGCCACATAAACGAAATCCAGTTACGTCAACGACTATTTTAGCGAATGCAAATCGAGTACCACATTTGGTGGCAACGATGCTTTCGGGAATGTCGCAAGAGCATGAGCGTTCGGCGGGACTTTGGCATTCTGAATGGGAAGTTTTAACCGAAATTATGAAACTCACCGCAGGAACGTTAGAGCGTGGAATTGAATTAATGGCAGGTTTAGAAGTTGACGAAAATCGAATGTTACGAAACCTTGAAATCACAAAAGGTTTGATTTATGCCGAGAATGTGTCATTGGCTTTAGCTCCCAAAATAGGAAAATCAGCGGCTCATGAATTGGTAGAAAATGCTTGTAAATCAGCCGTTTCAGAAGGGAAACATTTGAAAGAAAAACTGATAGAATTATCAGTTAATTTATCCGAAAACGAATTAAATGAACTCTTCAAACCCGAAAATTCCATTGGTTTGAGTTTGGAAATTATTGATGGGATTTTGGGCAAGGTTTAGATTAAAAATCCCTTCTAATCATTTCAAACTCTTGGGAGGGTTAATTTACAAAAAATGCAAACAAACTATAAAATTCAAGGAACGCCCAACAGTCCAGTGTTGGTTTTTTCTAACTCATTGGGTTCAGAAATGATGATGTGGGACGAAGTTGTCCCATATTTACTTCCCTATTTCCGAGTTTTACAGTACGACACTCGTGGGCACGGGCGTAGTGAAATAACTCCAGAACCTTATACCATTGCTTTGTTGGGGCAAGATGTCATTGATTTATTAGACCAACTAAACATTCAAGAAGCCTATTTTTGCGGACTGTCAATGGGGGGATTAATTGGTCAATGGTTGGGTTTACACTATCCAAATCGCATCAAAAAACTCATTGTGTGCAATACAGGGGCAAAAATTGGTAACGACGAAAGATGGAACGGACGCATTACAACTCTGAAAACTCACGGAATGCAAGCCATTGTGGAAGATACGATGGAAAGATGGTTTACCGAAGATTTTAGAGCAAAGAATCCCGAAAGAGTAGCTCAAACGCACGCCATGTTTTTACGTTGTAATGTAGAAGGGTATTGCAATTGTTGTGCCGCCATCCGTGATGCAGATTTTAGGGAAGAACTTCAAAAAGTATCTGTTGAGACTTTGGTCATTACGGGCGATGAAGACCCCGTAACCAATGTAGAACAAGCTGAATTTATTGCGAATGAAATTCCTGATTCTCACCTCAGAATTCTTCACGCTCGGCATTTATCGGCTACTGAATTACCCAAAGAATTTGCCGAAACTATTATTGAATTTATTGCAGGGCAAACAATTTTTGAAAAAGGGATGTATGTCAGACGTACCGTTTTGGGAAATGCTCACGTCGATAAAGCAAATGGTAATATCAATAGTTTTAATGCTGATTTTCAGGAATTTATCTCAAAATATGCTTGGGGTGAAATCTGGACTCGTCCTGAATTGGGGAAACGTGAAAAAAGCCTAATTACTATGGCAATGCTCATTGCTTTGAACCGTCCAAACGAGTTCAAAATGCACGTAAAAGCTGCCTTCAACAATGGCGTAACCGTAGCCGAAATTAAAGAAGTAATTATGCAGTCAGCCATTTATTGTGGTTTGCCTGCCGCCAATGATGCCTTCCATTTGGCGATTGATGTTTTCAAAGAAAATGGCATCGTATAAAGTATCTTATCATTAACCGCTTACAACAACATTTCGCTAATAAAAAATGAAACATATTAAAACCCAAGTTGGTATTATCGGAGCAGGCCCTGCTGGGCTTACGCTTGCACATTGGTTAAAACAAAATGGAATTGAGGCTGTAATTCTCGAAAACAGAAGTCGTGAGTACGCAGAATCACGGGTAAGAGCAGGATTATTAGAACAAAATACCGTTGATATTTATAAGCAATTAGGACTTGCGGAGAGACTCATTAAAGAAGGTCAAGAGCATCACGGTGTTTATTTGAACTTTGATGGCAAAAGAATTAGAGTACCTTTTGGTAAACTCACAGGAGGTCGAAATATCACTATTTACGGCCAACAAGAAGTGGTAAAAGACCTTACTGAAGCATGGTTAGCGGGAGGAGAAGAAATATACTTTGAGGCAACAGCTACGGAAATCGAAGGTTTTGAAGGAGATAGCCCCAAAATTCACTTTGAATATCAAGGAGAAGAGGGCGTTTTAGAATGTGATTTTGTAGCGGCTTGTGATGGCTTTCATGGTATTGGTCGTAAAACATTACCAACCGATTCTTTCAACGAGTTTTCAATAACTTATCCATTTAGTTGGTTGGGTATTTTAGCGAATGTTGCTCCATCTTCAGAAGAATTGATTTATGCTTATCACGAAAATGGTTTTGCCTTGCATAGTTTACGATCAGAAAAAGTTAGTCGCCTTTACCTTCAAGTAGATAACGATGACCATATTGATAATTGGTCAGATGAAAGAATTTGGAAAGAACTCTCAATTCGCTTAGGTACAGAAGGTTGGACGTTGAATTCGGGGCCAATATTTGAAAAGAGTATTACGCCAATGCGAAGTTTTTTTACCGATAATATGCAGTCGGGAAGATTATTTTTAGCGGGAGATGCGGCACATATTGTTCCGCCAACGGGTGGAAAAGGTTTAAATTTAGCCGTAGCTGATGTTAAGCATTTAGTTGATGGATTAGTCGATTTCTACAAAAATAATTCAATGGCAGGTTTAGATAATTATTCAAAAATTGCCTTAAAACGTATTTGGAGAGCTCAAGATTTTTCAAACTTTATGACCACATTATTTCACAAACAAGATGAACATGGGTCTTTCACATACCATCTTCAAAAAGCTAAATTTGACTACATCAGTATATCAGAAGCTTATGCTGCTACCATTGCTGAAAATTACGTAGGCTTGCCCTTTGATTCTTTTAGTTAATTCGCTTTTCAGTGTGAGCAAAAGCAAAGGTGAATAGAGTTGAGTTTAATAAAAGAGAAATAGACTTTAAAAATATTTTATGAAACAAGTTCCAATTATTGATTTAGAAACCGCCGCTAAAATGGTAAAAGATGGTGATACATTGCTACAAGGCGGTTTTGGTATGACAGGAAATCCCGTTCACTTAATGCACGCATTGGCTGAAATTGGCACTAAAAATCTTACTTTCATTGGGAATAATACGGGCGAAGCAGGACTTGGCGGTGGTCGTTTATTAAGAAATGGACAACTCAAAAAGATGATTGGTTCATTTTTTACGTCTAATCCAGATGCAGTAAAAGCGGCTCAAAGCGGTGAAGTTGAATACGAACTTTTACCACAAGGCACACTTGCTGAAGCCATTCGTGCGGGTGGTGCGGGTATTGGTGGTTTTTACACGCCAACCTCGGCAGGTACATTAATTGCCAAAGGTCGAGAAACCAAGATTATTGATGGTGAAGAGCAAGTTTTTATCAAAGGAATTCGTGGAAATGTAGCCTTTATACGTGCTTGGAAAGCCGATACCGCAGGAAATTTACAGTACCGAATGACCGAAAATAATTTCAATAAAGCAATGGCAACCGCCGCCGATTTAGTCATTGCCGAAGTTGAAGAAATTGTTCCAGTAGGGGAAATTGCTCCCGAATTTATTCACACGCAAGGCTGTTTTGTGGATTATTTGGTAGAAGCCAAAATCACCCTTGAAGATTTAGGTTCTTCGGCTTCGGTTTCATCTTCTAAAAAAGTGGATGAAAGTCGGATGAATATGGCAAAACGTGCTTTGCAAGAACTACAAAAAGGCGATGTTGTAAATTTAGGAATTGGTATTCCGACCTTAGTAGCCGATTTAATTACGGAAGAACACGGTGTGATTTTACACACTGAAAACGGAATGTTAGGCGTTGGTCCAGTACCAACCGATGGCGGTGGAGCAATGGATTATCCTGTAAATGCGGGTAAAATTCCAGTAACGGCTTTGAAAGGAAGTAGCTATTTCGATAGTGCAGATTCTTTCGCTATGATTCGTGGAAAACACATTGATGTTGCCATTATGGGTGGTTTAGAATGTGACGAATCTGCTAATTTAGCCAATTGGGCAGTACCTAATAAACCACTTTTGGGCGTTGGTGGAGCAATGGATTTGGCAAAAGGAGCAAAACGTTTAATCATCACCATGACGCATACAAATCCAGATGGTTCTGCTAAAATTGTTCCTACTTGCGTATTACCATTGACTGCCGCAGGAGTAGTTGATATGGTCATTACCGATTTAGCCGTTTTTACTTATCCAGAAGGGAAATTGACACTAATTGAGTTAATGCCAAATGCTACTTTGGAAGAAGTAAGAGCAAAAACCAGTGCCAATTTTATTGAGAAATTAGGGTAGGGTGTATTGTAAATTTGGAATAAAAATTAACTGTCGACAAACTTCCCGAAAGTTCTAAAACTTTCGGGAAGTTAATACAAGAAACAAATGAACCAGTCATATATCATAGATGCCATCAGAACGCCAATTGGTAGTTTTGGTGGAAGTTTATCAACCGTCAGAGCTGATGATTTAGCGGCTTTGACCATCAAAGAATTAGTCAAAAGAAACCCGAATATCCCCGTACAAATGATTGATGAGGTCATTCTCGGAAATCATAATCAAGCAGGAGAAGACAACCGAAATGTGGCTCGTATGGCAACATTATTGGCAGGTTTGCCATATACTGTTCCTGCTCAAACGGTCAATCGTCTTTGTGCTTCGGGAATGTCAGCGGTGGTTGATGCGTCTCGAAGTATTCAAGTTGGTGATACCGAAATTATGATTGCGGGTGGTATGGAACACATGACTCGTAGTCCTTGGGTAATTTCTAAAACGTCAAAACCATTCGGAAATGATGCTCAAATGTTTGATTCCAGCTTCGGATGGCGTTTTATCAATCCCTTGATGCAAAAAATGTACGGAACGGATGCGATGGGAATGACGGCGGAAAACTTGGTAGAAATGTATAATATCAGCCGAGAAGACCAAGATTTATTTGCGTATAATTCACAGCAAAAAGCCGCAAAAGCTCAACAATCAGGCAGGTTTGCCGAAGAAATTATTGGCGTAGAAATTTCTCCGAAAAAAGGAGAAACTATTGTTTTTGACAAAGATGAATTTGTAAAACCAAGTTCTACGCTCGAAAAATTAGCGACGTTAAAACCTGCTTTCAAAAAAGAAGGAGGTAGCGTAACCGCAGGAAATGCCGCAGGTCTAAACGACGGTTCAATAGCCATGTTTTTAGCTTCTGAAAATGCCATCAAAACATACAATTTAACACCAAAAGCAAGAATTGTATCTTCGGCAATCGTGGGAGTAGAGCCAAGAATTATGGGAATTGGTCCTGTTGGTGCATCACAAAAAGCCCTCAAAAAAGCAGGATTAACCCTTGATGATATGGACGTTATTGAGTTTAACGAAGCCTTTGCTGCTCAGTGTTTAGCCGTTACTCGCAACTTAGGCATTGCCGATAACGACCCAAGAGTAAATCCAAACGGAGGTGCAATTGCTTTGGGACATCCCCTCGGAATGTCGGGAACTCGCATCATCCAAACCGCAAGCATTGAATTGCAAAAACAAAGCAAAAAATACGCATTAATTTCCATGTGTATTGGTGTAGGAATGGGGTATGCCGTGATTATTGAAAGAGTTTAAATCATTAAATAAATTTATTTTTAATTGTATTACGGAGATATAAATTCTTTAAGTATTTGAATTTAAGATAATTGTGTCTTCGTAGTGTAATTAAATTAAAACAAAAAACGCCATAAAAATCTTTATGGCGTTTCTAAACACTTAAACTCTATATTATTAAAATCTTTACTTTCTTCTTTTACCAAATTGATACGATAAACCTACTCTTAAAGCTAATCCTCCGTTAGAGGAAGCATTATTGAATGGCAATTGATAAGAGGTTTCTGCCGTAGCAATTATCTTTTTAGCAAGCACATAATTAACACCTGTTCTGGCAAAAGCAAAACCTTGAACACCTCGTTCTCTGTTATTATCATCGTCAAGAAATTGTCCAAATGGTCTATTATCTCCAAAACGGCGATTCCCAAATCCATTTCCACCAACTCCACCGCCTAAACCAACGTAAGGTTGTAAACGTCGGCTCTTGAATGGCATCCAATTGACTCCTAAAGATGCTTGATTTCTGGTAAAAGTTGAACTACGAATACCATTTCCCTGAACTTCCCCAACCAATGAGAGACGATTTGTAAAACCATACTCTACTCGTAATCCCATTGTTCCTCCACCATTATCTCCAGTACTATTATCGAAAGAGATAAGTCCTCCACCCATTACTCCCAATCTCAAGAAGGCTGGTTTTAGTAAATTGAAGCTGCTTTTCTTCTTGGTAGAATCTTTAGAGATTTTTTTTTCTAATACAGAACCAAAAATAGGTTCCGATTTAATTTCCTGTGCTTGAGAATTTGCAATTACAGTGAACAATATAAGACCAGTCAAGGTCTTTTTGAGACTTGAAATATTCATCTTGTTGATATGATGGTTAATGATTAGATATTTTTTAAATTAGTTGCCAAACCGATAACTTACACCCACACGACCTCCCAGAATCAATGGAGTGTCAAATAAATCAGTATTGTTCAACTGCGACTGTAAATACGCTTCGGCATTCATTGCCAAACGATTCGTTAGGAAAATATTAGCTCCTGCGTTTATTCCGAACATTTGTATAGTTGCTGCTCTGGAAATAATAGGTTTACTTTGATCTTCATAATGATAATAAATGTCATCATTATTATGTATTTGAATTGCCCAGTTTGCCCCAAAGTATGGCTTGAATTTTTCGCTAAACAAAAGGTTATAACGTAAACCTAAACCAACTTTATAAGACGACGATTTACGAACTTCAACCCTATCTAATTGAGGAATCGTTCCATTTGGTCTTGGCGTAGGTGGTGTACCCATTAACTGTTCAAAGCGTTCTCTCTTGTTAATATCAAATTTTTTGTTGTCAAAAAACAAGTTACTTTGTTGTAAATCAAGGACAACTCCCCAACGTTCTTGGCCTTTGCTATTGTGATAGCCAAATACTGTTCTCAGACCAATTTCATTACCACCACTATTTTCAAAGTCATCACCAAGAGGTTTTTGAATTCCTCCTACCAAACCAATACTCACCGATTTCGGAATTAACGAAAAATGATTTTCTGTAATTGATGAATCTTCTGGGAAAGCCTCACCTTTATATTTAGAAAAATCATTAGAAATTTTTATGTTTGAAGCACTCAGTACAGGTTCTTTTCCCGATAATTTATGAATTCCAACATATTTTTCTCTTTCTGTGATTATTTGGTTCTCAGTAGAGTTTTCTCCATATTTTTCGTAGTATATATTGTCTTGGTTATTTGATAAGTTATTTGAAAAGGGTACTCTTACTATTTGTTTTACTATTACCTGGCGATAAACTGTATCGTGCAGAAAAACTTTTTGTGGGCTAATCTCAGGCTGTACTTTAATTTTCTGATACGCACTCACTAATCTATTTTCCAAAGTTTTTACTTGCTCTCTTGTCCGATTCAATTGATAGTAAAGTATGCTTGAAACCGTGAGCATTATGCCACCCACAGCGGGTAACGCCCACATGAGTCTTGTCAACTGACGTTTTAAGTCATGTCGCTCTAATTGTCCTTCCAAGGCTCGCCAGTCATTACCAGCGAAATTTGGGAGTTTTGAACTATATAAATTGTCAAAATCTTCTTGCTCTTCCATATTTTTAAGAGATATTGAAAAATTCTCTACGATTAAAAAGGGGTTAAGAATTACTGAAAAATATTAGATTTTATCTAAACCAAATATCTAAAACCAACCGACTTATGAATATATTTTACCGTTCACTAAACAGTATTAATTCTTGCAATTTTTTCCTCGCCTTGTGTAAGTTTGACAAAGAGGTACCAACGGTAATATTCAACATTTCTGCAATTTCCTTATGTTCATATCCCTCAATAACGTGAAGGTTAAAAACCGTTCTATACGCTGGCGATAGCTGTTGAATAAGATGCCCAATTTCTTCCACTGAAAATTTACCGAATAAATCCAACTCAAATCCAACGTCATGGGCTTCCATTAACTCCGCCGTCGGAACGTTTTGGTGAGATTTTCTGAGATGATTGATACACGTATTAATTAGAATACGTTTAAACCAACTCACAAAAGGGTACTCGGGTTTATATTGGTCAATATTTGTAAAAACCTTCATAAAACCATCATTTAATAATTCACGAGATGTATCAATATCAGCTACGTATCGTAAACATACCGACAAGCCAAAGCGATAAAAGCTTTCATAAAGCTCTCGCTGGGCATTTCGGTCGTTCTTACGACATTTTTTTAGAGTTTGTATTAATTGTTCGGTTCCCATCTGTATAAGATTACATGAATAATACTTTGGCTATTGCCTTCTAATGAGAAAATTTTAAAAAAAATATATGAATTGATTCATGATTCTCCATTTTGAGATTTTTGAAAGGAATTTGGTATTTATTCCCTTTTCGGAATGTTAATTTTAATAAGAGGTAATTGATGACTAAGGTGTTGATTATTAGTAAGTTACTTCGGTAGTTACTTGTAGGTGTACCCGTTTTCTTGACGATACACTTTCTTTGTTCGTACTAAGGTTGCAAATAAACGATTCTCAAGGGACTCCGAATGAACTAAAATATATAAATTTTAGGAAAATAAATAACCTATCGTGATACTTATACTTAAAGTTGATTTTAATATCCGATTTTTAATATTTTACAAAAATTAAATTTTAAAATTTGTAACTACAAAATAATATTCTTTATATTTGCAAGTGAAAGCATACAACTGTTAAGGAAAGCCTTCGCTCGCAAATAAAATTTATAACTTTTCGTAATTTTCCTTCCTTTACCTTAAAAGGTATCCTGTTCTGGCTATGTCCAATATTTTGGATTTAATTCAGCAATTTTCCTTTTTATTTTATTGATTATTCAGATTGTTATACAACTCTGCTGGGATTTTTTTGGCATAATTTTCGCTAAACTGGCATGGTTTACATTTAAGACTTTTCAAAGCTGAAATTTGGTTTAAGTCGGTATTACTGTTATTTTTAAACTACCTTGTTATTATAAGGAGAATGCAATTTAATAGGTTAGTTATCAGTGTTTTAGCGTATAAAAAAGATTTAATTATTGTAATCCCAGAAAGGGTATTTCTTTTTGGCACAGTTTTGGAGGATTATTTAGAAAATCACTGTCTAAACTGCTTTGAGCCGATTATGTCTTTCTTGCTATCTAAATACTAAAAAAGTATTTTTAATAGCTTTTGAGACCGTATTAAAGCCTAAAGCAACAATACGTTTAGCGTAAAATTTATTAACTAAGCAACAGATGGAAGGAACTTCTACGTTCACTGATGGTGCAAGCAACCAAACGAACCTTACTATTTCATCAGAACCAGTAGTAAAAAGAGCCGTTTTTCTTTTCGCAAAAGGTCTATTAAAGAAAGTCAAAAAACTATTTATTCAGGAAGAAAATCTTGAATTTATAGTCGATTCTGCATTTATTGATTCGTCGGTAGATATTGAACATCAGCTAAATACAACTGTAAATACGGTTGTTGAAGCGGCTATTCCTGTTGTTGTGGTTAAAGAAAAATCACAAATTTCGCATATACATTATCAATTAAACATACAGCAAATGAATCTTTTTACTTACCTGAGACGAGCGATTACGAGTAGTGAGGAGTCGCTTAGTGGGCAGTTCTTGGAGCAATTTAAGAGCTTTCTATCGGTAATAGTCGGTACCGCCCCCGATAAAAATGCCCCTCTTGGCTCTGTCAAGCGGGATTTTGGCATTTTATCATATTTGGGTGGTTTACAACTACTCAGTGGTAACGAGTTTTTTAACCGACGGAGTTTACGTTCGTGGGCGAGTGTGATGTTTCTGACGTTATTTACGGCGTTTGGAGCATTGGCTCAATCTCAATCTGCAGCTCTGTCAGCCCTCACTGATTTGGCGGTTAAGAAGACAATTAATACACAAAACCCTGTTTTGGGTCAAGATGTAACTTACACTATTAAGGTAATAAACGAAAGTGCTGTTAAGGCTACTGGGGTTGAACTTACTGATGTTTTGCCCGCTGGAGTTACCCTCAAGTCGGTAAATGTTAATGGTGTTGGTTCTTCTACTAACTCTACCACTGCTGGAGTAACGACGGTTATATGGAATGTTGGTGAAGTTGCTGCTTCTCCTACTGAACTAACGATGACGATTGTTGCTACTGTTACAAGTCGAGGTTTGTGGTTTAATATTGCTGAAATTACTAAGGAGAATGAACAGGATAAAGATTCTTATCCAAATAATCATGATATAAATGAGGACGACCAAGACGCTGTATGTTTATCGGTCGCTGAGTATTTTTATAAAGGAGATGAATTTAAAATTGGATTACCTACGGGTTATACCAATATTAATTGGACAGTAAAAATTGGAACCGGTGCTGCTACTGCAATTACAGCAACTACTCCTGGTGTATCACTTAATAGTAATAAAGATACCTTAACTGTTTCTAATATTACAGCTTACACTGAATTTGCATTTACGGCAACTAATAAGAACTGTCCAGCCACGGGATGTTGTCCAGCTAAATTTATTTACGGACCAATTGGCTCAATTGGAGATTATGTTTTCAACGATGTTAATAAAGATGGTATTCAAAATACTGGCGATACGCCAGTATCAGGTGTAAAAGTAATTTTATATAAGGCAGATGGAGTAACGAAATTAGATTCGACTATCACAGATGCCAATGGTAAATATTTATTTGACTCATTATTCACAGACAATTATAAGGTAAAATTTATACTTCCTACTGGTTCAACATTTACCACTTCAAAAGTTAGCACAGGTACAGATGTAACTGATAGTGACGCAGGTACTGATGGGTTTTCTGCGGTTATTCCTATTGACGTTGAAGGAACAGGTAAAGCCAAAGATAATTTAGATGTTGATGCCGGTTTAATTGGTAATTTAGGTTCAATTGGAGATTTTGTTTGGCGTGATGATAATTCAAACGGCATTCAAGATTTAGGAGAACCAGGAATTGCAGGCGTAGTTGTTAACTTATATAAAGGCACAACTTTTCAAACGTCAATTACTACTGATGCAAACGGTAAATATACTTTCGGGAATTTAACTTCGGGAGCATACCAAGTAGAATTTGTATCACCAGCACAAAGCAAATTCACGAAAGCAAATCAAGGAACCGATGACACTAAAGACAGTGATGTTGGAGCGAATGGAAAAAGTCAAATTATTAATATTGACGTAACCAAATTAGCTACTGACACCCTTCGTAATAACCCACAAATTGATGCGGGTATTATTCCATTGGGTTCTATTGGAGATTATGTTTTCAATGACAATAACGGAAATGGTATTCAAGATGGTGGAGATACACCTTTAGCAGGCATTAAGGTTACTTTAACAGATAAAAATGGTAACGTTATTACTACATCGACTACTGACGGCTCAGGAAAATATGAGTTTATTGTAGTAGCAGGTCAATACATTGTAGTATTTGATAAACCAACTGGTTCAACATTCTCTCCAACAGGAGCGGGTACAGCTTCTACGGATTCAGATGCAGGGACGGATGGAAAATCAGGCATTATCACTATTGATACAACCAAACCAATTGGTGATCCAGCACGTAATAATCCTACGGTTGATGCAGGTTTAATACCAAATAAAGGAACAATTGGAGATTTTGTTTGGACAGATGCTAATGGCAACAACAAACAAGATGTTGGCGAAACAGGTGTGTCAGGTGTAACCGTTGAATTATACGACGGAACAGGCACAACAAAATTACAGACAACAACTACTGGTGCTAATGGTCAATATTTATTTAGTGGCTTAGAATCAGGTGCTTATAAAGTGAAATTTATTTTACCTTCTGGTAAGACATTCGTAACACCAAATACTGGAACTTCTACTGAAGATTCAGATGCAGGTATTGGTGGCTTCTCAGGAGTAATTAATATAGATGTAACAAAACCACTTGGAGATGTTGGTCGTAATAATTTGACAATTGATGCAGGTATCAAAGCTGACTGTAATATTAATCCTGGAACTTTGGCAACAACAACGCCTAATTTCTGCCTACCAACAGGAGGTTCAGTCGTATTGACTGCCACAACAGCAACATCACCAACTGTACCAACAGGATACTCGGTAAAATATGTATTAACACAAGGAGTAAATTTAGTAATTCAGCAAATAGCGAATACGCCAACCTTTACTGTAAGTGGAGCAGGAGCTTATACTATTCATACATTAGTATTTGATGGTAATTCTGCAAATGGTAGCTACCTCGATTTATCAACTATTGTTTTAGGAACTACTAAAGCAACAGATTTGGTAAGTACAATTTCTACTAAAAACTTGTGTGCATCATTAGATGTAACAGGTGTTAAATTTAATGTAGGTACAACTCCTGCGGGGCCGCAGATTGCAGGTGCAACTATATGTGCGGGTGGTTCGGCAATTTTAGGAACAGCTAATCTTAGTGACCCAGTATATCACTGGTTTACTTCATTAACTGCTACAACGCCTTTTGCTACTACGTCTTCAGTTACGGTAACCCCAACGATATTAACAACTTATTACGTAAGCACTATTGGAAATACGCCTAATTCTTGCGAAAGCCTTAGAACACCAGTTATAGTAACAGTTAATCCAAAACCAGAAAATCCAATTGCTAAATCTTCAATCGTAAATGATTGTACGAAGAATTTGCAAACAGCTAATTTAGCGGATGCTGTTACAATAATTCCAACAGGAACTACTCTTGAATGGCACGCATCAAATGATTTAACATCAGCAATTATCACTAATACTACAGCAGTAGGTGCGGGTACTTATTACGCTTTTGCAAAATCAACGGCTGGTTGTTATAGCGGAGCAGTTCCAGTTACAGTAGTAATTAATCCATGTACTTGTATTGAACCAGCAATTGTGGCTATCACTCCATTAGCTGCTATCTGTGGAAGTACAACAACACCAGTTCAATTACAAGCAGTAATTGGCGGTAGTGCTTCAAGTGGAACTTGGACTTCAAATGGAACAGGTGCTTTTGATAATGCCACAAGTTTATTGGCAAAATATACCCCATCTACAGTTGATGTAACGAAGGGTTCAGTAGAACTTACATTTACAACGAATGACCCAGACGGAGCTGATCCTAAATGTATTGCAGCATCGGCTAAGACTATTTTAACTATCAAAGCCAAACCAATTGCTCCAACCAGTTTGAGATGTGATGCTGTGGTTTGTTTAGGAGATAGTAATAAATTATTTGCTGTAAGTCAAGGAAACACGGTTAAATGGTACGCTACTTTAACAAGTACAACTTCACTTGGAACAGCAAATGAAAATGGTTTTGTGGTAACTCCTACTTCAGAAGGAACATTTACTTACTATGCGGAGGCAACTACGCCAGAAGGGTGTGTTAGCGAGCGTTCATCAATTTCATTCATAGTTAAGAAGTGTTTGACAGATTTAGCCGTAATCAAAAAGGTTTATACACCTGATGTAATTACAACACCAAATTATTTATTAGGTCAAACAGCTACTTATTCAATTGAAGCACAGAATATTGGAACAGCCAATGCACTTGATGTTAAAGTTGATGATATTCTTCCTGCGGGAGCTACTTATGTAAGTTCAACACCAACGGGAGAGTATAACAGCACAACGGGTGTATGGACTATCGGTAGTTTGACAAAAGGTTCGACAAAAGCCCTTTTGATTCAAGTAACATTAAATAAAATTGGTTCGATAGTAAATACTGCCGAAATATCAGGTACTAACGAAGACCCAACTAAAAAAGATAATAACAAATCAACGGTAACAATTAATGTTGTTGACATTGCAGATTTGAGTTTGACAAAAACAGTTAGCAAGTCAGTAGTTAATGTAGGTGATGAAGTTGAATATACCATTACGGTATTGAATGCTGGTCCAAATACAGCAACAAACGTTGAAGTAAAAGATAAATTACCAGTAGGATTGACTTATGTAAGTTCATCTACTTTGACTGAAAGTGCGGGAGTATTGACGGGTTCAGTAGCAAGTATTGCTAAAGGAGCATCGGCAGTATTTACTTTCAAAGCGAAAGTTATTGCAGATGGTAAAATTACCAATTTAGCAGAAGTTAGTAAGTCAGACCAGAAAGACCCTGATTCAACACCGGGCAACGCCTCGACAAAACATGAAGATGATGATGACAGTGTCGATATTAATTCAACATTGGTTTGTAATCTTGAAAAACCAGTTATTGCTTGTGGATGTACTCAAAAAACTATTTGTTTAGGAGGAAGTATTACATTGACAGCAACAGGTTGTGTAGGTTCTGAATTTGTATGGAGTAACGGAGGAAGTACAAGTAGCATTACAGTAAGTCCAAAAACAAACCAAAATTATACGGTTTATTGTAAGAAAGATAACTGTAAAAGTGAGCAATCAAATTCAGTAGAAGTAAAAGTGATTGTGGTAGATGCTCCATTAGCATCTGCTTCACCAAGCAAAATTTGTGCAGGGGAGTCAACTACCTTAACAGCCACAGGTTGTGCAGGAGTAGTAGAATGGCAAACATCACCAGTACAAACTGGTCCATCAATCACAGTTAGTCCAACAGTGTCACAAACATATAAAGTAGTTTGTAAAGAATACGATTGTGTAAGCCCAGCAGCAACAGTAGATGTAATTGTAACACCAAAACCAAAAGCACCAGAAATTCTTTGTGCAAAAGGTGAAATTTGCCCAGGTGAAACAATCACAATGACTGCGATTAATTGCAACGGGCAAGTGAAATGGAGTACAGGCCAAGAAACGACGACTATCACGGTATTCCCAACAATTACGACAACTTATACAGCAACTTGTTCTGTAAACGGTTGTACAAGTGATGCTTCGGCAGGATTTGTATTAACGGTGACACCAATCGCAATACCAACAATCAAAACAACCGATTTAATCGTTTGTACGGGTGGAACAGCAACATTAACGGCCGAAGGTTGTACAGGAAAAGTAACTTGGTATTACGGAGATAAAACGTTAACAGGTGCAACAATTATTGTTAAACCAACCACAACGACAACGTATTCGGCTACTTGTAGCTCAATCGTTTGTAGTTCTGATAAATCAGCACCAGTAACCGTACAAGTGGTAAATCCAGCTCCTCCAATTGTGAGTTCGGGAACATCAACAATTTGTGCAGGTTCAACAGTAGAATTAACTGCAACTGGTTGTGAAAGTGGCGTGGTAACATGGTCGGATGGTCAAAAAGGCTCTGTGATTACGGTTAAACCATTGGTTTCAACTTCATATACCGCAACTTGTTCAATCGGAACTTGTGTTAGTGAGAACTCAATTAAGAGAAGCATCACCGTTACCGACTTTGCTAAACCAACCATTACAGCAGATAAATTAATAATCTGTGCTGGTCAGTCAATAACCTTGACGGCTAATGGATGTAATGGAACTGTAAAATGGTCGGATGGAGTAACTGGTTCACCAAGAACAATTACGCCAACGGTAGATATTAAATATACAGCAACTTGTGAATCAACGACTTGTAAATCTGATAATTCAAATGAGTTAGCTGTCAAAGTAAATACAGCCGGCCCAGCACCAGTAATTTCATGTATTAAAACCGAAATTTGTGCAGGAGAAAGTGTAACCTTAACTGCAGCAGGTTGCGAAGGTGGAACGGTTAAATGGTCTGACAATAGCACAGGAATATCAATCACGGTTAAGCCAAGTTTAACAACTATTTATACTGCAACTTGTGTAACTAATACTTGTGAAAGTGTTAAATCAAACGAAAAGAAAATTACGGTTAATCCAGCAACTGTCTTGAACTTGACAGCATCTGCAAGTAATGATAAAATATGTGCTGGTACAGAAGTGACCTTAACATTAGCAGGTTGTACAGGTGGAACAGTAACATGGACAGGAGGTTTGACTGGTGCAAGCATCAAAGTAACTCCAAGTCTAACAACTACTTACACTGCAACTTGTACAGGTATTGCTTGTGCAAAAGATGCCTCAGCAAGTGTGAAAGTAACAGTGTTACCAGGAGCAACAACTCCGAATATTACGCCAACAAATACACAAATTTGTTCAGGTGCGGAAGTGGTATTAACTGCTAATAATTGCAACGGAACATTGTTGTGGAACACAGGAGCAACAACCACGAGTATTACTGTTAAACCAAGTGTAACAACAATCTACTCGGTACAATGTAAGGTAGAAGGTTGTGGAGAAGCTAAAACATCTGAACCAGTAACGGTGAAGGTTGGAACGCCAGATGCACCAACAATTACTTCAATACCACCGAGTGTCTGTGCAGGAGGTTCAGTAGTATTGACTGCGACAGGTTGTACTTCAGGAACAGTAGTTTGGTCGAATGGTAAAACAGGAACATCAATTACTGAAACAGTAAACTCAACAACAACATACAGTGCAGTTTGTAAATTGGGAACTTGTAACAGTCCAGAATCGAATAAAGTAACAGTAACTGTGACAATACCAACCGTACCAACAATCTCGTGTGCAACAAGTACAATTTGTGCAGGAAGTACAATTACCTTGATTGCTTCGGGATGTGAAGGAACAGTTAAATGGTCGGACGGACAGTCTGGAACAATCATCACGGCTGCTCCAACTAAAACAACCGATTATACAGCTACTTGTACTATTGGAACTTGTACTTCAGCCGCATCAAGTGTAGCAACGGTGAACGTGGGTAATCCTCCTGCACCATCTATCACTTGTAACGCATCATCAATTTGTCAAGGAATTCAAATAACATTGACTGCCACAAATTGTACAGGAACAATTGTTTGGAATGATGGACAAGTAGGAAATGTAATTACAGCAAAACCAAATGCAACTACTAAATATACCGCAATCTGTAAATTAGATAAGTGTGAAAGTGGTAAATCAAATGAAGTTACAGTTACAGTAGGAGCAGGTATTGCAACTCCTAAAACTAAAAACTTGAACAACGTTTGTCCATTCTTAACGGTAGATTTAGCATCAGGTGTAACATCAAGTTTATCAGCAGGCGGAACGTTTGAATTCCATACAGGGATATTACCATCGTCACCTTTGGTAACAAATCCAAACGCAGTAGTTACTGGTACTTATTATGTATTTGAAAAAACAGGAACAGGATGTTATTCTTCTCCTGGTGTGATTAATACATATATCAATACAGATTGTACGCCAAAAGATTGTGCTAAAACACCAGCTACGGTAAGTGCAGGTGCAGATGCTACAATTTGTGCAGAGAAAATATACAAATTGAGTGGAACATTCGGCGGTGCAGCAACCAACATTACTTGGAAAACAACTGGTAGTGGTTCATTTGATAATCCATTAAATCCAACGGCTACTTATCGCTCATCATTAGCAGATGTATTAGCTGGAACGGTTAAATTGATTATTACAACTAACGACCCAGACGGAACTGGTCCATGCGTAGCAAAAGCTGATACAATGGTATTGACCATGCAAGGGGTTAAATTCAAACCACTCGTAGCAGTAACTGGTAGCTTGAATGCTTGTGGAACGGACTCTGTAACCTTGACCGCTAACGCTGGATACGCTTATATGTGGTTTAAAGTTGGCTCGACAACACCATTCGCAACGACAAGAAGTGTAACGGTTAAAAGCACTGGAGATTATTACTTCAAATTGGTTGACGCTAACAAATGTTGTTCAATTGAATCAGATACGGCATCGGTAAATTTATTATCAATACCGATAGCACCAGTAGCGAATAGTGTGAAAATTGATAGAGGAACAACCATTGACTTGAATAAATTGGTAGTAAGTAATACACCACAAGGAGCAACATTGGTATTCAAAACAGGAGCAAGTTCAAGCTCAACAACTGTAGCGAACCCGAGTGCAGTGGGTGCGGGTATCTTCTACGCTTGTTACAAATCAGCACAAGGTTGTTACTCATTAAGTACAAAAATTACGATTGAGAATAAAGGAGACATTTCTTCTCCAACGGATGCGGATATTCAGATTACGGTAGTAACTGAGAATAATATCGCTCTTGATAGCACAGTGAAAGTAACGATTACTGTGAAAAATAACGGGCCAGCAACGGCTAAGGGTGTAACAGTTTCAGCACCAATTCCAACAGGTTTGACATTTGTGTCGCAAACAGGTGGATTAGTAAGAACTGGAAACTTGTTGAACGGAACATTAGATAGTTTAATTAGCGGTGGTGTGAAGGTTTACACTTGGGTAGGTAAGATTTCTGGAACAACAACTACAGTAACGGTTGGTGGAACAGGAGGATCAAACAACCCAGACCCGAATCCGAACAACAATAATGGTAGTAACCCAGGTGGTTCATCTACGGTTACTGTACCATCAGCAAACTCGTCTGACATCGTAGTAACAATCACAACTGATAAAACAAATTACGCAGTAGGTGATACCGTAACGACAACCATTACGGTAAGAAATCTTGGACCTGCCACGGCTAAAAACGTAACAGTTTCAACGACAGTACCTGATAAATTGACTTACGTTGCACAAACAGGCGGTTTGACAATCGTTGGAAAAGTGTTAACGGGTAAATTGGATAGTTTGGTTAAAAATGGAGTGAAAGTTTACATCTACAAATCAGTTCTTAACGGAACAGGTCCAGTAGTAATAGGTGGAACGGGTACATCGAATAATCCAGATCCTAATCCAAACAATAATAACGGAACAGGAACGAATGGTTCGGTAACAATCAACCCAACTTTACCAACTGGTGCAGATGTACAAATTACAGTAACAACTGATAAATCTAATTATGCAGTAGGTGACATCGTAACGACGACTATTACTGTTAAAAACCTTGGTCCACAAACGGCAAAAGGTATTAACGTAAGTTCAACACTTCCATCAGTCTTGGAATATATTGGACAAACAGGTGGTTTGACAAAAACTGGAAACGTATTAGCTGGCTCACTTGACAGTTTAGTGAAAGACGGTGTGAAAGTTTATACTTACACTGCTAAAGTAACTGGTAATGGAACGTCAACGATAACGGCTGCAAGTACAAGTACAAGTACCGACCCTAATCCAACGAACAATAATGGTTCAGGTTCAGGTGGTGCAACAATCGTAATTGGAACAACCACTACAACAGAAGGTGCAGACGTAGTAATTACGATTACAACTGACAAAGCAACTTATGCAAAAGGTGATACCATAACAACAACCATTACGGTTACGAACCTTGGGCCAAAAACTGCGAAAGGTATTAGTATCTTCTCGGTAGTTCCTGGAACATTGACTTACTTAACGCAGACGGGAGGTTTGACGAAAACGGGTAGCTTGTTAACTGCAACGATTGATAGCTTAATAAAAGGAGATGTTAAAGTCTATACCTACAAAGCTATCCTGAATACAGATGTTGAAACGAAAGTGGCTGTTGGTGGAACAAGTACCACAACTGACCCTAATCCAAGTAATAACAACGGTTCAGGTGCGGGTACAACAACTATCAATCAAGGAAAAGTTAATAACACAGTAGCTGACGTAGCGGTAGTAATTACAGCAGATAAATCAAAAGCGAAAGTTGGAGATAGTGTTAACTTCTTATTGTCATTGACAAACAATGGTCCAGCAACAGCTAAACAGGTTGTGTTAACGAATCCAATTCCAACAGGAATGACATTCGTTTCAAGCTCAACAGGCCAGACGCTTACTTCGGGAGCAATTACGGTAAGTCTTGATTCTTTAGAAAAAGGACAAACTAAAACGTATGCTTACGTAGCGACAATGAATGTGAAAACTAACGTAACGAATACCGTTTCAGTTAATTCATTAATAGACAATGTAGGAAATAATAACTTCTCATTCGTAACGATTACAGGAGATACAACGGGTACTGTAAATACTGGAAGTAACAAAGTTGACTTAGCATTAACATTGACGGCTGACAAACAATTGATTGCGATTGATAATGAAGTAACCTTCACTATCACCGTGAAAAATAATGGACCGAATGCAGCAACCAATGTAGTTATTGATAACTTATTACCGAAACAATTAAGTTTTGTATCAGGAGACCCTGCCAGAACAGGAGATACTTTGAGAGTAGCAATTGCAACAATTCCAGTAGGAGCTTCGCAAGCATTTACTTACAAAGCGAAAGTCTTGAAAGATACCGTTATTAGTAGCACAGCTAAAATCACCAAAACAACACCTGTCGATTCAGTCTTGACAAACAATGTTGCAACGGTAATATTAGTACCTGCAAGTGATACAACTTACGCAGATTTAGGATTGTTAATTACGGCAAATAAAGCAACTTATAACAAAGACGAAAACGTAACTTATACCGTAACATTGACTAATAATGGAGCAGGTAAAGCGAAAAATGTACAATTGTGTAATCCATTACCAACTGGTTTAACATTCGTGTCAGGAACTGGTATCGTAAAGGCAGGTGATAGTTTAACAATTGCAGTTGATACAATCAGTAAAGGCCGCACTCGTACATTCACTTATGTAACGAAAGCAACTTCTGCTGGTACAATCGTCAACAAGATTAGAATCTGTAACTCAAGTAAATTGGATTTGATTACTAATAATAACGCAAGTACAGCAACTATTACAGTGAAAGATACAGTTATCGTACCTGATTGTAAACTGGGCTTAGCAATGGCAGTAATTGATACAGCGAAAGTTTCGGATGGTGTTTATAATGTAACCTACCGTTTAATTGCGAAGAACTTCTGCAAGGATACTTTGAGAAATGTAACCTTAACAAGCAACTTAGCAAATACCTTCAAAACTCCAGTAACTTGTGAGATTGTAGGAAAACCAAACACAGGTGTAAGTACAAATTTGATTGTAAATGATACGTTTAGTAAAACTGATTCAAGTTTAGTTAAAGTGGGTAGCTTCATGTTGCCAGGTGCATCTGATACTGTGAAATATGTAGTGAAAGTTACCTTGAATGGAAATAAAGGACCATTCTTCAGCCAAGCCACCGTAACAGGTAAGAAATCAGATAACACTATTATTACAGCGAAATCAAGTGATGGCTCGAATGTAAATGGAACGCCAAGCAGAACAGTATTACGTTTTGACTTACCAAATACAAGAATCGGTTTAGCGAAAGAAGTAGTAGTAACAGCCTTGAAAAACGATTCAACAACGTTCTGGACGGTTCCTTATAGAATCCGAGTGGTGAATATGGGAGCTAATGCAATTACGCAATTGAGTGTTAAAGATAGCCTTGATGCAGTATTTACAGCTAAAGGTGCAGTAATCGTTGGTACGCCAATAATCATTGCAACGCCAGGATTGAAAGTTAACCCAAGCTATACAGGTAAAGGTGCAAACACTGACTTGTTAATCCCTGGAGAATCAACTTTAATAAAAGGTGATACTGCGGTAATTGATTTGACGGTAAGAGTTAACACGGCAGGTTCAACAGATACAGAAAATATCTTCAATAACGTAGCAGTTGGTACGGCAAAAGGTACAGATAATGCAACTTATAAAGACATTTCAACGAACGGAAATAATCCAGATACAAATGGAGATAAAGATCCAACGAATGATAATGTAGCAACGCCAGTACAATTGAAGAGCATAACGGTTAATGAAGTATCAATCGGTTTAGCTTTAGCAGCGGTAACAGATACAATTCCATTAGCTGATAGCACTTGCAACGTAACTTTAGTAATGGTTGCGAAGAACTACGGAAAGGTTAATTTGAGTAAAGTACGTCTATGTACTAACATCGAAAATACCATCGGTAAGCAAGCAGAATCATGGAAATTAGTTGGAACGCCAAGGGTAATTAGAGGTAATGCGATTATCAGTACAACGTTCAACGGAAGCACTGATTCTACGCTTACAAAAGCCGATAGCACATTCTTAGCAGTAGGAGATAGCATTGTGGTAGCATACATGGTCAATATCAAACGACCAGTGAACGATACCATATTTACACAAGCCATTGCCAAAGCAGTGAGTTCAATCGACCCAACTAAAACAACGTCGGATATTTCAGTGAATGGTATCAAACCAGACCTTAACGGAGATGGAAAGCCAGATGAAGCAGCACCAACACCAATATTCTGTAAAGGTGTAGTTCTCTCAGCATTGTTTATACCACAAGGTTTCTCTCCTAACGGTGACGGTATCAATGATAAGTTTGTCATTCAAGGAATTAAAGACGATGAAAAAGTTGAGTTAATTATCTTCAACCGTTGGGGTGGAGTAGTTTACGCAAGCGATGACTATAAAAATGACTGGGCAGGAGCAGCTAACCAAGGTGTGAAAGTTGTCGGAGATGGTCAAGGATTACCAGATGGAACTTACTTCTACTCTGTAATTCGCTCGAAGAAAGCTACTGGAGAGAAAGTTGATACAACTCCATTGGTTAGATACATCACAATTTCAAGATAGTAAATAAAGTAAAACCCCTGACAAGTATAAAAACTTGTCAGGGGTAAAATAAAGGGAAAGTCCATCGAGGAAAGGCGTAGTTTTTATTTCACGACTCATAGAGTCACTGATTACTGATGAACTGCCCCTGTCCTTACAAAACATTAAAATCATTTAAACATTTTATCACATGAAACTCCAAGGTTTGCTTTCAAGAGTTCGATACATGACAGCACTGGCTTTCGCTACGCTGGCAGGTGTTCAAACCGTTCATGCACAGCAAGAGGTTCAATACTCGCAGTATATGTTCAATATGTTGGCTGTAAACCCTGCTTATGCGGGTAGCAGAGATGTATTGAGTATGACTGGGCTATATCGCCAACAGTGGGTGAACATAGAGGGAGCTCCTACTACTCAATCTTTCACCATTGATATGCCAATCAAGAAGGAAAAAGTTGGTATTGGTTTACAAGCATATAATGACCAAATTGGTGCTTTTAAAAATACTGGAGTCTATCTTTCGTATGCGTATCGTGTGAAGGTCTCTCAAAGAACAACTTTATCAATGGGTGTTCAAGGAGGAGTGACTAACCTAACAGGAAATCTAATCGGAGTTCAACGTACATTAAGTGGTACAGATTCTGACCCTGCCTTTTCTGGTAATATCAGTAAATGGCTTCCAAATGCTGGGGTTGGTTTGTATTTGAGTAATGACCGTGGATATATCGGTCTTTCATGCCCAAGCCTTATTCAAAATCGTTTTAAAGATGGTGAAGCTACTAAATCAAGTGATTCTGTGGCTCGTCAAGAACGTCATTATTTTTTAATGATGGGTTTTGTATTGCCTTTAGGTCGTTCATTAGCTTTGAAACCGTCAATTTTAGCAAAAGCTACTCGTGACGCTGCCGCCTTTGACTTCAACTTAAATCTTTGGATTAAAGACCGTATTGCTATCGGAGGTTCATGGAGAACAAATAATAAAAACTTTAACTCTCCTTTCAACAATCTTAACGGAGATGCAGCCATTGGAATGCTCGAAATTCAAGCAACTGACCAATTTCGTTTAGGCTATGCTTATGATTTCATGATTAATGGCTTGAAAGGTAAACAAGGTGGTTCACATGAAGTAATGCTTCGCTATGAATTCGGCTATCGTAAAGCTAAGATTCTTACACCGAGATACTTTTAATCAGTTAGCTGTAAACAGTTAGCAATTAAAAGTAAATAATTTATCAGAAAATAGTTCAAACAGTTAGCAGTAGATAAAAAAAAGGTCGCAATAAACGGTGAACAGTCAGCAGTAACCAGTTAACAGTAGTCGGTCGGTAAAAATTAAAGTAATTTATTGGAACTTATCGTTTTCCCCACCACTTCATTTTAACTGATAACTGATAACTGATAACTGATAACTGATAACTGATAACTGATAACTGATAAGATACAATAATTCCCGCCTCAAAAAACGTAGTAAAACTTTCTTAAAACGATGATTAATTTGAAGAAAACTGGACTAATGCTTGTGCTTGCTTTGTTGGTAGTTGTTAAAACTTTCTCTCAGTCACTGAAAGATGCTGAGTATGAATTTAACAAAATGAGCTACCTCAACGCTGCCGAAATGTTTGAGCAGGTATTGAAGGGAAAACTTTCCGATTCAGAAAAGCAGTCAGCTCGTTTGAAATTGGCTTATGCCTATCGCCAAATTCGTGATACGCAAAATGCAGAGCGTGTTTATCGAGAATTAATCAGCGGAGGCTCTCAACTTTCAGGTGACGCCTCGAAAGCGTATTTGTACTATGCCCAAGCGTTGGCTTCAAATGGTAAGTATAAAGATGCTCAGGATGCTTATGAAAAATATTCAAAAGTAGAAGCTGCGGATAAACGTAGTGGTGGGTTTCAAAAACTGTACAAAAATGTAGAGTCTTTGAACAAAAATGCCACTTGTTATAAAGTTGATTACCTTTCTATCAACTCTGATAAGGCTGATTTCAGCCCAATGTACTACAAAAATGGTTTGGTTTTTAACTCAGGCCGTACTGAAGGAACGGGTCTAAAACGGGTTTTCTGTTGGGATAATTCTCGTTTCTTGGATATGTATTACCTTAGTGATATAAGTTCGTTGACTTCTTCGGCAGCTGGTTTGGGTGGTGCTGATGCCAATAAAACAAAATCAAGGGGAAATGAAAGTTTAGTAGGTTCTGATGAATATACTGCACCAACTGCTAACGATACCAAAACGGTAGGAACTTTTGGCGGAACAAATATTTACCAAGGATATGGTTATACCGAAACACCAACAACTAAAACTTCAAAATTTAGTAAGTCACTGAATACTAAATATCACGAAGGTCCGATGACTTTTACAAGTGATGGTAAAAAGGTCATTTTTACAAGAAATAACTTCAATAACGGTAAATTCAAGACTTCTTCTGATAAAATCAATAAGTTGAAAATTTATGCTGGTGAAGACAAAGGAGCAGGTCAGTGGGCAAATATTAAAGAAGTCCCTTTCAATAGTGACGAATATTCAACGGGCCATCCTTCGTTAACGAAAGACGATAAATTGATGTACTTTGTGTCGGATATGCCAGGAGGTTTTGGTGGAACGGACGTTTATGTAGTTCAATATAACGGCGGAACATTTGGAACTCCCGTAAATTTAGGACCAGAAATTAATACTGCAGGAAACGAAATGTTTCCATACGTGGACGAAAGAGGTAACCTTTATTTCTCTTCTGATGGACATCCTGGTTTGGGTGATTTAGATATTTTCTATGCACAATTAACGGATGGTTCAAAATTAAAAGGTAAAATTAAAAATTTAGGAACTCCCGTAAACTCAAGCAAAGATGACTTCGGTTTCATTGCTGATGGAGAACGTAAAATGGGCTATTTGTCTTCTAACCGTAAACGTGGAGGAACAGATGATGATATTTATCGTTTCACTCGTGAGTGTGACGAAAAACCAGATTGCCAAGAAATACAAGTTATTGTTTATGATGCAGAATCAAAAATGCCTTTAGACAATGCGGATGTAGCCGTTACAGTGGATGGTAATACTGAAATGAAGAAAACGGATTCTAACGGTACATTCAAAATGTGTTTAGAAGAAGGCAAAGATTTTGAATTCAAAGCAAGTCGTGAAGGTTATCAGGCAAATACAGTAGCATTCTCAACGAAAACGGATAATGAACAAACAACCCTTGATATTCCATTGTCAAGAGTAAAAGAATTAGCAGTTGACAGTACTGCTAATACAGGGAACACCTCCATCACGGATGGTTCATCAACGACCGCAACCACTGAAACGGGTACTGTTGTAGATGGTGGAACGCAGGGTTATCAAGGAACAACTGGAAATGCAGTACCATGTCCAGTAACAAAAACGATTCGTGGACGTGTAACGGCTAATAAAGACAAACGTCCATTGAGTGGGGTAAATGTTACCTTGAAAAACGAATGTGATGGTTCTGTTCAAAGTTTTGTGACTGGGGCAGATGGAAAATACCAATTTGATATTTGTGAAGGTTGTGATTATTCAATTGAAGCGGCTAAAGAAAACTTCGGTTCTCGTGGCAACAAAATCAAGAAATTGGGTAAAGGTGGACCAAAAACCATCAATGCCAACTTGAGTATGTTTGAAGAAGGTGATGTAGTAGCGATTGAAAATATTTACTACGATTATGGTAAATGTAATATTCGTGCCGATGCTTCTCGTGAATTAGACAAATTAGTCATAATGTTGAAGCGTTACAAAGGCATGAGAGTTGAAATTCGTTCGCACACGGATAGCCGTGCCACAACTGAATTCAACCAAAAAGTTTCCGAAGGACGTTCACAGGCGGTTAAGAAATACTTGGTAAAACGTGGTATTTCAGCCAGTCGTTTGGAAGCATCTGGATACGGAGAATCACAATTATTGAACGAATGTGCTGATGGTGTAGAATGTACTGAAGAACAGCACGCTGCTAACCGTCGTACAGAATTCAAAGTGATTCAACTGAAATAGATTTATAAAGAAATATAAACAAAAACGCCTCATTCGCAAGATTGAGGCGTTTTTGTTTGTCCTAAAATATCCCTTTTACTTTCAAATCATTTAACGTTCTGTTCAAACTTCTCAGAGTAATTCCCAAATAATTGGCAATATCCTGTTTAGGAATCGCACTGATAAAGTCTGGAAAATCTTTTTTGAGTCGCAATAAATTTGACTCTACTGGATGAGATTGATTATACGAATGCCTAATGGCTTTGTAGTGGATTTTGGAAGATAATGCTTTTAGAATCAAGTGATTAAATGTTTTATCACTTTCCAATAATCTATTAAAAGTATCTTTTTTAATTTTATAAACTACTAAATCTGAAATAGCTTCAATATTCGCCACGCTCAAATGTTCGTTAATAACTTCTATTTCTCCCACAATCTCGCCTTCGCCAAAAAACTCTTCTATAAACTCTTTTCCATTATCCTCGGTCAAGAAGCATTTAGCAATCCCACTTTTGAAGATGCAAACGTAAATTACCTGTTTGCCATGCTGGATAATTTGTTGTTTTGGGGTAAATGTCTGCTCAATGACAGCATTATTCGCTTCCGATT
This sequence comes from Bacteroidota bacterium, assembly GCA_040387735.1. Taxonomy (GTDB): domain Bacteria; phylum Bacteroidota; class Bacteroidia; order Cytophagales; family Spirosomataceae; genus Arcicella. The sequence continues at coordinate 74,986 of JAZKDE010000138.1, forward strand.
GGTGAAGTTTCATGACATAATTGAGTAATTCTTTGTTTTGTCGTATCATTTTTACAGGTTGGACAATTGTCCTTTCAAAGAGATGAAATTAGCCTTTCCTTTGTAAAAACAAAAGTATAAAACCTAAAAATTAGCCAAAATATGTCTTTAGATAGATTATCAAAGCAAATAAACTTCATCAAAGAGATTGATAAAATTAAATATATTCAACGAAAAACTAAGTTATTTAATAGTGATAGACACGAAAATGATGCCGAACATAGTTGGCATTTGGCTATGATGACACTTGTTTTAGCAGAACATTCAAGTACGCCCATTGATGTATTAAAAGTGTTGAAGATGGTTTTAATTCACGATATTGTTGAGATTGATACGGGGGACGTTTTTCTACATGATACCACTAAAAATCACTCAAATACCGAAGAAGAAACCATTGCGGCAAAACGTATTTTTGGGATATTGCCAACCGAACAAGCTGATGAATTTATTAGTATCTGGGAGGAATTTGAAGCGGGGCAAACCAACGAAGCCAAGTTTGCCAAATCAATGGATAGATTTGAACCTTTATTGCAAAATGCCTCAAATCAGGGTGGTACTTGGACAGAATTTAATGTTAGCTACGAAAGAGTATTTGATACCGCAAAAAGCATTAAGAAAGGCTCTGAAACGATTTGGAATTATACAGAAAGCCTGCTGAATGAATCTGTGGAGCAAGGAATTTTGTAAATTATGTATGGAAGTGTTTTGTAACACAGACTTCAGTTTGTGTTACAAATCCTATCAAACGTCGTGCAACGATGAGATAAATTTACTCAAACTATCTTCTGCCGAGAGATTGAGCTTTTTCTTAATTCTCATACGGGCTTTTTTGACTGCATCGGGCGTAATATTTAAAAGATTTCCAACTTGTTTAGGGCTGAGATTGATTTTAATATAGGCACATTGACGTAGCTCCAACTGCGTAAGATTAGGAGAAAGTTTACTTAAAATAGTGAAAAAATGAGGGTGAACTTGTTCAAAATGAATCTTGAAAATATCCCATTCATGCTGATTATCAGTATTTTGTGCAACAATTTTTAGCAGAGCTTTACTGTCGTTCTCTGAAATGTTGGGTATTTCATTCAGTTTTTCTTCTAATTTATGTTTAACATTTAGCCAAAGTACATTTTTTTGGTCTGCAACCATCGCCATAGAAGTTAGTTCTCGGATTTTACTGTCTATCTCAATTTGCATTTTTTCCCGTTTTTGTTCTTCATGCTTGGTGGTTTCATCCAATAGTTTAACTTGAAGAAAGCTATTTTTTTGCTTGATAATAAAAATAATTGTAGCGAGTATTAGTATAAAAAGTAGTATAATAGAAATAAGAATATACGCTTGTTTAATCCGCTGTTCAGCCTCAATTTGCTTTTGTTTTTTGTCCATATAATGACGATACTGTACATTTTGGAACTGCTTTATTTTTTCCTTTGAGAAAAGTTTTTCGTTAAGTTCAATAAAGTGACTACTATATTTGAACGCATTGTCAAAGTCTCCTAAATTTTTGTAAATGATAAATAAAGTGCTATCTAATTTGATAAGATTTTGTTCATTACCAGCAATTTGTGTTTCTCGATACGACGCTAAGGCATAGCCGAGAGCTTTTGCATAATCTTTGCGGGCTAAATAGATGTAACTCAATGACGCATTATTTGTCCCAACAAATTCAAATGACTCAATCGTTGACATTTTTTTCTGGATGCTCCAACACAATGCTTCCGCTTCAATAAGCTGATTAAGTTTTATCAGTAAATTAACCTTCGACTGTAAATTTAGAATATTATAATATTCCTTTGTTTTGATACCAACTTGAATGGCTTTGTTTAAATACGCAAGTGACGGGATTATTTTTTTTTCTTGTAGTTTTATCTCCGACATGGTTGTCAGTAATAACCAAATCGTGTGTGTATCATTTATCTGTTTTGATAAAGTAAAACCTTGATTAAAGGTTTCATGGGCTTTTTCAAAATCTCCAACTCCTCCATAACATTGTAGTAAACCAACATAAATAGCAGGTAAATATTTATTGAGTTTAGCCTTTTCAACAAAGTCTTTTTCTTCGTTTAGAAGATTAATGGCAGTTGTGAAATCAGAGGAAAATACGTGAACATCTTTTAGAATGGCATAAACCCAAAAAGCTTCATCATAGTTTTTATGTTTTAATGCTAACGTAATAGCATTCCGATATAATGGAATGGCTTTATTGGGATTATGCAAGTTTTCAAAATAATACCAACCCCACCAATGAAAAGCTCTAATTTCACCTTTAGTGTATTTACATTTCTGGGATTGAGATAGTGCTTCCCTGAACAAAAGTATTGCCTTAGTTGAATCAGAAATAGGTTGCTTTCTCGCATAATCAATGGCGGCATCAATCTTTGTATTTCCTTTTGCTTTGAGATATACCGCTTGAATACTATCAATTTTAGAAGAATTAGCAAAACTACTAATGCCGTAAAATAGCATAGATAGGAGTATTAGAAAACATTTCATAATTTAAAAAGAAAGGTAAAAATAATGCCCAAAATAAATTTTTCTTTTCAATGAAGTAATTTAGAGATAAGTGATAATGTAAATTTTGTGGAAATAAATAAATCAAAGAAGTCCCCTTTTTGTCTCCCTTTCTATTGGACGAATCTAAAGGAAATAGAATTAACTTTGGTTACGTTATTAAGGATTAACTATTACAGATATTTACAAAAGTATAATTTAAAAGAAGTAAAAGCGATTCTATTCACTTTTACTTGGGTTGAGTAGAGTGGCGGCTCTACTCACTCAATTATGAAGAGCAATTATGTGGCGGCATGATTGCTCTTTTTATGATTAATACTACTCAAATATTATCGTCTTATTCCCATGAATAAAAACCCTATCTTCCAAGACCAGTTTCAAAGCTTTTGCCAATACAATTTTCTCCACGTCTCGGCCAGCTTGGGCCATTTCTAAGGCATTTTTTGTGTGATTTACACGGGTAATATCTTGAAAAATAATTGGACCTTCATCCAAATCGTCCGTAACAAAATGAGCCGTTGCTCCAATGATTTTTACGCCACGTTGATACGCTTGTTTGTAGGGATTTGCTCCGATAAAAGCGGGTAAAAATGAATGATGGATATTGACGATTTTTTTGTTGAATTTTGCGGTAAATTCCGAAGTTAAAATGCGCATAAATTTGGCAAGTATCAGATAGTCAGGTGAATAACTTTTGACTAATTCTTCTATCTGTTTTTCGTGTTCGGCACGAGTGATGTTTTCGGCTGGTAAATGATGGAATGGAATATTGAATTTTTCGGTCAAATCTCGTAGAATATCATGATTGCCAACCACCGCTAAAATATTGAAAGGCAAGTCTTTAAACTGGTTTCTAATCAATAAATCCGAAAGACAATGATGTTCTTTCGTGACTAAAACTACTACGTCTTTTACTTGCTTGGTTGATAAGTCAATATTGGCAGTATCGGGCAAAATTCCCCGTAAACCATCTTCAATTTTCATGGGGTCGCAAATACCCGAAAAGGCTACTCGCATG
>JAZKDE010000139.1:0-18488 GCA_040387735.1 Bacteroidota bacterium
TCCTTTTAATCTCAATACATAATCATTGTTTATCCATGTGAACAACGTATACTTTCAAAAGTAAACAGAATCATTTCTACTTTATGTAAGTAATCAAGTCAAATAATGCTTTTACTATTGCCAAACCTCTTTAATGTGGGTTTTATTACGGATGCCCTACTCTCATGAATTTTGTTTTGGCCCACTCAATACCTAATTTGTTTCCAATATCTAATACCCATTCTTCTGTAAATACTTTTTTATCGCCACGTAGGTTAAGACTATTCTATTTGCACAGCCATCAATTGTTCTTCATCAAATAGACTTCTCTTGCGGCAGGATCAATGTATTATGAAGTATTTAAAATTGTATCATATAAACAAAAATGTTTATGACCCATCATACTCTAAAAGAATTTATTAATCGTTCGTTTTAGAATTCCCAAAAGTTGTAATTAATTCATTTGAAAAAAATGATACAAATGGAATTGGTAGATAGGGATTGGAAAAGGGAAGATTGAAAACTATCTCCAAAATTAATTTCTCAAATATACTATTAGCTGAAAACTTATATTTTCGATTTAGTCTGTTTTAGTTTTGGTAGCCAAACGAGGAATGTATTTAATAATAATTAAGATTTTAGTCACGCCACACCAACTTGTTTTTTGTTTTCAGCCTCATAATATAATCAGCCGTGTGTATAAAAGGTTATTTTTTTTTACTAAACGGTAGTTGGCTGTAATAATGGCCTTATATCATTCGGCTTTTAGGGTGTAAAAGGTTATTTACTGCTGTGTCGTTTAATGATAGTTTTGTAAAGTTCAATCAGTATTAAAAATTTATCGAATTTTATTTTGGATTTGTTTTTTACGTTGATGCTCCACCATCTTTCACGTACGAGTTTTAATGATTGAATACACAGATTTGAAAAAAAATACTTATACGATTATTCAAAATTGATAAAATCTAATTTTATTTTCGATGCAAAACCTTACTTATTTACCTGTCCACGAAAACCTGCTTGGGTTTATTCACTCTTACGGATTGATGACCATGAGTTCAGAAATAACGATGCCATTAATATCATCTCCCAATGGTCTAACTGGTTTTTTGATACGAGTAAAGGACATTGATTTTGAATTAGAAGGGAGAGACTATGAAGGAAGGTCTATTGCCGAACAGCAAAATTACGTAATTGGGCAAACCACATTTCCGATTGTGGGGAGTTTCAGCGGACAAGCAGAATATATTGTAGTCTTTTTTGAGCCATTGGGCTTGTATAGAATTTTCGGATGTGATATGAGTCTTTTGGCGAATAAAACCTTGGATTTAAAAAGCTTTTTAGGGGATTCAAAATTTAATTCTCTCTATAAAGATTTAATTAATAATGATAATTCCTCGAAACGAATTGAGATTTTGGATAGTTTTTTCCTCAGTCAAAAAAAGGAAGATGAAAATGTGAGTATAGTACTGCAAGCACTCAAATTTATTCATCAGTCAAAGGGGAATGTTTCGGTGAAAGCACTGGAGACATCCTGCGGCGTAAATCGCCGAATGTTAGAAAGACAATTTCAAACTAAAATTGGACTTAGTCCTAAAATATACGCTCAGATATTCCGATTCAAATATACTATGAATTATTTAGCAGAAAATCCAAACACCTCTTGGGCTGAATTATCAAATATTGTGGGTTATTTCGACCAATCGCATCTTATTCGATATTTTAAAGAATACTTAAAAACCTCCCCAAGCAATATTGTGTCCCTCAATTTAGAATTTATGAATTACTTTCTTCGATATTAATGCCTTGTCACATCTGTACAAGGCAAAACCTGCAAAATGGAGAGTATCAAAAATTAGTATTTTGTAGAATGCTCTTGGCCCTCTAATCTTAAAGGTCTTCATAATTTGACTCGTTGATTGTTTTATAGCATCGTAAAGTTCTCTCCCCAATTATGCGTAAATCTTTTATTTATTGAATCTCAAATTGATATATTCCAGCAACCAAGCTATTGATTTTTAATTGTTTACGAGTATTTGAAATATTTTTTTCTTCTACTAAATATTGTTTTTGAATGTGCTGACTTGACTTAACATTCAATAAAACCGTTGCCGTTGCATTGGCAGGAATCGTAATGTCATAGATAATTTTATCTCCGTCTCTTTTCCAAGAAGAAACAATTTTTCCCTGTGGACTATCATGCGAAGCCTCAAAAGCATTTAAATTTTCAACAAAATTGGGAGATAAAATAATATTTTTAAACCCTGCCTGCGTAGCGTCTGGTTTGATGCCCCCAATGCCTTTGTACAACCAAGCCCCGATTTCGCCAAACATGATATGGTTCATCGAAATATCACTTTGGGCATCAATTGGCCAGTTTTCAAAAAGCGTCGTTGCTCCGTTGGCAATCCACCAACCCCAAGAAGGAAAAGTTTCTTGCGAAGCAACTTTATAGGCAACATCCGCATAACCATTTTCGCTTAAAGCATTCAAAATGGCTTTTGTACCCAATAATCCCACATCCAAATGGTTATTGTCAGCTTCTACTCGCTTGGCTAAATTTTCGGCAACTTTAGCTTTGAATTCTTCTGGCACCAAACCCCAATACAACGGAACGCTTAATTCCGTTTGGAATCCGCTTCCATAAATGCCCGTTGTTTTGTTCAAGTATTTGTTGTTAAAAGCGGTTTTAATCTTTTCTGCCAAAGCTGAATATTTTTCAAAATCAGTCGTTTTACCAAATAATTTTGCCGTTTTTGCCAAAATGGTGACATCCACAAAATAGTAAGCGGAAGACGTTAATTCCACGGGAGTTTTTGATTTAACAGGCACCCAATCGCCCAAGCCCCAAGTCGTTAATCCGTTTGGACTAATGGATTCAATATGATTGACATAGCGTTTGAGGTTTTCGTAGTTGTCTGACAAAATCTTGGTGTCGCCATAAAACAAGTAGATATTCCAAGGAATTATAGCGATAGTACTGGTCCAGTCTGGGCCATTTCCCCATTCATAACCCCAACCATCGGTCGGAATAATGGACGGTAAAACGCCATTGGCTTGTTGCTCGTCACGGTGGTCAGCGAGCCATTTTTCGTAGATAGTTATCCCATCAAAATTATACAAACCTGTTTCGCTGGCGATATGAGCATCGCCCGTCCAACCGTTTTTTTCTCTTTGTGGGCAGTCGGTTGGATAGCCAAATAAATTCGATAAATACGCATTATTGGTTGCCGTCCAGATTTTATTTATTGTCGGATTTGAAGCATTAATTTTCCCCACCGCAGGCACATCGCTGTGCATAAAATAACCCGAAAGACTTTCCTTTTTCAAGTCAATCGGCTGTGAACTCGTTACTTCAACATACTGAAAACCCTTATAATTGAAATGTGGCATAAAACTTTCTTCGCCTTTTCCAGAAAGTATAATGATGTCCGTTTGAAAAGGGTCTTTGTCATCCGTCGGGCGATAATGCACGTCAATATTCGACAAATCAGCTCTTCCGTTTGGATATAATCTTTCAGCGTGTTTTAAGCGTAAAACTGTTCCTGATTTTCCAGAAACCTTAATTTTACTTACGCCCGAAATGTTTCTACCTAAATCAAAAACAAAAGTTGTATCATTGATTTTATTAAAACTTTTGCTCGAAATTTCTTCTACATTTCTAATCGGTTGCAAAGCTTGAGCTACAATGTTATTAGAAGGGGCAGTTCGGAAAATAACATCTTTCCATTGTTTATCATCAAAATTGGCTTTATTCCAATCGGCTTGTTCCAGTCGGGCATCGTAATGTTCTGCGGTATAAATGCTATTAAAAATAATCGGGCTCAAAGAAGTTTTCCAGTCTTTGCCCGAAGCAATAATTTCGCTTGTTCCATCGTCATATTTCACCCGAATATCCATGCAAAAAGTTGGTCGTCCACGCCAAGGAGCTTCGTGAAAATACCAAACGGCAGTCGATTGATGATTGTACCAACCATTGCCCAAGAGTACGCCAATGGCATTTTTGCCCGCTTGCAATTGCTTCGTTATATCGTGTGTAACATACAAAGTACGTCTATCAAAACGAGTGTACATCGGATCAAGGCGGTGATTACTGATTTTTTCACCATTTACATACAATTCGTACAAACCCGCAACGGCAATGTAGGCACGTGCCGAAACGATTTTCTTGTTGGTCTGAAAAGCCTTTCTAAAATAAGGAGCAGGTTTGGTATTTACATCCCTTGAATCACTAATCCAAGCCCCTTGCCAATTGCCCATATTCATCATGCCCGTTTCAAAAGTAGCCATCTCAGAATAGGCAATTTGGGTATCTTTATCCCAAATCTTTACTCGCCAAAAGTATTTGGTAAAAGCTCGAAGCATTTTGCCTTGATAACTCACTAAAGTTTGTGGCGTATTTTTTTGACCAGAATTCCATTCGTCGCCAATGCCTTTGCTCAAAGCAGTCGAATCGGTATTGACCAAAATTTGAAACGCTTTTTGTTTGGCTCCTTGTCGGACATCCGCCAACCGCCAAGTAAAACGTGGCGACGGTGCATCAATTCCCAAAGGATTAATCAAATACTCACAAGTCAAAGCCGTGACTTTGCAAGGTGTATTGCCCAAAATCCTTTGGCCAAGCAACAAAAATGAAGATAAAATGAAAGGATATATTGAATATGGTTTAAGATTCATAGCTTGTTTACGAGTATATCGAAATGAAAGAGTATGGAAATTACTGCAAAAATTGCAAGAAACTATTCTCTTTTATGGGTTAAATATCTTCCTACTATTTGGAATTTGAAGGTATCTCTTGATAATTTAGATGGTTCAAAAATTTCTCTCTTTTTGAACCATCTGGTATTTTGTAATCAAGTGAGGTGGGTGGTTATTGTAGGTCTCAATCACCTGTGGGATCGCCTTCAAAGCTATCTCTTCCGACACAAATCCATTGCTCAAATGAACTCTTCTTTTAGGGTTCAGTGTAGTCCTTTCAGCCATCTAATTTTCATTGGGTCTGCTGAACTCATTTTGATACCTGCTTTTTGAATCAAATCCACATAAGCCAAAGAACAATATTGAACTCCACGGTCGGACCGGGTCGTCGTTACGATGCTGGACCTATTCTATCTTCTTTTTACGAGTTTGCAGAGCCGTTTTGGAAGCACAAAAAACCCTTTTGCTTCCAAAATTGACTGCAAAGCCCAGCCCACAATCTTCCGAGAAAAAGCATTATTCTCCATTAAGCTTGGTATCCGAATACCAAGCTTGATGTTTCAAATCTACGATTTGTTTATCATATCTTGTCGCAAACATTCTCTTTTCGTAACCAAGTCAAAATCGATTATTCAATGGCTATTATGATAGAAATAATACAGGAAATAAATAGGGACATTTCTCCAAGTGGACATTTTGTCCACTTGGAGAAATAGATAAAGGGACTTTTTTAGCTATGATCGAATTTATTACAGTTGCACTCTGTAACTACTAATTAGAGCTAAAAAATAGAGACTCTCAAAATACTAAAAAAACATTAAATATTTGATAATCAGATACTTATGTTAAAATATAGATTTACACGAAATTACAAATCAGATATTATCCAAACCAACTACGATATATAAATAGCAATTTTTTAGGTAGTTACAATCCTAAGGGGACTTTTTTTAGATTCAAAAAATAGACTATTATCTACCTAAGGGGACTTTTTCATAAAACATAATATGCTGATAATCAACACCTTAAAATATGAATATATATATAGAGAGAGTTCAAATAATATTGACCAATCTATATAAAGGGACTTTTTTTTACACCATAAATTTGCCCCACACATATACAACATACACCATAACTTATTGATAATCAATAAATTAAATTAATTATTAAAATAATTAATTTCTCAAATGAATCCATAGTTTTACAAAATTTCACTTAAAATCTACATATCCTCAAATAAATAATACAACACCTTTTACATAATAGTCTAAATATCAGCATATTACGAACTAAAGGGACTTTTTTTAGATTCAAAAATACGCTTTTAAATTTAAGGGGACTTTTTTAAAAAATACACAAATCGTTGATAATCAAGATATTATCAATCCAATGGGACTTTTTTTAGGTTTTTTATACAAGTACAAACGTTTATTTAAATTTCAAAAAAATAGAATAAGGTCTCAATTAAGGATTATATGAGCTGATTTTAGTAAAATTAAAGGCAAATACTTTTATTTTTAGTAATTTATTTTTTCAATTTATGATTTATAGATTTCTCATATTTAAATTTGAATGATTTAGAGGGCTTGTAACTAATTGATTATAAATTAGTTACAAGCCATAAGGGGACTTTTTTTAGCTGTAAGGGGACTTTTTTTATTTTGACTTTCTTTTTAAGGGGACTTTTTTTAGCTGTAAGGGGACTTTTTTCTCTTTATTTTAACTACCTTTGTATCCTATTATTCAATGTTAAATTAGATTATTATGGAGATATTACCCAGCAGTTTAGATAACCAAGTAATTCTTGAGCCAAATGAGTATCTGGAACAAGAATATATTGAACATAGAAGCCATAATTATTTACCTCAAAAATTAATCATTAGCCAAATTGATTTCTCAAGAATTGAACAAAAAATGTATGAAATGTTTGTCAATCAAATCAATTACGAAAAAATCGACCGTGAAAAAGGGTTAATGATAAAGATACCTATCGCATTTGTCAAGCAGTACATGACACTTGAACAGATAAAAGAAACAACAGAGAAAATGTCACAGAAGAAAATGACTCTGTACGACGTTAACCATCCTGAAATGGAGTTTAGACATTTACCTATATTTTCTGAAATTAGTTATAACTACAAACAAAGCGGTTATTTGGTCTTCAAATCAAACCCTGAAATTTCAGAATATTTAATCCTGGGCAATAAATACGCTAAATACGACTTTATTACAGTTCTAAATTTTAAACATACCTATTCAACATTATTGTACAAATTATTAAAGAGCCATATTGGTCAAAACCGTTTCTCATTTATTTATTCAATTACTGAACTTAGGAAACTTTTGAATGTTCCAACGGGTACGTATCAAAATTTAAAGGACTTCAAACGAAAAGTTTTGAATACTGCCATGGACGAGATTAATGGTACGCCACGCTCTCCTATCAAATTTGAATACAAACACTATGGAAATAAACAAAGAAACGTGACTCACTTAGAGTTTAATATCAGTACAGTTTTTGATACCATAAACGCCGACAAAGCGGAGTTTATTCAAGCAGTAACCGTTAATCCAAAATTAGTATTTGAAAACATCCACGAAATTTTACTCAAAAACTACAATCTCAAAGAGAAACACCTTAGTGAAATTTTAAACAGAAAAGATTTAGTCGATAGATTTGTTACACTTCATATCGAATTTGAAAATGGGATGTATCCAAAAGTCAAAAATAAAACAGCTTACATTCTTACTTGTTTAGGATTAGTCACTAAGAAAAATAACAATATTAATTCAACTAAGTACCCGTTATAAATTAGTTTCCGTTAAAATTGGAGTGCATCAGAAAGTGTGGGGCAATGTTTTTTGATTTTCTAAACAAAAGTGGAAATGGGTGCAAGTCCCTTAATGATTCAAAAATCACATACCGTAGTATAACAAATTAACAATCAACTACTTACATTTTTATATTCTCATTACAGATGTACGCATAATTTGGTTGCAAGTCTCTTATTGAGTCTAAAGTATTACTACTGGATATACAGTAATAAAGTGCGTTTACCCAAAATGTGTCGCTGCCCCCTTAACGCTTTCAAAGCCCTAATTTCATCCCCGCATTATGTTTTTTAATGTCCTCAATCCGAGTATAACGTTGAATCATTGCAGACGTTTTATGTTTAGATTGTCGCATAATTTCTGAATCATCAGCTCCATTTATTTTAGCAATGGTTATAAAAGAAGCACGTAGAGAATGTGCAGAAAATTCATCTCCAAAGTAAGTTTTCACTAAGTTATTCACGGTTTTATCTGTGAGTCTATCAGAAGTAATTTTATCACCTTTAAGTACTCTTACAAAGATAGCATTAGTAGTTTTTTCTAATCTTTGAGTCCACATTTGAAGAGTTCTAATAGGACATAAAACTGCTTCTGGGCTATAAAAAATAGCTTTTTCCTCATAATCTCCGTATTGATTAGTCTTACTTTTCTGCATAGATACAATTAGCCCTTCATCAGTAAAACTTAAATCATTTACATTTAATGCTACCAACTCCGATCTTCTGAATGCTCCTGTAAAACCAAGTAACAACAAGGTTTTATTCCTTAATCCTGCATTAGTTTCAATATTAAATTCTCTTAATAATTGCTTTAAAATATTGAGTTTAAAGACAGGTGCTTGTTTCTGTCGAATGCCATTGGTGCGTTTAATACCTTCCATTACAATCCTAAAAATACGGTTTTGAGTAGGAGTATCTAAATTACTTAATTGGTGCAATTTTGAAATGGTAGCAAGCCTACGATTAATGGTCGCCCACTTGCATGTATCAGCCAAATGGGAAACATAGGCTGCCAAAGTTTCGGGAGATACAGGAAATGCTATTTGTCCATTCATTTCACACCATTTATTAAAATTTTCCAAATCGGCTTTGTAAGCTCTTTGGGTATTTAGCGAACCTTCTAAACCTAAACGTCCGTATTCGTTTACTTTTTCCTTTAAGTCTTTAGGTAAGTCTACAGACTGATTTACTATAAGTGATATATTAGATTCCATGCTTTATTATTTTGAAGTATGAAAGATTATCTATTTTTCGAATAATTATGTCCTTAAACTATTTACGCAGTTGTTAGATAAAAAACTATATTTATGATATTCTCAGTCTATTGAGATTTGATTTATTTGAAAAGTATTTTGGATAGCAATATTATAGTTTCTGATAACATTCCATTATCGAAAGTTATAATATAGGTAAATCTGTTATATTTTCATTAAAAGTATAAAGATGTTTTACTCGAAAGTACCCTTATTGTAACGTTGCTTAACACTTCATGGTAACATCCTATTCTATACTTTTTAATATGTACTGACACATACTATTTCTCCACTTGGTGAAGATTAATCAAATTCACTTTTGAAAATTTGATTAATCTTCATGTATTTTTAGTATTCCTAAAGTATTCTTTGATATTCTTATAGAATCTCCAAAAAAATAAAGTAAAAGCAGAATTTTCTATGATTAAATCATATTCTTGGAAATTTGTAGTCACAAAATATTCTTTTTTCGGTGTAAAGGATTGAGCGTAAGATTGAATTGTTAAAGTACTGAAGAACTTAATTGGGAAACCACAGGGATACCATTGGTTTCCCTGTGATTATCAAGGGGTTCGATGGCCAAAGAACTATTTTAAAAATTGACCTTATTATTAAGATGTTACTAACTTAGTGCTAACATAGTATTAAGTTAGTATTCAGATAGTACTAACATAGTACTATCTGGGGATTACAAGAGACTAAAAGAGTACTAAGTGAATACTGTAAACCAATTAAGATTTGATTGATGTACGGATTTTGTATAGGCAAGCGGTGTTGTTGTTATCACAATAATGGCTCTCAAGTTCGTTTTTGCAATTACCTTTAGAAGAAAAATTGAGATTGCAAATTAAACTGTGTCAAGATTTCTTTAGTTACAACCCTTATATTACTAATTGTTTCTTTGTAATTGGTTCAAACTCCTTTCCTTCGTAATATTTCTCTAAGATTGCTTCCACAATTTCATTCATTGAATACCCTGAGTGGTGAGAGTGCCTTTCCACTTTATCTTTAATTTCTCCACTCACTCTTAAATTTAATGGCTCTTTTACGCCTTTTTTTCGGTAAGTAAAGTTCTTTTCATTTGTTATTAGCCCTTTTGTAGATATTTTTGGTAAACCTCCAAGACTATCTAATATTTCATCTTTTCTCATAATTTCTCTAATATTTCGTTTGTTATACTTAAATAATCTTTAGCTGCGTTTGAGTCTGGAGCATATTTAAATATACTCATTTTCTTTAATTGCGATTTATCCAAATTGCCATCCACCCGTATGTAACTATTAAACACGTTAAAACCTAAACTGTCTTTCAAGGAACTTATGATAGTTTTTTTCATAGTATCCCTCATTTTTTCATGATATTTAATTATCATTACCCCTAACAATTTTATTTCAGCTCCGAATTCGTTTAATTCATTCATTTTGTTAATCAACTCTCCTATTCCCAAATAACTGAATGTTCCCGCTTCAATTGGTGCTATGTAATAATCCGATGCAAAAATGGCATTCACAGTTAATAAACCTAAATTTGGCGGACAGTCAATAATTATATAATCGTATTTATCCTTTATTGTATTCAACCTTAGCTTTAACATATCTTCTCTTCGTGTTCTTGATGCTAATTTTTCTTCCGACTCTATCAAGAATTTTGACGAAGGTATTAAATCCATTTCTTCGCCATGTACTACCACATCTTTGAATTCTAACTCTTTAAGTATAAAGTTTCCTACATGAGTTTCTTGATTTGTACTTAAACCAAAACAACTACTAAGATTTGCTTGCGTATCTAAATCAACCAATAATATCTTTTTCTTGAGTGAAGATAATGCTCCACCGAGGTTAAATGCCGTTGTAGTTTTACCTACTCCTCCTTTATTATTTGTAATTGCTATTACTATGGCCATAATTAATTTGTTTAAATACAAAAATACATAAATACATTAAACATGTTGCACATTATATTTAATGTATTTATAAAAATACATATTTTATATTTCAACTAAAATAGTTCAAATTAGAGAATTGTGGTCGGACTTCACCATTTTAGCTAAATCTAAACTATGAATTGTACTGAACTTTAATACATTAATTGCACTAAAGAAATATCAAAATAGTAGTATATACTACAGAACTGGGGAGTCACTTAAATGTGGGGCAAACTTCCCACGAGAGCGCTATCTTTTAGTGTTAAAATGTTTTTTAACATACAAAAAAGTCAATATTTAACTCTAAGCTCTGCTAAAAACAGCTTATTTGCTTAAAATGATAGAAAAAGGTTAAAATACTTAGGAAGGTATCACTACAAAATACCATAAAAAATACTTCTTTTTTTTAAATTATTCTTCTCGTAAATGATTAAATATCAACTAATTAAGTGTTTTACGTGGGAAGTTAGCCTCACATTTAAGTGCCCCCCCAAAAAATATGAAAGTTGGTTATGCACGAGTTAGCACTCAGGAGCAAACCCTTGATTTAGGTTGCAAGTCCCTTATTGGGCCTAAAGTAAGACAGCACCCTGTAAGTCGCTGACTATTAGCAACTTACAGGGTTAAATTTTTAGGCTACATTTCCGTATTTCCAAGCCCTTATTTTCTCAATATCAAAGCGTAAGTTATTGTTATTCAGTAACTTAGTGAAGTCATATTCACCCATCATATTCACATGATGCCAAACGACTGCCGTTGAGTTCTTAATGACCGCCATTATCTCCTCCATTTCTTCCTGAGACTGTACTTTGGTCAGCATTTCAGATAAGTACATATAATTCCACAAAACAATCGCATTTTGAAGCAATAATCTGCACTGAATAATCTTTTCTTGTTCTTCTTTGGTGGCGACTTGGAACTCTTGATTATTGCTAAAAAACACCGCTTTGGCAAAGCGATTCATCAATTCAATGTGGCTCAACATCTTCTCAATCGACTGACGTAAGGCAAGGTCGTCATAATATTTGAGGATGAAAGAACTCTTGATAATTTTTCCAAATTCTTTCATGGCTCTTTGCAAAGGATTTTGTTGTGAGTAAGAATTTAACCGCTTCAAAACCTGTTCTGCGGTAGTTTTACCTAATTTCATTGATACCATTACCCTTAAAATATCGTCCCAATGTTTTTCAATCAAGGCAGTATTAATAGTGTGGTCAGGCACTAATTTGTAGTCTAATTCGGTGTATTCCTTTTTGCTCTTGAACCCATACATTTGCTGAGAACCAAGGTCTTTGATTCTGGGAGCAAAGAAAACGCCCAACAAGTGCATCATTCCAAAAACGACTTCGGTTGAGCCGTGGGTATCAGTTGAATGAATCGTACTTTTGATTACTGGATTATTAAGCGGAACGCCGCCCGAGTGCATATCAACCATACTGACCGCTTCCCGTGCCGATGCCACAATAACCGTTGCATAAAACATGGCAAAACGTTCATCAACTGCCGTATTCGCCACCGATGCTTTATCGAAACCTGGATATTTATACGAAAATGCAGCGTTGAGCGAGTTCTTTTTATTTAAAATTTTCTGTCCATCGCTGGCGGTGTGCAATTCATTGGGGTTATTTCTATGAATTTCTGGTAAATCTAAGGCATTTTTCATCTTAATAATGGCATCGTTAGCATCTTTGAGAGCCTGTAATGACAAGTACCAATCACTCGTATTTTGGAGTGTCGAAACTTGAATTCCCTTTGAAATATCCCGCATCTTTTCAACCCCAATATTACAGCCCAAAGCAATGATAGAAGCAAAAAATGTTTCAGACGTTGGTCGTTTCCTTTCATGGGTTTTACTCTGATGTCCCAAATGATGTAAAAACGGGGCGGTCTTTTCAACATCTGCCAATAAGAGGCTTTCATTACAAGCGGACGAAAATTTCACTTCTCAAACTATTTGTTTAGTTTTTGATAGCTTCCAATAGGTACTTTCCTGTATCTGAGATACTTGTAAAGGGTCATTTTCGATACTCCAATCTCCAAGGCAATTTGATTAACTCCCATTTTTTCCTCTCTATAATAAGTTTCCGCTAAAATAGCTTTTTGTTCTGCCTCTTTGGTCATTCCTTGTCTTCTACCTCCTTTTCTGCCTCTAGCCCGTGCCGCTTCCAAACCAGCTCTTGTTCTTTCTCGAATTAAATCTCTTTCAAATTCTGAAAAGCAGGCGGAAATATTGAAAAATAATCGTCCCTGCGGTGTAGTCGTATCAATAGCATCACTAATGCTTTGAAGTCCTATTTGCTTTTCATTCAAAATAGCAACAAATTCCAAAAGATGTTTCAACGACCTTCCCAAACGGTCAAGTTTATAAACCACTAAAATATCACCTTTACGGATTTGGGAAAAAAGTTTGTCTAACTCAACTCGGTCGCTCTTTGCGCCCGAAGCAATCTCGTTAAAAATAATCTCACAACCCGCTTTGGTTAAGGCATCGGTTTGCAGGTTAAGGCTTTGGTCTTTGGTGCTGACTCGTGCATATCCTATTTTCATAAATTGTATATAGTTATCTAATTCAAAACAAATATATTTATACTTTGAATACCATACAATTAGTTTATACTCACAAGCCTCTAATTACTCCCTTTTATGATACTTTTCAAGGAGTAAATACGGCTTTGGGAAAGTACAATTAGAGGTCGGTTTGATTATACTGTTTAAACCCGTTTTGATATGCCAGCAACCTTCTTAACCCTTCAAGAACGAAATGCTTATGAGAAAATTCATTTGAGTGATGAAATGGACATTCTTCAATATTTTTTTCCAACACCAGACGATAAATACTTTTTGCAACAATTTATCGGAAAAACCAACTGCATTTCCATACTCATACAAATTGGACTAATCCGTCTGATGGGATATTTAGCTCCAAGTTGGGAAAATCAAGTGAGTGAAAAAATAGTCCATTTTGTAGCTCAACAACTTTATGGGGAAGAGACAGAAATTATTTCATTAAGTGAATACACAAATTGGGCGAGCCTTAGAACTCGCCACCTCCAACAGATTCTCAAATACCTCCAATACCGCAGATGGGAGCCTATTTTAGATGAACCTATCATTGAAAAATGGCTTCTTGAACGGGGTATGGAGCATGATAATGAACGCTGGCTGTTGGATAAGCTCTGTCAAAAATTGCACTATGATAAAATCCTTCGTCCTGCCATTAATACCTTAGAAAGAATGGTGGGAAGTATCGGAGAGCGACTAAATGAGGAAACTTATCAGCGATTAACCTTCCTTTTGACTCCTGATTTACAAGAAAAGTTAGATAAAGTTTTAGAGTTTGATAAGACGCTAAAAATGCCTATTCATCGCTGGCTTTGCCTACAACCTACGTCAAACACGGCAAAATCCATTAACCAAACCCTTGATAAAGTTGCCTATTTACAAGACATGAAAGTAGCTTCTTGGGATGTATCGGCAATTCCCATCAATCGTAAGAAACGTTTAGCCAATATCGTTCGTAACAATACCAACTCCTATTTGCAAAGAATGAACCCTATTAAACGATACCCTTTGATGATTTGTTTTTTATGGGAAACCCTTTTGGACACAACTGATATGGTTTTAACGATGTACGGTGATTTCTGGCAACAAGCCATGAATAATGCCAAGAAGGAATTAGATGAATACCAAATGGGACTTGCCAAAATTCGTGGACGTGCTTGGGTCACACTCATTAATACCACTAAGATGGTTATTAATGATGACATTCAAAGCCCTGATTTACGGCAAACTATCTTTACCAATTATCCCAAAGAAGAGCTCCAAGAAGCCCTCAATACGGTTATGAAAGGCTCAAAGGAAGATTCCCAGCATACTCAACTATACTTTTTACACAAGCAATATGCCCGTTTTAAACAGTTTACCGTACATTTTCTTAGTACCTTGAATTTTGAAATAGCTTTTTCCAAAGATTATTTCGGGAGTGGTTTAAATTTGTTGATTCAACTCCAAAAAGGGAATAAACGTAAATTACCCAATGATGTTTCGATGAATTTTATTACTAATTCATGGATGAATTTGATTGACCAATTTGAATATACCCAGCCACAAGCCTATGAGCTGTGCGTACTTTCTGTACTGAAAGATAGGCTAAATTCGGGCGATGTATTCGTGAAAAACTCCCGCAAATTTGCCGATTTTAATAGTTTTTTGATACCAAAATCTCGTTGGGAGGTGGAAGCCCAACAACTCTGTAATGCTTTGGGAAGTTTTGATATTGTCAAACGAATTGATGAAATGGCGGAAGAATTAGCCTCTCTCCTTGGACCATTAACCACACTTTTAGCGGAAGGAACACTGAACGGAGAGGGTATTAGATTAGAAAATGAAGAGTTGGTTGTTCCTGGCGTGGTGGCAGAAGAATTAAGCCAATCCACCTTGTTTTTGAGAGAGCAAATTAATCTCCGACTTCCGAAGGTGGGATTAGTTGAAATGATGCGTGAGGTGGATTCATGGGTAAATTATTCGAGTGAATTTAGAGAGGGAATTGGCCGAAATAGGGTAAAATTAAAAGAACGTACAAAAATCGTCGCGGGTTTGGCGTAATTTATTTTCTTGCCAATTGTTAAGGATACACGATTCTCAGGAGCTTTATTCTCAACTTCAACGAGTTAATTTGAGAGCCATAATTGCTTGCAGGTCAAAAACATGGCTAACCTCAGTATCCGAAAAGTCATACATTCCTAAAAGATTGATGTGTCGCCAAGTATGAGTAGAGGATTTTGCAATAATGGCTAAAAGTGATTGCTTTTCTTGCTCCGTTTTGCATTGGCTCAGTTTCTCAGAAAGTAACAGAAGATTAAAATAATTGATTGCATTCATAATTAATCTTTTACATCCTTCTGCTTTGAGTTGGTCTTCATAGGAAGCCCAAATGAGTTGCTGATTATTGCCATGTGTTACTGCGGATGCAAGATTATTAGAATGTTCAGTTTTAGACAAAACACCCTCTACGGACTTCCTGAGGGATGGCAAGTCAATAACTCGTAGGGTATAATCCGTTCTATGAAGTCTTCCCAAGTCCGTCAGAGCCTTATAAAGGGGATGTTGTCTTGCATATGAATTCAGCCGCTTAAACAAGGTCGAGGCTTTATTGTAACCTAATTTAATCGTGGCAGTCATTCGTAAAATTTCATCCCATTGAGCGACTAAATGCTCATAATCAATTTTGGCATTGGGAGAGATTTTATAGTCCAATTCTTTAAAAGTCCAGACGGTATCAATGGCGTAAAGATTTCGTTTGTAAAGTCCTGCTAATCGAGGACGAAACTCAATACCAATTAAGCCCGTAATGGCTGAAACAGGCTCGGTATAACCATGCGTATCCGTAGAATGGGCATCTGGGGTAATGACTTCGTTGTACGTAAGCATATTTAAGAGGTAGTGAGCTTCTCTATCCGAAGCACTAAAAACGGTTGAAATAATGAGTTGCCCCGCTTCATCTAAATGAGAATAAACCGTGATGCCTTTTCCACTACCAAAATATTTAAAAGAGGCAGAAGCTCGCAAAGACGGTACTGAAATGTCATATTTTTGCCCATCACTTCCCGTATGAACAAATCCTGATTGCTGTCTAAAAAAGTCAATAATTGGTAATTTATTACTCATAGAAAGAATTAAATCGTTGGCTTTCAAGGTCATTTCTGGGGAAAAATAATGCGTTGCTACGGTTTCAAGAGTATTTTTGGCAATATTTCTTGAAATATCCCCCATCTCAGAGATACCAATGTTTTCTCCAAATCCAATAATTGCCGCATAGAAAATGTTATTCCCAGGGCGAGTCGGTACGTAATGTTCCGTTTTGTGTTGAAAAGCCTCCAAGAAACCCGTGAGTTGATTTATTTGAATAAGCACCTGTAACAAAGGAATTGACCGATTAGGTGGATAAAGCAACTTGTTGTCAATGGGGATGTTATCGCCATCGGCTTTGTAGCGGTGTAAGTGCCACTGTCCATCTTTATCAAAATAGACATCCTTATTCTCCGATAATCGGTCATTGGTTATCTTAAATTGTTGGTTCAATTTATCATTGAGGGCTAAAAGTGTTTTAGCAGCACTACTATGTTTTGTTAGATTCGCTTTCTCTAAAAGGGCTTCTTTGTGCTTATTCCATTGATTACGTGGAATTAAATACTCTTCAAAACTTCGGTATTCATAACAAGAAATGACATTCAAAGACCCCGCTTTGATGTGTTCTTTAATTTCTCTGAAAAGTAAAGCCTTGTAGAGTGAAATGCGTAATTTGCCCGAATCAGTAAAGATTTTTTGTCGTTCGTCCATCCCTAAAAAATCAATCGGCAATTTATTACTGTGGCTAATATCCCCTTTCTTGTGTTGGAAATAGGTAACGGCTTGGCAAATATCTTCCTGCGATTTTTCGATGTCAAATACTAATGCCACGACAATATGAGTCACTCGGTTCTGTAACTTGATGGACTCTTTTTCAAGGGATTTATAATAATCATCCCGATTGGAAATGGGTTGATTTACCTTTTTTAGTTCATTTAATCGTTCTTGGTCTTCATCCAAAGCGGATTTTCTGACTCTTTTTTGAACAATTAGTTGCCTGATTTGCTCGACTTTTTGGCTATCATCGGTTTGCACATTTTCAATAATCGTTTCAATATCTCCCAAGGCATCAATGTGCGTGGTACTTCGCCGAGTAACCTGATTAGCCAACTGAGCATTGACAAAACGGTTCTTGTAATGCTCTTCTTTCAGTCTATCTTCGGCATCATTAAAAGTCGAAGTAACGGCACTATTCAAGGTTAGAATCAACGCATCCCCCAAACTGAAATACTGATGAATCACGAAGGCAATCAACTGTAAATAATGCTCATTTACTCGTTTTATGGCTTGTGAGGACTGATTATCTAAAATATAGTCGGCAAGGTAGCGTATAGTGGCATCCGAAAGTTTTAGTTTTTTGATAATGGACTGCAATTGTTGGTATTTGAACTTCAAGGCTATAAATAATTCAAGTCTTTCCTTTATTTGCATGGGGTGCATGGATTGCGTTATTCTTTTGAAAAAGGTTAATTCATATCGTCCGTAGCCACTCTTTTTCTCAGAAAATTCTGTTTTTTGTTTCTGGGCGAGTTGCTCTAATAAATCCCTATCCAAATCCAATAAGTAGGTTTGAATAATGGCTTCTAAATCTTTGGCAAATGCGTCAAGGGCTTTAGTAACAATCTCCCGTAAAGCATTATACGTAGGAATTTCAATTCTTTTTTCTTGAAGAAAACAAACCAGAGAATCAAAAATTAAGGTAGGTTTGGTTTGCAGATAAGTGAGCCGTTTGGCTTCTTGATATAATAAGGCTTGGTACTCCGTATTGAAAGCGGCGATACTAAATTCTCTAAGAATTTCCTCTTGGTGGCGATAACTGGTTCGACTGTGGGCATAGTCAATCATACTAATATCATTGGGGTCAAATTTAAACTTTTCAACCACCAAATTGATGTCGTGTTCATAAAATAAGTTGGGGTTGAAAAAACGAGTCGTAACTCGAAAGTACCCCATTTGCAGAATGAAACCAGTTTTATTGGTAGAGGTGAATAAAGTTTTTAAATAGTTCTCCGCCCAAATCGGTATTTCAATCAAGATACGAATGTTCTCCAATTGAGGCGGAGAATCAAAACGAGACCGTTCATCAGATGATAAATATTCCTTTCTTGCCATTGGAAATAACGAGCGTTAAAGAAGCTGGTAAATTATGCTTAAAAGGTACGCATAATACCA
>JAZKDE010000140.1:0-36466 GCA_040387735.1 Bacteroidota bacterium
GGTATCCCGAAGTATTCAACAGAGTTGTTAAATCATCTTAAACTAAGAATCATTTGCCCCACACTTTTTGATGCACTCTAGAGGCACTTATTCTTAAAAAACACAGCTTTCCTACACGATGGGCTACATTTCCACCTAAGTCAAGACCCATTGATGATAATAGTTCATTGAGCCTTTCAAATCTTCTTGCGTAGCTTTTGAGTTGTTGTTTAAACCGTTCACCAAAAATCTTACGAATACAATCTGAATTTTCACAAAAGAATTTACGGACTTGTAAATTTATCGTTGCTATCTTTCCTGAAACTGGCAAATCACCAATCATCCTCAAATATTTGCTATGTACTTTTATGCTAATGCCCTGACAAATAGGACATTGACTTGATAGTTGACTACTAATAACATTTAGTTTTATTTCAGAGGAAGTGTAGTGAAAATTAGAAAGATTAAAATCCAGCTCAGTTGGGAGAAATAGTGATTGTTCCATGCTCCAAAACTAAGATAAAAATACAGCTTTCACCAAAATTGACGATGAACCAATTACTATCGGATTATCCAAGATTTTCATTTGATGTTTTGATATAATCTATTATTAGCCAATTTGACTTAATACAAGACAAAAAACAACTAATAATTTTTTCATGAATTATAAACAGTTAAAATATGAGTTAATAATTACTTAATACTATAAACCGAAACCCCAAATGTGCCCGTTGCAGGTGTTTCTCCATCTTCTTGATAATTAGCACCCGACAAGAAAATATTATGATTTTTCTCATCGAAAACGATTGTTTTCTGCCCTTTCATCGTGGTAAGCGTTTGAATAACGGTATATTTGTTGGCATCATCTTGTCTAATTACGGTAGCATTTCCTTCACCATTTGATGTAATTATTAGCTTGGTTTTCTTGTCGTAAATAACACCATCAACACCAGCACCAATCGGAAGAGTGTCAATTATTTTACCCGAAATAGCATCCATCACAACTATAGTTTTGGTTTTGCGACAAACTGAAAACAAACGGTTATTTTTTAAGTCCATTGCCAAACCTGTTGGAACTTCGTTGGGAGCAAGCGAAAATTTATTTTTGACTTTTAATGTTTTGCTGTCTATTTCAATGACTTCATTACTTTCTTCATTATTATTAAATACACTTCCATTTTCATTGCTGACCGCAAATTCGGGAGCACCTCCCATTTCAATTATACCAATTTCAGCATCTTTTTCTGGGTTAATTACTACGGCATTTCCACTACCATTATTAAATACAAAAACTTGATTTGAAAATTTATCATAAAGAATAGCATCTGCTTTTTTACCAGTTATCATAATGGTTTTCAATACTTTGTAAGTATTCAAATCGAAAATAGTGATAGAATTGTCGGTTCCATTTGAGATGTAACCTTTATTCAATTTTTTAATTGGAGCAATTCCGTGTACACCTTTTAACTCTGTAATTTCACCAAGAACTTGCTCAGTTTTTAAATCTATCACATGGATTCTGTCAGCGTGTGAAACATAAAGTTTACCGTCATCAATTTTTTGATAATCCCATTTTCCATCACCAGAAGAAATACTGATTTTTTTAGAAAGTTGATAATTGAGGGCTTGGCTAAAGGAATTATTCAAATTGAGGAATATCAATAAGATTACATGGAGGAAAACGAAAGTGGCAAGACGCATAATATTCTGTTTTTGGGGTTTACAAAACGTAAAACTAAACAGTTAATTTTTATGAAATTTTGAGGAAGCTGCTATTACAAAAACCTTAATAAAATAGTAATTAACAGTGTATGAAATTAATATACTGTTAAAATTGCGGTAATGATTTGATGGTATTTTAAACGTTACTTCAAGAAATGAATATTTGCGATGGTGTAAATATGTGGCACTAAGTAAAATATCGTAGGAATTGTAATGGTTGGATTGGCAATAATGTGGAAAGGCTATTTTTGGTAGATGTGGGTGAAACCTTTAGCAATTTTGAATTTGGTTAGAATTCAGAGGATAAAGTTTTGATGTTACAAATCGATAGCATTATTTAGAGACGTTTTACTTCCTAATCCAAAGGAGTTGGCCGTATTGGGTATAAACATTATCAGTAAGAGTCCTTGAAATTTTAGCATCCTTTTTATGAGTCGTATAAAAAGAAAGATTACCCGCAAATTAATCCACCCATTACCAAGGCGTAACCAGGGAAATCATGGGCGTATAAAAATGTTGTAATTTATGTTTTTAGAAGAAACTTTTTGGGGCTTAAACGCTCGTTTAAATACTTTTGATGGTAATCTGCAATGTATTTTTGTTGCGTAAGATTTAGGGTATCAACACTTGAAACCTAACCCAATAAATCATTTGAATTGATTTTTAGGCAAAAAATTGTAAAATAATTTATTTTACAATTCAAATTCGTGATAGGTTAAGAATAAAATTAATTTTTATTCAAAGTCGTATAAAGTTCAATGAGTTGTTTACGGATTTCATTTTTATCAAATTGAGAAATCAATTTCTCTGAGATTTCTAATCCCATTATGTAAGCATTTTCACTATTGATAAGTGTATTAATCCACCCAATAAACCCTTCATTATCATCGGCTTTTAAATAGTTATTCTTATATAGAAGTTTATATTCCTCTAAATTTCTGTATATAACTGGCATTCCAGAGGCGGCGGCTTCAATGGGGGCTAAGGGACAATTTTCTTGATACGATGGAAAAATGAACACATCTGCTGCGGCGTATAAACATGGCATTACTTCTAAGGGAAAAATACCTGCAAATTTGATGTTATCAGAAGCATTCTCTATTTGTTCGTTAATGTTCCAATATCCATCGGTATAAATCCCAAAGGGTCTGCCTCCAACCCAGCGAAATTGAGCATTAGGAATTTGTTTACCTATTTCTACAAAATCTCCGCAGCCCTTTCTGTTTTCCAATTGCCCAACGCCTAATACACAGAATTCACCATCTTTAAGTCCTAAAATTTCTCGTCCTCTTGCTCTTAATTCAGGCGTTCTTTTCCATGTTTCAAGCAAAATTGGATTATAAATACTCACAATTTTGGTATCTACTTTCAAATCTTTAATGGCTTGTTCTACCATCGGACTAATGGCGATGCACACATCCGCATACGCATAAACTCGTTTCATGTACCAGCGAAAAAATGGCATCAATAATCTCCAACCTGGGAATGTACCTTTGGCTGAATCTGGAATTACGTGGGAGGTATGAATACGTTTGCCTTTATATCTTAATCCTCTCAGAAAAAAATATGGGCCATACGTATGACAGTGCATTATGTCCCCTTTTCCATCACTATTTATTACTACTTCAATATCATCCGATTCTTGTAAAAGTTCTAAACAAGTTGAAAATGACGTGCTTACACCCTCTCCGTGAATATTATACAATTCAGTTTCTGAACAAAGATTGATTTTCATAATGTGATAAATTTTAGATTGAATAATTATTTTTAAAATTACTTACACGGTGTCAATGACTTTGTTTTTTGATAATATCATATAATTAAATAAATGAAAAGAATAACAGTGAGCAGAGGATTAGGTACTCAAAACGTTTAAAATGTATCCAATTATTACCTGTAATCATGCTGATTGTTACAAATATTCCAATAACCTAAATATTTTCGAGTTAATGAACCACCAAACCTCCATCAATTACTTGGGTAGTTCCAGTAATGAATTGACTATCATCACTGGCAAGAAAAACCACTAATTTGGCAATTTCGATGGGTTCGGCGTAACGCCCCAAAGGAATGGTTGCTTCAAATTGCTTTTTAACATCTTCGCCATGTCCCGCCGATAAACCTTCTTCGAGTGAACGCATCATCCGATTGTTTACAGGCGAAGGATGAACCGAATTTACTCTAATTTGTCGTGGAGCAGCTTCAATAGCGGAAACTCTCATGATACCCACAACTGCATGTTTACTGGTAACGTAGGCACTCAAGCCCGCAAAGCCTACGATTCCAGCAACGGAAGAAGTTAATATAATACTACCACCGTCATTCATCTGGGGTAAAACGAATTTATTGCCAAGCCAAACCCCTTTAACATTTACCGCTATGACTTTATCAAAAATGTCTTCTGGATAATCTTCAAGCGGTTTTACAATGCCTTCGATACCCGCATTGTTGAAGAAAATATCAATTTTTCCGAATTCAGCAACGGCTTCATTTACGTAACGTTGCACATCTTCCGATTTGGAAACATCCGCCACACAATACTTGATTCTCGAACCTTCTAATTCATCATCCACTATTTTGAGGTCGTGTTCATTTGTATCGACCAGAAAGACTTTTGCCCCTTCTTCTAAGAAAAGTTTTGCCGTTATTTTACCAATACTTCCCGCCCCACCCGTGATGATGGCGACTTTATTTTCTAATCTTTTCATGTTTGATAGTAATTGAAAATTATCGGCTATTTCTGAATCAATCAGAAATAGCCGATAATTCAGCGAAGATATTTTAAGATTTAAATTTCAAATATTCAATAAAAATTTAATCATGACCAACCACTAAGTCGTTTTCAACTTCCAAAACACCAGGGGCATTCCAAGCGATTTTTCCAGCTTCGTCTTTTTGATACCAAGAATTAACCGAACCTTTGAGTGTTACTTTTTTACCCGAAACACTCACGTCAATATTATCGGCTTCAATAGACCAATTTCGTTTTAGGGCTTCTTCAACGTCTATTTTTTCAACGTCTTCTGGAATTGAGGGAGCAATTTTAATATCATTAACTACGCCTTTTACGCCTCCAAGCTTAATCACGGTGCTTTTTGCATTGTCTTTCTGATAATTCCAATTTACTTCGCCCGATAAAGTTACCCAGCCATTTTCCACTTTTGCTTTTACTTTATCCTCTGGAAAGGCATAATCATTTTTATAGGCAATGACTATTTCGGAAGCAATTTCATTATCAGTTCTATTAATCATATCGCTCACAAACTGAACTTCAATTTTTTCCACGACCACCTTTACGCCTAATACGCCTTTTGCGGCATCTTCGGCATACTTCTTTTTTGAAAAATTATCAACCGTTCCTGTCAGCGTAATGATACCATCCTTTGCGGTAACACCGATTTCAGAAACACTCAATAAGGGTTCCCATCTGATGGCTTTTTCAACATCGGAACGTAATATTTCATCGTTTTTCATTTTATTAGATTTATATGGTTTTGACTTTTTGGCGAAAATTCAAAAGACTGAAATACGAATAGCAATATGCGAAGTACCGCCGAGTTTACCCAGGGGAAATTGGAAACGGGACGAAATAACCCTCGTAGGGGTTAAACAAGATTGACGAGTCCATTTAACCCTTGCGAGGTTAGGCTAATAATCACAATTTTCCGTTGATAAGACGGTAGTACTACGCACAAATTAATGCTAAGCCATTACATTTTCTTCAATTCCCAAGGTTACCCGAGCTTTTTGTACTTCAATATGCGTTCCGTGGGCAATAAGCATAAATTTGCCCGCTTTGATTTCAGTTTCGTATTCCACAATACTATCTTTTGGAATGCCAATATCTGCCAAAGCTGCACCAATAACACCTAATCCGCCCACTACAACTGCCCCTTCCAATACGCCAACCAATGCCACTATAAAAGGACCAGCTGCCAAAAGTGGACCAAACACAGGAATCATAAAAAAGGCTGAACCGAATAATAAGCCCCAAATTCCGCCCCAGAATGCTCCTGTGCTTCCCCAACTTTTCATTCTGTCGCCCAAGTTATAATAGCCAACTACGGCTTCATCGGTGTGATAATCTTTGCCAACGATTGATAATTGCGTCATATCAAAACCACTTTTTTGTAATTTTTTAACGGCTTGTTCGGCATCTTCGTGCGTGTCATAAAGAGCAACCATTGAATTCTCATGTTTCATTTTTATTAGATTTATTAAGGGAATTATGAATGATAAGTGATGAACTATGAATTTATAATGCACTGAATATGAGTGTATTATCTCTATTAAAGGCATAGCTTGTTTTCATGATTCCAACGCTGAATACTATTTATTTTCTTTGATTAATTGGGCTTTTGCTTCCATCATTAACGCCTTCTCTTTTTTGTCGGTTGGTGGGAAAGCGGGTTTCATGGATTTTAATTTTTCTAAAATAATCTTACCGATAAGCTGATGAGCGTAATGTTTATCATCGGCAGGAATCACAAACCAGGGAGCAATTTTTGTACTGGTATGGTTTAAGGCATCTTGATAAGCCGCTTGATATTCATCCCAAAAACCTCTTTCTGTAATATCATCAATGGAAAATTTCCAATGTTTTTCTCGCTGTTCAATTCTGTCTAAAAACCTTTTTGCTTGTTCTTTTTTAGATAAATGGAGGAAAAACTTTAAAATTGAAATCCCATTCTGTACGTTTTCTTCCTCAAAATAATTAATTTGTTCATACCGTTTTTTCCAAAATTCTTCTCCAATTTTATCCTCAGAATCAATATTTGGAAGCCGTTCCGCCACCACAATTTCTGGATGGACTTTTGCAATCAAAACGTTTTCGTAATGCGAACGGTTGAAGATGGTAATTTGCCCATGTTCAGGTAAATGCTGAACATATCGCCACAAATAATCATGTTCCATTTCTAAGGTGGAAGGATGTTTGAAACTATGTACCAAAACCCCTTGTGGATTCACCCCACGCATAATATGCTTGATTGTGCCATCTTTGCCAGCACTATCCATGCCTTGTAAAATGATTAATAATGACTGTCGATTCTCAGCGTATAGTTTGTTTTGAAGGTTTGATATTTTAGCAATATCACTTTTCAAATGGTTTTTTAGCTCTTTTTTGTCCGATTTTTTAACATCAGAACGAGTATCAATCTTAGAGAGTTTAAGATTTTTCGTAGGTTTTATTTGACATTTATTCCAGTCCATTTGTTGATGAAAATTAATGTGTTGTTGTAATACAAAATTGGGATTTTATGTAGCGTTTTTGTTACATAATTCTTGCTAAAAGTTGCAAGATTCACGCATTTTTCTCTCATCAATCGGATTAATCATTGTCATTTTTCGGGTAATTGGAGTACATAAAAGGGTAGGGGAAAGCTTTAAATAAAGCAAGAATGAAGAAGTTGTATAATAGTTTTCGGAAGTATATACATGAAAGAAATTAAAACTAAATAATTACCCGTTTATACAAGCTACCGCCAATCAAAACCAACAAGATTGAAAAAACGATAAGTACAATATAATCCGTAAATAATGAATAGCCCGAAGCTGTGCCTATCATCAAAAAACGCATACCGTCTATCATATACGTTAGTGGGTTGAAATGGGCAATGACTTTTAGCCAATTGGGCATCATCGTTAATGGATAAATAGCATTGCTGGCAAAAAACAAAGGCATGGTCATTAATTGCCCGATTCCCATAAAACGTTCACGGGTTTTAACCAAGCAAGCGATGATGAGTGAGAATGTTGAAAAAAGAATAGCTCCCAAAAGTACCAAAAACACAATACCAAGCATATTGAGCGGATTCCATATAACCTTTACCGAAAGCAAAGCTGAAAGAATGTAGATAATAACCATCAATGGAATACATCGGATTCCTGCCGAAAGTGCTTTGCCCAAAACCAATGCGGTGCGAGGGGTTGGCGTTACCAAAAACTTTTGGGTAATTCCTAAATCTCGTTCCCAGATAATGGCAATTCCGTAGAAAATAGAAACAAATAAAACACTTTGAGCCAAAATTCCAGGCGAAATAAAAGCCAAATAATTTTCACCAGAAATCATTTGTTTGCTTGCCATCACTTGCCCATAAATGAGCAACCACAAGGCAGGTTGCACCGACCGCAATAAAACCTCGGTTGGGTCATGCAGAATTTTTCTGACTTCAAAATCAGCAATTACCCATGTTTTCCTTATAAATATGCTGATTGAATTCATCCTAATCTTGCTGCTGTTTTGCGTTCTTGTGAAATATTACCGTAATTATTATTCCCTTCGTTCAAGGTTTTGGAGGTATAATGAATAAATGCGTCTTCTAAGGTTGCATCCGTTTGATGAATGGAATCTTTTAGTTCTTTTGGCGTTCCCGAAGCCACTAATTTTCCACGAGACATAAAAGCAATGCGTTTACATAAGTGTTCGGCTTCGTCCATCAAATGGGTTGTCATCAAAATGGTTGTGTTATATTCCTTTTGTAATTGAACAATATGCTCCCAAACGGTTTTGCAAGCAATTGGGTCGAGTCCAACGGTGGGTTCATCCAAAAACAAAACTGGCGGACGGTGCAACATGGATTGGGCAATTTCTAAGCGTCTAATCATGCCGCCTGAATATTCGTGTACTTGTTTTTCGGCAACATTGCCCAACCCCATAAAATCCAATGAATCTAAAACCCGTTTTTTACATTCTTTTGAGGGAATATCATACAAACGAGCAAAAAGCATCAGATTTTCCATCCCCGTCAAAGTGCCATCGACCGATAACATTTGTGGGACATAACCAATAACGCTTCTCACTTTATTGGCTTCGGTAGAAACATTAAAACCACCAATAAATGCCTCGCCCGATGTGATTGGTAACAAGGTTGTAAGCATTTTGATAACCGTCGTTTTACCAGCTCCATTTGGACCTAATAAAGCAAATGCCTCACCCGCTTCAATGGTAATATCCAAAGAATCAACGGCGGTGAATGTGCCGAATTTACGAGTGAGTTTTTTTGTTTGTATGATGGACATATTTTTCTGAATAAGGTGTTCTTCTCATATTATTTTACAGTCCAATTCACACTAATAATTATTTCATTTCTTCGATAAAATAATTGAAAAGGGGCATTGTAACCCAGAAAACGAAAATGTCCATAATAACTGATTGAGGCTTTTTTTAAGGCTTCTTCTAATTTTTCGGAATATAGTTTTATATCAGCATCCGATGCGTAACCACCAAAAGTAATAGCTGCGACATACTCGCTGGCGGTGGTGCTAATCACTACTTCACTATTTTTAGGTTTGGGCAGATTACTTTCATTATAATTTGAAGGCATTACAAAACTCATGGTAGAGGCCGAGTCGTTTATGTCCATGTGTACGGGTGAAGTCATGGATATTTTTTTTTCTTCGTCGTTACCACCAAAAATATAGCCCGCCAGTTTACGAAAGCCTGAGTTGCCTAATTCTTTGTAAGTATTTACTTTTGAGCTTATGGTGGCAAATGTAGCGGCTGGGTAATATCTAATTTCGAAATCTTTCTCCGCACGTACTACCTGATAAGGCTGTGTTTCTGATTTATCTGATGCCATAGCGATATAAGTTTGAATTATTATAGCAACTGCGATAATAATTACGAAAAAAATGAGAAGCGTTTTCATATTTTAAGTCTTTGAAAGTATTTACAATTTTTTAGTGTCTCCCTCGACCACCGCCACCACCACGAAAACTACCGCTGCCACCAACAGAATTACCTCGACCACCAAACGAACCCCACGACTGGGCGTGATATGTATTGGCATTGGTATGCGTAGTATTTCCGCTATTGGGGGATGTTTGCCCACTTGGGCGTTGATAACCATTTGGTGAAGTAAGGTAATTCATTCGAACACCCCCATTTTGATTGAAGTGATTATTGGCGGCTCCCATAAATCCATTATTCACCGACCCTAAGACTCGGTTTCCCGCAACATGACCGTGATAATAATTCCCAAACTGATGATAAAGATTTGGGTAACGATTACGATAGCCTCCATTAAAAAACCAATTGGAGAAACCATAAGACGGAAATCCATAAATTCCAAAACCACCCGTTCCCATGTAAAATCCAGAATTATAACCAAAACTGTTAGGATACCAAAGCGGAGAAGCGTACCAACTTGGGTAACCAAACCAGTAAGAATAAGGATTGCCGTAATAATTGGGGTTGTTCAAATTATAGTTTTGTTGTGCAGGAATGTTGTATCCGTTGGCATTAGCATAATCTTTTGCAGCTTGACTTAATTCCTGCATGGCTTGCGGATTGTCGTCCATTTGCTTCTTGAAAGTGGCAATTTCATATTGGTTTTGAACATTCAAACTATCATGTAAAGCCGTCAAGTGGTTATTGAGTTGCATCGGGTTTGCCAAATATTTTATGCCTAATCTTGACGTGAGGTCAATGTTATTGGTAAGTAGCGTTAAAACATCGGGCAAGGTTGAGAGTTTTTGAAACGCTGCAATGGCTGGAGCGTCAAGCCTTTGAATTGTTTTATTAAATTCCTCTTGGGCATTCACTTTAATGTTGTCCACTTGTATTAGGTCTTGTTTTTCATGGCGGTATAATTTCCATGATGATTCCTTCAAATCTTCATCCTGAGTAGGTAATAATTTGTAGATTTCATCCTCTTTTTGCCCATCAGGTAGTATTGCCAAAGCGTGCATCAAGTCTGGGTAACGAGTGAGGGTATAAAACCAACCCTGTTTTTTTTGCCTAAAATTAGAAATCATATTTTGAAATGAGGCACTGGTTTGGGCTTGATTTTTTTGTAAAGTCGTCAATATTTGTGGATACTGACTTGCCTTCAAAATGGCATCTCGGACATCGGCATTATATGGAGCAATGGAAGCAACAATGCCATTATCGGTTTCCAATTGACTGGCTTGTGCAAAAATTAGTAGATTTGTTGTTGAAAAAAATACAACCAATACACAACGAAGCAACCAAATCCGCTTTAAGAATCTTGGCGTTTCAGTAAATGAGCGAGTGAAAGACTTTTTCATGGATATTTTATTATTAGGTGAATTAACTAATTACTTTTGGAAGAATATGTTTTACGTATTTTTTCATAAAACATATTCTCGCACATTTTACAAACTCAAACAAGCCTCCATACAATCTTTACAGGCATCAGCACATTCTTTACAATGTTTATTGTCGTGTTTTTTACATTCCTTATAACATTCTTCACAGAAGTCTGCACATAATTTAGTGATGGCTTTTGAATGTTTGCTGCCTAAGCTCAAAAGTTGGGCGGTTGCATAGCAAATGGCGGCACATTCCATATCGTGCTGAATACATTTTACCATCATTTTTGTATCTTCTTCTTGTAGGCATGAAGCCGCACAATGATTGCAAAGTGCTGCACATTTAAGGCAAGCCTCAATGATTTTTTTGTTATCGTGATAACCCATTTTATTTGTTGTTTTAATTAAAAAATATGTTAATGTTTTCTCATAGCTTCAAAAAATGGCGTACTTTTTTCTTCCATACATTTGGCGGCGTATAAGTACATAGCGGCACTCCATGTTTGCCAGTTTTGCCCTTTAGGTTCGCCATTTTGGGCTTTTATCCATTCATTAAAACCAAATTGGCTACTTGCTACGTTTTTATGAAAACCAACTTTAAAAGGCATATTTTGAGCATTTTCTGTATGTAGATTTGTTTTTCTTATACATTCTGTAAGAACTGTCAATTTTTCTTCTGCCAAAGCAAATCTTTTAGCGGCAACTAAAGCTGCGATATAAAACCCGCAGATAAAAGGCCAAATTCCACCATTATGATATTCGCCAGGTTTATTAAATTCGGCGTAACGAATGTGCCAATCTGGGTCTTCTGGATTGGTAAACGGGAAGAAATTGGGTGGTAAGTCAAGAGCTAATTCTCCACGGTTTTTCATGGCT
Source organism: Bacteroidota bacterium (assembly GCA_040387735.1). Lineage (GTDB taxonomy): Bacteria > Bacteroidota > Bacteroidia > Cytophagales > Spirosomataceae > Arcicella. The sequence continues at coordinate 11,632 of JAZKDE010000140.1, forward strand.
TCACATTCCGATTCTATCCAAGAAACCATTTCATCGGCTCTGGTAGGGGAGGCAATTCCCGATAAAATAGCCAGACTATTTCCTAACAAATCGAAGCGTTCACTACTGTGAATTTTATACGACCAAAAAGCAAAATAGGGCTTATGTTTCACCACCAAACCTTCGTGTACGTGGTGGTGGATTGTACCACCAGTAATGGTAAAACGACCCATTTCTTGGCGTACTTTTTTTGCTCTTTCGGGTTGGTTTAAAAGTGATAAATAGCTATAAACCAATGTATTGACAAATAATCCGTAGCCAAGTACCCATTGTTCATCCCGCCAGTCGCTGGTGGGTTGTTGAGCCACTAAATACCTATCAGAAGGACTTTGGTATTCCATCCAGACTAAAGCCTTGTCCACAGCTTCTCTTAAAAAATCGGGTTCATTTTCTACTTGTCGATAAATGCCAACGCCCAATAAAAACAAGGGAGTCGTATCGCTCGACCCTCGGTCGTCTTTGTCATGTACCAACGACGGAATATGACCATGTTCGGTTTGATTTTTCGCTAAAGTCTCTAATGTTTTCCGAATACTTTTTAATAATTCTTGATTCCCCGAAACGGCAATTCCGAGAATAGAAATCATCAAATCACGGGTATAAGGTTCGGGATAACCCCAACCTGCCGTGCGTGGAAGTCCCTGAAAAGGCCCGTGCATATTGTGCAAAAGCACTTCAATAGCCGCTTTTTTGGCAGTATTAATTGCGTCTTGGTGTTTGGAGGTAATCATTGTATTTATGTTAAACCTAATTTATCACGCATAATTTCTACAAATCTTTTCGCCACAATACGGTAATCGAAATTGGCTACTACTCGCTTTCTGCCGGCTTCGCCCATTTTATCTCTCAATTCAGCATCATTCATTAGCATCAATAAATCCTTCGCAATGTCTTGTACATTGGCACGATAATCCACCGTTCTGGGTTCAGTAAATAACACTTTGTGATTATCGCCAAAGCCTGATTCACTGCCAAGTGTTACCTCATTTACCACAATTTTTTGAGCCACATTTGCTAAAAAAGCCGTTTCGCCATCAACCAAAGTATCCAACATTCCCATTGCTTTGATACCAATCACGGGTTTTCCGCAGGCCCCAGCTTCTACTTGTGGCATTCCGAAACCTTCCAATCTTGATGGAGCGGCATAAATATCACAGGCGGCAATGAGGTAAGGCATAAAATTGCGTGAAATGGTATTGGTGGCATACGTTACATTTTTTTCAATACTCAAATCTGTTGCCATTTGTAGGTCTTCCAAATTTTGCGATTTTGTGCGTGGTTGTGGCCACACTTTGCAAACATATTTCCAGTCAGGAGCTTTTGTATCAATGATTGCCAGAGCCTGCATAACCTCCTGAGCTCCTTTTGAGGCTGCATCGCCTCCAACTGTTAAAATCATTAACTGGTCAGGAGAAACGCCCAATGATTCCCGAACTGCCAATATTTTTGGGTCATTTTTATCGTAGGGCATAAAAGTATCAGTATCACAACCAACGGGAAGCACTTCTATTTTATCACCATTGATGCCATCACGAACATACATTTCTTTTACCCAATGTGAGGTAACCAAAATGAGTGGAAGGGCATTCAAAACTTCTTGATAATTAGCAATATAGCCATCGGCAACCAACCACGGAACGGGCTGGATTCCATAGCGTTGTGGGTGTAAAACCAATTGTGGTGTATGTCCCCAGTAGCCCACACCAACCACCACATCAGGCTGAAACCAACGATAATACCATTCTTTTTCTTGAGCTGATTCACAATGAACCGCTTTGGCATCAACGCCTAATTCGAGGAGTCCTTTATATAAAAGGTCGCCTTGTGTTGCCAATCCACCTGGTGATGGTGGATAATCGTATAGTACCAATACTTTCATAGATAAATCGTTATTTATTTAATATTTTCAGCCAATCATTGGCATCTTTTGCTTTATTAAATTGCCAAAATGATTCTGCTTTTGGTGTTGTTTGGGCTTCCCAACTTTCTTTTTCAAAGCCATAAATATCCGTAATTAAGCTATATTTTTTTTGCCAAACTGATGCTTCTAATACCTTATAGATTGAGGTATTTTCGACTGCTTTTGGGAAATATGCTTTGTTTCCGTCTTGGTATGCAAAAACCCACAGTTGTTTTGTGCTTATTTTTCCTTCATTCCAAAGTGAAATAACGGCTGTACTTATCTCCTCATGCCGCAGGTGTTTGGTGTATTCACCATGCGGATTGTGGGTGATTATTAAATCAAAACTGGTTTGTGGTAATAAATCCAAAATTGCCAATTCAACCTCATTATTGCTCAAGGGCTTTTGTTCGGGTTCATCGTCCAAATTGCCCATGTTGCCTTTTGCATGAAGGATTTTTAAAACCTTGTAAAACTTAGGAGCTCGGTCTTCGTCATTTTTTCTGCAAAGACTGATAATAAAACAACTCCAAAATGGATTAGTCAATATTGTCCCTCCCGCCCACAAAGTTTCATCATCGGGGTGAGCTACGATAATGGCTACTGATTTAGTATTTTTTTCCATTTTCCTTTTTTTTCAATAAAATAGCTCTCACAGAGGTACTATCAATCACTAAATTTTTTACTGGAATTTTACTAATATTTACCACTTGCACTTTAGCAGGTACTTTTTCAATGGCAATAAATTTATTTGATAAAAGCAATATGATTGAAGTCAAAATGGCTATTGTCGTTAAGCTGACTCCGTAAGTGTATTTCTTGGTTCCATTTGCGGTAATTCTCATATTTTTGGTGTAAGAATTAGCGTTGGCTTCTATTTCGTAAAGTAAAATTTCTTTATAAGTTTTGCTGAGTAATTCTTTATATTTTGAAACCGTAAAGGCTTGGTCGAGCGGTTTACTTCTGAAAATACTGAGCATTAACAGAATTGCCCAGATAAAAAAGACAATTGGAACGATTGAAATAAATTGAATTACCTGCAAAGTGCCATCAAGTCCATTCAAGAAAAATGGAATAAATAAAACTGTAACGCCAATAATTGTTCCTGTATATGAATGTTGTTGGCGATACGAATCCACTTGTTTCTCAATAATTTCTTTGGAATTGAGAGCAAGAAATTCCAAATGTCTGAGGTCTTCTGCCATACAATTGTTATTTGCAAAATTCCCAAATTACAGAATCGTGATAGTCGGTTCTAAATTAATTTTTGTATTTATCGAATTTGAAATGGCACATTCTCTTTCACTCATCACCAAGATTTTTTTCAATTGTTCTTCGTGCTGAGAAGACGGTATAACAACTTTGGGTTTTAGGGTGATTTCGGTAACTGCCAATTTCCCGTCAATTTTACCCACAATACCCACTGCGTTACATTCAAAACTGATGAATTCACATCGTGAGTTTTCGGCAATTGCTAAAAATGTTGCCATTAAACAACTATTGACGGCTGCCACAAATAGATGTTCGGGTGTCCAAATATCTTTTATTCCCTTCGGAAAATCAGGGGGAGTAGTTACTTCAATTTCTGTCGGTAAAACAGGGGAACTTAATGTTCCTTTTCGTTCTGAATCCCATTGAAGATTAACTTCATAGCTATGCGTTGATGAATCGTTCATATTTTTATTTTTGAGTAAAAAAAGGGAAAGAAATATTCTCTCCCTTCCTACATTAATCCATTAATTCATACTCGTATTCAATCTCCAATTCATTAACCACTTCCCAAACGCCAGGAGCACTCCAAGCAATTCGAGCAGCTTCATCTTTTTGATACCAAGAGCCAACTGTTCCCGTTAAAGTAACCTTATGATTTGAGACTTTTACATTTACCTCGTCCTCTCTCAACGACCAATTACGTTCTAAGGCGTTTTCGATATCTGCTTTTTCAACTGCATCTTGAGTTTCTGGTTTTATCAAGATATTGTTTAAAACTCCCGTTACACCTGCCAATTTGCTGACGGCATCCCTCGCTGCATTTTTTTGAAAATTCCAAGAAACATCTCCCTCGAGGGTGATAAATCCATTCTCTACTTTTATTTTTATCTTATCATTCGGCACTTCCATATTCCACTTATAGGCGTTTAATATCTCGCTTGCAATATCATTATCATCCTTTTTTGAATAACTGGAATTGAACTTAACCTCAACGTTTTCTACCACAACTTTTACGCCTACAATGTTTTTAGTAGCATTTTCCGCTTCAGATTTTTTAGCATAACTATCCACATTTCCTGTCAAAGTAACAACTCCATCTTTTACTGAAACTCCAATCTCGGCGGCGTGTAATAAAGGCTCCCATTTGATAGCATTTTGAACATCTTTCTGTAATTCCTCGTTAGTTTTCATTGTTATATTTTTTTTGGCGAAATTATTTTCACGATGTAAAGTTGGAGGGTTTCATGCTTCGAAGTATTACAGAATTCTGTAAAAAACTTATGTAATTCATTGATTATGAGAAATTTAATGGTTGTTCGAGTGTAGCCGAAATAAATACTTTTAAAGAACGATTGTTTTATTTACCAAATAAATCCCTTACCTAATATTTGTACGAAACCCCGACGATGGTTTTTAATTTATAAAATGCTGTTTTATCCCAAACAAGCAATAATGGTTTCAATCAACAGTTTAGTTTCCGTCGGATTTCTGACTTGAATACTAATAACCCCAGCATTTTTAGCTGGATAATCATTGCCTCCTTCAAACAAAGCATCACCAATAAAAATCATTTCATAGGTGGGAATTTCGAGCGTATTGCTTAGTTTCTTTATTCCGTAGGCTTTGTCAATTCCCAATTTGGTAATATCAATGGAAGTTGTGCCGCCCAAACGTACCGAAAACGTTGGAAGAAGTTCATCAAGAAAGATTTTCATCGCTCTTCTTTTGGCAAAATCGGCATCCCATTTTAACTTTTCTTCGATGGGTGCTTGCTGTCCCAATCCCGAAAATGTAATCTGACTTCCTCGGTCTTCTATTACTTCTCCCCAAGTTCTTGTTGCCTTAAATCCAGTTATATTCAACGTATTTTTGATGGCATTAATGATTTTATTTTTTTCATCCAACGTAAAGTCTTCTGAATAAAGTAATTGCCAATTTGAATAATATTGATAGAATTTTGTACCACAAGTTGGTAATAATGACAGATTTTTCAAGTGTTCATCTTGGGCGAGATTCGCTAATAATTGGTTTTCAAATTGTTGCCAGTTTCCGCCCGAAATAACCGCTACTTTTATGATTTTTAAGAGGTTATTGAGAAAAATTGCTATTTCAGTATCAATTGGTGATTTGCTTTCGGCGAGTGTACCATCTAAATCGAAAATAATGAGTTTTTTCATTTGTGGAAGTCGTTTGGATAAACACAAATCAATTTTTTTATTTTCAAATTATAAGGTTGCCATATCAATAACATAGCGATATCTTGCTTTTTTATCAACAACATTATTATGGGTTTCATTGATGTCTTTGATATTGATAAGTTCAATTTCTGGGGCAATATTATTCATGGCACAAAAATCAATGACACGTTGAGTTTCGGCAATTCCACCAATTAATGACCCAATAAAATTCACCCTTGAACTTGTAAAAGCATTCAAATTGAGCGCTAAATCTTTTGCCCCCATACCTACTTGCGTGTAAGTCGCATTGCGTTTCACCATTGGTAAATACGCATCAATATTGTATTTGGCAGGAATTGTAGAAATCATGTAATCTAATGTATGTTCGTATTTTTTGAGCTTAGAAATATCATCCACCACAATGACTTCCTTGGCTCCAAAACGCAAAATATCCGCAACTTTTGAGGGCGAAGTTGTGAAAGCAATCACCTCAGCACCTTTAGCAACCGCAAGTTTTATCGCCATGTGTCCTAAGCCACCAATTCCAGCCACGCCAATGGTCATTCCTTTTTTGATGTGCCATGCCAAAATCGGCGAATACGTGGTAACGCCCGCACAAAGTATGGGTGCAGCGGTTTTTAAATCCATTGACTTCGGAATTTTTATCGCAAAATGTTCTTTCACAACCACCGTTTTCGAGTATCCGCCTTGTGTGATTCCGCCTAAATGTTTGTCTGGCGAAGCATACGTAAAAACGGTTTCATGTTTGTCGCAATATTGTTCGTGTCCTTCTTTGCAACTCACGCAAACGCCACAACTATCCACCATACAACCAACGCCCGCATGGTCGCCAACTTTAAATTTCGTAACATTTTTACCTACTTTAATTATTTTACCAGCAAGCTCATGCCCCGGCACTAATGGGTAAGTTTCTGGTCGCCATTCACTTCTAACAGTGTGAATATCGGAATGACACACGCCACAAAATAAAATTTCAATTTGCACATCGTCACTCCCGACTGCCCTTCGGTCGAAGCTAAATGGTTTTAAAATCCCATCGGTTGCAAAAGCCGCATAGCCTTTTGTGGGAATATTAATGGCATCTACATCAAGCGTTAATGCTTTTAAAGAATTGGGGATACTGGCTAATAATGTCATAATTGTAGCTTGTTTTATGAAGTGACGACGTTTGTTGAGTTGTTGGGTTTCGAGTTGCATAGTTTCTCTTGATTATATTAGAATAAATTAGACCTCATGACAAGGATAATCAGTATATCCTTTTTCATCGGCGGAATAGAATATATCTGTATTGAGATTTTCTGATATAGCCCAATCATTTTTCATGCGTTCAAACAAATCTGGATTATTGATAAATGGTCGTCCAAAAGCTACAAAATCGGTCAATCTGCTTTCAATATCAGTTTCTGCACTTGTTTTGTCATAACCACCACAAAGAATGAGGGTATTTTTGAAATTATGGCGAATCAGCTTTTTGATTTCCAATGGCACAATGGGAGCTCCCATTGCCGAATGGTCAACCAAGTGAATGTAAACAATGTCAAGTTTATTGAGTGCTTTGGAAAGGTAATCGTAGGTAGCGTCTATTTCGGGATAATGCGGCATATCACTCGCTACACCATAAGGCGACAAACGAATCCCAGTTTTATCTTTTCCAATGGCTTCTGCTACTTCGGTTGCTACTTCAAGCACAAATCGGCATCGGTTTTCGATACTTCCTCCATAATCATCGGTGCGGATATTACTAATTGGCGAGAGAAATTGTTCGAGTAAATATCCATTTGCACTATGCAATTCAACGCCGTCAAAACCTGCTTCAATTGAATTTTTAGCAGCCGTAACATATTCAGATTTTGTGAGCAGAATATCATCAGAAGTCATTGCCTTTGGCATTACAAAATCCTGCAATTGTTGTTGGTCAGTCCACATTTGTCCAACCGCTTTTATGGCGGATGGTGCTATGATTTCTGAACCTTCAACCATGTTTAATGGGTGACTGATTCTACCCGTGTGCATTAATTGAATAAATATTTTTCCATCGTTTTGATGAACAGACGAAGTTGTCTTTTTCCAACCTGCTACTTGTTCTTTGTTGAAAATTCCAGGGATTCGGGCATACCCCAAGCCATTGGGCGATGGTGAAGTCCCTTCTGTAATTATCAAACCAGCGGACGAACGTTGGTGATAATACGTTGCCATCAAATCATTAGGTACGTTTCCAATTGCTCTGCACCGAGTCATGGGTGCCATAACAATTCGGTTTTTTACGTGAATAGACCCTATTTTTTCTGGGGTAAATAATTTGTGTTTTTTCATTTTATGGATTGAAAAATCTTTGCAGACTAATACCTTTTCTTTTATAACTATGTGAATTATTGCAAAATCGCTATGCTTCCACAACCATTTTACCTGTATTTTCTCCCTTAAATAAGTCCAAGAAAGCAATTGGAAGGTTTTCAAAACCATGCTCAATGGTTTCGGTATATTTCAGTTTTCCCTTGGTAAGCCATTCTGCTAATTGCTGCGTACCTTCTAAGAAAAGACTTTGATAATTACCCACAATAAAACCTTGCATTAACACACTTCGGGTTAAAAGCATGGGTTGGATTAGAGGTCCCATTGGTATATCCGTAGCGTTATACATGGATATTTGTCCACATAAAGCAATCCGTCCGTGAAAATTAATATTATTGATTACGGCATCGGAAATTTCACCGCCAACGTTATCAAAATACACATCTACACCTTTTGGACACGCTTGTGCGATGGCTTTATTCATGTCTTTGGTCGTTTTATAATTGAGAACTTCATCAAAACCGAATTCCTCTTTTAAGGTCTTTACTTTTTCATCGGTTCCTGCAATGCCAACCACATGACAACCATGAATTTTTGCAATCTGACCAACGACAACGCCAACCGCTCCTGCAGCACCCGAAACCACCACGGTTTCGCCTTCTTTGGGTTTGCCAATTCGCATTAAACCGAAGTAGGCGGTGAGTCCTGGCATTCCTAAAATGCCCAAATAATAACTCGGACGAATGGCACTTACATCAACTTTGCGAATATCTTGCTCGGAAGCAATACAGGTTTCACGCCACGGCAACGAGCCAACGACTACATCACCCGTTTTGAACATATCTGACTTGCTTTCTGATACCACCGCAACGACTGCACCCATGATTGGCTGGTCAATTTGATAGGGAGCTGCATACGATTTTGTATCGTTCATTCTGCCACGCATATAAGGGTCAACCGAATAAAACATCCCTTTTAGCAGTATTTCACCCGTTTTTATGACGGGTAAATAAACTTCTTCAAATCTGAAATTCTTTAAGGTAGGTAACCCTTTTGGACGGGATGCAAGGACAATTTGTTTGGTTTTCATGAGAGTAGTTTTTGAGATAAGAAGGTTTGGGAAATCTAAAAAGGGGCAGTCACTCCGCTGACTCGAATAAGTTTTTTATTGACAAATTCTTCAATTCATAATTCAGAAAATTCACGACCGTATCCAGCAGGCTTTATCAACTATTAAATACATTTATTTTTAATTAGGCATGACTTTTTTATTTTTTATTCAATTAAACAAATGTTTAGAGAAATATCCTCTTACAAAGGTGTGTTGCTGGTTTTCAGTCATTTTATCGGCGTCTTCAACGCCAATATTAATTTTGTCAAAATGATGGTCTTCTTTCAAGATATTGAATAATTCAGCCTTTGCATCGGTTGGGCCGAAGAGAATTACCTCATCAAATTTTTTAATAATTTCCCCTAACTCCTTATAATAAAGCCGTTGGTTTTGTTGATCACGGTTATTGATTCCGCTCTCGCTTCGGTTCAAGGTTTCTTCTCTCTTGTGATGAGTAAAAGTTGATTCTACGGTTTCTACCTCCATTGAATCTCTGGTATATTCCATCAAATGAGCCGTTGAATAATCCATCCAAATCCCTAAATATTGGGTTGGTTTTATAATTTCCATCTTTTTATAAGTACGTTTTCGTTTTAGCAAAGGTGATGATGTATTGAAGAGAAAGTATTACATTATTTTTGAAAATACTTACATTATTCATTGATTATTAACGTTTCAACAATCAAATCATTTCGACCTATATATTCCGTTTACGTGAAGTTGTAATAACCCAGTTATCAAAGTGCTATTCATAGCCACTGATACTCATGGTTTAGCGGAAGGATTCTTTAGGATGATGCACTTATTAGGCGTTTTTTGCTCGCAAAATCAAAAATCTTGATTCTCAATAACTTTATGGATTCAAATGCAAAAAAGAATATGTAGCGTTAGAATATCAATTATTGCCGGTATTTCTCGAAGAGAAAAATATATCGATTTGGATCAATTATAAAAATAGACCGCTCCGACTGGTTCGTTACTCCAATTTGAGATAAACCATTGACATATAGACTGATAGTCATCGAGGACTACTTTGGCAAATCTTTTTATATGTTCTGCTTCATGGTCTATTATATTTTGTACTAAGGCACGAGTTTTTGGTCTGTTTTATCTTTCATAAATCTTTTGAAATTTAGCACGGCATTTCTGATAATATGATTATCGTTAATCAGTTTAGCTAAATACTCTTTAGGAAGGTCATCCGACTAATCTTTGTGGATAGTACAAAACTTTGTACTTGGTAAAGCTCAATAATATTCTCAATTTCCACAACTGATGGCGGATTGTCCGCTGCTTCTACTGCATTTTTTGATTTTAATTTTACTGAAACTTCCTTAATACTCTGTCTTTGTGTATTTAGCGGAACGTCGCTTTGGAACAAAACCCAGCACCAGTCATGGGTGGGTGAATTCCAAATTTTCCCCATTTCACGCTGGATTTTTCATAGATACTTGTACGTTAGTGATAATCTTATGGCCAAACTCACCAACACACACCATAATTTTATTGACCTAACAAAATAAAACTTAAAAAGTATTAAATTTTGTTGTCACATATACTATATTTGCGACAACAATAAAAATAAATAACATGAGAAAATTAGATTTTGCCTCTCTTCAAGTAAGAGATTTGGAAGTATCAAAAGCCTTCTACACAAACAAATTAGGATTTGAAGTATCTGAAATGAGTAATCCGTATGCTTGTGTTTTTAAGTTCAACAAAGGTGAAGCAAGTTTTGCTATCAGAACACCTATTGGGAACATCGACGGCAAAGAACTTGGTGTTGGTGCTTCACTTTGGTTTGCTATTGATGAAAAAATTGAAGAACTACAAAACCAGCTGACTGGAAAAGGTGTAACGCTGATAGGAACTATCAACAATACGCCTTTTGGTAAAACCTTGATGGCAAAAGACCCAGATGGTTACATTATTACATTTTTGGAAACAAACTAAATATTTCAACAATGATGAATGGAAATACAAAATATTGGGTAATCGTGGCATCAAAAGACCACGTAAAAACGGGCATTGCAGCAGGAATTGCTCAAGCCTGTCACGGAAAATCCTCGCCATTGAAGCGAATGAAAAAGGGAGACTTTATCATTTATTATTCAGGAAAGCAAACGATGGGCAAACCCGATAAATGCCAAGAATTTACAGCATTGGGAAAGGTAATAGACGATGAAATATATCAGTTTCAAGTTTCGGAGGACTTTTGCCCTTCCAGACGCAACATTGAATTTTCGCCATGTGAAGCCATTTCTATTCTTCCTTTAATTAACGATTTAGATTTTATTCAAAATAAGAAAAGTTGGGGTTATCCATTTCGCTTTGGTTTCTTTGAAATTAACCAACACGATTTTGATTTAATTTCAACACAAATGTTTCAATATCATTATGTCTAAAGAAATTGAATTTCATTTTAAAAGTCCAAACGATAGCCCTGGTTATTTGCTTGGACAACTTACTATGCTATGGCAGCGTAAATTAAAAAAGGTTTTAGACCCTTTAGACTTGACTCAAACGCAATTTGTATTGTTGGCAGCATTAGGTTGGCTTTCAAAAACAAACAATGCTGTTACACAAGTTGACATTGCTAACCAAAGTAATGCCGACAGAATGATGGTGTCAAAAGTATTACGAACCTTGGAAGAAAAAGGTTTTATAACACGACAAGAACACGAAACTGACACAAGAGCAAAAACGATTAGACTGACAACTAATGGAGATGTTATTTTACAAAAAGCCATTATTAAAGTAGAAAATGCAGACTTAGATTTCTTTGCTACATTGGACAGTAATCTTTCATCATTTAATAAAAATATGGTGCAACTTATTGACAAGAACAGCGAGTAAAAGGACTGTCCGATGGATGGATTCTCACAAAGTGTTTTTTTGTGGCAAGATGATAATGGCACATCTCGACTAATCCGTGAGCTCCCGAAACTCACTTTTTGCCAAATGACAAATACTTCCATTTTTTATTGATTCAACTTTGTATCATTAACTTAAAAAAGATAATGACAAAGACAGTTTTAGTAACAGGGGCTTCTGCTGGTATTGGCAAAGTAACTGCAATTTATTTGGCACAAAATGGCTATAACGTTTATGGTGTTGCTCGTAGAATCGAAAAGATGCAGGACTTAAAAACATACGACATTCAACCTATTGCAATGGACGTAACAAATGAGGAAAGTCTTGTAAATGGTGTAAATCAAATGTTAAGCGACGCAGGAAGTATTGACATTTTAGTTAATTGTGCAGGTTTGGGTTCTTATGGTGCATTGGAAGATGTACCGATGCAAGAAGCTAAAAACCTTATGGAGATAAATTTGTTTGGGGGTGCTCGTTTGATACAATTGGTTCTTCCACAAATGCGAAAGAACAATTATGGAAAAATTGTAAATATTTCGTCTGTTGGTGGCAAAGTAGGTTTGCCAATGGGGTCGTGGTATCATGCAAGCAAATTTGCGATGGAGGGTTTGAGTGATTGCCTTCGCAATGAAGTAAGACAATTTGGGATAGATGTAATTGTAATTGAACCAGGTGGCACAAAATCAGAAATGACAGAAATAGGAGCATCTAATATGATGAGAGTTTCGGGGGAAACCATCTATAAAAATTTAGCCAATAGCTTAGATAAAATGTATTCTGAAATGGCTAAGCATGCAGCAGAACCTATTGTTATTGCAAAACTCATCAAAATAGGAATTGAAGCGAAAAACCCTAAAACACGTTACATCGGTGGAGCAATGGCAAAGCCAATGTTATTTATGCGTAAATTACTATCTGATAAATTGTTCGATAAAATGCTAATGAGTCAAATGAAATAACGATGGAATCACTTATCAATTATTTATTGCAGTTTGGCAATTTAAACAAACAGCAAATTGACTTAATCAAAAGCAAAGCAGTATTAAAAGGTATAAAAAAAGACCAATACTATCACGAAGCGGGTAAAATACCTCGTGAAATTATTTTTCTAACCGAGGGAGTTATGAGAGTGTGTTATTACAACAACAGAGGCGAAGAGATTACAAAGTACTTCATTGATGAAAACAATTTTTTGGCAGACATAAACAGTTACAATCAAGAAATTCCATCAACAGAATATTTACAAGCAGTTACTGACTGTTCATACTTTTCATTTTCTAAAAATGCAATGAAAGAATTATCAATGACAATTATAGAATGGGATGCAATCGTTGCCAAAATAACCACAAAAGGCTTGGTAGATAAAGTAAATAAAATCAGTCCAATGATGACCGCAGATGCAAAAGAACGTTACCTATTGTTTTTTGAGAAATTCCCAAATCTTACAAATCGTATCCCTCTTTCTTATTTGGCATCTTATTTGGGAATTACGCAATCATCATTGAGTAGAATTAGAAAAAATATACGATAAGGAGCGTTTATTTTGACTATTTATCTTGAGGTATTTCAGCGGAAAACCATTTGGAGATCTGATGGTTTTTCGCTGATTTTAAGGTAGTTTTTAATTGGTTTTCTTTTTGTACTCTTGCAATTTTGCCTTTAAAAAGCTTATTATTGAGGTGAACACTAAAATTACACTAAGTGAACACTAATCAGCCAGTTTGGCTTGATTGAGAGATAGCGTTTGTATAAGTAGGTAGGCAAGCGGTGTTATCGTGATAACAATAACGGCTCTCAAGTTAGCCGTTTGAAAACTTTTCAATGAAAACGTTAAGAACAAGAAGCCCAACAACGCTGTGAGTCGTTTCAGGCAGCTATTGCAGAAGATAATCAGGCGATTGAGCAAGGAAATGATGCATCTTTACAAGAGACACTTGAGCAATTATACCGAGAAGTCGTAAAACTTTGCCACCCAGATAGTCCATTGGTAAAAGAAGAATTCAGAGAAAAAGCCTATCAAGTATTCATAAAGCTAAAAACCGCCTACGACCAAAATGACTTGGAAACTCTTCGAGAGATTTTGAACGAACTCAAATTGGGTATTGCCTTTGGTAATATTGACTTCACAGGCAAGCATTTATTGAGCAATTAGAAAGTAAAGTTCAACAATTGGCAAACCAATTATCAATTTTACAAAATGACCAAAGATATATTCTTCAAACCGGCGATTTAATTATCCTTGAAAATCATTTAGTTAATGAAGAAATGTTGTTGATGGAAAAAAAAAGAGTTTTGGAGACAGATAACAGCAGATTGTTTCATTTATAATCAGGTTGAATGATGAGGTTTTTATAACAATTTACCGAAATTAAACGGTTTGCAACCATTTAATTTAGTGTTGTTTTATAGGCTTGAAAATAAAGCGTTTCCTGAAATTAGACTATACGAAAGTCCTTTCATCAAACCACTATAAAGCAGTTTAGATACGAATTACTAATTAGATTTCATCGGAGTAACCAGTTTATCGATTCTGATTCGGCTGGTTCTGATTCTGATTCGGCTGATTCTGATTCTGATTCGACTGATTCTGATTCGAACGATTCGGTTGATTCTGATTCGGCTGAATCGGTCGATTCCGTCGTGGAATCAAAGGATTCGGTTGATTCTGATTCGACCGATTCGGTCGATTCTGATTCTGATTCGGCTGAATCGGTCGAATCTGTCGTGGAATCAAAGGATTCGACTGGTTCTGGTTCTGATTCGACCGAATCGGTCGATTCTGATTCGGATTCGGCTGAATCGGTCGATTCTGTCGTGGATTCAAAGAATTCGGCTTGTTTTGATTCGAACCAATCTCCTTTAAGCATATCTTAAAAGTCATAACTCATAATTAAAGCATTCCATAAAAATGAGAGGTTTTATAAAATCTCATTTTGACTAATTTTCAACCTTAAATAGTATTATTTTTAGTCTAATTTTATCGGAATATTCATTCTATAATCTAAATAAATCAACGAGCTACTGATTGTTGATTTATTTAGATTGATTCCGAACCGGATTCAAAAGAATCTGTTGATTCTGATTCCTGATTCGGCTGATTCTCGATTCTGATTCGGTCGAATCAGTTGATTCTGTACTGGATTCAAAAGAATCGGTCGATTCTGATTCCTGATTCGGTCGATTCTGATTCCTGATTCGGTCGATTCTGGATTTGGTTTAACACCTCGATCTTAAAATATTTTGAAGTAGAAGAGATATGCAAGCCAAAAATCAAAAGCTTACGAGTGATAAAAAAACTCTGAAAAGATTACATACTTCTTTGTTTTAACGATGAGTTAAAAGGCAAACTTTTCGATTAAGCGTTTCATGAAAATGATGATTTAAAAGTTAATCTTTCGATTAAGATATTCTATATAAATGAATGCTTTTTCTGAAATCATTATTCTGGAAAGTCTTTTACCAAATTTGACGAAGAATCGTGTTGGCTGGAATATACAGTAAGTTTCCTCAACCTTTAAATCGTTTAGTGAAGTCCAAATAACTTAAACATGAAAGTACAATAAAGTATATTAGGCTAACGATGTGGTACTGTTCTAAAAAATGATACGAATTTGACTCGTAATTCAACATTTTGATTGGGAAACTATAAGGCAAAAAAAGCGTCAAGCTACCTTTGCCATTTAAAATTATTGCGAATGCTAATCCTGCCAGACCAATTCCAAGATTGGCAATTAGATTTTTAATTCTGAAACTCAGCCAAAAATGAATCCCTACAATAGCCATCACGCTTGTAAAAAACTTAGTTAAGTAACTAAATATTTCACTCCAATCTGGGGTGAAATTTAAAAAAAATAATTGTTCTTCATAAACTCCTAATAAATATCCAATGGCAAGAGTTAGCAAAACAAAAATAACAAAATAAAAGAATATCAAGAAAAACACGAACAGATATTTACCAACAAATACATTGCTCTTGGAAATAGGTAATACGAAAATATGCTTCCATGAGTTTGCTTTATGCTCAATATTAAAGAGTAACCCTATAATAAGAATTATAAAAAGTGGAGTAAATAAGGTGATTCCATTAAATGACCTTATGAAAATCTCTTTCCATGGGTTTTCGCCTATTTTTGGAATAAATAGTTGCCAGTTATAGACATAGGTTATCAGTACCATCAATGGTATTATTGCTGCCCCAATAAATGTCAGCCATAAGGCAAATGTATTTTTTGACTTGATTATTTCCGTGGAAAAAGCTTTTGCTATTTTTGACATATTAATTGTTAGTAATGTTTAAAAATATGCTTTCTAAATCGTTAGATGTAACATTAAAATAATAGATTTCTAAATCTTCATTTACAAGAGTTTTGCAAATATGCGATATTTGCTCACGTTTTTGGAAAGCTATTTCCAAACGATTATCGTTATTGAAATTTATTTCATAATAATTTCGCAAAACTGCAATGGCCGCATCATTATCATTGGTGTCTATTTGAATCAACGAATGTCCTGATTTTAGATGATGTAATTCCTGAATTGTTCCTTGAAAAACTAATTCCCCATTTTTAATAATCCCTAAATGAGTAACCAGTTTTTCAATTTCAGAAAGTAAATGACTTGAAATTAATATTGTAATACCAAATTCTTCATTTAATTGATGGAGCAATTCTCTTGTTTCGATCATTCCTTGTGGGTCAAGCCCATTTGTAGGTTCGTCTAAAATGAGTAGTTGTGGCTCAGATAATAAGGCCAATGCTAAGCCTAAACGTTGTTTCATACCCAAGGAATATTCTTTTACTTTGGTTTTTGCGGCGTTTGTCAATTTTACAATTTCCAGAACTTTATTAATTCTATTGATAGGTACATTCTTAAGCTTTCTCGTTATTTCGAGATTGTCGAGTCCTGTCAAATGCTCATATAGTGAAGGTGTTTCTATCATGGTACCAATATTATCAAAAGTTTCCAATGAGCTATTTGTAACAGGTTTATCAAAAAGTTTAACATTGCCACTGTTAGGCGTAAGTAAGCCAAGTAAAAGTCTTATAGTTGTTGTTTTACCCGCTCCATTTGGACCTAAAAAGCCATAAATACAGCCTCTTTCTATTTTTAAATTAATGTCCTTTAATACTAAATGGTCTTTTCTGAAGCCAAATTGAAGGTTTTGTGTTTCAATAATTTTCATGATTTATCTATTAAACTATAATGTTGGAAATTACCAAATACCAAAATCATAACGCTTAGTAAGCTCAAAATAGCCAGTAAAATATTATTTTGAGTATTTTTCAAAAAGGCATTATATTAAAGCAATAATCAAATGCCTTTTACATAATTTTGTTATGGTCTTGTCAATAAGATTTGGACAAATGTAGTTTTATGGTTGACAAAATTGAAAATAATTCAGTTACAAGTTGGTGCAAGTTGGTTCAAAATTTATAATGCTCACTATCAGATGATTACAAAAACAAACGAGGAGTTGATTGAACAATGCAAAAAATGTATTGAAGAGAAATTAGGATGGGGAGAATCAGAAAATTGGATTAATAATGATTTCGAGGTGCTTTCAATTAGAATATTTGAGGTAACATCAGTAAACCTTAGTCCAACCACATTGAAACGAATTTGGGGGAAAGTGAAATATAATTCAGATCCAACTTTAACTACATTAAATGCTCTATCTCAATTTTTGGGTTTTGAGCATTGGAGAGCATTTCGTTCGCATAATTTTTCAATAAATAAAGTAATAGAAAAAGATTTTTCGGCGAAAAGCGAAGTGGTTTTAGAAAACAAAGCACCCAAAAAATATTTTTTACTGCCATTCTTGTGTGTTGGAATTTTTATAACTGGACTGATTTGTTATTTTTTATTTGAAAAATTCAAGCATAAGCCTTCTGATTTACGAATAGGTAAATATCAATTTAGCAGCCCAAAAATTGATATTTCTGGCGTGCCAAAATCTGTTATTTTTAATTACGATGCCACCGCATCTCCAACTGATTCCGTGTACATTCAACCATCGGAGGATATGTTGTTAAGGACAAAAGTCTCACGCAAAGAACATCAATTTAATTCAACATATTATTTTCCTGGTTTTTTTAAAGCCCAATTTTTGATAGGAAGTAAAATTGTGAAAGAGCAAAGTATATTTATAAAAACTGACGGTTGGCTTGCCATTTTAGAGCAAAAAAATGCACCTATTTACGTAAAAAAAGAAGAAGCTATTAAAGATGGTAGATTAGGATTATCAATTGTAGATATTAAAACTAAGAATGTCGCTTTTGAGCCAAAATCTCAATTTGTCCGTTATTTAAATGTGAGAGATTTCAGCAATTTAAAAACTGATAACTTTGTATTTGAAACTTCTGTTAAAAATGAATTTACTGGAAATTCATCAGTGTGCCAGAATAGCGAAATACAAATACTTTGCGAAGGCTCTATTATTTCAATACCGCTCTCAACAAAAAGTTGTGCTTCTGAAAATAAATTATCTTATTTGGGTCGATTGATGACGGGTAAGGAGCATGATTTAACTGGGTTTTGCGTAGATTTTAAAAAATTTGTATTTATCCGACTGGTAGTTTCAAACGGAATTGCTACCTTTTTTGTAAACAACAAATTAGTTTACCAGATTGATAATACGTATTTTATTACAAAAATAGTAGGAATCGGATATCGCTTTCAAGGTACCGGATCGGTAGATTGGGTTAAATTGTCGGATAATGGTAACTTGATTTTTGAGGATAATTTTTAACTTTTCAAGACAAAATCTCCGTTGGATAAACGTCGTAAACCGAGCAATGCGGACCAATTTGGTACTTCGTCAATTTTGGTAAAAAGCTATTTTTTGTTGTGGTAATAAATTCCATTTCTTTCAATATAATGGTGATTTAACGCTTAATCGTAGAAAATGTATTTTCTAATAACTTGTCATTAACCTATTCTTGCTAAATTGATTAATGACAAATCATTAGAAAATTTTACTATAAAGTAAGAAATAAAAGCAATCCACAATAGATAAATCAGGTTTACGAATTAAACAACTTCTTGTCTGCAGTAAATAATGTACTATATCTATTTAGTATTGTTTAATAGGCACTACTTAAATAGTAATTGTGAAAATAGATAAATATCATGTCGCCAAACGGGCCATGAATGTCCTCCTGCATATTCGCTGTATTTGTATTTGATGCCCATTTCGTCAAATTTTTTCATCATGATTTGGCAATTGGCATGAGCAATGTCCTCTTTTCCACCTTGCGAAATCCATAATTCTTTGAAGTTTTCGTTGATTGTGGAGCTATTTTTTGCCATAAATTCATACTGAGGGTCAGACAGTTTGGTATTATTTGCCCACCAACCCGAACTAAATACGCCTAAATAAGCAAACATATTGGTATTTTTCATACCTGCGTAAAGTGTTTGCAAACCACCCATCGAAAGCCCCGCTAAGGCTCTGTTTTTAGCATCCGTTTCTACTCTGAAATTACTTTCTACAAACGGAATTGCTCCATTTTTGAGTTCGTTTTCAAAGGCTTTAAGTTGTTGTTCGCCAAAACCTGCCACACCACCGCCA
Source organism: Bacteroidota bacterium (assembly GCA_040387735.1). Lineage (GTDB taxonomy): Bacteria > Bacteroidota > Bacteroidia > Cytophagales > Spirosomataceae > Arcicella. The sequence goes on from JAZKDE010000140.1 coordinate 30,828, forward strand.
TTGCCGTAAAAATTACCATCTAGCATAGCAATAATCATGGGTTTGGCTTTGTTTTCGGCAATTAAATTATCCAAAATTAAATCGGTTTTTCCTTGCGTTGCCCAACCACGTTGGTCTTCGCCACCGCCGTGTAAAAGATATAAAACTGGGTATTTTTCAGTTGATTTGTCATAACCCGCTGGTGTATATAAATACATTTCTCTCCACGAATTAGTAGCTTTTGAGAAGTATTTTTTGATACGAATATCTCCATGAGGAACGTCTTTTAGGGCATAAAAACCACCATCTCGGTAAGGGATTTCAATACCACTTGCTTGGCGACTAATGCCGTAAAAAGTTTCGCTGGCTGGGTCGGCAACGGCAACGCCATCAATGATTAGTGAATAATAGTGAAAACCTCGGCTAATAATATCGGTAGTTACATTCCAAAAACCACTGGTGTCTTTTATCATGTCGTATTTTTTACCTAAATCCACCTGAACTTTCTGAGCATCTGGAGCTTTGACCTTAAAAATTACACGATTATCGGGTAAAATTTGAGGATATTTAGCGTTGCGAATATTAGAAGAAGGAGGAGTTCCCAAAACCGTGTATTGTTCCAAAGAAGAATTATCAACTGGTTTAAACAAAAACTGAGAGAACATATACAAACCATTCTTCCAAACTTTGAAATCGTGTCCACCCGCTTCTAAATAATAGATATGTGGTACGTTGTTTTCGTATAAATAATCGTGAGTACGTTTGCTGAAACCAATGAGTCCGTCTGAATCCCCACAAGAAATAAATAATAGTTTTAATTTCTGTTTAGCAGTTTCAATATTTGGCACTAACTCTTGTGGAACTTTGGTATTTGGGGCAGATGAAAAACCTCCTACCCAAGAAAATTTATCTAAATTTCCCAATCCAAAATTAAGCGACTGACCACCACCCATCGAAAGTCCCGCAATGGCACGGTTATCTTTATCGGTGAGGGTAGGGTATGTTTTTTCGATAAATGGAATAAGGTCATCCAATAAATCCTTTTCAAAATTAGCAAAAGCCTGCACTTTGTCAGGAGCCATAATATTTCCTACTGAACGGTCATCCTTCATAGCACGGCCGTTTGGCATTACCACTATCATGGGTTGAATTTTACCTTCGGCGTAAAGATTATCCAAGATATTTTGTGGATTTGCTCCTTTAAACCATTCCTTTTCATCGCCACCAATTCCGTGAAGTAAATAAAAGACTGGATATTTTTTCTTTTTGTCAAAATTAGGCGGTGTGTAAACCAATGTTTTACGCTTATTCCCTACTGTTTTGGAGTCGTACAGCACGGTATCAATTTTGCCTTTGGCGATGCCCAATTTTTCTTGTTCATAACCTTTGGGCATTTCTTTTTCCATTTTCTGTGCGAAAATCATATTTCCGCAAAGCAATAGCATTGTCAATATTGAGATTAGTTTTTTCATATTTTGGGATAAAAAAGACTGAATATAATTATTTAAAAAGCATGGGAGCAAGTTCGAGCAAACTTCGTCTCCAAGTAAGAAATTCGTGGCCAGTTTTGTCAGAAACGTAAGATGCTACATTAAAGCCAGCTTCTTTCAATTTGGCAGTAGCATCTAATATTCTTTCTGGTTTTTCTTTACTACCAGCACTCAAAAAAATCAGTTTAACCTTTGATTTATCTTTAATATCTTCTGGGGCGTAAATGCCACCGCTCAGCAAGCCATAATAGGCAAAAGTGTCCGGTTTGTTGATTGTTATGGTTTTTGTTTCCATACCACCCATACTCAAACCTGCCATTGCTCTGTGCGATTGTTTGGCAATCGTTCTGAAATTTGCATCCACGTAAGGAATGAGTTCATCAATCAAAACTGTTTGAAATGGTTCGATTCTAAAATCTTTCATTTTGCCCCATTTCACTTCGTTAGTCATGCCGTAAGTATTCACGATGATAAATGGCTTTATTTTTCTTTCGGCAATCAAATTATCCAGAATCAAATTGGCGTGACCTTGGTTCATCCAAGCGGTTTCGTCTTCGCCCCAACCATGCTGAAGATATAACACTGGATATTTTTCTTTGGTGTTTTTATCATAACTCGGTGGCGTATAAACAAATGCTCTTCGGGAAGTATTGGTGCTTGGCGAGGGAAATAATACTTGCTGAACATTACCATGAGGAACATTTTTAAGAGCATAGAAGTCACGGTCGTGAGCAGGAATTTCAATACCGCTTTCCCAACGAGTTGAACCATAAAAGTTTAAAGTACCTGGGTCATTAAATTTCCCGCCGTCAATATTTACGTTATAATAATGAAAACCCTCGTCCATTGGGCCGTCGGTAGTTCCCATCCAAGTCCCGTCATCGGCTTTTTTGAGTTTTGTACCACCTTTTCCGCCAAGGCCTAAACTTACTCTTACGCTGTCGGCGGCTGGAGCAACGATTTTGAATCGTGCATAACCTTGCGAGTTTACCATTGGGTATTCTTGCTGAGGCTGATTGAATGAAGATGGTTTAAAATCCTCAATAACAGCGGGTTGTTGAGCAAAACAAATACCACATGAAATGGTGGTGAAAAAGGCAATTTTTGCAAGTATATATTTCATTTTTTATGAGATTAAATATTATTTAAAAAGTACAGGTAGTGTTTCGTTGAGATATTTTTTAACGTTCATCCAAGTGTGACCGCCATCGGTTACGTAGCTTTTGAAATTGATTTTCTTGTCTTTTAAATAACTTTCCCATTCTGTAGTACCCTTGTAAAGAAAATCTTCTGTACCAATTCCTGAAAACAGTAACTTAAAATCTTTGTTGGTTTTATCAGGATTTGCGATGATATGGGTGAAGCTTTTGTCCATTTCTGCGGGAGAAATATATGATGCATAACTGCATACGTAAGCAAATTTGTCCACGTTGTTGAAAGCCGTTCTGAGCGTTTGACCGCCACCACGAGAAAAACCACCAATCGCACGATTTTCACGGTTATTGAGCGTTCTGTAATTTTTCTCTGTAAAAGGAATAATGTTTGTTACGAGGTCGGTTTCAAATAATTTGGCACGGCGAAGAGCATCTTCTCCATCTCGGCTCATTACGTCCGCTGGCTTGTCTTTGCCCGTTTGTTCGGCAATTTTAGCCAAAGGATTCCCGTAAGGCATCACTACAATCATAGGTTTGGCTTTACCTTCTGCAATCATATTATCCAACATAAGATTTACTTTTCCCACTTTCCAGAAAGTTTCTTCGGTATCAGTTGTACCACTTATGAGATAATAAACTGGGTATTTTTTAGACGTTTCTTTAGTATAACCTGCTGGAGTATAAACTACTACTGTACCAGTTGAGCCTTCTACCGACGGATAAAATTCATAAGAAATTGTACCGTGCGGAACATTTTTAAGGGCATAAATGGCAGGTGAATCAGACGGTATTTCTACTAAACTTGCCTTAAAACGCTCGTTTGGAAAGAGATTTACATTGGCAGGGTCATTTATCGTGATACCATCAACCTTAAAACCATACGGATAAATATCAGGTTTTACTGGGCCAACAGTTACTGACCAAACACCTTCTGCATTTTTTGTCATCGGTACATTTGCCGACCCAAATTGATTACCATCAAGCAAAACAGTGGTGGCATTCGGTGCCAAATAGGAAAACGTAACCGTTTTATCTGCGTTTACTTTAGGCGAAATTACAAAGGGTGGCCGTGGAGTTTGAGCAATGGTTAAATGGAAAGTAGCAAGCAAGGTAAGAAGCCCCAATTCCTAATACTTGCATTTTTGTTTTGAGTGTCATTTTCATTAGTTTTCAAGTTTGAATTTTGTTTGATTAAGGGGCTTTTCACGATTTGAACTACAAAGCTCAAATCGTGAAAAAAATATTATTTTGTGGTAATGACATCTAATTCAGCGAAACCAGCGTCAGAACCTTCTTGTGTGTTTTTCAATGCTCGAAATTTGATGTACTGAGCTGAAACGGGAGCAAAATTTTTGATTTGCCAAAAAGGACTGTTTTTGATGTTTGAAAATTCGCCTTCGCTCACTACTTTCCAATTGGTGTTATCGGTAGAAACTTCAAATTGATAATGGGTGATGATGCTTGATTCTTCCCACCAATTTTGTGCAGGTAAATATCGGAAGCCTTCTAATTGCTCCACATTACCCAAATTTATCACCACTTCGGCAGGTGTAGTCTGATTCCTTTTTTGTTGCCAAGAAGTATTCGGGTTACCATCGAGAAGTTTATTGGCCGCAATATTTTCGGTATTTATGATTTTCCAGTTTTTACGAGAAACATCAAATTTCTCCTCGCTCACAATGCTACTTTGTTTTGTGAAAGGGTTGTATGTAATTGCTTTTACCTCAACTTTTGCATCTTTCGTGGTTACAGGAGAAGTATATTTTTCCGACTTTGCGGTGGGCGTAGTTCCATCGACAGTATAATAAATTTCAGACTCAGCATCTCCCGAAGTGAAACTTACCAAACCATCTTTATCTCTCATAATAGAAGGTGGTGTGAGAATAATGGGTGCTTTATAAACTTCGATATTTGAAATCAGTGGACAGCTTTTAGCATCCAATACATTGAATCGTAGTTTTGTAGCTTCGATTGTTGGAAATCTGAGAATTCGTTTGTAACCAATAGTAGTTTCTCTGGCAATTTGAACCCAATTTCCTTTTACAAATGCCTCCAAGCTAAAAGATTTCACACGTTGTCCCAACTGAATTGGTTCTTGTACCAAAAAGCGATTAAATGCAGTAATTTTTCCAAAATCTAAGGTTAGCGATGCTGTTGTAATATTATCATCGGTTGCCCAATAGGTGTTAATATCGTTATCAATGGCATTTTTTGCATCAAAACGAGTGCTTTTTCCACGGGTTTGATTAGAAGAAATTACGGTGTTTTTGGCAAGATTTTGAGCAAATTCTTGCTTCAAGGCTTTGGTAAGTCCTTGAATCGCTTTTTCATCTTTTTCATGAATCAATCCATTGGGCATAATGGGAAAGTTCATCAGCAACGTGCCATTTCTACCAACTGAATTATGATAAATATCCATCAATTGAGGTAATGTTTTTACTTTTCTATCCTCACGCTCATGATAAAACCACTCTGGACGAATGGAGGTATTTACTTCCCCTGGCACCCAAGCATTTCCATTTTCCACACCATGTCTGAGCATATCTTCGGGTACATCACCGGTGGAATTTAACAAACTCCAATTGGTTTCGCCCACATAACCAGCTTCGGTTCCGACCCAACGTAAATCGGCACGATCGCCGCCATCGTTCCAAATGACAATTTTGGGTTGAAGTTTACGAACCAATTTGTAAGTGTTTTTCCAGTCGTAATATGTTTTAGCGTCAATTTTTCGGGTTTCATTTGCACCGCCGTAATAGCCAGAACCACCATTTGCCCCGTCAAACCAAACTTCAAATATGTCTCCGTAGTTAGTTAATAATTCTGTCAATTGATTTCTAAAATACGTGATGTACTCAGGCTTACCATAATCGGGATGATTTCTATCCCAAGGCGATAAATAAACGCCGAATTTCAACCCAAACTCTTTACAAGCATCGGACATTTCTTTTACAATATCACCTTTGCCATTCTTCCACGGTGATTTTTTAATGGAATAATCGGTGTATTTAGATGG
>JAZKDE010000141.1:0-35749 GCA_040387735.1 Bacteroidota bacterium
AAAATTGTATTTTTTTTTCCTCCTTCCAAATAAATTCACTCCTCTCATCCGCCCCTTCAAAGCCCCTCAAAACCGTAAATTTAGTCTCATCAGGCGCATATTCAAATAGACCTTTTATCGTAAAAACTGCCTGTGGGTTGTTCGCATCAACTGGTTTCGTACAAAAATCAGTATAGTCTCCGCCTGTTTGCAAAAACCCTTTTGGGGTAACTACTCGCAAATTATATTTATACCACTCTGGCAAAAAGCGTACTCCGTTATTTACACCATAATCTACCCAATCAACCGTAATGGTTAATTCTATCTCTTCGCCAATGGCAATACTATCTTTATTAGAAGTAATGGAAAAACGAAATGGGTCTGGACCAACAATTTTATTGAAATTAGTTTGGATTGGTTGTATTCTTTTACTTAGAATTGTTGAAGGCGTTAATGAAGTAGTTCTTACCTCTTCATTTAAGATAGTTGGAGGTATTTGTAAAACCTTAGCTTTCTTCTTGATTGGTGAAGGAAAGGTTTCGTCTTTTTTTGGGCGGTCATTTTTACCACCTACTTCACTACGTGGCTTTATTGGATTGGTTGTTTCTTTGGTTTTATCTTTTGTTGCTAAATCTTTATTAACAGAAGATACCTTAGCAATCGGGGAATTGCTGAATGATAGTAAGAAAAAGAAAAACACAAGCGAGAACTTTGTAAATAGTAGTCTCATAGAACAGGGTTATAATTATTTTAACTATTAGAATCTATATTTAATACGTAAAATGGCAGTTAAATCATTAATTAGATTTAACTGATATTGATTGAAGTAAGGAAGGAGGAGTTTTGATTAATGAAGTTAACTTTCTACTCACTTGCAAAATTAATTAATATAGCTTTTTAGAAAAATAGAGTAAATGGTTGATTATTTAGTATAGGTTATCAATCATTTGGTTGATAACCTATACTAATATACGTAGTGATTTTGGTTGAGATTTAGTTGTTGAAAAGAGCAACAGTTGAGAGTTTCTTTTTTCCTTTAATGTCTAACTTTTCGGCTATTTTATTTTTGTGAGTTCTAACTGTGCTTGTGCCTATAAAAAGGATTTCAGCGATTTCTTTTTCAGTCTTGGCTTCCATTAGTAGTTCCCATACATCCATTTCTCTCTCTGTGAGTGTTGATAAATCATATACTGATTTTTTTATGCCTGTATATTTATTCTGAGGTTCGTTTATTTGTGAAAAGATCAATCTATTTCCAGAAAAAATAGATTGTAAACTGGTAACGAATTCATCTATTCCACAGCCTTGTTGAATAAAACCAGATGCAGGGGATGAAAGAAATACCTTTAAGTAATCAGGCGTTGTCAATTTTGAGTAGATAATAACTTTTGTCTGAGGTCTTATTCGACTAAGTTTTTTCAAAAAGCCATAACCACCTGCATTAGGAAGCTCTGTATCAATAAGTAAAAAATCTGGTTTTTGGATTTCTAAAATTTCAAATATTTGTTCGCCATCAATTAGAATATTAATAACTTTAAATAGCTTCCGATCTTCAAGAGAAGCCATCAATTCGGCCTTTAACTTATCTGATAGTGCTATTATTAATGTAGGGACAGTTTTGTTTACAGGTGATAATATTGTCTTCATTGAGTAGTTGAAGGTATTTTATGGGTTGTTGTGAATTAGTAACAATCAGTTTTAGCAATAATCATTCCATTTTTTTACTTAATTTTAGTGTTAGTTCTTTAAGTTGAAAATAGCATTGACTTTTGCTTAGAAATAATTAGGGACTTAGATTTATTGATTAAATAGTTAGGCTTTCAAAGATCTGAAAATAATTGCCTTTAGTAATTCTATGTATAAGTCAAAAATTGAAGGTGATTGATAGAATAAGTTTAGACTTGGTTTCCTGATGAAATTCAAAAAATATGTAATTTCCTGATAATAAGAGTATTAGTGTCATTTCAACAAAATCATCAAAAAATTATTGTTTAATTCCCTACAACAAATGCTTATTAGCCTCAAAAAACACATCTGATTCAAAATCATCTAAATAAGTTTGAGTAATAGATTCACTTTCATGTCCCAAAGCATTGCTAATTATAGAAGTTGAAATGCCACTTCTTTTCAGAACGGTTGCATATGTATGTCGGGCAACGTAAGTGGTTATTGGTGTTTCTATTTCTAATTCTTTACCAATAATTTTCATATTAAGATTTACTTGTTTGATAACTTTTAGTAATCTGTTCTGGATTTGTGTGGGTGTTATATGAACAGCTTTATTTAGAATAGGGAATACGTAGTTGTCTGCATCGTATCCAGATAATTTTCGGAAGTCTTCTAAAATTTTAAGCGATTGTTCTCCTAATTGAATGGCAAAGCTGCATCCTGTTTTTTGGCGATTATATTCCATAATGCCTGACTTGGAAATGTTAGACCACTTCAACTTTGCAATATCAATGTAATTCATGCCTTGATTGAAATAGCTGAACATGAAAATTTTGTGGCAGTCACTCATTTTTGAACCTTCTTTTACAGGATAGTTATAAATCTTGAGCATGTCTTCTTTGGTTAAGGCTCTTTTCTTAGTCTTTAAATCAAATTTAGAAACCTTAAAATTATCGAAGGGATAGCAAGTTTTAGGAATGATGTCATCGTTGATTGCTTTATTGATGATACTTCGGAGTGTCCGAAAATAAACAGCCATCGAAGTTTCCTTAAAACTGTTTTTTCTCATAAATGACTCCCACTTAACTAAAAATTGATGGTCTATTTCTTGGAATGTTAGTTTTCTATTTGGATGAAATTTAAAGAGCATCAGTTTACAATCATTATTAGACTTGGCAGTACCCATGCGTTTCTCTTCTTTCAGGGTTGCCACTAAAGCATCTATGTATTCTTCAACGATGGCACTTTTTGATTTTTTTAGAACTGTATCAACTAATTGTTCAATGGTGTAATCCTTTAATTGGAAATTAAACTCTTGAATTTTGTCAGAAAAATCTTTCTCAAATCTGTTGATAAGTGTCATTACTTCTGTACGCTTTGGGTGATTGGCTTTTGGCAGTTCTTTGGCTTTATCCCAATATTTCAAAGGACAACTTAATCCTATACCAATGTATTTCCGAATACGATTCTTGGTGACTTTAATCATTATCGGATGTTCTCCATTAGCTAAAGTTTTTGAAGTGAATAGAATCACTTTTACAATTGCGTTTCTACTGCTAATAATTCCACGAGTATTTTCCATATCTGATGTATTCTTGGTTTACACATAGTTTACACAAATATACAAAATGCTTACGAATAGCCATAAAACTGAATTGACTAAAAGTGCTTTTAAAGTGAAATTAAGAGGTTTTTTGAAATGGATATGACCAATTATTAAGTAATACCAACTGACTTGTAATCAGTAGGTCATTGGTTCGATCCCGATAGAAGGCTCAAAAATACTTCAAACATGGCGTTTGAAGTATTTTTTGTTTACAGACATTTTGGAAAGTTCTCATAAAAAAGTCCTTCAAATCATTTTGAAGGACTTTTTTATTTTTAATCGTCTATCGACTGATAAATTATTTGTCGGAAAAGGTTGTTTAGATTGTCGCCTTTAGTTTGTTGAGTTTGCTTCATGATAACGCCGATGATTTTTTCTTTGGGGTCGCCAAAATAATTGGTGTTGAAATAACCGCCCCACGTAAATGAACCTTCACTACCAATTCCGCCTTTGTCTTCGCCACTGGCTTTTAGTACGCTGTATGCTAAACCGAAGAAACTGTCACCACTTTCACCACTAAAAAGTGTTCCTGTTTGGTTTGAAAGTATGGCATCAATCGTGGTTCTGCTCAAAAATCTTTTACCGCCTAATTCTCCTCCGTTGAGATACATTTGCAGGAAGGTTGCGTAATCTTTTGCGGTACTCGAAAGTCCTGCTCCACCTGAAAAGAAGGTTTTTGCTCCTTTTATTGGATATTCGGGGTCGTAGAAAGTGGTTGGGAATTTTTCCCAATTTCCGTCTTTATCTGGTCTTTGGATTGATACTAAACGACTTGCTTTTGATTCGGGTAAGTAAAAGTAGGTATCATTCATGCTCAGTGGGTCTAAGATTCTTTTTCTCAAAAACTCATCGAATGGCATTCCTGAAATGACTTCCACGAAATATCCTAATACGTCTAATCCTTCGCAATAGGTGTATTTTTCACCTGGGTTATGATGTAAAGGAAGTTTTGCTAATTTCTTGACACTTTCACCAATTTTTATGGATTCAGTTGTAAATAAATCGGTGATGCCTGCCTTCTTGTACATCGCTTTGAAACGTTCGTCGGCATCAATTGCTCCGTAACCTAAACCTGAGGTATGGCTCAATAAATGACGGATTGTGATTTCCTTTTTGGCTGGTTCAGTCGTATAACTGGTATCTTTAAAGGTAAAAGATTTTAATAAAGTTGGATTTTTGAATTCGGGAATGTATTTAGAAATGGGGTCGTCTAATTGAAATTTCCCTTCTTCCCAAAGCATCATCACGGCGGTTGATGTGATGGCTTTACTCATCGAGGCGATTCTGAAAATATCATCTCTCTTCAAGGCTCTATTGCTCTGATTATCAGCCATTCCGAAGGCTTTATGATAAACAATTTTACCATTTTTGATAACGATGGCCGCTACTCCTGGTACTTCTTTATTATTAACTGCGTTTTGGAAAATATTGTCCATACGGGCGATACGATCGCTTGACAAACCTACGCTTTCGGGCGTTGCATCCGTGAGAGGAGGGGAGTTTTTAGCTGATTTGGTTTGTGAAAAACCTGCAACAGAAATGAGCAGGAAAAGAATAATAAGTCTATTTTTCATGTTTTTGGTTTTGAAATTTTTATAAAAAATGAAGTTAAACGTTTCATAATAGAAAACAAAAAATGCCAGTCAATTAAAATCGACTGGCAAACATCTTATTTCCTAAAAACACTTTAGCAAGAAGCCTAATCTTAAAATCAATCTGGTAAGAAAGTAAAATCAACAAACCCTGCAATGTAAGTTTTAGGTTCAGTTGTTGGATATTTGGCAATAGACCCAACGGTGCTTCCAGCATACCCATAAGCCAATAATACCACATTTCCTTTTACAATTGGATATGAAAATTCAGTGCCAGTCTTAGGGTAAACAATATTCCAATTGTTGGCTAAATAAGTGACGTAATATTGTTTATTAGATACTAAAGATAATGGTGTTATATCTCCCCAAACTTGCTCATTTCCAGTAGTTTGTTCAACTGTTTTTTGACCAATAACAGTTTTTGTATCAACATCCCATATAACAACACGGTATGTTCCCGGGCTTGGAGTTCTAACGCCTAATTTGGTGATTTTACCTGCTTTTGAAACTTGAAATCTTTGTCCATATTCGAAATATGAACTGTTTGTAACCTTCGAACCAAATTTAATGGTACTATCTGCAAAAAATTTAGCAAGAGGTACTTCAGATGCATTGACAGCTTCGTCTTTTTTACAAGCATTAGTCAATAAAATAAGTAGGAAAAGGAGCATTAATAAATTTTTCATGATGAGTTTATGTTAAAAGTTAATAAAATAAATCGGTTCAAAATGTCTTTTATTAAAACCATTTTAACCATTGATAACACAAATATTAGATGGTCAGTAGCCAATTGATTAAACAAACTGAGTGAGTGGTCTTAATATTTAGTTTATGGTATTTTGATGACTTTAGAGCGATTTTCTAAATATTTAGTCGAAATGAAGAGCGGGGAGGATAACAAGAAAAATCAAATGTTTTCGTTGTCTTTTTGTGGATTATTTTGAAAGTGCTGTAAAATGCTTATCTATTAAACATGATTCATTACTAATATTTCCTAAATTTGCCCAATAGAAATCCTTATTTCATGAGAATCAAAACGCTTTTATATTGTACGCTTCTAATCGTTTTTTGTCAAACTTTGAATAGTTGTATTTGGGCGAGACGATGTCCTGAGAAATCTTGTAGAGTTTCTACCGAACATAAGCACGAAAGCGGAGTCTTTCGGCCGAGAGCGGCTTTTTCTTGGGTTGGAACAAAAAAGCACTGGCCTTGGAGTCGTTTGGGTGGAGGAAAGAAATTTAACGGAAAGAAAGATAAAAAGACGGGAAAAACGAAGTTTAAATATACTCTTCCAGGAGAACGTCAATAAACAGTTTGCAATGAATAATTAGCAGTAAACAGAAAAAATGCCCAATAGGAATCATTCGTTCCTATTGGGCATTTTTCATACTTAATACCTAATTGCTACCATTTTTTACTCGTCCTTTTTCGGCTTCTAAGCCTGTTTGGCGTTGGCGAGCGGCGGCTACTTTGTTGTTTCCAAAACGATAAGTGAAAGTAACACGAGCTACACGACTTTCCCATTGATTTGCGATTTGTACATCAATGTCGTTAAAGGCAAAATTTCCTCTAAATTTATTGCTCCAAAATACGTCGTTTACGTTTAATTTTAAGGTTGCTTTATCTTTCATCAATTTTTTCTGAATTCCAAAAGATACGGCTCCCATTGGCTTTCCAGTTAATTGTCCTTCAATAAATGGCGACTGGTACCAACCGCTTAATTCTAAAGAAAACTTCTTCGGTAAAGTGAACTGGTGAGTCATATTGGCTTGATATGTGGTTGCACGAGCATCCAAAGGTTGGAAAATTGTCGTTGATGTTCCATCGGAATTGATGGTCGTTTTCGGAATATTTCCAACGTAATGATTATTGTACAAATTGAAATAAGTATTACTAAACCACCATTTTGTAATCGGAATGGGAACTGAAAATGCGATACCAAAATTATCCACGTAACCAATGTTGATTTTAGTCACATTCGTTATTTTTAAGGCATTATTTTGTTCTAAGATAGAGGTCATTACGTCTCTTGTTCGGCTGTAATTGATGGTTGTGGTAATGGCATCCATAAATGTATGCGAAACTTCTACGGCATCGGTGTATTGTGGCTGCAATAATTCATTTCCTCTTTCAAAAGTATATGGGTCGAGAAAGAATAAAAATGGGTTTAAATCTTCATAGCTTGGTCGGTCAATTCTGCGGCTATATGAAAACCCTAATTGATGTTTTGCTGAAAGTTTTTCACGTAAAAATACACTTGGGAAGAAATTTGTATAATGGCGATTCAATAATTCTTTGCCCAATAAAGTACCTTGACCGTTAGTATTTTCAACTCTTAGTCCTAATTGGATACTCAATTTTTTAATTTCTTTCGAATAATTGATGTATCCCGCATTGATATTCTCTTTGTAAAGGAAATCACGAGTACGACTTGGGTCAAGCACCCGATTATTATTATCGCCAATCAAGAATACAAATTGCATATCATTATTAGAATTCACATAGCTTGATTTTACCCCAACTTCGAATTTTGATGTTTTATTAATTGGATAAACTAAATCGGATTTAACAGAATAAATATTGATTTTTGAGGCTGTCATTCCATCTTCATTTCTGGTTTGGCGTAAGATGTTTAGAATATCATATTTGGAGGTGCGATATTGCATATTGTTGTTGGCATTATAGCGAGCGTAGTCGGCATCAATCGTGAATTCTCTGCCTGTTGAGTCAATAATATGCTTGAAATTTATATTGGTCGAATAATTTCCCCAATTGTTAGCGATGATTCCGTTTGTCTGCGAGGTTGTATCTAATTGAGCTAAAGAATTTGTGATAAGTGCTTTATTATCAATGGTTTCATTCCAGTCTCCATTCATGCCATTGAATAAAACGCCAATGGTGTTTTTTGAATTTATAAAATAATCAGCCCCAATTTTATAAGAAGCAGAGCTATTTTGACGGTCGTTATTTACCACTTGGTTAAATCCAGAAACCACTTTTCCATTTTCGTAAAACTTGCGACTAATCTCATTTATCTGGAAACTTTTACGAGTATTTGCCGAGAAATTTCCGAATAAATTCAGCTTTCCTTGACGATAATTGAGGTTTAAACTGGCGTTTTCTTTTGGTAAAGATTTATAAAAACCGTAACCCACTCCAACCGTAGCTGAACCATTCAAACCCATATTTTGATTCTTCTTCATTTTAATATTTATCACGCCTGCATTGCCCGCCGCATCGTATTTTGCGGGTGGATTTGTCATGATTTCAATTTTGTCTAATTGACTTGATTGCATATTTCGGAGTAAATTTGCCAAGTCACTTGATGACATATACGTTGGCTTTCCGTCCATCATTACCATCACGTTCTGTTTGCCTTTTAGCGAAATATTCCCGTCTTTGTCAACCGTAACGCCTGGTGCCTTTTCCAAAACCTCCAAGGCTGTATTGCCCGCCGAGACGATAGAGTTTTCAACATTCAGTACGGTTTTATCAATCTGTTGTTCGATGAAAGGTTTCTTGGCAACTACTTGAACTTCAGCTAATTGTTTAGAATCTTCCGCTAAAACTAAGTTAGATAATTTGATTGTTAAATTCTCTGGATTAATGGTGAATTTTGGGGTATAAAATTTCTTGTAACCCAATTGAGAAATATTCACTAAATAATCGCCCGCAGGGATTTTTTCAAACTCAAAAGAGCCATTTAAATCCGATAAAGCCCCTTTTACAAGAGTAGAGTCTTTCGCTTTCAATAAAGTAACGTTCGCAAATTCAACGATTTTGCTTTTTTCATCAGTAATCTGACCACTGATTTTTCCCTGTGCGTTAGTTTTAAAACTGTTTAGGCTTATGAGGGCGATTAGAGAATAAAGTAAAGTTTTCATAAAGAGTTTTGTATTGATAGAATGAGTAAATGATAGATTGAGAGAGTATCTGCTGTAATTGTTGATTCAAAATTAATATTACACCTACTACCTTGCATAACAAACTACCTGATTGGTTCTCCCAAAGGATGAATGGTTTAGAATTCCATTAAAGCGGTTGTTTAGTTTTGGAAGAGTTGGTATTTGTAGATGAGATGCAGATAGAAATAAAAAGGTTGCAAAAGGACATAAAAAAACTGTTATTTTTTGAAAATAACAGTTTCTAAGTGGAAATGAGGAGTTACTTATATTTAAACTAATTCCGAGATAATTTTCAATCCATTCAATGTTAGAGCTTTATCCACTTCGTCAAAATCATCACGTAAAGGCGTTAAAATTGACGAAAGTCCGCCCGTAGCTAAAACCAAACAGTCTTGCCCAACTTCTTTTTTAATTTGATAAATCATCTCCTTGACCATACCCACATATCCCCACAAAACGCCTGCCTGTATTGCATGAACTGTATTTGTACCAATGGCCGAATCGGGCATGACCAATGGAACTTCGGGTAATTGAGCGGTATTTGAAAACAAGGATTTTACCGCTGTTTTTAATCCTGGAGCAATGGAAACGCCTAAAATTTTGCCTTCACCAGAAATTACGGTGAAAGTTAAAGCGGTTCCAAAATCAACAATCATACAAGTACGTTGATGGGTATAATACGCATAAGTGGCATTACAGACTAAATCTGTCCCGATTTCGTAAGGACTCAAAATCTCCATTTTTAGTTTGTCGTACATCTCCACGCCAACCATCATTGGGTCAAACCCAAACATTTCCTGCACCATTTCTTTCAAAACAGCTCGTTGATCAGGTACAACACAACTAATAATTGCTCTGTCAATATCGCTGATTTTTAAGGAATTCTCTAAAAAAAGCATTCGTAATTGTGCTTCATAATCACTCGCTCGATTGGAAAATGAAGAAGAAATTCGGAATTGATGAATCCACGAAATAGAATCATTTATTCCGAAAACAATATCTGTATTGCCGATGTCAATGGCTAAAAGCATAATTTTTCAGTTGTTAGTAAACAGTTATCAGTAAGCATTTATTAGTTATGGTGAGAGGCGTTCAGATTATAAGTAAACGGTTATTAATAAGACAATCTCTACCGAATTTCTCATAACTGTTAATTGATAACTGATAACTGTCTGAGTTCTTCCGCCAATTGTTCTGACGTTTGAAAATGGATTGCTTCTAAGCCAACTGCTTTTGAGCCAATTATATTTTTATGATTATCATCAATGAAAACCGCTCTTGTTCTATCAATATCGTAGCGGCTCAGAATGGCTTCGTAGATTTCGGCTTGAGGTTTCAATAAAAACTCCTCGCCCGAAACTAAAATGCCTTCAAACCAATGCAGAAAGTGAAAACGCTCCATCGCTTTCGCAATTGGAAATGTTTCCGCTGACCAATTTGTAAGGGCATAAACCCGATAATCAGGCGAGTCAATCAGGCTTTTAAGAATTTCAACGGTGCCATGATTGGCATCTCCCAACATTTCTACCCAACGCCCATAGTACGCCCGAATTTCATTTTCCCATTCAGGAAACAAGGCAATTCTTTCTTCGGTAGCTTGTGCTATTGGCGTTCCTGCGTCTTGCTGTTCATTCCAGTGCATGGTACAAACGTTGTCGAAAAAGTATTGACGACGTTCTTCATCGGGAATTAAATCGTTGAAAACGTATAGCGGATTCCAGTCAATTAATACGCCGCCTAAGTCAAAAATTATGGTGTTAATTTGGTTCGCCATTTGTTTTAATGTTTGTTATTTGTTTGGATTTCAAAATCTAAATTCAACCCTGAACGATGATTCTAAAACCCAATTCTACCTTTTCTTTTTCCTTTTCCAGAACTCTCCGCATATTCTTTCATTTCGGCTAATTCTTTCTCGAATCCGCCCGATAAAATTGGGAATCTTAACCAGCTTCTTGGGTCGAGATTGCGGTCGTCAACGTGGAAACTTGGAGCGTAACGTTCTCTTTTCCATTGATTTCTGGCAAATAATTTAAAGAATCTTTCGATGGAAAGTATCAATTTTTCACGCTCATAAATTCCCTCAAACTCCATTTCCATCAATTGTAAGCAATCTTTTGGCGATTTTTTATCACGAATCGCCGCTGTTTCAATGGCATTTAGAAGGTCGTAAGGCATTAAATCTTCTTCGTCAATTTGCTTGGCTTCCAATGGACGTAACTCGGCAGTTGGTTGCAAGTTATTCATGGCGTTTAGCCCCGCAATTTTTACTTCTTTACCCACACCTACGTTTTCTAACCAACGCAACCAATGACGCAACCAGTGTTTATCAATGCCTGCAATTGGTGAAATTGACCCCGAAGTATCGCCGTCCATTGTGGCATAACCAACTGAAGCCTCCGAACGATTAGAAGTCGAAAGTAACAAAGAATTACTCAAATTTGCCAATAACCATGCACTTGGGCTACGAACCCTCGCTTGAATATTTTGTAGAGCTATATCATCGGTTTCCCACGATAAATCTCTACCAATTGCTCCTTGAATGAGTCCTTTGTAGGTTTCTACCAAACCGTTGATGTCAATATCGTAAAAAGTCGTGTTTAAGTCTTTTGCCAAAGAAGTAGCCGAATGACGAGTTGCCATTGAGCTATTTTGCGTTCCCTGATACACATTGGTAATCAAAGCCGCCGATAACTCTTGGACATTTTGACATTCTTGAATCTTTTTGATGTACGATAACTTCTTTTTCATGACATCAATGCCCAATTCCTTAACGGATAAATCAATCGCTAAATAACAAAGAGCCGTAATTGCCGAAGAATCTGCTCCACC
Organism: Bacteroidota bacterium; assembly: GCA_040387735.1. Classification (GTDB taxonomy): domain Bacteria; phylum Bacteroidota; class Bacteroidia; order Cytophagales; family Spirosomataceae; genus Arcicella. The sequence goes on from JAZKDE010000141.1 coordinate 11,580, forward strand.
CGAAAGCGAAATTACCCAACCATTCGAGCGTGATTTGCGGAGGTAGTCGAATAAAGCTAAAGCAATGGCACGAGCAAACTCTTCCTCTTTTTGATGTCCGTTGGCTTCCCAGTGTTCTAATGCGTAGAAATTTCTAACGGGAGCAATTTCTGGAAAATCAAATAAAACTTGGACTGGATTTGACCCTTTGTAGATTAAACGACTTTGCAATTGTTCTAATCTGATTTTGTCAATGTCGATAACGGCTGTGGTCAAATAATGGTCTTTGTACGAAAATCTCGTTCCCGAAACCAACATTTCGCCCGCTTGTGCAATCATCGCATCGCCGTCAAAAATGGCTCTACCTGATTCATTTCCCAATAAATTGGCATAAATATAAGCAACGCCAAAAGCCCTTGAACCGTCTTGGACAAGTCGCTCACGAGTTTGAGTTTTGAAAAATGAAAAATGCGAAGCCGTCGGATTCATGATGACATCACAACCCAAAGCGTATAAATCTCTGCCTGGACGATTCGCAATCCACGCATCTTCACAGATTTCAAAGCCAATTTTTACGCCTCCAACGTCAAACATTAAATCTCCGACTGGATACGTAAATTCTCCAATTTTCATTTCTGTGCGTTCCCCCACAGGCCAAGCTTGAAACCAACGAGTTTCGTAGTGAATACCATTATTTGCCAAGTTTTTCTTCAAGACAAAACCCCTGATTTGCTTATTGACAATCAGACAAGCGGCATTATAAACATGATTAGAAACTCGAATAGGTAAACCTACGCAAACGGCAATGCTTGAAGTATGAGTTACAATATCGTCCAATATTTCGAGGGCGGTATCACAAGTTGATTGGGCAAAAAACATATCTTCGCACCCGTACCCCGTAATACATAATTCGGGCAAACATAAAAGGCTAATGTCTTGACTTTTAGCTTCTTCGATGCAGTCGATGATGTTCTTTTTATTACTATTCCAAGCCAATGGTGTTTGATTAACTACGCCCGCTGCTACTTTTATTAGGTTCATTTAGTATTGATTGAATGAGTGATTTGTGAATGAGTTATGGTTGTACTCATTTTACTTGAATTTCTTTACGATTTCTTCTTTAAATAAGGTAACAAAATATGGATTAACTATGTGCAAAATACGCTATTTTTTATCAAACCACGAAACCTATCTAAATCGCTTTTTGAAGCTTAATGGGTTTTCGCCTGTGAGTTTTTTGAAGGTTCGATTAAAATAGGAAATGCTTTCAAAACCGCAATCGAAGCAGGTTTCGGTAATGTTTTTATCAAGCAATAATAAGTTTTTTGCCTGATTTACTCGATAATGATTCAGAAATTCTACAAAGGTAAGTTTGGTCATTTTCTTGAAATATCGGCAAAAAGCGGCTTCGCTCAAATTACTCAATTCGGCTACTTCTTGTAAATCTATTTTTCGTTGATAATGTTCGTCAATAAATTGATATAAACGTTTTATTCGCTCTTGGTCTTTTTTGTTGTACTGATTTTCAACGGGTTTCTCGTGGAGTAATTCGTAATCTTGCGTATTTGCCAAATGCTGAAAAATGCTCAGAATCTCTAAAAACTGCTCAAAATTTGATTTTTGACCCACATTTTTTAATCTTTCTCCAATGAATTGCTTTATTTCTGAGCCAAAAGCAATGCCGTATTGCGATAATTGAAACAAACGAAAAATAGCAGAAAGTTCGGGCGTATTTTCAAATGCTTCTTTCAAAAAATCTTGGCGGACTTGTAACACTACTTTTTTGTAGTCTGTCTTAACCATATAATCGAAATTGAGATGTGGAATATTTGAACCGATGAAAACCAAATCACTGTATTCAAAACGAGAAATATGCTCGCCCACATGGCGAGTTCCGTCTGTCCCTTCGATATAAACTAACTCAAATTCGGGGTGAAAATGCCAATAAAAAACCTGACTCAAACGAGGTTCAAAGATTCTAAAAGAACTTTCGGAGTCGATGGTAAATTCTTCTAAAACTATTTTCATGGTACACTCTGGGTTGAAAATCAATATTATTGCTTCAAAATTGCACTTTCTTTGTTAAATATAGTAATTTATTAGTTATTAAAGTCAAAATTGTTTAAAAAATGGCAATTTTTGGATAAATATTTTGAGTTTTCAAGTTCTAAATTTGTATCATAATTTTAATAATTAATATTAATTTTAAGGCAAGAAACTATGCAAACTCAAACTATGGTACCTACAATGGTTCCAACAATGGTTCCAACAATGGCAAATGCTCATAAAGATATTCCGGGGAATCCATCAACGGCAAAAAGTAGCACAATGAAACTCAACGACCGTTCTAATGGCGAACCACTCAGAGTTTTGAGTGAAGAAGATTGGCAATTTTGGATTCATAATGGATACGTAATTATTAAAAATGCCGTACCGAGAGAACAAGCGTTGGCAACCGCTCAATTTCTATGGGATTTTGAAGAAAAAGACCCTGAAAATCCAGAAACTTGGTACACGGCCGCACGTGCTGAAATGCAAATGAAAGAATTGGCAGGAACGGGTATGGTGGAGGTTTACAATAATCAGCATCTCTGGAATAACCGTCAGATGCAACGAGTTCATGATGCATTTGCGGACATTTGGGGAACGGAAAAATTATGGGTAACGATTGACCGTGCCAATTTGAATTTCCCTTTGCGAGAAGGATATGAGTATAAAGCTTTTATTCACTGGGATTATGACCCTGAAACTAAACCGCAAAACGTACAAGGTGTATTGGCTTTAGCCGACCAAACCGACGAAAATATGGGTGGTTTTCAGTGTATTCCAGAATTATTTAGAACTTACGAAACGTGGAAATTAACACAACCAGAAGACCGACATCACTTTAAACCTGATACAACAGGCTTTGAAAATGATTTTCATAAGGTAAAATTAGAAGCGGGAGATTTGTTGATTTTTAATAGTTTGCAACCTCACGGAATCAGAGCGAATAACTCGAAAGATAAAGTTAGAATGGCTCAATATATTTCAATGATGCCTGCTGAGGAAGATAATGATGCTTTGAAAGATTGGCGAGTGAATTCTTGGAAAAATCGTATTTCTCCCGAAGGCTACGCATTTCCAGGTGACCCAAGAAATTGGGAGCAAACCAAATACGAAACCGCAAAATTGAATGATTTAGGTAAAAAACTTTTAGGATTAGAAAAATGGTAGAAAACCAAAATCAAGTTTATACAAAGCTCAATAATGGTGTAAAAATGCCATTGTTGGGACTTGGTGTGTATGATATGTACAATCGTGAGGCGGAGCAAGCGGTTGAATGGGCTTTGCAAATTGGTTATCAGTTAATTGATACGGCTTCAATGTATGAAAATGAAGTAGAAATTGGCAATGGGATTCGTCGAAGTGGCGTTGATAGAAAGGATATTTTTCTCACGACCAAAGTCAATAATTCTGAACAAGGTTACGATAATACATTGAAGGCTTTTGACGAAAGTTTGAAGAAACTCAACTGCGAATACATAGACTTGTATCTGGTGCATTGGCCTCTCAAAGAAACTCGTAAGGAAACTTGGCAAGCCTTAGAATATTTATATTCGTCTGGACAAGTTCGGGCTATTGGCGTGGCTAATTATTTACAACCTTTTTTAGATGAATTAGATACTTATAAAACCATCATTCCAACCGTAAATCAGGTTGAATTTAGCCCGTTTTTATTTCAAAATGATTTATTTCAACATTGTCGAAATAATCAAATTCAATTGCAAGCCTATACACCTTTGGTGCGGGGACAGCGATTAGGAGATGCTCGTTTGATGGCTTTAGCTGAAAAATATCATAAAACTCCCGCTCAAATTATTCTTAGATGGGCAATTCAACATGGTATTTCTACTGTTCCTAAATCCAGTAATTTAGCTCGTTTACAAGAAAATTTCCAAATTTTTGATTTTGAAATTAGCCAAGATAATATGACTGAAATTGATGGATTTAACGAAGATTTAAGAGTTGTAGAAGACCCGATGGAACTTTTATAAGTTGTGAGTATAACAAAAACAATTATAATTTAACCTTTCCAAAAATGAAAAACATTTTATTAAGCCTAATCGCTTTTTTCTCTTTAACAGTTGCTTCGGCACAAAAGCCGAGCCATTCTCCGAAGAAACTATTACGTCACGTGGTGATTTTCAAGTATAAAGACAGCAGTTCGCAAGCTGATATTGATAAAGTTTCGGAAGCATTTGCCAATTTGAAAAAGCAAATCAGCGTTGTCAAAGATTTTGAATGGGGCGTGAACAAAAGCCCAGAACACTTTGACCAAGGCTTTACACATTGTTATGTGGTAACTTTTACGAGCGAAAAAGACCGTGACGAAGTCTATCAAAATCATCCCGCTCACAAAGCTTTTCAAGAAGTCTTGAAACCTCACATGGATAAAGTTTTTGTGGTGGATTATTGGGTAAAATGATTACAGTTAGCGGCAAACAGTAAACAGTAATCAGGAAAACAAAAAAAAATAAATTTTGGGAACGAAAGCTACCAAATTGCAATTGTTTACTGCTAACTGCTAACTGCTAACTGCTAACTGCTAACTGCTAACTGCTAACTGCTAACTGAATCAGAGTCCTGCAAAGTAATCATAGCCAAATAATGCCCAATAATCTTTTGGACGTTCGTCTGAAAATTTGATTACGCCAACTCTTTTTAAACTTTTATAACCGTATTTTACAGGAATAATCAATCTTAATGGAGAGCCATGTTTAGTATCAATCAATGGCTTTCCGTTCATTTCATAAGCCAAAATCGTCTGGGGATGCACGGCACTCGGCGTATCAATGCCCACGTAATATTGCCCGTCGGGGGTTTCCATACCTACATATTCAAATAAATTTTCGGCATCTTTCTGCCCAATTTGGAAATGATTCATCACATCAACGAATCGTACGCCCGCCCAATATTGTATTTGCGACCATCCTTCAATGCACTTAAATTCAAAGACAATTTCTTGTTTTGGCAAGGCTTTGAGTTCATCAAGGCTTATTTCTAACTTTTTATCTCCTGATTCAAGCTTGATTTTATAATCTTCTGAAAGTGGACTTACTAATCCTACGCCTCCATTTACTCTGACTTTTCTTTCGGCTTGTAATTTTGGGAATGTAGGTGCTAAATGACTGTTTGATAATAACTTAGCAGTCAATTTTTCGTTAAATTCTAAGGTTTTTCTTAGTGGAGCGAGTGTATTATTGAGATACGCACTGGAGTTTATCCATTTCCACATACTCACAGGAACGAGTGTTGCTACGCCAAAAGCCATAAAAGCTTTAATGGTTTTTCGTCTAATTTGTTGGTCGGTTGTGAGTTCTTCTTTCATATTTTATAGGACAGGAATATTTCCCGTCTGTCAAGAGATTAATTAACAGGTAAGATTCCTGTTTTACTTTTTAATTTCAAAGCCAGTAATCATACTTTGAAAATTCCTCCAACCCGCTTTGATGACTTGGATAATATGGACTAAAAAAAATAGAGAAAAACCAATTGTAAGCATAAAATGCTCTATTCTCACAACTTTGTAGCCACCCAAAATAGTTGTAAGCCAAGATAATTGAATGGGTCTGAAAATTGCCCAACCCGTTAAAATTGACCCAAATCCCATGATGATAACCAAAGTGTAAACAATTCTTTGGGCGGCGTTATATTTATCTTGTGGAGGTGAAAATTTGCTTAGCCCAAAATCAAATAAAACCACTTGCCAAGCTTCTTTGAAAGCGTTTTTAGTCGGTAAAATTAATCGCCATTCGCCCGAAATCATCGTATAAAGCACGTATAAAATACCGTTAATCGTGAATAGCCACATCGTAGCAAAATGCCAAGCCATGCCTTTGGCTAATTGTCCTGATAACCCTAAAAAAGTATAAAAACCTTTCGGAAAGAACTTAAAAACGAGCGTTTCTCCAACTTGAATTTTATAAATTCCGTTTGCCCAATAAATCAATAATCCTGACCAAATCATCACGAAAAGGAGCGGAAAATTAATCCAATGAAACCAACGAATGGCTAAGGAATGTTTGTGGATGACTGTTTTCATAGTTGAATTTTGATTTCTTTGACAAATATGAGGAAATATCTAATCAATCATTGTCGGTAGGCTGTCATATTTACGCAAATTGTCTGCTAAGGGTTTCATGAAAGAGTTCAACAAAATAGCCCTCAAAATTTGATGATGTTAATTTTTTAAGTGCAAACAAAAAGCCCCGTCAAAAATTTGACAGGGGCTTTTGGCATTTTTATGGATTGCTATCTTGTGGCAATGTTAATGTCGTTGGGCGTTAAGAACTCAAAAAAACGTTCTAACCAACCTTTATTAGATTCCTGATTTTCAGTCATCTTTGATACTTCTGTGCGGCTTTGTGACTTCTCCACAATTAATTCCGCTAATAAAAAATCGTACTTCATAATCTTAATATTTCAGTACTGAGCATTCGGCTTTTATTAGTAATGAGCAAAACTTTATGACAGTTTTTAAAATTTGTTATATGAATACCAAACACTCAAATACGATGGACTCAATACTAATTTTAATCTTGACACAAAGTTACAAAAGAAAGTTTCAAAGATGGTTGAAAATGTAATTATTCCAATACAAGTTCTTCTTATTGTGCAATTATATTTGATTATTCCGTGAAAAAATAATTCTGTACACGAAAAAAAACTTCGTAACGTAGATTTTTATAGATTCCATTAGCAATAATTAACCCATGAATTGTTGCCATTTTTCTGATTCTGCGACTTCTTTTAGTATTTCATTTCGCTCAATTAGAAAGCTTTTCATGTAGTTTTCTAAAATTAGACGATTAAATATTTTCCCTAATATTCCGAAAGGTGACGTGAAAATGAATACATCTTTCATGATCGTTATATCACCATTTTCAATAAAATGATGTTCATGTCTCATTGATTTGAATGCTCCTCTTTGCATTTCATCCACAAAGTAAGTAAATGGCTTCTCTTCAATAATTTTTGTGGTTAGATTTTGCCAAATTCCGAAATGCTTAGCTCTCCATGTTACAGAATCCCTCAATTTCATAACTCCTTCTTTAACTCCATCAACAATATGTTCACCTGTTTTTGAAGTAGAAGTTTGATGTAAATTGACATTTAGAGATAGTTTGTAACAAATTTCAGGTTTTGCTTTAATAGAAGTTTCAAGTATAAGGATAGACATGAGTTTTGGATTTGTGATGTAAAATAAGAATTGCCAACTTTTTGAAAAGTTGGCAATTCTTACTCGTATTTATTCAAATTTGTTATTCGCCTTTTGCACTTACTTTCTCGTTTTTACCTTTCCAACTACCCAATTACCTACTTTTTGCCCTTGTAAAAAACCATTATCCAAGGCAGGACGGAAGTGAATCCCTCCGTAAAAACGACTAATAGATGCTTCTTGAGCAGCGTCATAAAAAGTGGCAAATTTTCTAACTGGCAAACCATAAGGAATTTCTGTCGAATCGGCAAAAGCAATCTTTTCGCCTAACGTTTTCGACAAAGCTACACACGCCGCCGCTGAAATTACCGAGTGACCAGAGGTGTATTCGGGAAATGGGGGTGTTTGTAAAACGGGTTGCCAGTCTTTGTCGATATTAGCATTAATAACGGTTTCGGGACGAATTCTTGCGGAGCGGTATTTTTCATTCCAACAAGAAATAAAACCATCGAAAATGGCAATTGAAGTCAATAAATAAGCTTCCGTTGTTTGAGCAACATCTGCTTTTATCTGACGAGAAACCTGTGAGGTAATTCCCATCCAGTGGCCACCAGGAGAAACTTTTTTTGTCGCAAACATCGCATGACCTGTAATATTCATCTTGAAAGGATTACAGTCCCAAAAACTGGCAATATTACGTTGCTCATCCGTCAGGTTTTTGATGGTATTGTATGAATCCATTACTTCTTGGTAATACGGACTTCCTTTGGTTAAATCAAATTTTGAAGGTGCTGGCGGAGGAAATTGAGCTGAAGTGTCCAAGGTTAAAGTTCTAATTTTCATCCAGTTTGGTTCAACAGCATCCATGTAAGCGGGTGGTGTTGGTGTCCAAGTTCCAGGTTGATTGGTCACGGTATAACGAAATCCACGAGTTTGTTTATAATTATCCTTTTTAGAATAATTCATAATCGAAGCCGCCACGGAATCACCAAAGGCAATCGAGTTTTCGTAAATATCAGCGGGAATACCTGTTGCTTTGTATTCTGCCCACATTTTCTTCTCAAAGTCCACGTAAACTTCTTGAGCAAAAGTTAAGTTTTTTCCAATTGTCAAAAACGCTCTGGTTGCAGCCAATCCGTTACAGATTTTTTTTGTACTATCTAATTGATAAACTTTTTTGAACCCCTTCAATTGACCCACCATCGAAAGATATTTTGGATTTCCCGCAATTCCCGCTTCGTAAGCCGCCAAAGACGCATACATATAAATACGACTCGAAACGGGTGGAGCAAAAATATCATGAATGATAGATTCGGTTACTTGGAGTTGAGTACGGCGTAAAAACTCAGGGTTTTCAGCGGCTTTTTTCCATTCACCATTATCTTTTTTACAACTTGAAATTAGGGCAATACTTGTTAACAGAATAAGAAGATTACGTTTCATTGGTTAATTTTTTTAAATAGAGTTTAAAATTACAGAAAAGCAATCTAATTACCTGCAAATGATGCAGCTTGGTTTTGAATTAGTTTATTTTCGGACATTTTAATCGAGCATTTTTTCTCAATTTCCTCGAAGAAAAATTGTCCATCAACTTGCGTTATTTCTCCATTTTATCGCCTAAATGTCCTTTATACCTTTGTATTGTCAATAAAGGCAAATAATTTTAACAATAAAACAATGCAAACTCAATTCGCAGTACCTACCAGAGAACAAGTCGCTCCAGCCAATCAAGCAATTTTTGATAACCTGCAAAAAGCATTAGGTTTTGTCCCAAACTTATACGCAACTATCGCTTATTCGGACAATGGATTAAGTAGATTTTTGGCGTATCAAAACGCTAAAACTACGCTTTCAAACAAAGAAAAAGAAGCCCTAAATCTTATCGTTAGTCAGGTAAATGGATGTGTCTATTGCCAAAGTGCTCATTTGGTTTTGGGTAAAATGAACGGTTTTTCCGATGAACAATTATTGGAAATCAGAAAAGGAAAAAGCACTGATGCCAAATTGAACGCTTTGGTGAAATTGGCGTCGGATATTACCCAAAATAGAGGAAATGCCAGTGACGCTTCGGTAAATGATTTCTTTGCACACGGTTATACTAACGAAAATTTGGTAGATTTAATCCTTCAAGTGAGCGATAAAACCGCCATGAATTATTTACATAATCTTACTAAAGTCCCAGTTGATTTTCCTTTGGCGGCTGAATTGTAACAAATTGACGAATTATTCATAAATCGTCAGTCGGATAATTCGTCGATGTTTCATCTTTAATAAAATCAAAATGAATCCTGAAAATCAAAGACATCCATTGCCTCCTTTTAATATGGAAACGGCAAAACAAAAAGTGCAATTGGCGGAAGATGCTTGGAATAGCCAAGACCCCGAAAGAGTGTCATTGGCGTACACAATTGATACTGAATGGCGAAATCGTACTGATTTTATCAACGGACGAGAGGAGGTGAAAGCCTTTTTGACTCGTAAATGGGAAAAAGAATTGAACTATAAACTCAAGAAGGAACTTTGGGGTTTTAGAGAAAATAGAATGGCGGTTAGATTTGAATATGAATACCAAAATACGGAAGGACAGTGGTTTAGGGCTTATGGAAATGAAAATTGGGAATTTGATGAAAATGGTTTGATGGCAAAGCGTTACGCCAGCATCAATGATTTGCCGATTGACGAAAAGGAACGAAAATTATAATATTGATACCCAACTGATACGTCTGAAAGTTAATATTTACCCAAAAACTAACATGAAAGAAAACTTAGAAATCGAACAAGAAATTCCCGTAATTGAATCAATCGTGATGATGGATGAATGCGGTGATTCTTTATGGGATGCCGTTTTGAAACAAAATGAAGAACCTCCTATTTGAAACAAAAAATAAGAGATGAAAACATTTCATCATTTTTCAATTTTATAGAACTCAAAAAATGCTCAATCAATCTGCTTTTACTTTAGTCAATCCCCAAAATGGAAATCTGGCTTTTAAGGTCTTTTCATTTGAAAATAATAGTTATTTCGACCATATTCAGCGTTTGAATTATTACTCAATTATTTGGGTGAAAAATGGGAATGGCAAAGTAAAAGTAGATTTTTCGGAGTATGATTTTGGAGAGAATAATCTGCTTTCTTTTGCTCCATATCAGCCTTTCATGCTCATTGAGGAAGAAAAAGTTGAAGGTATTGCTTTGAATTTTCACCCCGATTTTTTCTGTATTCATAAGCATCATCAGGAGGTAGCTTGCAATGGAGTTTTATTCAATAATATCTACCAACCGCCTTTTATTGAGCTTGATGAATTAAACAGAATTACGTTTGATATGCTGCTTTCGCAGATGAAAACGGAAATGCAAAATCCCGCTTTGGCTCAATACGAATTATTGGTTTCGTACCTCAAAATTCTGTTAATTACGGCTTCAAGATTGAAAGCATCTCAACAATCTGAAACACCAAAAGCTGTTTCAGATTTGAAAGAACCGTTTATTCTGCAAAATTTAAAGAATTATATTGAAGTTCATTTCAAGACCAAACATTCCGCCAGTGATTACGCTGATTTGCTAAATATTACCACCAAAGCATTGGCTAAAATCACCAAAACGCATTTCAATAAAACGCTTACCGACTTAATTTCGGAGCGGATTGTCATTGAAGCCAAACGGGAATTATACCTTACCAATAAGCCCGTAAAGGAAATTGCCTACGAATTAGGCTACGAAGACGAACATTATTTTAGCCGATTTTTTAAAAATAATGCCAGTGTTTCGCCGCAAATTTACCGTGATACCGTGGGTTTTGCCAGAGCATTGGCTTAGCTATTCAGTTCTAAGAACGATAATCTAAATACTAAGTATTTGTCTGGGTATTTTATAATTTTCTGATTAATAACAAGTTACAGCGGTAGTATCTAACAATTACTTAATTTTGTGATAGACATCATCAAAAAAAACTAAGTTGCCGAATTCGTCGACGGAGATGGTCATGTAGGAAATGAAGACTTGCACTGGATTATCTAATCGGACGTAAACGGGTTTTAAATCTGCGTCGTAACGTCTTTTCAAAGCATCCTCCACTTGCGTGCGATTCCCCAATAAAATAGATGCTAAATCATAAGGTTTTTCCAAACGAATACAGCCGTGACTGATTTGTCGAGTAGTTTTATTGAATAATTCTTTGTGATTGGTATCGTGTAAATAAACCGAAAAAGGGTTTTCGAAATTGAATTTTACGATTCCCAAAGAGTTGTCGCATCCCGCCACTTGACGAAATCTATACGGGAAATTAGTGGCTGTATAATCAGCCCAAACTAAAGTTGAAGGTTCAATAATATTACCTAAATCGTCCAAAACCTGAAAGCCATTATTCTCTAAAAAATTGGGTTCTTTTTGCTGTACGGGCAATATCTCCTTCAATCCAATCGAATTTGGAACGTACCAATACGGAAAAAATACAATCTGGTCAATTTTGCTACTTAGTTGTGGCGTGGGCGTTGCGGGTTTGCCAACAATAACTTTCATCGCAATGACTAAACTGTCTCTGTCGAAAAAACTCAATTCGGCCGAGGGAATATTAATCAAAATATATCGTTGATTATCCAAGCAATTCAAACTTCTCCAACGGTGAAGATTTTTGACCATTTGTCCTTTTATATCTTTCAAGGGAATATTGATTTTTCGCAAAGTTAAAGCTCCCAATTTCCCGTCTTGATTCAAATTGAACATTCCTTGAAACCCTTTTAAGGCATAAATTAACGTGTTTTCATGTTGACATTCTGGGTCGTCGGGATTGGCGAGAAAACCTAAATAATACAATTTTTGAATGAGTGGTTTATTCTCTTTCAGCGTTGGAGAAATTTCGATGGAATTTTCTAAAAAACTGGAATCTCGCAAAAAAACGTTGATTTTCTTAAGCAAACGAATATTCTCTTGATAAGCCATCGACTGCGGTTGAACGTAGGTCAACACATCAATAAAAAAGCCTTTTTGGTACACTGAAGCAAGTAATTGTTCCAGATTTAGGCATTTATTACTGTAATTAAGTCCGTTATAATCCCAATCAATTTTACCTTTTCCACTCGTAATTTCCGATAAAAAAGAAAGCATGGCATGCGTACAAACGAGTTCATATTCAACAGGATTTTTGTTGAAACTGGTCAAATATTTAAAATGAAAATCATCTTTTGCCAAGCCATAATCATCTGCATGGGTTAATATTTGCATAAATTCATCCGAAAATCGCTTATTCTGTGGCGTCCAAGCTGTCTGATAACCAATCAAATGATAGAATTTCTGGAGTTGTTCAGGTTCGGTTATTTCTAATTGGCGAGCAAACGCTTTATCGTTACAAAGCTGGTCGATGAGCGTTTTTATAAGTGTGCTGTCTGTCGTTTGCTTAGCATTACTTTTCCAAGAAAATAGTAGCAAAGTCGCTCCTAAAAATAAGATTTTATATGGATTCCTAAAGTAAGATAATTGCATAATTGTTTAGATTAGATATTTGAAATATCCATTTTTTAATTTCTATAAAGGCTGATTTAAGCCAAATTTGAAGGTATTTACAGGGTAAAGACATGATGAAAATCATATTTCTACTTGACTTTTTAAAGATTTTAGCATTTTATGATTAATTTATGATTTGTTAATACCTTTTCTTCGCCCCGAAAGAACACTATTGTTTAGGTTTGTACATTAATTCAATTCTACAAAGCCCATTTTTACTCAAATAGTGGAGTAAAACAGTTGATATATCTCATATCTACCTACCACAAATCCGCCAAGATTACAGTTTTACCTACCCCAAAAATTCTCAGTATCTATCATCATTCGCAAAGATTGAGTTTCACCTACCCAAGAAGGTCCAGTATCTATTGCCGTTCTCAGAGATTAAGTTTTACCCACCCAATGATTAATTAGTGTCTATCAATATTAGCCTTTAAAAATTTGCACAAATCCTTATGCAACTGGTCAGTCGTGTCCAAGAAATAATGGCTTTGCGGTTCTTCACGCCTTTTTTGAAATTAATTCATCAATCAACTCATTTAAAATCTTGGAATTATTATGACTTCAAATCGCTTTAGGTTGCCATTATTGCTGTTTTTACTCCTAATTAGTTTTTCAAATTCCTTCGGACAGACTTATTATGATATGTCTTTGGGTAATTATGCTGAAACTTTTACTGCATGGACTACGCCTTCCACTAATTCATGGTCGTCGGTTGTTGCAACAAGTGCCACGGGAATACCTGCGGCTACTTCAACGACGGTTTCTTCCGCAAGTTTTAGTTCGGGAACATCGGGAGGTGTGCAAAATGGGAATACCAATATTCAGTTTTTATCAACGGGAACATCTGACAATACAACTGCCGTAGCTTTAGAACTAAACTTGAATTTTACGGGCAGAAACGCAGGAATATTAACTTTTGATGCAGCAACTGTTTTCAATACCACTGGAAATCGAGCGGGAACTTTAAGGGTTTATTACGCTACCAACGGAACTACTTGGACGGAATTGACGGGTACAAATTTGCCATTTGCGGTTAATAACAATGTGTCTAAATCGGCAAATATTAGTATCTCTTTACCAGCGGCTCTCAATAATCAACCTACTGTAAAACTGCGGTTTTATTATCATAATGGCGGAACCGCAACATCGCCAACGGGTAGTCGCCCTAAAATTTCTATTGATAATGTAATGGTTTCTGCGGTTAGTGCTGGCCCCAATATTTCGGTTAGTAAATCTACTATTTCAAACTTGAACTATTTTACGGGATCTGGTCCATCTGCGGTTGATACGTACAATGTGGTGGGTTCTTCTCTAACGAGTGACATTACTATAAATGCTTCTGCAAATTTTGAAATCTCTCTCTCTTTTTCTGCTAATTTTGGTAGTTCATTGATTTTAACGCCTAATGCAGGTGCATTAAATACGCCAATTTATGTACGACTGGTAACGGGTTTATCCCCCAATTCTTATACTGGAAGCATTATGCACAGTGGAGGTGATGCCCCCACCAGTCCAACGGTAACTCTTTCTGGAACGGTTGCGGACATCGTCTTGCCGACTACTCTGGTTATTACCAGTATTAGTCCAACGTCACCGTCACCGAATGTCAATTTTTCGGTGAATATTCAGGCACAGGATGATAATCAAAATGCCCAAAATGTTGCTACTAACACCACCGTTAAATTGAGTTTAAATACAGGAACGGGTACTTTAGCAGGAACGCTCACGGGGGTTATTCTTGCGGGTTCCAATAGTGTAATTATTAGTGGTGTGACTTATAGCAAAGAAGAGTTGGACATCATTTTAACGGCAATGGCTACGGAAGGCGATGTCTTGACTCCCGCCAATAGTTCGGCAATTAATGTGGTTGATAATACACCTTCGGCAATTATTAAGTCCATTAAAACGGGTAATTGGAATGACCCTACAAGTTGGACCTGTAATTGTATTCCAGCATTGAACGATACGGTTCGGATTAGAAATACCCACGTAATTACGGTAATTAGTGCTGTTTCTGACCAAGGTTGTGCAAAACTAATCGTCGATGAAGGAGCGACTTTGAACGTACAAACGGCTAATTTTAAAATCAATTTTCCGGTTGTTCCTGTGCAATCTAACAATATTAATTTGGCAATGGGAAACCCTTCGAATGCTACAACTGCAATTAGTAATGAAAATAATTATTTGTTGGAAAAACCACAATACGTGATGAGTTACAGCAGGGCAAAGGCTACCTCAAACTGGGTAAGTTGGTATCTGAATAGTGCGTCTATCGGCTCGGCAACTCGTCAAAATGATTTTCGGAATGACACTTCTTTACCGAGTGGTTGGTATCAAGTAACGAATACGGATTATACAGGTAGCGGTTTTGACCGTGGACACATGACGCCATCGGGCGATAGAACGAGTAGTGTTGAGAATAATTCAGCGACATTTTTCATGACGAATATGATTCCGCAAGCCCCCGATAATAATCAAGGTCCTTGGGAAGCTCTCGAAAGTTATCTCCGTGGACAATTGAGTAGTAATCAAGAGATTTATATTATTTCGGGTTCGTATGGAGTGGGTGGAACTGGCTCAAATGGAACAACTAATACCGTGGCAGGAGGAAAAATTACGGTGCCAGCCCAAACGTTTAAGATTGCCGTTATTCTTACGAATGGAACGGATGATGTGAACCGAGTGTCAACCACGACCCGAGTTATTGCGATTATTATGCCTAATGTTCAGGGAATTAGAACGAATGACTGGCGAATTTATCGAACTTCAGTAGATGCAATTGAAACGGCAACAGGCTATAATTTTTTATCGAATGTCCCGACTGCTATTCAGGATGTTATTGAAGCCAGAGTTGATGATGTAGCAAATTGATTTACTGAATTACATACTTCCAAAATGAAATCTTCAGCTCTGATAAATTCAAAATTTGTCAAAACTGAAGATTTCATTTTTGGATTTTCAGGGTACTAAATAATATTAACTTGTAGCTTTTACCAAAGCTTTCAGTACGTCGTCGGTTACGTTACCAAAGAGAGAAACCCCCGCAGCTCCGTTTTTGAGGGCTAATCGAATGCCCTGCGTAATCTCGTCGTTACTATCAAAGTCGGGTAAGTACAAGCCTGCGTACAACGGAAATTTTCCGTGTAATGCCTTTACGCCTTCTTCTACGGCATCGCCAATCCAGCTTACGTCTTCTTTGTAAAATTTATGGTAAATCATCGGACAAACTAAAGTTAAGTTCCAATTTACCCAGTCCTGACGCACAATTCTTTTGGCTACTTCGGGCGTTGGAAATACGGCGGCACTAATTGGCTTTTTGAAACTCTTTGCCGTTTCTGCAAGATGATTTACCAAGCGAGTTACATTGTCGTAACGGAATTTTCGCCACGATAAATTTTGGTCTGGATTTTCAACTTTGGTAATGTCAATGCCTTTTTTCTCCTTAAAGTTTTTCTGACAAACTTCACAATAACAAAAATCGTATTCTGGCAATTCCTGATTTTGTTTGATGCCATATTGCTGCCAAAGATTAACCGCTAAAATAACATCGCAATAACGCACGTAATCCAAATGAATGCCGTCCACGTAAGGTTTGCTCAATTCAGTTTTGACTACTTTTTCTAAGTAATCACGTACTTCTGGACGAGAAGGACAAAGCCAGCGGTAATAACCCACGTAAGGCGGTTTGTCTGCACAAGATTCCCCTTTTCGGTTGATGGCATACCATTCGGGATGAGCTTTTAAAAGACTTTCTTCACCACGATTTAGTGTCCAAATCCAACGGTGTGTGGTTAAACCTTGCTTCTTGGCAATGGTAAAATGCTTTTCGTCGTCGTCTTCAAAAAAGATACCCGTAATGCCGTGAGCTTTGTATTTTTTGTAACGTTTCGTTAAAACGTCTGCTGATTCTTTGTGGTCTGGATTAATCCAAATCCAGTTTTTAAGCGTACTCGCCGATTTTTCGGGTAAAACTGGTTTGGCTTGAAGCAACTGAGATGATTGACCAGTCGCCAAAGCGGTTAATCCCATTTGCTTTAAAAATGTCCGTTTGTTCATGTGAATGATTTTATGATGAATAAAATTGAGAAATATTAAGGTTTTTGATTGACGTTTAAGACACTATCTTGATTGAGTGAGATGGTCATTTTTCGAGCTTTATCCGAAACAAAAATGATGAAAGTCTGGCTTGTCGCTTCCACCGAAAATTCATATTCTTTATTTTCTGTAACCCAATTTTCCAGATTAAGAGCCTTTGAATTATTGGCATAGTGTTGATTTTCAATGAAATATAATTTCTGTTTATCGTAAATTTCCCAAGCTAACTGTTTTAACTTTTCACTTTCGGGAAGTGTAAATTCAACGGGAGTTGCTCCTACATTTTGGGTTGAAAAAACAAGATATCCCCATCGCTCAGGAATGTGCATATTGATGGCTCCCTGTGGTGACCAAACCCAGTTATATTCTGGTAAAACGCCCTCGCCATTGGCTTTTTTCTTACGGGTATATTTCCCTTCTTTGAGCGAGTAATCCCACTCAACTCTTGAAAAATTGATACGCCAAAAAGACAAATCTTGCGGAAGATGGTTTTGATCGTCCATGTTGAGGGATGAAATAGGAATGGCAATTTCAACGGTCCAACGTTTATCGGTATCCTTGGCTTGGTTCAACGTTCCATCTATATGGACTGCCGTTTTGAGTTTTTTAATATCCCAATTAATTAAGGCACTTCCGCTATTGCGATAAGGTTTTGGCAAAAAAAGGTCGAAGGTATTATTGGCGGCGTTAACTTCTAATTCAAAATAATTTTGGGTATCGCCATCGGGATCAATGAATACTTCAAAATCATTTTCTAAGAAAACAATTTGGTCTTTTTTCGTTTGATACGCCCAAATATGTTGTTCTTCCAGTTCTGCGGCAATGTATAAATAGCCATCATTCCAAAGCATTTTGGCTTTTGTTGCTTGGGTGGGTAAGGGTTTTTTATCGCCTTCAATATCGACGAATAAGTTCGTCCATTGTGCTTTTTGCCAAGCAGGTTCGTCGAGTTTACCATCAATTTTCAAGGTTTGTGGCGTTCGAAAACAAATGTATTGTAACGGATTTGTGGCTGTTTGAGAAAAACTAAAACATAGTTTTAGACAGACTATTCCAGAAAGGAATAATTTCTTCATAGTTAGTTTGATTAATTCGTTTTAGAGGTAAAATCTACGACGATGGTTGATGAAATGAACGTATTTGAATGAGATTAACGAAAAATTTTGGCGTATGCTGTACAAAAAATATCTGCGATTTATTTAGTGCCTGAAAAGCTGAATAGGGCTATTCCCAATCAATAGAACACTAATATAGCTTTTTGTGGAACAAAGTGAATCCTGTTTTGAGGTACTTTATTTTAAAAAAATGGCAGAATTGAGGAGCTTGTTAGAAAATTAGTATTTCATCTTAAAATAGCGATATATGTAGTTATTGAGATTTAGTTTTTAGGTGAACTCGTTAGGCAAGTTATACTCATAATTATTATTTACGATTAAATACCACAATCATAAATCAATCGTAAATAATCTTTGGGTACAACTTGATTAACCAATTCAGTCTCTAATAAAATATTTTTGGGTTATCAATACGTTTTTATCCCCGTGAGTGTCCTCATCGTACCATTCTGCAAAAGCAATCCAATGAATAGTTCTATTCGATAATTAAATTGTAAGTATTTGATAATCAGATAGTAATGTTGGAGCTGTATGATGGATAGTGAGTAAACACCTTCACCGAACGGAGTATTTCTTCCGATTAAGGAAATATAACTACTAAGTTTTTTGACCAAATAAAAGCCCTTTGGATAAATTGGAGATTTAAGGGTATATCCCTAACTTTAGAAGTGTATCAGAGTTAAAGCAAAAACAACAAAAAATTAAATATACGTTAACCACCTTAAACTGTGAAAACACAGTATATGGCAGTTATACGCTCGTTATGCGTAAGCTTAAAAAACACAAACATTTGACATAAAGAAAGATATCTCAAGAATGAATAAGTGGAAAATTGCTTTTTGGGTTTGCTTGTCACTCTTACTTTTAGTGACAGCTTTTGGTACTTATTCTATTATTGATATAAAACCTACGCTATAACAAATGCAGGTTTGTGTGTACGTTGAAACCTCTATATACATTTGTGCTGGCTGACAGTTGAACAACAATTTATTCCCGCATTTACTATAGCGTTATAGTGTTGGCCTTTAACAGAAATTTCATCCAGAGAGAACACAAACCTTGAAAGTCAAACAAATTAGATAAAATGAAGCAAAAAGAACTATCAGAATTTACAGACCAAGAACTGTTGGACGAAGCAAAAAAAATGAAATCATTCTCCATTACTAATGCATTGATTATTGGATTTTTAATGGGAATTGTAATTTACAGCTTTGCGAAAAACAACTGGGGAATGCTTACACTAATCCCCTTGTATTTTGTTTATAAAATAATTAATGACCCGAAAAATAAAAGAACTAAAGAGTTAGAACATCTTTTAAAGGAACGAAATTTGAAATGATGGATAATTGTCAAAATTATAACAGGGTCTTTTTTAGTAATTGCGGACAGAAAAAAAATAAACCCTGTAATTTCTGAAAAATGTTAATCATCTAAATTTTCATAAAAAATTAACCAAGCATTATGAAGAAAAATATTTACGAAGAATTGACAAATGAAGAATTGATGAAAAGAAAGACTTACTAAAAGGTATCTCGTAAAAACGTTTCGACGGCAACACTTATTCCTATTATCACTTTGCCGATAACCTTAAGTTTACTCAATAAAGAAATCTCTAAATATTTCTGAAAATAGAGGAAACATAATTGTCAAAACGGTAACCAAATTATTGTTAAAAATTTTACGAAAACTACGGAAAAATAGTATTTGGTACGAAATAAAAACTTCTGCTCAGAATGGTTTTGCGATAGGGAGGTTCCGTGCTTCGTAGATACTTTTGTGCAAGGTGGGAAGTTCAGTTCTCGGAATGAAGTTTGGTACTAAAAACTCTTGAAACGTTAGTGTGCATTGTAGAAATTCACAACAGACAAGCAAATTCAAATAAAACAAAATGAATAATATTATTAAATCTCTTCTGATAATTGCCATTACAACAGCACAATTGAATTGTAGTTCTACAAACCATTTAGTATTCAAACCAAAAATAGTTTACAAAACCAACAATTTAATTGTAACGCAAATTACCGAAAATTCATTTACACATATATCATTTAAACAAACCAATGATTTTGGAAACGTACCTTGTAACGGACTAATTGTGAGAGATAGTAATGAAGTGATTATTTTTGATACGCCAACCAACGACAGAAGTGCTGAAGAGTTGATCAAATATGTAAAAGAAACACTTCATTCCAAAATAAACGCTATTATTCCAACTCATTTTCACGACGACTGTTTAGGCGGACTAAAAGCATTTGATGATAACAATGTTCCTTCTTATGCCAATATCAAAACAATTGAGCTTGCTAAACAAAATAATTTGGCTGTTCCCAAAAATGGTTTTACAGATTCTCTCATTCTAAAAGTTGGCAATCAAATGGTTATCGCAAAATATTTTGGTGAAGGACATACAAAGGATAATGTAATTGGTTATTTCCCGAGTGAAAATATAATGTTTGGTGGGTGTTTAATAAAAGAACTAAAAGCAGGTAAAGGTTATTTAGGGGATGCTAATGTAGCAAATTGGTCAAATACCGTTGAAAATGTAAAAATGGAATATCCAAATGTGAAAATTGTTGTCCCAGGACATGGTGAATATGGAGATGGCAAATTACTTGACTACACAATTAAATTATTTAATACTCAATAAAACAACGAACCGCTAATAAATAAGCTTTATCCCGGTGAGTGTCCTCTCCCATACTGGGAAAACAACCCAATAAATAGTTTTACGCTATAATTGTATTGTAAATATTTGATAATCAGAGGTATATTTGTGCGGGACGTTGTTTTTGCATGATGGATAGAGATTACACGCATCCACGGGAGGGAGGAGTACATTTTTTTGTAACGCTCTTTTGTCTATAATCTTCAAGACGTAAATACTAATGAGTCTTTAATAAATTTCTGAGTTTGAGGTGATAATAAACCTTTGGGAATGATGATTTGAGCTTCTTTAATTTTACGCTCGAACGTGCGGGTTTCAATACCCAATTCTGAGGCTAAGGCTTTGCGAGGTTTGAATTTTTCTTCCATAATAGTAATGAGTAGATTTTGATTAGAGTTTTGTGTTAAATTATTTGAGGCTAATAATGGTGTTATAATAAAATGAAATTACTGCAATTTTTACTTTAAATTATACCGTAAAATAGTATTGTAAATAATACTCACCTCTTGGGGTTTTGCTTACATCAATGGTATATATAGCTCGTCAATCGTTGTTGTTCCACATAAAACTCGGTTAAAATAAACTACCCCATCTGGTGCAAGTGTTAAGCGAAGCGTCACTTGTACCTAAAATTTATTCAGTTTATAACTGAATAATAAAACCAAATGGAGTGTGACGACTATTTTACCTCCAACTATTTCAACTGGTACTGGTCGTAGGTTTAGCAAAGCGTTCCTACGACCCACATTGACATATTATTGCGTCGATCAATCTAAATTTGTTGGATATACGTAACAAATTATCAATTTTACAGAGCGTATGGTGGTTATATGCTCGTTAGCGGTAATTTTAGCAGACCTCACAGTATGACAAAGAAGACTATAATTTTACTCGGATTTATTCTACTAAAATTCATTCTGCAATACTTTTTGTTAAGTTCAGATTACGACTTACAAAGAGACGAATATTTGCACCTTGACCAAGCACATCATTTGGCTTGGGGTTTTCAGTCTGTACCACCATTCACTTCTTGGGTTTCGTATTTAATCCATTTACTTGGGAATACTGTTTTTTGGGTAAAATTTTTCCCTGCACTATTTGGGGCTTTGACAATTTTTATAGTTTGGAAAGCAATTGAAGCGTTGAACGGAAACTTATTTGCTTTATTCTTAGGGGCAACTTGTGTATTATTTTCGGACCTTTTAAGATTGAATACTTTATATCAACCAAACTCTTTTGACGTATTAAGTTGGACGACTTTTTATTTTATTGTAATTAAATATTTTAGAACAGAAAATACAAAATGGCTTTTTATTGGTGCGTTTGTTTTTGCTTTTGGCTTTTTTAATAAGTACAATATAATATTTCTTTTAATTGGAATTCTGCCTTCTATTTTACTAACTGAACAACGTAAAATATTTGCGAAAAAAGAACTTTATTATGCTCTTTTACTTGTACTTTTAATTATTTTGCCAAACCTTATTTGGCAGTTTAAAAATAACTTTCCTGTTATACACCATTTAAAGGAGTTGTCAAATACGCAGTTGATTAATGTAAACAGGTTAGATTTTTTAAGGTCGCAAATATTTTTCTTTATAGGTTCATTATTTGTTATTATTTCAGCATTGTATGCACTAATCTCTTATGCCCCTTATAAAAAATATAAGGCTTTTCTGTGGACAATTATTTTTACTTTAGTTGTCTTTATCTATTTCAAAGCAAAAGATTATTATGCAATCGGACTTTATCCAATTTACATTTCGTTTGGGTCGGTATTTCTTGCTAACAAAATAAAGCAAGGTTGGAAAAGTTATTTGCAACCAGTTTTTATTGCAATACCATTTCTATTTTTTCTTCCAATGTACAAAATATTTTTTCCAAATAATACCCCTGAATATATCATAAGCCATAGACAGATTTTTCAAGAACTTGGCTTACTTCGTTGGGAAGACGGCAAAGACCACCAACTACCACAAGACTATGCTGATATGTTGGGTTGGAAAGAGTTGGCGTTAAAAGTTGATAGTATTTATTCAAAAATACCGAGTAAAGAAAAGACTTTAATTCTTTGTGATAATTACGGACAGGCAGGAGCAATAAATTATTATACACGACAAAAAGTAAAGGCAGTTTCATTTAACGCTGACTATATAGATTGGTTTGACTTGACAAAAAAATGTGAGAACTTAATTAGAGTTAAGCAATTGTCGGAAGTGGATAATGAACTTAAAGAGACTTCTCCTTTTTTTGAAACCTCATTGATTGTAGGCTCTATTACAAACAAATATTCACGAGAATTTGGAACTACAATTTTTGCTTTTAGCGGTGCAAAAATTGACATTAATAAGAGAATTAAAGAGGAGATTGACGAGAAGAAAAACTACCGCTAATAACTAAGGTTTCGTGGGGTACGTAGTGCCAAACGTGAACGCTATGTTGAACGAAACCTGCGGTAGCGTGCTGGACTGATGAAAAAGTGTTTATGGGTTTATCGACACGAGCGTGCCTGGTACTGGTCGTAGGTTTAACAAAGCGTTCCTACGACCTATAATCTCATAAAGCGTCTCGATCGTTTGTTGAATATACAAAATTCCTTCTTTGTCGGTGTTTCCCCTCTCGTTCGCCATTATCGGAGTTTACTCTGTGAGGCATAGTCAAACAGCACCCTGTACCGGTCGTAGGTTTAGAAAAGCGTTCCTATGACCTATAATTACATAGAACGTATCGCTCGTTTGTTGAATATACAAAATTCCTCTTTGTAGGTGTTTCCCTCTCGTTCGCCGTTATTGGAGTTTACCCCTACACATTAGATCAGCTCTTGCCGGGCGTACTTTGAATATAAAAATATTTGGTTTCACACTCAAATTAAATCGTAAATATTTAATGTTTAGATTCATTTACCAATGAATATCATTTCCTCCAAGCCTTCAACATCTCTTTCTCCTTAAACTCATCAATAACCTTACCGTAAGTCAAAGTTTGTTTAATATTAGAATGTCCAAGAATCTTCTGTAAAACCTCAACCTTCATCCCTCTAATCAATGATTGAGTCGCAAAAGTATGTCTTGAAATATGACAGGTCAATAACTCATATTTAGGTATCAGTACAATTTTGGGCATACTTTTCTCAAATCGTATCACCTCAACATCATAATCGAGTCCAGCTCTTTTTCCAATCTCCTTAATATAAATATTCATCCGTTGGTTAGTAAGCATCGGCATCGTCTTAGTATTGTAACTCTTATACTTCTCAATCAACTCCTCTGCTTCTGGTATCAAAGGTATTTGCACACGTTTAGCAATCCTCATGGCACTTACAGACTTTTGTGGAACTATACTAATTACTCTGTACTAACCTTTATCCATGATATGTTCCTCCGAAAGTCTATAAAGGTCTGAATATCTCAGTCCAGTATAGCAGCCGAAAAGAAAGGTATCACGAACTCGCCCCAAAGATTCAGACAATTCAACGTTTTTCAATTTCTCCAAATCATCATCTGTGAGCCAAATACGCTCAGGTTCAACATAATTTTTTTGTAAGCGTGCGTGTTTTTCAGAAAGCTGGAAAATGCCATTATCACGTTCCCAAAAGAAGAAAGTCTTCAAATTCCTT
>JAZKDE010000142.1:0-24335 GCA_040387735.1 Bacteroidota bacterium
CGATTCCGCCGAATCGGAGTGCATCAAAAAGTGTGAGGCAACCTAAATCTTATCCTAATTTAGGTATCCCGAAGTATTCAACAGAGTTGTTAAATCATCTTAAACTAAGAATCATTTTCCCCACACTTTTTGATGCACTCCATGTTGAAATCATTGATTTTGAGCCGTATGATATGATTTCAACTTGAAATCATTACTCGAAAAAAATGAACAGGAGTCTGCCCCCTCGAGACATGATTACATTTTAAATCATATAAGAATTTTTGAGCATTTCTAAATTACCCATTTTCAATTTAGGTATTCCATTAAAATGTAAGGTTTTCAAAAATAACTCGCATTGTGTAGAGAATATCATCTATCAATTACGACCAGCAAATAAAATCACTTTTCATAAAACCGCTCATTTTTCTGTAACAGCATTGGAGTGCATCAAAAAGTGTGGAGCAATTAGACGAATATTTTTAAGGAATCTTTTTATGGTTGCCAATAGAACTCAATAATTTTTTAACCAAGTAAATCAAAATATTCTGCCCCCCACTTTTTGATGCACTCCAAAACTCTTGGATTTCAATGAATTCAACAAGGAGTATGATAAATTTTGGATTTATCATACTGACAATAATAGAGTTTACTAACAATGGAAATCGGAGGGCGGTAGCAGCTTAGGGGTTCTTTTGCAAGCATTAGAAATCGACCTAATACAAATAAATGAAGCATTATTGATTCAAGATAAAAAACGAATAAAATTGTAATATTCCATATTTGCTTTTCTGTATGAGATAATATTGGGTTGAATAGTCGCCCTAAATCATTAACTTTGTTCAAAAATAAACTTAAAAGAAATCAATAATTACACGCTAAAAAGCTGTAAACTAAGATAATAGGTGTAGAACTATTAATTGAGATTGCCCAGATGGTTTCCGTTTGGGCAACTTTTTGTTTAATGAAATTGGATAAAAAATAGGGTTATGATTTGTTTACTTAACATAACTTCAATTATACAACTTTTCATATTCTACTGAAACGGCTTGACAATAAATAGTTAAGTATATGAATATCAATGAGTTAAAAAGAAATAAAAAAAACGTAACTTGGTACTTTATCTCCGAAAAGTAGTCGAAAGTTACCGTGCTGGATTCGTTTGGACGTGATTTTAATCATGGAATTTGAAGGAAACTTTTGTTTTTTTTTTAATTACATTAGATTATCGACCGTAAAATAAGTATTTTGTTGTAAGTTGCTGATATTCAGTTAGATTTGGTTCATGTAAAGATGAAACTACCATGTCTAATAAACCAGTTAACAAGACAACGGACTCTCCAACCACGTTGCCATCTCTTAAAATTTCAAATGACGGTGCTTCTACCAAGAGCAATGCCATTGAAATTCCATCTATTTCGCTTCCGAAAGGCGGCGGAGCATTGAAGGGGATTGATGAAAAGTTTCAAGTGAATGCTTCAAATGGTACAGCTTCATTTTCTATTCCATTGCCAATTACGCCTTCTCGTGGCAATTTTCAGCCTGCACTTACACTTGGCTATAATTCGGGTGTGGGAAATAGCATTTTTGGTGCTGGCTGGGGCGTTGATTTTCCTTCTATCCAAAGACGCACCGATAAGCGACTCCCACAATATAAAGACGATGAAGAATCAGATGTTTTTCTTTTTTCTGGGGCAGAAGATTTAGTGCCTGTTGATGGTGAACAGCGTAATACAGAAATAGACCCAAAATATGATGTAAGTAGATATATTCCTCGAATTGAAGGGCTTTTTGCAAGAATTGAGAAAATAAAGAAAATCGCCGATGGAAATGTATTTTGGAAAGTTACGACCAAAGAGAATGTTGTGACTTTTTTCGGAATGTCTGAAAAAAGTCGAATACAAAATCCAAATCCAGCCGAAGCATATAAAATTTTCAAGTGGTTGCCAGAATTGAGTTATGACGACAAGGGTGATTGCATGGTTTTTAGCTACAAAACAGAAGATAAAGTAAATATTGAAAAGCAATTACATGAAAAAAACAGGCTGAATGAAAATTCGGATTTTACCAATAAATATTTAAAAAATGTAAAATATGGCAATAAAACGCCCTATTTTCCACATGAAGGCAATGCCAATATTTACAATCCAACTGCTCCAATAGACAGCTATATGTTTGAAGTGGTTTTTGATTTTGGAGAGCATCGGGACAAAACTATAAACGAAGATATCGACTGGAAAGCTCGGAAGGATGCATATTCGGAATGCAAAGCGGGTTTTGAAATCAGAACATATCGCCTTTGTGAGCGAGTTTTGATGTTTCATGATTTTTCTGAAATTCCTTCATTCGGAACAAAACCAAAATTAGTCCGTTCATTAGATTTAAAATACCGAGATTCTAATAACCCAATTGATGGAACCGCTCAAAATACTGAAATTACATATTTAGAAGAAATTACCCAAAATGGTTATAACCCAGCAGGTTTGTCGAAGTCGTTACCAAAAATGACTTTTAATTATCAACCTCTCAAATGGTCGAAAAAAGTATATTCTATTTCAAAAGAAAACATTGTTCATGCTCCCGTCGGACTTGGCAATAATTACCAATGGGTTGATTTTTGGGGCGAAGGCATTTCTGGTATTCTGACCGAACAAGCCGATGCTTGGTACTATAAAAGTAATTTGGGCAATGGCGAGTTTTCGCAAGCACAAGCCATTGTTCCTAAACCTTCATTGATTGGTATGGCATCGGGTAATCTTTCGATGCAAGATATTGATGCTAATGGCAAAAAGTACATTGTAAGCAATGAAAAGGGCTTGCAAGGCTATTTTGAACTGGACGAAGATGACAAATGGCAGCCTTTTAAAACTTTCGACA
Organism: Bacteroidota bacterium; assembly: GCA_040387735.1. GTDB lineage: Bacteria > Bacteroidota > Bacteroidia > Cytophagales > Spirosomataceae > Arcicella. Next base: position 2,857 of record JAZKDE010000142.1, read on the forward strand.
CAGTTCTAAATATTGATACCAAAGACCCCAATGTACGGCTTTTGGATTTGAATGGCGATGGTATTCCAGAAGTGGTAATGACCGAAGAAAATGTTTTTCGTTGGTTTCCATCAAAAGGTACTTTAGGTTATGATTATCCAGAATTGGCAACCAAACCTTTTGATGAAGAAAAAGGTCCAGCCATTGTATTTGCCGATAGTAAACAAAGTATTTTCTTGGCAGATATGACAGGCGATGGTCTTACGGATATTGTAAGAATAAGAAACTCGGACATTTGTTACTGGTCAAATCTTGGTTATGGAAAATTTGGGGCAAAGGTTTCGATGTCAAAAGCCCCAACTTTTGATTATCCTGATTTATTTAATCCATCCTATTTGCACCTTTCAGATGTAAGTGGCACAGGTGTAACTGATATTGTTTATTTAGGCCAAAACAAATTTAAAGCCTATTTAAACTTAAGTGGCAACGCATGGAGCGATGCTTTTGAAATTGAGCCTTTTTGGAATACTGCCAGCCCAAATCAAATTTCAGTGGTGGATTTGTTGGGTAAAGGTACTGGCTGCATAGTTTGGTCCTCGCCCTTGCCCGCCAATTCGCAAGCACCCATGCGATACATTGATTTGATGGGTGGTACAAAACCTCACATTATGGTAAGCCATACCAATGGCATGGGTAAAGAAACGGTGGTGGAATATAAATCGTCCACCGAATTCTATTTGGCAGACAAAAAAGCTGGACATCCTTGGATAACTAAATTGCCTTTTCCAGTACAATGCGTAAGTAAATTAGAAATTATCGACACTGTTTCTGATGCCCGATTTACCAATAAATACAGCTATCATCATGGCTATTACGACCATGCCGAAAAGGAATTTAGAGGTTTCGGAAGAGTTGACCAAACGGATACCGAAGAATTTGAGTATCTCAAAAATAAAGCTGCGACCAATGCGACAGATATTCAATTCCATGAACCGCCATTATTGACCAAAACATGGTTTCATACGGGGGCTTTTATAGCCAGAGATAGAATTTTAGACCATTTTAAACATGAATATTGGTCAAAAAATGAGGCTTTGCCTGATGGCGTTTTACCAAAAGATTTAACTGCTATTGAATATCGAGAAGCCTTACGTGCTTGCAAGGGGATGACGCTCAGGCAAGAGGTTTTTTCATTAGATGGCTCAACAAAAAAAGACATTCCTTATAGTGTAGCTACACACAATTGCCATGTACAATTGAAGCAAAAGAAAGGCACTAATGCCCATGCTGTATTTATGGTGCATGAAAGTGAAGCCATAACGTTTAGCTATGAGCGTAACTCCGCAGACCCAAGAGTTGCCCATACACTTAATTTGGAATTTGATGAAATGGGCAATGTAAAAAAATCGGTTTCGGTGGTTTATGGACGTACAGGTGAGCAAACAACGCCCTTAATTGGCTTAAATAAATTAACAGAACAACAAGCTATCTTAGATGCCGAGCAACGAAAAGTACATCTAATTTATACAGAATCTGAATTTACAGATAATTTAGTTGATAATATAACTTACAGATTACGAATGCCTTTGGCTGTAAAAACTTATGAACTGCATGATATTGAAAAATTATATGGTTTTACAAAAATTTATACCTTGGAAGATTTTAAGTATTTGCTTAAACCAACAGAAATTCCCGATTGTAATTATGAATCTGAATTTACAGAGAATAAGCAAAAACGATTAATCGAACATATCGAAACTCGATACTTAGCTGATGATTTAATTTCAGAATTGCCACGAAGAACTCATGGAAGATTAGGTTTGCCTTTTGAAGCCTATCAATTGGCCTATACTCCAGCTTTGGTGACAAAACTATATGGAGGGAAAGTGGATAGAGCCCATTTAGAAGAAGGAAAATTCTGTCATTTGGATGATGATGCCAATTGGTGGATTCGTTCTGGGAAAATTCAGTTTGATAATAATATTGCAGTTACAAAATCCAATTTTTACCAACCAACAAAATATACTGACCCATTTGGAACTGAAACTAATGTGGAACTTGATTACTATAAATTATTTCCTAAAAAGACATCACAAGGACTATCTCCTCTACTTTTAGATACCTCTATTAAGCAATTCAACTACCATTATCTTGTGCCTGAGGTAATTAAGGATGCCAACGACAATCTTAGTGAGGCAAAATATGATGCTTTGGGTCTGTTGGTAGGTACGGCTTTGAAAGGAAAAGCTGCAGATGCCGATGATTTGGATAATGGTTTTGAGGCTGATTTAACCCAAGATCAAATCAATGCCTTTTTTAACGACCCAATAGGAATAGGACCTGATTTACTAAAAAATGCAACCTCAAGACTGGTTTACGATTTTGAAACTAATCGTTCCAAAGTGTGTACAAAAGTAGGGACAATTGTTAGAGAAACCCATGTTGCCAATGAAAACGGTACTCAATCAAAACTACAATACAGCTTTGAATATACCGATGGAATGGGCAAGTCTGTTTTGAAAAAGGTACAGGCTGAAATAGGCGAAGCTTATAACATTAATGATGGAGTTTTAGAAATTGTAAATGATGGAAAACCTCGTTGGGTAGGCAATGGGCATACCATTCTCAACAATAAGGGTAAAGCCGTAAGGCAATATGAGCCTTATTTTTCAACAACACATTTGTATGAAAATGAGCCAATTATTCGTAAAATGGGTGTTTCGCCTGAGCTACATTATGATGCCGCTGGCCGACTGGTTCGTACCGATTTCCCTGATGGCACCTACACAAAAGTAGAATACGATGCTTGGCAACAAAAAGTGTATGACCAAAATGATAACGTTGTTGGTAGCGATTGGGAAAGGGAGCGAATTGCAGAAAGCCCAAGTGCAGCATTTGAAAAGAAATTGAGATTAGCTTTCAAAGATGATTTTTTGAAAGCCTTTGCAACTGAAAAGATAGCCTTAGAAAAAACCTTAATCCATAACGATACCCCAACTACTGTCCATACCGATTCATTGGGGCGACCATTTTACTCAGTAGCTCATAACAAATGGGAAGTAAAAGAGGCGGTATCAGAAGCTGTTTCATTTGAAGAATGCTACGCCACTTATGTAGTTTTAGACATTGAGGGAAATAACCGAGCCGTAATTGATGCCCGATATAATACCGTAATGACTTTTGATTACGATATGTTGGGACATATTGCTCATACCGAAAGCATGGATGCAGGTGAACGTTGGCTCTTGAACGACTGTATGGGAAAACCCTGTTTGGCTTGGGACAGCAAAGACCAACGTTTTGAAACAAAATACGATATTTTACACCGCCCAACGGAAAGTATAATCAAACAAGCTGCTGCCACCGAAAAAACATTTGAGATTATTGAATATGGAACCAATAAAACTAAAAATGAAAATGGGCAAATTTTAATTCATAAGGATACCGCCGGCATTGTGCAAAATACAAGTTTTGACTTTAAAGGAAATGTTTTAGAGACCAGTAGAACGTTTTGCAAAAATGTGGAAGAATTCCCCAATTGGGCTGTTTTAAGTACCGAAACCTTTTTAAGCAGCCAAAGTTTTGATGCATTGAACCGACCAACTAAAACGATTAGCCCACATAGCAATATTGACCCTATAAACTTTACAACACATTTACACACCTATAATGAAGCCAATTTGTTAGAAAAAGTAGAGGCAAACATAAGACAAACCAGCAATAAAGAATTTGTTAAAAATATAGATTACGATGCCAAAGGACAACGTACAAAAATTGAATATGGTAATAATACCCAAACCATTTACCAATACGACCCCGATACTTTTAGATTAAGAAGATTAACCACAACTTCTAATTTTCCACCTTCTACATTACAAGGTGGCCCTCCTGGGCTTTACCAAGACTTACTATTCACATACGACCCCGTTGGGAATATTATTAACATTGAAGATAAGTCTCAAAAAGCCATATATTTTAATAATTCAGTAGTTGAGCCTATAAATATTTACAGATATGATGCCACTTATCGATTGATAGAAGCAAAAGGGCGTGAACATGCAGGGATTACAAACTTGCCCAGTAACGAATACGACCGTCATAAAATGTTAAATGGCAAAATACCCAGCCCTAATGATGGTTTGGCAATGAGGCATTATACCCAACGTTACGAATATGATGCTGTTGGCAATATGGAAAAACTAAAACATAATACCGATACACCAGGCACATACACCAGAACTTTTATAAACAATACAACAAATAACCAACTTCTAAAATCATATATTGGAAGCACACCCTCAAGTACAAATTATACTTATGATGAACATGGGAATATGAAATTTCTGAGCCATTTGCCAAATATGACTTGGAATTTTAAAGACCAATTAATGAGAATAGGAATTACAGCAAGTAATGAAAATGACAATTCAAAAGATGCCCAATATGCCTACGATGCCAGCGGACAAAGAGTTAGAAAAATAGTAACAAAAGGAATTACTATTGAAGAAAGACTCTATTTAGGTGATTTTGAGATATTCAGAGTAAAAGATAAAAACACTTTAGTTATCAACCAAGAATTAGAATCCCAACACATTTTAGACGATAAAAACCGAATAGTAATTTTTGAAACTAAAACCAAAGGGGACCAAACGGTACATTTGGGAGGGGCAAGATACCAATACAGCAATCACCTAGGCACAGCCTGTTTAGAATTAACAGATGCAGAAAACACTACTGTCCCCAATGTAATTAGTTACGAAGAATACCACCCTTATGGAAGCACAGCCTACCAAAACCAAAATACTTCCATACGCACCACCGCCAAACGCTACCGTTACACAGGAATGGAGCGAGACGAAGAAAGCGGACTAAATTACCATACCGCCCGTTATTACGCCCCATGCCTTTGTAGATGGACTGCAGCTGACCCAATTGGGATTGGGGATGGGGTGAATGATTATGTTTATGTGAAGGGGAATCCGATTATTGGACATGACAAAAATGGGAAATATGATACAAATACATCCCAATTGACTCCAAAATCAAATATTGACATTTTAGGAGAAGTTCCAACTCTCACTAAGGCAGAGGCTTATGCAAGAATGGCCTTGGATGTTGAATCAACTCAAGGTAAAGGTATCGTTATATCTGAAGGATGGATGAGAGTTGGGGACCAAAAATTAGTGGCATTAGGTTTTGATCCAAAAAAATTTTCCTCCCTAAGTGGATTAAAAGCAGCATTATATTCACACATACAGAAAGATGGAAAAATCTTATATGTCCTTGCATTTAATGGAACAGATGAATTAATAGATTGGCAAACCAACTTCGCTCAAAGTCATGGTAAAAATCAAGCAATTCTAGCTAGGCAGTATTTTGAAGCTATGGCTTTAGCTGATAAAGCGAAGGAGATCTTAGGTTTAAATTTAGAATTTACAGGTAGTTCGTTAGGTGGCGGATTAGCTTCAGCTGCAGCTACTGTTACAGGACTAAAAGCAACAACTTTTAATGCTGCAGGCTTAAACGCAGATACAATATCTTTTTATAAAAGTGGAGATAGTCGGAAATTAATGAAAGATGCGTCTCCTAAAATAGATGCTTATTACGCAAATGATGACCTTTTAAGTGGGGCTCAAGATAGCAGCGGGGGAGTATTACCAGCAGCTTTAGGGGAAAGAATAAGATTGAATTTAAACACTGGTCATAGTCTTGTAGATTTAATACAAGCTATAAGAAAAAATCCAGGTAAAATTCCTACTTTCGATTTCAGCTGGCAGTAAAAAAATATAATCTAAAAAACATATAATTATCTCTTTTTCAGTGGTTTGTGGCACACAGAACACCCAAAGCAAATACAAATAAATATAATATTAAGATAAAAATATTGAAAAAATAATAAAGATATGACACCAACATTATTTGAAATCAAAGTTGCTCATGCCAGAAAAGGCTAAGTTTTTTCCTGAAAGCTCGGCTTATAATGTGAATATTTGGGATATTCCCAAAAGAACAAATAGGGTAAAATCCAATTAATAAAGTTTATAATTTTAATTTTTAACCTTTAATATTATGAAAACAGAAATTGTTCCAAATTCAAAAATTGCCGCAAGAGCTTATCAAGGTGATGCCATGACTATGCTTGTCTTCGATTTATTAACTGAAAATGCTAAGCAAGATTTCGTTGGTTTTACCATAGAATTTAAAAATGAAACCATGCTAGACTTCAAGGCTTTGAACAATCGTATAGGGTTTACGGCAGAGAAAAAAACACATTCTTCTACGGAGGCACCATTTCAAAAGTTTAGATGGTTGCACGTACTTCGTAATTTTGGGAAGAACAGCGAAACCCCATTTTTTGGCAACTACCAATATAGAATCACTCCGAGGTACTTTTCCGCTGGAACTTTGGTTGCTTTCAATTCCAACGATAGCGTTACGCTAACCATCCATGTAGCCCCATTCAAAAAAGATGAAACTCAAATTTCTTTTACAAGAGGATTTTTAGTTTCTCAGGCTTATACAGATAGGTTTGGTCCCAATGGGAACATTCGTCCCAAAGCGGCTGAGGTAATATTTGAACCCAAAAATACATTGAATGATATTTTTACGAAGCCTCATCTTCCGGCAGATTTTCCTGCGACCATTGCACCCTACAACTATGAGGAGCAGTACGCTTGGATGGGTTTCAATGCCCGCAAAGCCATCATGGACTTTATTAATGAAGTCGTGGACGTTGAAGACAAAAAATTAGATGTTTTGGCTTATGATTTCAGTGAACCCACTATTGCACAATTATTTGTTGATTTATCAAGACAAGGACGAATAAGGATGTTTTTGGATAATCATGATAAATCTAAGGCAGATGAGGATATGAGCAAAAAAAATGACCCTGTTTTCAAACAGCAATTTGTAAAGCTATTTGACCAAGCAAAATCTCCACTTGTACAGCATCACTTTGTACGATTGGCTCATTGTAAAATATTGATTCAACGGGATAAGAATAATAAAGTAATTAAAGTATTGACGGGTTCAACCAACTTTACTGCCAATGGAATCAATATAAACGCCAACCATATCTTGATTTTAACACAGCCAAAAGCCTTGGAATTATACGAGCAACTTTTTGAAGAATCTATTTTAGAATCTCCCCAAAAGAGATTTAAAAATTCAGAACTGGCAAAAGGAATGAACAAAATCAATGATACAATGTCAGTGAGTTTTTCTCCTCATACCGAAGCCATTGCCAAAGAAATATTAGGTATTGTCAATACTAAAATTTTGTCAGCTGAAAAATCAGTATTTTTTGCAGTAATGGAATTGAGTAGTACAGGAAGCGTAACCGAAACATTAAGAAATATTCACTTAAACCCAAATATCTTAACCATGGGTATTACTGACTTGAAAAGTGGTGATGGGGATATTAAAGTGAAATTATACGAACCCAAAAGTACCAAAGGTGTCTTGATAAATGGGAAACAGTCCCCCAAAATTATGCCGCCTCCATTTGCCGAAGAAGTAGGAATTGGTTTGGGGCATGAAGTACACCACAAATTTGTGGTTGTAGATTTTAATACACCAAATGCCGCTGTATTTTGTGGCTCTTCTAATTTAGCCCAGGGAGGCGAAGAAAGCAATGGTGACAATCTGTTGATGATTACTGACCCGGATATAGTGGCAGTATTTGCCATAGAAGCCATTCGATTGATTGACCACTACCAATTCCGAAACCGCCAAGCGGAATCAAATGATGGCTCTCCACTAATCTTGAAAACCGACAATATTTGGTATCAAAAATATTTTGACCCTACCGACCTTTATTACTTAGACAAAAAGGTATTTATGTCGTAGCTCAAAAGCAATATATTTTTCTAAATCAAAACTACAATAAAATGCCAAATTTTGCCCCCATAAAACTAAATGAAATATCGCCCAAAGTGGCGGATCTTCAATCATTACTTCAAATAGCTTTGCCAAGTTCGTTTGAGTTGCATCCTAATGAACTAAGCCAACAATTAGCTGGTGAAAGCACAAGACAGGGCTTGTTGGACTTAATGTCTAACTTGGGGCAAAATATAGCAATACCTGCTACGGGCAATCTTTTAAAGCCTGACATTATAAACATCTTAGATAATTTGGTGGTCTTAAATGGCACGGTAATCACACAAGATAATAAGCCATTCCCAAATCAAACCTACCAAGCATATAATGTTACTTTTGCAGGAATGGGCATTTTGGATGGATTAGACACAAGAATAAAAATTGAGGCAAAGCCAGATGATTTTTTCCCAATTGGAAATGTTTCTTCAAAAGCAGATGATAGTGGACAATTCAAAGTAGTATTTAGCAAAGCCGAAAGCAAGGAAAATGTAGTAGTATTTGCATTTGATGATAATGGGGCGGTAATAGGTAAATCAAAATTAGCCACAAAATCCGATTTGTTTGATAAACTAGAGTTTCCGAATTTTAATTTGGTACTCAATTCAGGAATAATTGCTCCAGAAATTAAAATTGAAACTGAATTTGATTTAATAAAAAATCAGATTATAAAATTTGCTTCCAACCAACGAATAGATTTACCAAATATTCAATCAGATGAGCAGTGGAACTATTTAACGCAAGAAACTGGAATTGAAGCAGATAAAGTACAATTATTTAGAAAAGCCAATAGTTTTGGAGATACAAAGGCAGAGTTATTATACGGTATGGGTCGAACTGGTATTAGTATTGACCATTCAGGTATTGCATTTAGTAATAATACTTCTCAACAAGAGGCAATAGATAAGGCAGTAAAAGATGGACTAATTTCAAAGCCAGCCGATAACCATCAAGAAATTTTAACAGGCCTAAACACAGAGGCTTATAAAAAAATATTGATGCCCGAACCCAATAAACCAAGCCAAATTGGGCAATTGCTAGGGCTCAGCCTAAATAATGAAGATGCAAAAGTTAAATTTTTAGAAGTTTATACTGAAACCCAATACAATCCTGCGGCCATGTGGGAGAAATTAAGTGAAACAGAGGGAATAAAAGAAAATGTACCAGCCATAAAAGTGGCCAGTGAAGTATTTTCAGCAACTGGAGCAAACATAGATTTAACTACAAAACTTATAAAAGACAAAAAGGTATCTGATGTAAGAACTGTAATGGGAATGGATTTGCAGACGATGGAGTTTGTATTGCCAGAAAACGTGAAACCCGAAGAAAAAGCAGGTTATGTTAAAGGCATTCAAGATGGATTAACTGAAAAATTTCCGACAAAAAGGTATGAACTTGATTATTTAAAATTCCAAAAACCCAATGATACGGTTAGTGTTGGGAATCATGTTAAACTATTATTAAGTACAGATAAGTTTGATTTTAAGGTGACCAACTTAAATGCTTTGCAAGCTATAGTTGCCGAGCTTAAAGATGAACAAGGAGTTCTATTACCAGAGATAGATAGAAAAAATGTTGAAAAAAAATTAGCGACTTCCCAAAGGTTATTTCAAATTAGCCCTAACTACGATATTTTTGAAAAATTGCATATTACCGATTTAAAATCAGCATTAGATGTCTCCAGTTTTTCTGAAACGAGATTTATTAAGACACATTCAGCTATTTTTGGCGAAGGGCCAGAGGGTGAAATACTTGCTCAACAGGTTTATACTAATGCTAAAACAGCAACTGCTAGGGCAGAAACCGCCATACTGGCCTTTCATGATACAATTTCAGCTGAAAAAATGGCTGCTTTGGCAGGAATGGATAAAAGTCCAAAACCATCTGTTGTTGCAGATAATCCAGATTATAAGAACTTAATTACCCATTTACCAGATTTCGAAGAATTTTTTGGTGCAAATTCTAATTGTGAATGTAAAGATTGCCAATCAATATATAGCCCAGCAGCTTACTTGGTAGACACCTTGCAATTTTTAAAAAATGGAGAAAGCAAAACATTAATAGAACCTCAAAAGAATCCTTTAGCAGAATTAAATGATAGGCGTCCAGATATTTTCAATATTCCATTTACATGTGAAAATACAAATACAATAATACCTTATATTGATTTGGTGAATGAGGTTATGGAGTATTTCATTGTGGATGGTAAATTAGATAGTGCACCATCCGATACAAAAAATGCAAAAGCTAACGAATTAAGAGCCGATGCACAAAATACTCGAGAAGAAGCTTATAATGAATTACAATTAGCTGGAGCATTGTACCCTTTTAATTTACCATACCATAGGCCATTAGACCAAATTCGTAGCTATTTACCACAATTAAAGACTTCGAGATTAGAATTACTCGATATTTTCGGTAATGAATCTACCAAAGAATTGGCAATGATTAAGGAGTATTTTGGAATGTCAGATATAGAATATTCAATAATTATAGATCAAGATTTTTCAAATATTACCAAATATTTTGGTACAACGGTCGCAGATTTAGGCACAGTTAAAACATTTTTAGACAAGACTAAAATACATTTTACAGATTTATTAGAATTGGTTTCAACTAAATTTTTGAATCCAGAATCAAAAATATTAATTATAAAAAATGTAGAATGTAATTTGGAAAAAATGCTTTTTGCAATTGACGCAGCAGAATTTTCAACATTTCTTATTCAAATAAAAACTTTTATTAGGATTTGGCGTAAAACTAATGTAACAATTCACGAATTAGATGTTTTACTTTCTGCAATAAAAATAGATGGTGAAATTGAAAAAACTATTAAAAACCTTTACTATAGTTTAAAAACAAATGAAACTTTACAGTTAAGCATTCCCAAACTTGCTTGTATTTGGGGAAATATCGATACTTATGGTGGTGATAAATCCTTATACAATAAAATGTTTCAAAATAGATTTGTTAAAAAAATAGATGTTTTAAAAGATTTTGAATTGTTACCTAAATCAGAGCTCAAATCTGGATTACTTTTTAAAAACGACAATTTAAAAATTATTTCGATAGCTTTTCAAATTGACTTGGCACAATTAATTATTATCCTTAAAGATATTAATTATGAGGAAGCTACTACAAACATATCATTATCAAATCTAAGTTTAATATATCGGTATATTTTATTGGCAAAAAATCTTAAAATAAATATTCAAGATTTAATAATTTATAAGGGTATACTTGGCTTGAATATCATTTCAAAAGACCCAACAGATTTAGAAAATTTTATAACTACTTTCAATGAAATCAAAGAAATCGGATTTACAACTGCCCAAATCCAACAAATTTTTGGTAGTAGTTTACCAAAACCAGAGACAATAGTTATTTTCAATGAAAAGCTTTTAAAGGCAATAAAGGCTTGTAGAGATGGATTTGCACAAATTGATTTGGAAAATCCCGATGTTAATACTACCGATTCAAATATTAAAGGTACAATTCGATCAACTGAAATAAATGCTGAATTTTTGGCAAATAAGCTTGCCATGCTTTTTGGCAATGACATTGCTCAAAAATTTGTAGGCTTATTTAATGGAAATACTATTTTTAGTATAAAAGATGCACCAAATCTTATAATAACAATTGATCCAAGTTTGAAAAACAAGCTTTTTTATGATAAAACCACTGGAATATTATCAATAAAAGGGATTATTAAAGAAGCTGAAAAAGATAAAGTGGTTGGTTTTAATAGTGTTGTAGTGGATAATCTATTTGAAAAATTCAAAAGTTTTATTATTGAAAATGCAATTTCAAATCTATTTCCTAATGAAGCAGAAAGGAATCTATTATTAGATTTAGATGGAATTACTAGTACTGAACCCTATATTTCTATTTATGAAAAACTTATCCCATTACTTAGAGAAAACTTAAAAGATTTATTGGTTTCAAGTATTTATGGTAATTTAATAGAAATTGACATTCCAACTACTTCTTTACTTTTAAAGGATGACTTTGAAAATTTAATAAAAAAATCAAATACAACAGGATTAAGTAGTGGTGGAATAACTGTTGAGCAAATTGACGAAAATGTTACAATTGGTAATTTTACATGGAGTGGCTATATATGCTCGCCAATAACTGATGACATTACCTTTATTTTAGAAGCCCCAAATTCAGATCAAGTCCTTTCCTTTAGAATAGATGGTGTTAAGGCTGAAGATACTCTCGGTTCTAATTCTCAAATTATAAATTATAAAATTGAGGCAGGCAAGTTTTACACCTTATCAATTACAAATAAAATAGTTGGTTATAATGGTGGAGTAAATTTTTATTGGAAATCGAAAACAATTCAAAAAGCAACTGTTCCAACTGATGTGCTTCAGCCTGATTTTGCTTTTATAGAAATAAAAAATAGGATTGAGAATATTCAGAAAAAAGCAGAAATTATTAAAACTTTTAAATTGACTTTTGACGAAGTTAATTATTGGCTAAATAGTTCTGAAAAAATAGGTTTCAATAATGTTAAAGATATAAATACACTATATAAATTCACTTCTTTCCGCAAACACTTACCACAAAACCCAATCACAATAGCTACGTTTTCTGCTATTGCCGACCAGCTACAACCAGAGAATAAAAACCTGATACTGTCCCAAATAACAAATTGGGATATTAAGTGGATTGAAGAATTGGCTATTTCAGATTACTCATTAGGCAAATTATCAGATTTACACAAGCATTGGACAATTTGTAAAAAAACTAAACAAACAGTAAAAACACTTTCGAGTTGGATTGATGATATAACGTTTGATGATTTAAATAAAACGGCACAAGAAATTATCAATTTAGTAAAAGTCACTTATGACGACCCAGACCTTTGGTTAGAATTTGCACCAATACTAAATAACCCAATTAGAGAGCGACAAAGGGATGCTTTAATTGCATTTCTATTGCAAGTTCCAAAGATTCAAGCGGGTAATATAACTGATGCAGATGGACTTTATGAATATTTCCTTATTGACGTACAAATGGGTGCTAAGATGGATACGTCACGTATAAAGCAAGCAATTTCTGCTGTACAATTATTTGTACAGCGTATACTATTAAATTTGGAACCTAATGTTTTGCCATCATTAATTGATACAACAAACAAAAGATGGGAATGGCAAAAACATTATCGCCTATGGGAAGCCAATCGTAAAATCTTTATGTATCCTGAAAACTGGCTAGAGCCAGAGTACAGAGACAATAAAAGCCCCTTTTTCAAAGAATTGGAAAGCGATTTATTGCAAAATGACATTACGGACGAAAACGTAGAAAAAGCTTTGCGAGAATATGTGTATAAGCTGAATGAGGTAGCTCATTTGGATATTTGTGGGGTGCATCAAGAAGATATTTTTTCAACTCCTGATAAAGAAGACTATAGAGGCAAAATTCATGTAGTTGCACGCACACATGCAGCACCCTATCAATATTTTTATAGAACGACTTCATACCCAATATTGGACTGGACGGCTTGGGACAAAGTGCCAGTTGATATAAAAGGCGTGGAAGACGGAGAAAATTCTGGAGTTCATTTATTGCCCGTTGTTTTTGAAGGACGGACGTATTTATTTTGGCCAGAGTTTATGGAAAAGATTGATGAAAAGGATGTTAATATGACCATACCACCAGTAGGTTCTCCTCATACTTTTGTTAAGCCCCAAAAATATTGGGAAGTTCGTTTGGCTTGGAGTTCGATTAAAGATAATAAATGGTTACCGAAGCAGATTTCTAAAGAATTTATTGAATTAAATGTAGAGTTTCCTTTATCTGAACATACAATCATTATTAATGTGAAAGATAATTTATTGAATTTTAGAATTTTCAACAAGATTATTCAAGCCAATACATATGATAATACTGGATTTAATTTTAACGGTTTACAGTTTAGAGAAGAAATTGAGGAACCTTTGTTTCCATACTATAATGATCATGATAAAATAACTTTTCAATCACTTAAAGTTGAAGAATTTAAAACTAAAAGTTTCATTAACAATAAATTAATATTTAACAAAAAGGTAAATATAAAATTAACTTCTCAAAATAATATTAATTCTACTGATGAAGATTTATTTCGACCCAACGAAGATTACGTGAAAAACTTTCTATTTCTTATTGAGAATCAAAGAGTGTTTTTTGCAAAGCCAGAGAATATTTTTAGAGGATTTAATAATATTGACTATAAATTTGGAACATTCACAAATCCTAAATTTGGGTATATAATTACACGTGTAACATTTCATAATTTTTACCACCCTTTTACACCTAATTTTATTAAAGCTATTAATCAAAAGGGAATTGATGGTATTATGAGTGAAGACACCAATATAATACACTATCAAGATGAACTTCAATATAAAAATGATAAAAAACAATCTGAATTTTATACATTATATGAACCTGATTCTGATTTTGTTGACCAGAACTACCCACTAAAAAACATAGATTTCTCCCAAAATGGAGGTTATTCATTATACAACTGGGAATTATTTTTCCATGCCCCTTTATTTATTGCTAATCGTCTAAGCAAAAACGGAAAGTACAAAGAAGCAATGCGTTGGTTTCATTACATTTTTGATCCTACTACAAATGAACCTCCAAACCCAGCTGATGCAACTGATGTGAAACGCTTTTGGAAAGTAAAAGGATTTAGGGATATTGATAATCCGAAAGAGTCTATAGAAGCATTTTTTATCCGAATTGCTAATAAAGATACTGAAGCAAAAGGAGAAGTAACCCAATGGTTGCAAAATCCTTTCAATGCTCATTCAGTAGCCAGGAATAGGAATGCATTGCCTTATATGAAAAATGTAATGTTTCAATATATTGAAAATCTTTATTCATGGGGCGATGATTTATTTAGGCAAGAAAGCATGGAAAGTATTAACAAAGCTACTCAATTATATGTTATGGCTGGGCATCTTTTAGGGAAACGTCCAGAATTTATACCAAAATTGACCGATGTTACGCCAAAATCGTATAATATAATAGATTCAGAAATTGATACCTCTGGCAATTTTTTTGACACCTTCCAAAATTTATATCCTGCTATTGCAACAGAAGGAGCTATGAACATAGTTGATGAAACTGCAACTGGTTCGGCAAGTCCAATTGGTAAAACCATGTATTTTGGAATTCCATTTAATAAAAAAATTCTTACTCATTGGGATACAGTAAAAAGTAGATTATTTAATATTCGACACTCATTGGGAATAGAAGGTAATGAGTTAAATCTCGACTTATTTGGTTCCGAAATTGATCCTGGAATGTTAGCAAGTGCGGTTGGAAAGGGTTTGAGTCTATCGGATATTTTGAGCGACTTAAATACCCCCGCCCCCATGTACCGTTTTAGCTATTTAATGCAAAAAGCCGTTGAGTTTACTGGCGAAGTAAAGGTTTTGGGTGGAGCAATACTTGCTGCCATCGAAAAGGGCGATTCCGAAAAATTAAGTTTGATGCGAGCCTCGCACGAAAGCACCATGATAAATTTGGTAACGGGCATCAAAGAGCGACAAGTGTTGGAAGCCAAAGCCAACCGCCAAAACTTAGAAGTAACTCGTAAAAACACCAAGAAAAGAATTAGTCATTACATGGGTTTAATGGGTATTGCTGAAGCTGACTATACCATACCCGATTTGGTTTCACTTTCAGCCGACCTAAATGCTGATAGTACTTTACCAGCCGATACAATTGTGAAAGAGGAACCTTTAAAAGTGAATGTCTCCCTTTCAAATTCTAAGGAGACTGGGGTGATGCTTATTCCAAGGGAAGCGGATGAATTACAATCACTATATAGAGCAAAAGTATTACAATCCGATGCCTCTGCCTATGAACTTTTAGCAAGTATTTATGGAATGTTTCCAAATTTTGCTATTGATGCTAAACCAATTGGAGTAGGAGGCGGTGCTACTTTTGGTGGTTCAAACTTTGCTGCCATTTATTCAGCAGCTGCTAGAATTGCAAATATTACAGCAGCAAATCATTCTTATAATGCAAATAATGCGGCCAAAATGGCAAGCTACATCCGCCGAGTGCAAGACTGGACATTTCAACTTAATTCCGCTGCTCGTGAAATCGTACAGGTTGATAAACAAATCGTTGCGGCAGATATTCGTATTCAAATTGCTCAGAAAGAGTTAAGCAATCATCTACAACAAATTAAGAATACTGAAGAGGTAGAAGCATATTTAAAAGATAAATTTACTAATCAAGAGCTTTACACTTGGATGAAAGAGCAATTGATGAGTATTTATAAATTGTCTTATCAAATGGCTTATGATTTGGCTAAAAAGACTGAAAAGGCTTATCGTTTTGAAATAGGTAAGCAACAATCCGATTTTATTAAATATGGCTATTTTGATAGTAATTTCAAAGGATTGTTGGCAGGTGAAAAGCTCCATTTTGCTCTTAAACAATTAGAAAAAGCATATATGGATGAAAACGTTAGGCGTTTGGAGCTTACAAAACATATTTCATTAAGAAATATTAATCCAAAAGCATTATTAGATTTAATAAAAGATGGTAATTGTGAATTTGAATTAGAAGAATGGCTATTTGATTTAGATTTTGCTGGCCATTATTTCCGAACTATCAAATCGGTTTCTTTAAGTATACCGTGTGTGGCAGGGCCATATACTACCATCAATTGCTCATTACGTTTACAAAAAAATAGTATTCGAATAAACACCACTGGATCAAGCAGTTATTTGAGAAATATTGATGGAGATAATGACCGTTTTATAGAAAACAGCATTCCTTTCAAATCCATCGTCACGAGTTCCGCCCAAAATGACAGCGGAATGTTTGAAGTTAATTTTAGAGATGAGCGTTACTTACCATTTGAGGGTTCGGGGGCAATTAGTAAATGGCAATTGGAATTGGGCCCAGTTGAATTACAACAATTTGATTATAATTCCATTGCCGATGTTGTTATGCATGTAAAATATACAGCCAGAGAAGAAGGTGGAGATTTCAAGAAAAATGTAATTTCTTCTATTGATAATCAAATTAAAGGTAAGCCAATAAGAATGTTTAACGTAAAACAAGATTTCCCGAATGAATGGCATACGTATAAAAATAATGAAGCAGGAGGTTTAAAATTTACAATTATTGCTGAACATTTACCTTTTTGGGCAAAAGGGAAAATTTTGAATATTGAAGCTCATTTACATTTATTTGATGAAATGGGGGAACATGAATCGGCTGTAACGATTGACACTAATCATAAAGTCTCTATTACCAAAGTACAATTATTGGACAACGAAAATCCATTTCTAATTCTCAAAATCAAGTAAACCATCGGTTGGGGTAAATCATTTACCCCAACCCATTTCCTTCCCCTACTTCCCATCCAAACAAACAATATTACACCGCTCAATGGGTTTCAAGTATTGTAAACTGAATATTCCGATGAAATTGAGCAGGTACCAACGATTTAAATTGGTTCTTCGTCAATTTTGGTGAAAAGCTGAGAAATTCGGGAAAATTTGGGTCATCATCAATTTTAGTGAAATACTATTAAGAAATAAATGAACTAATTCAATTTATAATATTAAAATTTTTTATATAAGGTGGATAATCCGGTAGTATTTGATTCTTCGTCAATTTTGGTGAAAGATTAATACTCGTATAAAATCTTAGTTGCTTAAATTCTCGTATCCACTTTTTATTTCTAAATTGGGAAGTTTTTGGTGAAAATTTATTTTCTAAAATTCCTTTATTAAATATTTTTCACCAAAATTGACGAAGAACCATCACTTTGAACCACGTCTTGCGGAGCAAACTGGTTCTTCTTCAATTTTGGTAAAAATTGGATTCTACTTCAAAAACTTAAACCTTATAATATATTTTTCGTGATTTGAAGTATTATAGAACCCAACTATTTGAATTCGTAAATTTTATTCCTTCCATAAAAAATAGGCTTTCACCAAAATTGACGAAGAACCTTATTCATCGGAATATACAATAACTCTTTAAAATTTCCATTTAATTATTACAGCCTTTTAATTCAGTTTTAAAAAGAGTTTGAGGTTTTGTGTCAAAACCAGGTTGTAAATCAATTACATCTTTAGCCTGATAATCAATTATTGCTCCTTGATTAATTATTTGTGACGAATTAATCATTTGATTTGATTTGTAAGCATAAGGAGTTGAAATTGGCGTATTTCCGCTAAGATTGACAGTATTTATAACAGCAGTGTTACTTACAAATTCTTGTAAATTAGAAATTGAACAAGCTATCGGGTTATATCGAAAAATAGTATTATCATTACCAACAGCAATGCCAACACCATTTGAATTGAATACAATTTCATTAATTTCGACACCAGAACTTTGAACTTGAAGTTTTTGATTCCATGTATTTCCTCCATCAATTGTAGAGGCTAAATAGCCATTTCCTCCAGAAATATAACCTTCACTTGCATTTTTAAAGTAAATGTACTTTACATAGGATGGGGTTGAAGCTACTATATTCCAAGTTATGCCTCCGTCAGTAGTTTTTATTATTGTTTGACTGCTCAAAGCATTGATATTAGCCCATCCTATAAGATTATCAACAAAGAAAATGGTTGAAATTTGTTGAGTTGTATTAGTAGTTTGTTGTGTCCAAGTTATACCACCATCAGTAGTTTTCAATACCAATCCCCCTGCTCCTGAAATCCATCCAGTTGTACTATTGATGAAATATATAGACATGAGATAATTGGTAACTCCAAGGTTTCGTATTGTCCAAGTTGCACCACCATTTGCAGTTTCTAAGAATAGTCCAGAACCACCAACGGCAAATCCCTTATTGGCATCTACGAATACAATTTTACTTAAATACTCTAATGCCCCTGCTGTTCTTTGTTGTAACCAAGTATTTCCCCCATCATTGGTAGTAAATATATTGCCAGAAAAATCCACTGTCCATCCTTTGACATTACTAATAAAGTGTGTTGATGCCAAAGATTTTCTGGCAAGACCAGTGCCTGTATTTGCCAATCTATTCCAAGTTTTTCCTTTATCTGCTGACTTCAAAACATATCCATCATATCCGACTGTTATAGCGTTGTTATCATCTAAAAAGTGAACATCAGTAAGTGCGTTAGATGAACTACTATTTTTGGCTACCCAAGTAGTGCCAGCATCTGCACTTTTTACAATGGCACCCCAAACACCAATGATATAAGCATTTTGATTATTAGTTGAAAATAACATTCTATTTGTCTGATTTATAGTAATGTTAGTGGGTGGAGAGGATGTAAAACGGGTAGAAATACTCCATAATGTCCCTCCATTTATAGTTTTCACAAGAGTATTTCCTTCATCTATCAGCCAGCCATTTTGTGAATTGGTGAAGTAAATATCTTTCCAATTTAAAAGAAAACCTCCATTTACAGTAATACCAGTATTTACACTACTCCATGTTAAACCTCCATCAGTAGTTTTTAAAAGAGTATTGTTATCGCCAACTATCCACCCTACATTTTGATTGAAAAAATAAACTCTATTCAAATCGTAAGTTACTCCTGTGGAAAGTGTTACCCACGTCTGCCCTCCATTGATACTTTTGATAAGTGTTCCTCCGTCACCAACCGCAAAAACAATTGTTGATGAAAGGAATCTTACATCATTTAGCTGAACACTGGTATTACTTGTAACATTTACCCAGTTTAAACCCTCGTTTGTGGTTCTCAAAATATTTCCGCCTGCCCCAACCACAGCACCAATATTTTTATCAAAAAAATCTACTGCTATACCACGAAATGAAGTGGTTATACTTTCCCAGTTCAGCCCACCACTTGAACTTTTTAAAATTCTATTATCGCCAGCAACCCAACCTGTATTAGTAGATGTAAAATGAATATCATTTAAAGTTGCTGTTGCACCCGAATATACGGCATTCCAATCATCGCCAGAGTTTTCAGTTCTTAATATTGTTCCGTTGTTACCAACAATCCACCCATTATAATCATTCAAGAAGGTCATGCCATTCAAGTGTTGATGCGTAGGTTTTGGCTCTACTTGATACCAATTTGGACTAAGATTTACCTTATAAAGTCCCGCTTGACTTGCCAAAAGAATTGGTTTAAATTCGTTTGGTATAATAATATTATTATAGGACCAAGAGTAATCGTAACCATTCGGTGCATTTAATAATCTAAAAACTACATTTTCATTTGGACACGTTGTAATGGCATTGCTTAACAATATCGGGTAAAAATCATTTTCGCAAGGTATAGTATTATTAACTACTATTGAATTTGAAGTCGCAAAGCATAACGCACCACTGACACCTATAACAACACTATAATTACCGACTTCTGTAACGTTATATGTAGCACTGTTTGCTCCTGAAATATTATTATTATTTAATTTCCATTGATATGTGAAGTTAGTTCCTGTGTTAGCACTCAGCGTTACGCTGCCACCAGAAGGAAGATTAACTGGACCCGTCGGGGTCACGATGGCAATTGGCATTGTGGTTATTGCTAAGTTTGTTCCACTATCGTTACCTGTTATTGCAGGATTAGAGGCTATTACTCGTATTCGATATGCTGTTCCTGTGAAAGTGTTGCTTGGTAATAGTGCAGTTATTGTTCCAGAAATAGCTATACTTGTCAATGTCCCAATATTTATTGGTGAAACAAAACTACCCGCAGCGTCTGATAATTGGGCAGTATAGACATTTCCACTTGTGAACGTACCAGTCGTAGTGAAGCCAACATCCACAAATTGTCCAGAACAGAAAGTCGTTGAACCATTAATACTTGTTGTAATACTTTGTTGACTTACAGTAACCGTAGCGGTATTATTAGTAGTCACATTTACTGTCCCACAAGCATTACTTACGCTGGTTAAAGCATAAGTCGTGGTAGCATTTGGGGAAACAGGAATCAAATAAGGTGAAGCTGTGATACTCGAATAAAGAGTCCCAGCAACTGCTACTGACCATGGACTTGTCCCCGTCAAACTCACTGACAAATTGGTGCTTTGCCCTGAAGTGATAGTAGTTGTGCCTGATAATGAAGCAGTTGGTAAAGAATTTACCGTTATGGCTAATGTTCTTGCAGTGCTACTGCCACAGGCATTATCTGCTGTAACACTCAGAGTACCAGAAGTAGCTGTATTAGAAAAGCTAACGGTTACACTTGTTCCAGTACCCGAAATGGTATGCCCCGTTCCTGAATACGTCCACGTATAACCCGTTGCCCCAGCCACGGCAGGAATGGTATAAGTAACGCTATTCTGCCCTTGACAAACAGTGGCAGAAGAAGCAGTAAAGGCACTTGGTTGGGCTAATAAAGAATTTACAGTTATGGCTAATGTTCTTGCAGTGCTACTGCCACAGGCATTATCTGCTGTAACACTCAAAGTACCAGAAGTAGCTGTATTAGAAAAACTAACGGTCACACTTGTTCCAGTACCCGAAATGGTATGCCCCGTTCCTGAATATGCCCATGTATAGCCCGTTGCCCCAGCCACGGCAGGAATCGTGTAAGTTAAACTATTCTGCCCTTGACAAACAGTGGCAGATGAAACGGTAAATGCACTTGGTTGGGCTAATAAAGAATTTACTGTTATAGCTAATGTTCTTGCAGTGC
>JAZKDE010000143.1:0-5987 GCA_040387735.1 Bacteroidota bacterium
AAGTTGAGATTACGGATATGGTTGAAATTCACGAAAATATGGTCGGAATTATCACTACTATGGACGGTGCGTCAATTGATGCAGGTCAAATTTCGGGTAAATCGGTGGATGGACACAATAATTTTCAAGATGCTGATGCTTTTCTGAATAAAGGGGGAAATAAAGGGCTTCAGCAGCAAGTAATTTTGGCGGGTTCGTATAACATTAATCCTTGGTTTGTGAAAATCGAAGAAATTCACATGACAGAAATTCCAATTGGTAATGTTGGCGTGGTGATTTCGTATGTGGGCGAAGAGGGCGTGGACGTAAGCGGGACTGAATTTAAGCACGGTAATATTTTTACAAAAGGCTTTAAAGGTGTTTGGGCTGAGCCACTTGGACCAGGAAAATATCCAATTAATACCTATATTCAACGTATTGAGGTTGTGCCAACGACAAATTTAGTTTTAAACTGGGCGAGTGCAAGGTCTGAATCTCACCAATTGGATAAAAACCTTTCGACGATTACGGTGCGATCAAAAGATGGTTTCCCTTTTAATTTGGACGTTTCTCAAATTATTCATATTCCAAATTACGAAGCTCCCAAGGTTATTGCTCGATTCGGAAATATGCACAATTTAGTGAGCCAAGTTCTTGAACCGACCATTGGCAATTATTTTAGAAACTCAGCCCAAGATTCAGACGTAATTTCGTTTTTGGGTTCTCGTAAAGAAAGACAAGAAACAGCTCGTAGATATATTTCTGAGGTACTTTCTCAATATAATGTAAATGCCGTTGATACTTTAATCGGTGATATTGTTCCGCCAGAATCATTAATGAAAACTTTGACCGACCGTAAACTTGCCGAAGAACAAAAAGTAACTTATGAAACCCAGAAAATGGCTCAGGAAACTCGTCAGGCTTTGGAGAAAGAAACGGCAATTGCTGAAATTCAGAAAGATATTGTAAAAGCCGACCAAGGCGTGGTCATTGCTGAACGTGTGGCGGATGCGTCCGTGAAAAAAGCCCAAGGTGAAGCACAAAGTTTGAAATTGCAAGCAGGAGCAGAGGCAGAAAGAGTAAAACTACAAGCCAGTGCGGAGTCTGAAAGAATTAAATTAATTGCTAATGCCGAAGCTGAAAAAATCAGTAAAACGGGTGCTGCCGAAGCCGAGAAAATTTTAGCGATTGGTAAAGCCGATGCCGAAGCGTATCAATTAGCTGTTTCTGCGATGGGTGAAAGCAACTTTACCCAATTGAAAATCACGGAAAGTATTGGTAAAGAGAAAATCAAAATAATGCCTGATATTTTGATTACAGGTGGCTCAAATGACCAAAATGGAGCATTAAGTGGACTTTTAGGAATGAAATTGATGGATGAAATGGGTAGAAAATCTGAGAAGGCACAAATCCAAAATCAACCTAAAATTCAGAAGAAAGAAGAGGGTAATAAATAAAAAAATACCTGACAGGTTTTGAAGCTTGTCAGGTGTTTTTTTAACCAATAACTCTTACTCGAACAGCACTAAGCCCTTTCTTCCCATTTTCTACCTCATAAGAGACATTGTCATTTTCTCTGATTTCGTCAACTAATCCACTTACGTGAACAAATATCTCGGATCCTCCATCGGAAGGTGTAATGAAACCAAATCCTTTGGTACCATTGAAAACTTAACTTTTCCTTTTTGCATTATATTAAAATAATTTTTTTTATAAAATTAGATAACCTTCACATTGACGGCATTAGGACCTTTTTTGCCATCTTGTACTTCAAAAGTTACTCTATCTCCTTCTTTGAGTTCGTCATATAATCCACTTATATGAACAAAAACGTCTGCTCCGCCGTTAGCAGGAGAAATGAAACCAAACCCCTTTGTAATATTAAAAAACTTAACTGTTCCTTCTTGCATTTTGTTGTATCATTTTGATTAATTCCAAAAACTATATTTTTCTATAAAAATAGCAGATAAAAAATTACAATTTTCAGCTTTGTCTAAAAATGGCCTCATTCGTTTGAACCTTGATTTGTTAGATTGAAAAATTTTATGGAGTTTTTGATATTGGCTTTAATTATCAATAACCAATTTCTAATCATCAGTTGCTATTTCAAACTCGCATATTCCTTCGCAAAATACGTCAAAATCACTTTTGCACCTGCTCTTTTGATAGCAGTTAAACTTTCAACCATCGTTTTTGTACCGTCCAACCAACCATTCTGAGCTGCAGCCTTAACCATGGCATATTCTCCAGAAACGTTGTAAGCGGCAATTGGAATATTGAAATTATCATTCAGAGATTTAATAATGTCCAAATAGGCCAAAGCAGGTTTAACCATTAAAAAATCAGCCCCCTCCGAATAATCTAATTCCCCTTCAATCAAAGCTTCACGACTATTAGCAAAATTCATCTGATATGTTTTTTTATCGCCAAATTTAGGAGCAGAATCTAACGCATCACGGAATGGACCGTAAAAAGCCGACGCATATTTTGCTGTATAAGCCATAATGCTAACGTCAATAAAACCTTCGTCATCGAGCATTTCACGTAAGTAGCCAATACGTCCATCCATCATATCCGATGGCCCAATAATATCAGCACCTGCTCGTGCTTGAGCAAGAGCCATATTTCCTAATATTTGAAGTGTTTCATCATTCAGAATATTTCCTTTTTCATCCACATAGCCATCGTGTCCATCTGATGAATACGGATCCATCGCTACATCGGTCATTAAGGCAAAATCGGGAAATTTATGCTTGATTTGACTAATTGCTTCTAAATATAAACTTCCTTGACGGTGGCTTTCGGAAGCCATTTTATCTTTTTTATCTTCTGCAAGTAAAGGAAAAAGAGCAATTGAACGGATTCCTAAATCTTGAACAACCGAGAGTTCTTCCAATAATTTATCCAAAGAATATCTAAAGATATTTGGCATAGATTTTACTTCTGTAACGAGGTTTTTTCCCTCCATTACAAACATTGGATATATAAAATCATTAACCGAGAGGGTCGTTTCTTCAACCATTGCTCGAACGGCTGCGGATTGACGGTTTCTGCGGGGTCTTCTTAACATATTTTTATTTTTTTGATACGGGTTACAAATGTACGAATTCAGTAAAGAAAAAAGGAGTACATTCTTTGTCGAATGTACTCCTTTTCTATAAATTCTGTATTGTTATTTTACTTCTCTACTTGTGAGTAGCTTAATTCCATTGGAGTATCTCTACCAAAGATTTTTACTACCACATTTAATTTCTTTTTATCATCGAAAATCTCAGCAACTGTTGCATCAAATCCAGAGAATGCTCCGTCGATAACTTTAACCGTTTCACCTTTTGAGAATGACAATGCAGATGATTCTTCAACAACCGCTACTTCATCAATTTTACCAAGGATACGCTTAATTTCACCGGCACGTAAAGGAATTGGTGTTTTAGAAGTCTTTCCGTCATTCCAGCTAAGAAAACCAATTACACCTGGCATAGATGTAATTAAGTGAGCTACTTCACCGTATTTAATATCTGCTTCAACAAAGATATAGCCAGAGAAAAGGGTTTTTTCACGAATAACTTTTTTACCGTTACGCATTTCAAAAATCTTCTCAGTAGGAATAATAATCTGTGGAATATATTCTTCAAGACCTTGTCTGGTGATTTCATTTTCCAGATAAGTTCGTATTTTCTTTTCTTGTCCAGAGACTGCTCTCAGAACGTACCAGCTTGTTTCTGCCATAATTTTACTGCGGAATTCTTTTGATTTCGGATTTTCGACTTCGGATTGGGGGATTAATTGATTTCGGAATAAGACAACTCAAGCACAGTTTTGGGAGTGTTTGAATTCATCGAGGGAAATTTAAAATTCGCAATCCGCAATCACAAATCCGCAATTAGAATGATTGATAGAACAATTCTAAGCCTGATTTAAACAAAAAGTCAATCAAACCTACAACCATTGCAAATATCAATGATGCCACCAACACAAGAGTTGAAGATGCTTGTAATTCAGAAAATTTAGGCCATGTTACGTTTTCTGTAACTTCGGTCCAAGAGTCACCAAAAAGATTTTTAATTTTGTTCATGGTTGTTGTTTGTAAGTAGTTTATGAGTTTGGAGGAAAAGAGTTAATGGTTATTACAACTCATCATAACTCTGTTGCTATAAACTTTTAAGTTCCAGAATTTTAGAATTCAAATTTCAAGCCAGTTTACAAATTTTTGTAAAAACTTAAAATCAGAAATCCAAAATTTGGAACTTAATAATGGCACGGGAACAAGGATTCGAACCCTGATCAAGGGTGTTGGAGACCCGCATTCTACCATTGAACTATTCCCGTATTTAATGGACTGCAAAGTTACGGGTTTATCCCAAACTTTCAAATTATTTATTGTGGTAAATTTTCAATAAAATATATTTTATTGAAAAAAAATAGATGTCGTTCAATTGTTTTTTGCTTAAATATGTAATGTAAAATACTCATATTCAGCATTTTGATACTTTTCTTTAGCTTTAATATTAAATATAAAAAAATAAAACAACAAAAAAGCGTCTCCTTTTGAGAGACGCTTTTTTATATACTTCTTTAATCTTAGTCTAAGATTTCAGTTACTTGACCAGCACCTACTGTACGACCACCCTCACGGATAGCGAAACGAAGTCCTTTGTCCATTGCAACTTTGTTTAATAAAGTTACATCGATTGTCAAGTTATCACCAGGCATACACATTTCAACACCAGCTGGCAACATGATTTCTCCTGTTACGTCAGTTGTACGGAAATAGAATTGTGGACGATATTTGTTAAAGAATGGTGTGTGACGACCACCTTCTTCTTTAGACAAAATATAAACCTCAGCTTTGAATTTTGTGTGAGGTTTTACTGAACCTGGCTTACAAATAACCATACCACGACGGATAGATTCTTTGTCAATACCACGTAATAATAAACCTACGTTATCACCAGCTTCACCACGGTCAAGGATTTTACGGAACATCTCAACACCAGTTACTACTGATTTTAAGCCTTCAGCACCCATACCTAAGATATCTACTGATTCACCAGAGTTGATGATACCCGTTTCGATACGACCTGTTGCTACTGTACCACGACCTGTAATCGAGAATACGTCTTCAACTGGCATCAAGAAAGGCTTATCAATATCTCTTTTTGGAAGTGGAATCCAGCTATCAACTGCATCCATCAACGCTTCGATTGTAGCAACCCATTTCGGCTCACCATTTAATCCACCTAAAGCTGAACCTTGGATAACTGGAATATTATCACCATCAAAGTCATAGAATGACAATAATTCACGGATTTCCATTTCAACTAATTCCAATAATTCTGGATCATCAACCATATCCACTTTATTCATGAATACAACTAATTGAGGTACACCAACCTGACGTGATAACAAAATGTGCTCACGAGTTTGTGGCATTGGACCGTCAGTTGCAGCAACCACGATGATAGCACCGTCCATTTGGGCAGCACCAGTTACCATGTTTTTAACGTAATCGGCGTGACCAGGACAGTCAACGTGTGCATAGTGACGATTTACCGTCGAATATTCTACGTGAGCAGTGTTGATAGTGATACCACGCTCTTTTTCTTCTGGAGCTGAGTCAATTGAAGAGAAATCTTTTTTCTCAGCAAGACCTTTTTCTGACAACACCTTAGTAATTGCAGCAGTTAATGTAGTTTTACCGTGGTCAACGTGACCGATTGTACCAATGTTTACGTGGGGTTTACTACGGTCAAAATTTTCCTTTGCCATGATATTTAGTTCTTAATTTGATTTTATAAAAAGAATGAAAAAATGTTACTTTAATTTGATAGCTTGAAAACCCAAAATCTGAAAATGATTTTAATTTTGACAAAGCTTAGCATTTTGTAAGTCTGTCAAAACATTTTCAAATTTTCAAATTAATCTATTCTCAAATTATCTCTGAGCCTTTGAGCAGAATCGGACTGCCGACCTCTTCCTTACCAAGGAAGTGCTCTACCACTGAGCTA
>JAZKDE010000144.1:0-4094 GCA_040387735.1 Bacteroidota bacterium
AAATCAAATTCAAACCCATTTTGAGCAACATTTAACCCCTGAATTACTCTTATTGGGCTGTAATCACCATTTGGGCCAAATCTAAACTAAGTCTCACAAATCATTGAATATCAGAACTTTGCAAATTTCGTTCCTGCCCCATTTCTTCTAAATATCGGTAAACAGTTGCTCTACCTACCCCAATAATTCCTGCAATTTCAACTGCGGATTTCTTCTGTTTGTATAACATTACTGCCGTTTCTGCCTTTTTCTTCGCTTCTGGGCTTAATCCCTTCTTTTTACCCCCCATTCTGCCCCTTGCCTTGGCTGCCGAAAGCCCCGCTTTGGTGCGTTCACGGATAGTGTCTCGCTCAAATTCAGCTAATGAACCAAAAATATTCAGCAATAAGCGACCTTGCACCGTAGATGTATCAATAGAGTCTTTGACAGAGGTAAAATTTACATTTTTTACCCTAAAAATTTCTACCAGATTTATTAGCTCTTTTAATGACCGAGCCAGTCGGTCTAACTTCCAAACCATTACCGAATCTCCCTCCCGAAGATTCTCAATCATTTTGATTAATTGCGGACGTTCTTTTCCTGAAGATACCTTTTCTTGGTAAATCCTCTGACACCCCAATTTTGTCAATTCATCGATTTGTAAATCTAAATTTTGGTCTTGGGCGGCCGCCGCTGCGGTCGAAACCCTTGCGTAGCCTATAATCATTTTGGTTTGTCGTTACGATTGTCTCATTAACTCATCCATATTTCACTTTCCTAAATTTGTTTTGCAAGATAGCAATTTGAGACGGCATAATGCTGTAATTTTACCATTTTATCGTCGCCTGTCTCAGTCTCATAGAATGCTCGTTTTGTGAGACTCATTTTCAAAACCATTTTAATTTTATGAGTCGCATAAAACTCCTGCAACCACAAGAAATCCTTTTATTCAATCAAGTTCCAATACTAAATATAGAAGAGAAAGCCTATCATTTTTGCCTATCTTCAACTTTTGAGGAAGAGTTTAAAGGATTGAGAGACGGCTACACTAAAATTGGTTTTATTCTCCAAATGGGTTATTTCAAATATGCTGGACGATTTTATGAAGCGAGTCAATTTCATGCCAAAGATATTCAATACGTTATCAAGCAATTAGGGTGGAAAGGGTGGGAAGACAAAAGAATGTTTTTCAAAGCTAATTATAGTCTTCAAATTGCCTACCTGCATCGAATAAAAATATTGGAACTTTCAAGTTGGTCTTCCTTTGAAGAAAAACAAGCGGAGTTCAACCATCGAATTCGTTTATTGATTGATCAGCAATTGCTACCCCGAAAAGTTCTCTGGAAATCTCAGGAATATTTATTCAATAATCGGATAGAATCTCCCTCTTATGATACTTATCGTAGAGCTATTTCTCAAGCGCTGATTGATTCATCAGAAGAGATTTCAGCAACGCTATTCAAACATCTTTCAAACCAAGATAGAGGAGTTTTGGATTTATTCATCCTCCGTAAAAAAAGTTATCAAAATACGGAAATAGCTACTTTC
This sequence comes from Bacteroidota bacterium, assembly GCA_040387735.1. Classification (GTDB taxonomy): domain Bacteria; phylum Bacteroidota; class Bacteroidia; order Cytophagales; family Spirosomataceae; genus Arcicella. The sequence goes on from JAZKDE010000144.1 coordinate 1,528, forward strand.
AGAACGGTTATCCAGTCCCTAAGACCCTCAGATATAAAAGAAAATGTGGTAATTTTCAAAACCTTAAAAGACCGATTAGTAAGGCTTGATTCTTTGGTGAAAAAATTGAATTTAACGGATGCTGTCATTGATTATCACGCCCATTGGGCGAGTATTGCCGATACCCAAAAGTTAGTAGCTCACTCAGATAAATACCTATATTTACTTTGTTTTCTAATCCATCAGGTCAGAATTAGGAATGACTATTTCATGGACACTATCCTCCAATGCGTTAATTCCGCCAAGAAACATTCAGAAAGATTAGAAGTGAAAGATTATTTTGAAAGCCGCAAACAGCGAACAAAAGCCATGAAATTATTAGTGGAATCTCGTAAAGATTATAAGCAACAAGTTGAAGCCATCAAGACCATTGTTAAAAGCCCTCATGATGCTCAACAAAAAGTAGATTTTATCGAAGACCTCTTTGAAGTAGATATAGAATTGCAACCCGAAGATGAAGCCTTGGTGGCATTAATTGAAGCGGAATTAACTAAAAGTAAGGAAAGAACCTTCCATGATATTTGGGAAAGTCGTAGTATCTGGTTGTCCAATAGAGTCAGTGAAATCATCCAACACTTACCTTTTAATTCGGAGACTACCGAGCCTATTCTGTTTCAAGCGATTACCCATTTTCAAACGTACAAAGGGATGTTGACCAAGCCACCCAAAGATGTTTCGTGGTTATCAGTTACGGAGCAAGCTGCCCTTAATACTTATGATGAAGTTACGAAAAAAGAGAAATTCAGAACAAGACTTTATAAAATGTTATTCTTCCAAGCTCTTGAAAATGGCATAAAATCGGGGGAGATATTTCCTGTATATTCCTATCGTTATCGGAGTTTAGAGGAATATTTAATTGACAAAGAATACTTCCAACTTAACCGAAGGCAACTTTTACAGGATGCTGACTTATCCACTTGGAGCGACCCAAAAGTAGTCATAGAATCCCTTGCATTGGAATTAGACACCCTTTTTCACGAGGTAAATAAAAAGATTAATAAAGGAGAAAACCCTTATTTTAGCATTAATAAGAAAGGGAAACCTCATATAGAAACGCCCAAAGTTGAAAAACCAGATACTCAGCTTATCTCTAATTATTTTACACCTGTTCGATTTGTGGCAGTTTCAACGATTTTAGCAGAGGTGGAAAAAGTAAGCCCTTTTTTGAACCTATGTGGTTATCAAGGCAAAATACAAGAAAAATTTCGTCCCAGTGATGAACCGTTTTTTGCTGCCTTGATTGCCAAAGGATGTAACATTGGCATTGATAAAATGGAGAGAATTGCCAAAGGAATACAGGGACATAGTTTGAAACATATCGCCGATTGGTATCTTAATCAAGAAGCCTTACAGGACGTGAATGATGCCATTATCAAGTTTAAAAATACTTTATCCTTACCAGATATTCATAGAAAAGATGTCGATAAAATTCATACTGCCAGCGATGGACAAAAAATATTAGTCAAACGAGATTCTTTGAATGCTTCTTATTCGTACAAATATCCTGGCTTCACCAAGGCATCGGTCATCAATACTGCCATCGACGAGCGAATGAGTGTTTTTAAAATCAATGTCATTAGTGCTTCGGAAAGGGAACACGTCAATGTAGTTGAAATGCACTTGGGGAATCCAGTTATCAAAGCTGACACGCACTCGACTGATACACATGGTTCATCCGATATTGTTTTTGGGATGATGTATTTCTTGGATATTTTCAATGCTCCAAGATTAATGGACTTATCAGATAGGGTGCTTTACAGTTTTGAACCATTCAAAAAATATGCAACACTCGACTACCAACTTTTACCAACAAAATATCTTGATAAAGATGAAATAATAGATTCGTGGGATGATATATTGAGATTAATGGTATCGCTAAAATTAGGTAAAACGACTGCCTATCAAGTATTCAAAAGATTAAATTCCTATGCTAAACAGAACCCTTTGGAAGCCGCATTCAAAGAATTTGGACGAATAATACAAACCATTTTTATTCTCAAATACTACGACGATTTAGCGTTGAGACAAGCAATTGAGAAACAATTGAGCCACGTAGAATTGATGAATCGTTTTTCAAAAGTCGTCTTCTTTGGGCAAAATCAGGAGTTCCAAGCGGCAACCAAAGAAGAGCAAGAACGCATCATTTTGTGCCGAACTATCATTCAAAATGCCATTGTACTTTGGAATTATCTGTATTTATCAGATTTACTCTCAAAAGTGGAGCAACAGGAAGAAATTGAGGAGATAATATTAACGGTTAGGAATTCAACCGCACTTACTTGGAAGCATATAAACTTCATTGGGGAGTATGACTTCACTAACTTACTAAATGACAAAGAGTTACGTTTTAATCTGGAGAAATTGAAGACTTGGAATTATCAAAAACCATTAGAAATAAAATTACCTCAAATTGTTGATAATCAGTAAGTTACAAGCCTTAATTTATTTTAGGCCCAAATGGTGATTTCAGCCCCGATTTATAATAATCATCCCGATTGGAAATGGGTTGATTGACCTTTTTTAACTCA
>JAZKDE010000145.1:0-3483 GCA_040387735.1 Bacteroidota bacterium
TTAGAACACGGCATTGACCCTAAAATGGTAATTATTGACCATAACAATGAAGAAACCGTAAAATCGGTGCTTGACCAAGGTTTTTACGCCGCTTTTACCATTTATCCATTCACAAAAATGGGCAATGAACGCATGGTAGAAGTCGTTAAACAGTACGGTTCGGAGAGAATTATGATAAATTCGGCGGCGGATTGGGGCATTAGCGACCCATTGGCTATTCCGAAAACGGCAGCACTGATGAAAATAAAAGGCATTGCAGATGAAGATATTCGTTTGGTAACCTATCAAAATGCCATTGATGCTTTTGCTCAAAGTGGACAAATAAATGTGGCGGATTTTGAGGAACCTATTACCATCGACCAAACTCAAAAATTTAACGGAAATACAATTCTGAGAGGCGGACAACAACCAAGAATTGACAAAGATGCGATTGTAATTCGTTAAAAAATATGAAATATTACTTACAACTAATGCGACCAGCCAATCTGGTGACGGCAATTGCGGACATTCTGGCGGGTTTATCTTTGGCAAAATTTATATTTTCGACCGATACGTTATCTATCCAAACGATTATTTTACTGAGTATTTCAACCGTTGGTTTATATGGCGGTGGTGTTGTTTTTAATGATGTTTTTGATGCCGAATTAGATGCCATCGAACGTCCAGAAAGAGCCATTCCGAGTGGGAAAGTTTCTAAACAAAATGCGACCATTTTAGGGATTTTATTACTGATAATCGGCATTTTTTGTGCCGCAATTGTCAGTTTTGAAAGTATGATTATTGCCTTTTCGGTAGCAGTTTTGGCTTTAATTTACGACAAATTTGGGAAACATCACGCCTTTTTTGGACCCATCAACATGGGGCTTTGTCGGGGTGGAAATCTACTTTTGGGCATGAGTGTGATGATGTCATCTTTACAGCAATTTTGGTGGATTGGCATTATTCCAGTTTTGTACATTGCCGCAATCACCATGATTAGTAGAGGAGAAGTTCACGGAGGCAATCAAACAATTTTATATTTTGCAGGATTTTTATACATCATCGTGAGTATTTCTCAAATTGTAATGTCTTATCAATTCGGGAATTTATTCATCACACTTCCCTTTGTGTTTTTACACATCTTTCTAATTTTCAAGCCCTTAATAGTTGCCATTCAAAACCCGATTGGACCCAATATTGGCAAGGCTGTAAAAGCTGGAGTATTGGCTTTAATCGTAATGGATGCAGCCTGGGTGAGCGTTTCAGGCAACTATCCTGTGGCCATCGGTGTTTTATTATTATTACCATTATCCATCAAAATCGCAAAAATGTTTGCGGTGACGTAATTTAAAATATAAATAATGAATCAAATTCAACAGTCGTTTCAAGTGCCATTTTCGTATAATATTATTTTTACGGAAAATATGTTTTCCCTTGAAAATCAGACTTTTATCAACTTTTTGAAAAACTACGGGAACACCAATTTCCGCAAGAAAATATTATTTTTAATTGATGCAGGAGTAGCTGAAAATCACGCATATTTACCCGAAGCCATTAAAAACTATTTTGCCAACGAAGAAGCAATGTCGCTGGCTTCTGAAATCTTGGTTATTCCAGGCGGTGAGCAAGTGAAAAATGACCCTAAATTTTTAGATGGAATTTTGCAAGCCATTGATAATCATGGTATTGATCGTCATTCTTTCGTAGCGGCGATTGGTGGTGGGGCATTTTTAGATGTTACGGGATACGCTTCGGCAATTGCTCATCGTGGGGTAAAACACATCAGAATTCCAAGTACGGTTCTTTCACAAAATGACTCGGGCGTTGGGGTAAAAAATGGCATTAATTTCTTTGGGAAAAAGAACTTTTTAGGAACATTTGCACCGCCAATTGCCGTTTTTAATGATGCAAATTTCTTGCGAACACTCAGTGATAGAGATTGGCGTTCGGGGATTTCAGAAGCCATAAAAGTAGCTCTCATTAAAGATTTAGCCTTTTTTGAATGGTTAGAAGTCAATGCTGAAGCGATGGCAAAACGGGATGAAGCCGTGATGTACTACCAAATTTTTAGAAGTGCCGAGTTACACGTTCAGCATATTTCAAGTGGCGATCCCTTTGAATTAGGCTCTGCTCGTCCGTTGGATTTTGGACATTGGGCGGCTCATAAATTGGAATATTTGACCAATTTTGAGATTCGTCACGGAGAAGCCGTAGCCATCGGAATTGCCCTTGATTCCGTTTATTCGCATTTAAAAGGACAAATTTCGGAAGAAGAACTTCATCGAATTATCAAATTATTGAAAACCCTCGGATTTGAAATTTATCATCCTGCTTTAGCTGACAACGATAAAATAAATCTGTGGAAAGGGCTCAATGAATTTAGAGAACATTTGGGTGGAGAATTGACGATTACGCTTTTGGAGGCTTTAGGAAAAGGAGTAGAAGTCCACGAAATTGACTTTGAATTAATGAAAAAATCGGTCGATATTTTAAGCTTATCGTAATAAAAATTTCCCCTACTAATATTTTAATCAATCCCATGCAAACCCCTTTCGGACAATTAACGTATTGCAGCAATATTCATACAGGCGAAGATTGGCAACATCATTTCTCGGTATTACAAGAAAATATTCCTTTGATAAAAAAGAATATTTGTCCCGACAAACCCTTCGGCATTGGGCTTAGACTGGCAAATCAGGCGAGTATTGATTTGTCGGAACCGCAAAATTTGCAAAATTTTCAGCAATGGTTAACGGATAATGATTGCTACGTTTTCACGATGAATGGATTTCCTTACGGTGGTTTTCATGATGTGGTGGTAAAAGACAACGTTCACGCTCCCGATTGGACAAGTACGGAACGAGTAGATTATACCATCAGAATGTTTCGTTTATTAGCTCAAATTTTACCAAATCAATTGACCGAAGGCGGTATTTCAACGTCTCCACTATCCTACCGTTTTTGGTGGAAGGATGAACAAAGTTTGGCCAATGCCGTTCAAATTGCAACGCAAAATATGTTGTTAGTTGTGGACGAATTGGTGAAAATTGCGGAAGAAACAGGCAAAATATTACACCTTGATATTGAACCAGAACCCGATGGAATCTTAGAAAATTCCGTAGAATTTATTGACTGGTATCAAAATGTTTTAATACCATCAGCCATCGAACATTTTGCTAAAAAGTCAATTTCTGCCAAATCAGCCCAAGAAATCATCAATACGCATATTCAATTGTGTTATGATATTTGTCATTTTGGGGTAAGTTACGAAGAACCACAACCCGCCATTGACCAATTAAATAGTTTAGGAATTAAGGTTGGTAAAATACAGATAAGTTCTGCTATTAAAGTAGATTTTACGACTGACGCAGCCGCTAAATTAAAAGCCATTGCTCAATACGATGAACCAACGTATTTGCATCAAGTAGTTGCTCTTCGTGCGGATGGAAAATTTGATAAATATCCCGACTTAAAACAAGCCATTGATAGTTTTGAAGACGGAAA
>JAZKDE010000146.1:0-25162 GCA_040387735.1 Bacteroidota bacterium
ACCCAAAAGTCCACGATCGAGACCAATATCATTTGAACCCAAACCCGCAGGAAGCGAAGAAACGTACAAAAAATCTTGATTAAGAGAAGAAATTTCAAGCCAAATTTTGCCCGCATCTTCATCCCAATAAAAAGGCATAAAACCTTCATATTTCTTCAAATTAGCTGTTTTTTCGGTAATGGATGCGAGTTTCTGAGCAAATCCTTGCAAGGAAATTAGTAATACACAGAGGAATAATAGTTTTTTCATAAATGCTGATTTTGTTGATTTGTTTGTTAATGTGATTTTGGTTTTGGTAAGTGATTTACAATGTAAAAAGTACTACAAGCTTTCATATAAATTTTAAAATTAATCTTTAATCAATAACTCAAAACCTTCAAAGTGTCCTTCTATCATCCATTTTGGAATATAATCAGATTCAACTGTTTCTAACTTCATACCCCTATCGTAGGCATAAGCACAAGCAGCAGCAATTTCTAAGGCTAAATAACCACTTGGAATGGTACTGTTGTCAAATTCTTGACCATTCTCTACATATTTTGGCATCGTGTAATAATCTTTCCATTTGATTAATGCCTCACAAACTGCTTTTTCGTAGCCAGCCTGGTCTTGATGCAAGATAGAATGATATATTTGTAGAACGGGTAGTAAAAAGGCTTCTACTGTAACCTTTCGCATTTCAAAAACATCTTTCCAAATATGCAGAGAATTATAACCTTCGACTTTGATATATTTTTTGTACTCATCCCAATCCAAAAAACTACTTATGTGATGATGGGTAGAAGCGGCAGCATTTATATCAGCTTCACCTTTAATCAATGTTTGATAAAAATACATCATGGTTTCCCAAATAATATCCTCTTGATTTTGTTGCTCGGTAAATGTTACGGGAATATCAGCATAAAAATTTAAGAAAGATTGATTGCGTAAAATTCGGGCAACCGCAATGCCTGAAATTACATAACTTGCACCTATTTCACTATTTTTAAACTCTCCAATGGTTTCTATTTCTTTATCGGCAATGGTAAACTGTACAGATTTACCAGCGTTCAGTCGAATCAGAAAATTAGTATAGTTTAACTGTGAATGGTAATGAAGTAGGTTATAAGTGTAATTTGCAATACCATAATGATTAGCATAACACAAAGAGCTAAATACTCTATCTGCATATCCTCCTAAGTTTTTATTAGGAGAATAATTATTATAGACATTCAAGGTCCACTCTATTCCTTTTTTTATGTCCCATAATTCATGTTCTTTAAACTCTAAATCCTTTTCTAAAGTCCAATCAGAATACTGGTGCATAGACACAACTTGTAATTTCATAATTATTTTCAGAATATTGTTGCTAATTTTGCTTCTTTTAAATTGCCAGTAACTTCATCAAAAGGCTGGCGTAAAATATGAGATTTTACCTTGTTATCTAAGATATCCAAGAGAAGTTTCCTGCCGTTGTTGGTGTTTTCCACCAACAACCCGTGCGAAAGCAATCGCACATACAATCTCAATTAATAAGTAATCGTACATAAAACTATTCGTCCGATTGTTGGTGGAAAACACCAACAATGGCAAAAACACTTATTATCTCACGCCCAAAACCACCTCCAAATCCTTCCCTTTCACCGTCAATAACCCCGATTTTGGTAATCTTTTGGTCATTTCTTTCCAATTGGGTTCTTGTGCGTAAATGGCTTTTAGCATGAGTGTTGCTTTTGGGAGATTTCCGTTATTTGCCAAGGTAATTGCCGTCCAATATTGCATTTCTAAGTTTTTAGGAAACATTTTCATAGCGGCTTCGTATTCTTGCATGGCTAATTTCATGTCGTTTACTTCCGTTGCCAAATCGCCATTATTCATGTGGTCGTAGGCACGATGTGTTTTCAATAATCTTTCCATTTCTACCAAAGGAGCGGCGTTGTCGTCCACTCGCAAATCTACCAAATGGTTTTCGTCCCACGGCTTGCCCGTTGCTTCTCCTTTTACCACTAAAATGGCCGCTGATTGCTTTCCTCTAATATCACCGCCCACTTTTTGAGCCGCTTTCAAGGCTTCCAAAACTCGTTCTGCCAAAGGTAAATTGGCATTGGCTTCATAAGATTTTACCATCGCCGCAGGCACTTTATCATTCAACATCATATTTGACTGAACGGCATAATTTTTCCCTTTCAATTGTCCCGCAAAATCCACACAATTTTTACCCGTAAAATTGGCTACATTTCCTTTGGCATCCACAATTCCCACCTGACGAACTTCTCTTCCTGCATCGTCCGATAATAAAATATCAAGGGCTTCTTGGGCAGTTTTTCCTTGTTTTAATAAAGCTAAACCCCTAATTCCAAACGATTTATTGGTAAACGACTGCGTAGCCACTGCCCCAACGCCAGCCTCCGCCCATGAAACCGAAGTGCCAACACTAAACCAATGACTTTGAACGCCAACGGCAATTTCACCCGTTTTTTCGTCACGAGCAACAATTGAAAATGTGTGAGCCAGCCCTTTGTCTTTTTTGAAAAATTGGGCTTTTGCTTGCAAAAAAAATAATAGTAAAAAGGGAAGAAAATATTTTTTCATATTGTATATCTTAAAGGATGATTAAAAATTTTATTTGACTTGTTTCGGAATAACAAAATCCCCTTTCGCTTATGCTTACTTTTCTTGTCTTGAAACAAGAAAAGTAACCGCAACGGCGGACCGCAAAAGAAAATCAAGGAATCCCGAAACTTGCCTACGGCTCAAACAAAGGGAGAAATTATTTACACATATCGTAAGTTTTTGGCGGTTGAAGCCAATCAATAAGACTTCTACCTCCTTTGTGTAACATTATTCCATCTTTGGAATATAAAAAACAGCTATCAGCTCTCTCTTCATAAATCTCTCCTAAATTTAAAGTGTTAATTCCCGTTGTTTTGACTATTGCTCTTTTATTATCAATTATACATGTATAATCATCAAGGCTATCAGAAGGATTGAATCTTTGAATATCAGATGAAATTAAATCTAAGCAAATATATCCCGAGTTATGATCAATTTCTTTTATTGCAATTATTTTGCCTCGAAAATTAAATTTGAAAGTACTAAAATAATAGTCACTATATTTTTGCTTCGGAGCATCAATCAAGAAGTAAATACACACATAAAAGGTACATACAAGGACTAAAATCCAAGCATATTTTTTTAAAAAATTTATCATTTGGTTGTGGGTTGTGATAAGTGGTTAAATTGGTTTGAGGCTGTAAAAGATGTCCCGCTGACCAACTGGTAGACAAAATTAAAATTGATTGGACTATTTATCCAAAGGCATTTCCTCCACCTCTTTCCAAATATATTTATTAAACCACATCCAATTGTGCCATAAAGCTGCCAAACGTTCTTTGGGTTTAGTAATTCCATGTCCGAAACCTTTGTAAACGACCAATTTAGCAGGAACACCTTTATCTTGTAAACCTTGTAATAATTCGTAAGCGTTTGAAATCGGTACTCTTTTATCCAATTCTCCGTGCTGAATCAAGGTTGGCGTACTGGCGTTATTGATATTGGTCATTGGCGAAGTTTTCTGGTAAATATCTTTGTCATTCCACGGAGTTGATTTTAAATATTGTCTCGTAAATGGATGAATATCCGTGCTTACATAGTACGTTACCCAATTTGAAATCCCTGCTCCGACTGAAATGGCTTTGAAAACATTGGTATTCGTGGTCAAAAATGCTGAAATATAACCGCCTTGACTCCAACCCATCGAACCCATTCTGGTAGTATCAATCATGCCTTTATTTTTCAAAAAATCTACGCCCGACATCACATCCCACATATCCCCAATGCCTAAATTACGAACGTTCAAAGAACGAAAAGCTTCTCCGTAACCCGCAGAACCACGATAATTTGGGCGTAAAACCAAAGCTCCCTTTTCAAGAAATTGCAAAATTGGATAAACACTTCCACCTGGTGTTGGCGTGGGTACATCTACACCCGTTGGGCCACCGTGAATCATGACTAATAATGGATATTTCTTCGAGGGATCGTAATTTTTAGGTTTGTGCAAAACGCCTTCAATTTCAGCTCCGTCTTTACTTTTCCATTTAATTACCTCACTATTAGCCGTTTGCCAATTTTTGATTTGAGCATTCATATTGGTGAGCGTCGTAAATTTTAAATCGGACATTTCACCCGTTTGAACCTCAAAAAGTTCGTCGTAACCTCTACCTAAAAATGCTATCTGTTTTGCATCTTTTGAAAAACTGGGATTGTTAATCAACTCAAATTTTGTCTGAATTTCTTTGAATTTCCCCGTTGGATTATCGGCCAAAAATAATTTTGCTTTGGTTTTTTGCGAAGCGGTAAAATACAAACCTTCGTTCGCCCATTCAACAATATTGATGTTTTCGTCAAAATCAGCAAGCCATTGTTTGGGCGATTTAGTTTGTAAATCAATGCTAAATGTCTTTGAGTTTTTGTAGTAATTGGAAATGGTATCGTTCAGGGAAGTTGTATAAAGAATACTTTTAGAATCAGGCGACCAAGTACCCAAAAAATCTCCTCCACCATTTTCTACCAAAGGCATTTTTTTCTTAGAAGCAATTTCAAGGTAGGAAATATTGGATAACGCTCCCGACTGAATGAGCGGATTTGGTTGGTGGGCAAAAGCAATTTTTGAACCATCAGGCGACCATTTGAAATTGGTAACCGTAAAATCGCCTTGGGTTAATCTTGTTGATTTGGGGAAATTGACGCACGTTTTTGTGGAATCTTTGGGGTCGTAACAAGGTTTTTCGTTGGGTGATGGAAACATATCCGCCGAAAAATCTATCAGCCACAAATGCGAAAGTTTAAATTCTTCATCATCCACCTCAAAACCGCCGTAACGTTCTTTCTTGGATTTTAGGCTTTTAGAATCCTTATCATTCATCAAAATAGCCAAGGTTTTTCCATCGGGCGACCAACTAAAATTATTAATTCCTTCCTCTTCTTTGGTAATTTGTTGCGCTTCTCCTCCGTCGGCCCGAATCACATAAATTTGATTTTTATCACCTCTATCCGCCAAAAAAGCAATCCATTTATTATCGGGCGACCAGCTGGCAGAAATACTACTTCCTTTTGTGGTTCGGGTTAATTGAAATGGTGTTTGCTTATTTTTTGAAAGCCAAAGTTCGGTATCGTAAGCATTTTCTTTCCAATCAACCGTAGTTACCGAGAAAATGACATTTTTCCCATCGGGTGAAATGATGGGGTTTCCTAAGTTGCGTAAAGACAAATAATCCTCAAATTTTATACTACTATTTTTTTGAGCATAAGTACTTAGCGAGAGTAAAAGTAAAAGAATGATATTTTTTTTCATAAATGTTGATGAGTTAGTCGATTTGAATTATTGGTATTTTTCGCTCTAAATATCGTAAAAAAACGCCAATTTTGTGTCATGAATAATCAAAATCAACCACTTAAAGTTTGGGCAGGACTAATTACACTTTATTTAGTTTGGGGTTCAACCTACCTCGGAATTCGTTTTGTAGTAGAAAGCGTTCCGTCAATGATGGCTTCTGGATTCCGCAATTTCTTGGCGGGATTCGTTCTTTTTACGTTCTCTATTTTGTCTGGAAAATACCAAAAGCCAAGTCGTAAAATGTTAATTACGACAGCTTTGGCGGGTCTTTTTATGTTGACTTTAGGCAACGGTTTATTCACAATTACCGCCAAATGGGTTCCGTCGAGTTATTCCGCATTGTTCTCTGCTTTAGGGCCAGTGATGTTAGTAATTTTACTTTGGGTTTTCGACAATGATAAACCCAAGAAAAAAGTAGTAATCGGTGCTGTTTTAGGAATTATTGGTGTTTGTATTTTGATGAGTTTAAAATCCTTAGCACTTAAAGGCTACGAACAATATTATGGATTGGGCATTGTATTGCTATTTTTTGCAGTTTTAGGTTGGAATATTGGCGTTGTCATCGTCAAAAAAGCCGATATAAATGAATATCACGCATCACAAATTGCAGGAACGCAAATGATTATTGGCGGTTTTTTGTCATTAATTATTAGCTATTTTTGGGGTGAATTTGATAATTTTCACGTTGAGAATATTTCCTCAAAAGCACTTTGGGCTTTTATATATTTACTCACATTTGGGTCAATTATCGCTTTTTTAGTATTCAGTTGGTTATCAAAAGTTGCCCCTCCTACTTTGGTTGCCACTTACACGTATGTAAATCCTTTGGTTGCTATGTTTTTGGGATGGTTATTAGCGGGTGAGAAATTACATCCATTAATGATTTTATCGGGAGCAATCATTGTAACTGCCGTAATTTTGATTACTTCCGTGAGTGGAAAAAAGAATATTCCGCAGGATTTTATCGAATAAAAATAGAAGGCTATTACTTCGTTTAAAAATGCTTGAATGAATTTCTTTTCAAACTAAAATTTTCATTTTTCTGTTCTTTCTTCAACAACAAACATAGACAAAATATGACGCCCAATCTTTTCTCTCCGCTAAAATTAAGAGAACTTACCCTCAAAAATAGAATCGTAGTTTCACCGATGTGCCAATATTCTGCCGTTGATGGATTTGCCAACGACTGGCATTTTGTCCATTTGGGAAGTCGTGCGGTGGGTGGAGCAGCGTTAATTTTTACGGAAGCCGTTGCCGTTTCTCCCGAAGGACGAATTTCTCCCGCTGATTTAGGTATTTGGTCGGATGAACATCTCGCTCCGCTGAAAAGAATCACAGATTTTATTAATCAAAATAATGCCATTGCGGGCATTCAGTTAGCCCATGCGGGTTATAAAGCGAGTACGCAAGAACCTTGGAATGGCAGAAATTACGTAGTTCCAGAAAATGGAGGTTGGGAGGTTTTTTCACCGAGTCCCATTGCCTTGCCGGATGGAAAAACGTATTCAACCGAACTTTCTTTAGCAGGAATTGAAAAGGTAATTTCAGACTTTCAATTTGCCGTAAAACGAGCTTTGGAAGCAGGTTTTAAAGTAATTGAAATTCATGCGGCTCACGGTTATTTATTGAACGAGTTTATGTCGCCTTTGGCCAATAAACGGACTGACGAATACGGCGGAAGTTTTGAAAATAGAATCAAATTGTTATTAAAAGTTGTGGATGATGCCAGAGCCATTATTCCAGAGAATCTACCACTTTTTGTAAGAATTTCAGCTTCTGATTGGGATGAAAATGGTTGGACAATTGATGATTCGGTTCGTCTTGCCAATATTTTAAAAGATAGAGGCGTTGAAGTAATTGACTGTTCTTCAGGCGGTTTTGTTGCACCCGAGCAAATTTCAATTGGTTTAGGCTATCAAGTTCCTTTTGCGGAAGCAGTTAAACAACAAACTGGCATTAAGACGGGAGCTGTTGGCTTAATAGTTTCACCCCAACAAGCGGAAGAAGTGATTACTTCTGGCAAAGCTGATTTAGTATTTTTAGCCCGAGAAATGCTCCGTGACCCATATTTTCCGATGCGAGCTGCTTATGAATTGGGCTACGATACGCAATGGGCTAAGCAATATGAAAGAGCTAAACGAGTGAAAAAATAAGGGTATTTTAAAGAAAGTAAAAAAGCCAATCTAACGAACTTAGATTGGCTTCTCGTTTTCAAGAAACTTACATTATCTTTTTGGGATTATTCTCGATGATTTTATTATGAATAGCTTTCCTCAGCAGCTTTTTTTACAATTGCCAAATCATTTACACCTTTAAAACCACTAAATCCGCAAGAAATTCTTGTGGTTGTGTCTAACTGAATGGGTTGTCCACCTTCCCAGCCCATCAAATCGGGTAATTCAATCCCAAAATCTTCATGATTGAGTTGGTCAGTAAAAACTAATCGCTCGTACTCTCCTGTTTTATAGCCAGTTATCCAAACTTGAGAAGCTTTTCGGTAAGCTACATCATAAAACCCCCGACCTCGAACTTTATCATTTCCCCAGATTTTTCCGTAAATATTTCCCGCATCATCAATGATACAAACAGCAACATTTCCTGCCGAAATACCCCAATCTTCGGGGCTATTTTCGAAAGCTGGTATTTGTGCCGTCATATTTTCCATCATCCTATTTATTACCAATTGTAGTTCTTGATTTGTCATCTTGAAAGTATAAAATTATTTATGTTGAAAATCGTTTTTGAATTATGTGTACAAAATTTATCAATCAATGGAAACCGTTTGCTTCCCTCCTCTCAAAGTCTCTATTTTTCCATTCCAAACAAAACGACCCGTAAGATTTTGGGGAAGAGAGATTTCAGCCGAAATTCCCGTTTTCCCTTTGCGTTTCAAACTCACTTTTATTTCTCCTTGCGGATGTGGCATTTTCCCTTCGGCATCATCCAAAATACCCAAAGCAGGCTGAATAAGCACTTCTTCAAATCCAGGAGCATCGGGCATGATACCACAAATAGTCGCTAAAAAATCATAATTTGGTGAGGCCGACCAAGCATGACAATCAGAACGAGTGGGTTCTTCTTTTTCCGCAAAAGTGGTCAAACCCATATTTATCATTTCTCGCCAAGATTGCAACGTTCCGTGATAACGCTCCGCCATACCTACTTTTTTGAGGGCTTGCGTAAGATAAAAACGGAAGTAAAAAGTTGCTTGAATCAGCGAATTATCGTTCAAAATTTTCTCCATAACTGCCTTTTCATTAGCTTTCGGAACGCTATTCGACAGCAAAGCCATGATATTAGCGTGTTGACTAAATACTTTCTTTTCTGGTGTATCAGAAACCTCCCCTTTTGTAGCATCATAACAAAGTTCATACGTTGATTTTGAGACTAAATCAGCTAAAGTTCGGTAATAAATTGACTTTTCTTTTTGCCCATAAGTCTCAAAAATAGCGGCTGCCTGACGAAGCGTATAAGCGTATTGAAAAGAAATAATCGACGAATTCCCTTGCGTTGCTCCGTCTGGAACACCACCAATACCCGCTAATAAATCGTACTGCCAAGGTTTTGCCCAGTCCACAAAAGGCCACCAATTGACAGGCCCTAACATATTTTTCTGAGCATCAAATTTGCGTTCGTACCAAGCCAAAACCTTCTCTACATTCGGTAAAAGCGATTTTATAAATTTATCATCCTTGCGGTGCATCCAATAATCATAAGTCATTGAAACCCAAAATAACGAGAACGTCGGAATAATTTGCGTAGTATTTGAGGGATACCGACTTTGCGTTAATCCTTCTGAAACCGTGGAATTATCAAAATCCATCAAAGCCTTTCGCATCAAGCGGTCATCACCCGAAACGTACAAACTAATCAGTGACTGAATCCGGGTATCGCCTGTGTATTGCAACTGCTCATAATATGGACAATCATAATAATTTTCGCCACCACAAAGTCGAGCGGTTTGCCAGCCAACTTTCCAAATATTACTCAAAGATTGGTCGTCTTTACTCGAAAATGACGCTTTTTCCTCAAATGGATAACCTGTTTTTAGTCCATAAAACGAATTAATTGTTAGCGGCTCAGTTTTCGTTTCAATTTCTAATTCAATGTATCTAAATGTTCTAATCCAAAGTGGTCGAAATGTTCTTTTTACCGCTCCATCAGGTCGGAAAATATCCGAATTTCCAATTATTTTCCGACCTGATATTTCATTTCGATTACCTTTTTGTCTTTTATCATCAATCAAAGCCTCCGCATAAGTAAGCTGAACAGAAGAGCCTTTTCCTCCCGAAACAGTCATTTCTGGATACGCAACCGTTTCAAAAGTTTGGTCGAGGAGAATAGTAGTTTTAGTATTGGCAGGAATCGTTAAAGTCCCCGTTCCTTTCAACCATTTATCGTTCATATTCGCATCGGCAATAGTAGAAAATCGGCGAATTTCTTTAATAGGCTGATAAATTTCCTCCATTTGCGGAATCGTTCTCGGCACTAAATACCAACCCGCTCCCGAACCCGAACCCGTGGCAAAACCCGGTTCAAGTGACTTAGCATTTTCCCAAGTTTTATCGTCAAAATCAGGTTTCTCCCAACCAAAAGGATATTTTACAGCATCAACTTCTTCTCCACAACCAACCACAATGTACGTTTGCAGTTTTGCACCATCAACGGGTAAAGCTTTGTAGCCTTTATTTTGGGTTACTTTCCACGTTTTATTCGTATTGACTATTTCCTCCGTACTTGAATTTCCTTGTAAAATAAAACCCGTTTTGTTACTCATTTGGGCAACAGGCATATAATCCCCAAAATTCCAAACGACAGCAGCAATCGTATTTTTGCCTTGTTGCAAATATTGGGCAATATCATAAGTTTCAAAATTCCAGTGCATTAAATCGCTTCGAGCAGGCCCTGCTCCAATATAATTTCCATTCACGAAAACTCGATAACGATTATCCCCCGAAACATTGATAATAAATTGATTTGGTTTTTGAGAAAGGTCAAAGTTTTTACGGAAATGGTAAACACCAAAATCCTTTAAATTGACATTTTGAGGGGCAATCCAATCCGCTTTCCAACGACGATTTAGTAAGATTGGATTGGGAGTTTGGGCAACAGAATCGTGAAAAAAAACAGCAATTAATAGCAGAAGTAAACACGCTTTTTTCATAAATATTTGAGATTAGGTAAATCATTTATCGAAAATAATCTTTATTCTTTTGAATTGTATCGGGACTTACATTATTTAGAATAAAAAACGTATTCTACTTTAGTTATATATTGATAAAAAAAAACTAAATTTCACAAATAATACCTGTTAAATATCCCTATGAAAAAAAAATTAAAAGTTTTACTCTTTATTTTATTGCCAACCCTCTCATTTTCACAAAATGCTTACTGGGAAATTGATGGTCAAGTTATTGACAACAATAACATTCCAATGCCTTTCGCAAATGTCTTTGTCAACAATACAAGGATTGGTACGATGGCTGATAAAGATGGGAAATTTGCACTGGCAATACCCGTCAAAATCACTCATGCCATATTGGTTGCCTCTTTTGTGGGCTATAAATCTATCAAACTTCCTATTGCTAAAAGCCAAAATAATCTCCAACATTTAACGCTAAAATTAACCGCTGGAATTGAACTTAAAGAAGTTGTTGTTACGGCAGAACACGATAATGAATGGAGAAAAAAATGGAGAATTTTCAAAGACGGACTTTTAGGGAATTCTGATTTCACGAATTCTTGTCAGATTTTAAATATGGATAAAATCAGGCTTGTTTATGATGAAAAAAAACGAGTAATTGGCACCGCCACAGAACCGATAATTATCCAAAATAATGCCTTGGGACTAAAAGTACAATTCTTGATGGAAAAGTTTGAGTCGGATGGTTTATTGACCTACTTTTCGGGGGATAAGCACTTCGAGAACCTTTCACCCATTAAAAAAAGTGATGAAAAAAAATGGCAGAGAAATAGGCTTTTGGCTTATAATAATTCTTTTAGGAGTTTTTTGGTATCGCTAACCAAACGAAAAGTAAAAGAAAGTGGCTTCGAAGTCTTCAAGGTACTTACTCCACCACAATCATTTTACTTGGGTAAAACGACGATTCTAAATGAAATTTCACGAAAAAATATTGCGGAATGCACCGCTGAAGAAATATGCTATTACGACGAAGAAACAGACCAATACATTTTAAAATCTGACTATACATTGATGGTTTTTACCACCAAACAATATTATTATAGTGGCGTTTTTAAGGACTATCCATTTCCATCATCATTGATTTTCCTGCCAAATCATTTAGCTCTTTTTACGCAAAATGGTTGGTTGCATAGACCCAACGGAATCCTTCTCAAAGACTATTGGGGCAACGAAGGATTTTCGAATATGTTACCCGATGATTTCTTTCCAGAAGGATTACCAGAAGATAGCACATCCACTCAGTCTGCTAAATCGGATATGATTGTCTCGAAAAAAATCACAGTTGATACGACCACTTTTAATAATAATATTAAATTGCAAAGCATAGTCTATGATAAATCGACTGCTCAAAATACTGAAGATAAATCATCCATAATTGGGGCTGATTATAAACTAAAGATTACAGAAAAGGATTACAATACGAGCATTTTTGACATACTTCGCCAAATTCCGGGATTGTCCGTAACGTACTTAAATGGAAACTATAAAATTAATTTTCTGGGAACAAATTCAAACTTAACAAATAATCCAAGTGGTTCAATAACACCCGTACTTGTTTTGGATGGTTTAGTTTTTAATGATGAAGAATCAACCATCAATGTTCTCAAAAATATCAATGTGTCTGAAATTCAAGCAATTGGCGTTAATAAATTTGGAGGAAATGCCATTTTAGGAGCAAGAGGAGGAAACGGTTCAATTATTATCAATTTGAAGAAATAACAGCAATTTTGAAGACCCGCAGACGACAATTTCCACCCTCGTCTGCGGGTTATTTAATCCTAAAAACAAAATTTCATTTAAACATTACAAAACCAACAAACCATAATCTCGCAAAGTATTGACCGATTTACTGTACCAAAAAAGTTCAAAATCATCTAAACCAAAAGTTTCAAAATGCTTTTTCACTTCTTGAAACGTATAAACTTTAGCGTTCTTTGGAGAAATCAAGGGTAAAATATCAACAAGCCAATCTCCATGTATTTTATTGACCTTGATTGAGAACGTTTCTTTTTTATCATGAAAAGTCAAAGTAGCAATTTCTCCTTTTTTTGAAATAGAGATTTCAATAGTAGGTTTTTTACCCAACCAAACGATTTTAGAACTCGGTTTTACCATAAAATCATCGTCTTCCGAAAGAGCATTTTCAATGTAATTTTTCTGGATTTTAGTTCTTGGAATTTTAAACTCAAACCAATCCTGCAAAGGCGAATCAAAACCAATTCCGTGCATGTAATTGAGCAAAGATTTCTTCAAACCGTAGCTAAAAGTATCGTGTTCTGTGCCTTTTGGGTCGGTAAAAACAAGGTCGTTATTGGCAAAAGTTCCGACAGAATTACTGTCTTTTTTCACCGAAAACAGTTCTGGATACATTCCCACGGGACTGTGAGCGGTCATGGCAAATTGATGCCAAAATCCTGATTGCAAAATACCCAATTCAAACATTTGTCGCACCATTTCCAACGAATCAATGGTTTCTTGGGCAGTTTGCGTCGGAAAACCGTACATCAAATACGCATGAACCATAATCCCAGCTTCGGTAAAATTTCGAGTCACTTGGGCAACTTGGGCAACGGTTACGCCCTTCTGAATTAAGTCTAACAAACGGTCAGAAGCTACTTCCAAACCTCCCGAAACCGCAATGCAACCAGAGGCTTTCAACAACTGACATAAATCGTGGGTGAAACTCTTTTCAAAACGAATATTTGTCCACCATGTTACCGATAATTTTCGACGAATAATTTCCAAAGCTAAGGCTCGCATGAGGGCGGGCGGTGCGGCTTCATCCACAAAATGAAAGCCATTTTCACCCGTTTGGGCAATCATTTCTTCCATCCTATCGCATAATAATTTGGCAGTTACAGGTTCATAGATTTTGATATAATCTAAAGAAATATCGCAAAATGTGCATTTTCCCCAGTAGCAACCATGTGCCATTGTGAGTTTATTCCAACGTCCATCACTCCACATTCGGTGCATGGGATTGACAATTTCAATCACCGAAATATATTTATCCAACAGCAAATCGGAATAATCAGGCGTACCTACTTCCGACTGTTTATAGTCTTTCGTAGTGCTATTGTTGATGTATTTTACAGCACCGTCAATCAATACAAAAGCTCGTTTCAGTTGCTCCAATAGACGTTTTCCTTCAATACATTCCAATAAATTTTCAATCGGAGCTTCGCCATCGTCGAGTGTGATAAAATCAAAAAACTCAAAAACACGAGCGTCAGAAAGGGAACGTAATTCGGTATTGGCAAAACCTCCACCCATCGCAACTTTCACGTTTGGATAATGCTTTTTTATCCATTGTCCAATCCGAAAAGCACTGTATAAATTCCCAGGAAAAGGCACAGAAATTAAAACTAATTTTGGCTGAACTACCATCATTTTTTCCGCCAAAATCTTCATTAATAGATTGTCGATGTAGGTAAAATCCTGTCGCAAAGCACCGTACAATTCATCAAAACTATTGGCAGAACGCCCCAAACGCTCCGCATAGCGACTAAATCCAAAATGGGCATCGACACATTCCATGATTAAATCAGAAAGGTCTTCCAGATAAAGCGTGGCTAAATGTTTGGCTTTGTCCTGCATTCCCATTGAGCCAAAAGCCCAATCCAAATCTTCTTCCAACTGAGCAAAACGAGAAGCTTCAGGCAAGAAACTTTCTTGACAAATGACGTGCGAAAGTGTTGGATTTTTACCTTGTAAAAACAACATCACCGCCTCGATAGAATAAATATAATCGTCTTGAAGGGCAATAATTCGCCGAGCATTTTCAGATAATTCGGTAGAATTCTGCTCGATAAAAGCAAATAAATCCGTCAAACCCTGCTTAGAAAACAAGGCTAAAATGACCTCAATACCCAAATCAGCGTGAAAACAGGAAATATTTTTAGTATTCAAAAAGCCCTTAATGTACGCCGTTGCGGGGTACGGCGTATTGAGTTGGGTAAACGGTGGCGTTATAGCGAAAACGGTCTTTTGCAATGATTTTGTGTTTTTTGCAAAGGTACGGAAATGTTTTTACTCAATACGTTGAGTAAAATTGTTCAGTGTATTGAGTAAAAGCAAAATCATGAATAATTCTAAACTTAGATTGCGTAAATAAACAAAATAAATTCCCTATTTTTATATTGATAAATTCCTCACCCTCAAACCATCTTCCTCATGAAAAAGTGGTTTTTGCTTCTGATTTTTCTTTTTGGCTTTGGTAAAATCTATGCCAATTCAATCTTTATCCCGATGGATGAAAGGCAGGCTAACCACCTCAAAGCCTACGGAATTGCTTACTGGATTTTGAAGGCTGACCAAGAGGTAAAATGGCTTGTAAATTATCAAGGAGGCAGTTTTTTGATGGATTTTACGGCTGAATTAGAAACGGAATGTCGGGTGCGAGGTGTTACTTATGAGGTAATTTCTTCTGCCGATGAAGTGGCATTGCTCAAATATATTGCTGACCCAAATTTGAATATGGATGCTGTCAAATTGGTAAAATCCGCCAAAATTGCGGTGTATTCCCCCATCAAAATAAGTAAATCAAGTTTTGAGGATACCGATGCCGTTTTGTTGGTTCTCAAATACGCAGAAATCCCTTTCGATGTGGTTTATGACGAAGAAATCATGCGGGGTGATTTGGTAAAATACGATTGGGTACATCTCCACCACGAGGATTTTACGGGACAATACGGAAAAAATCTTTGGAGAATTTCGCCCGAAGACATCAAGGCTCAGGAAAATATAGCCAAGAAGTTCGGATTCAAGAAAAACTCAGATTTAAAGTTGGAAGTCGCCAAAGCTATCAAAGCTTTTTGTGCGGGCGGTGGCTATTTATTTGCAATGTGTTCGGGAGCAGAAACCATTGACGTTGCACTCGCAGCCGAAGGTATCGACATTGTTCCGAGTGAATTTGACGGAGATGGCATCGACAAAGACGCACAACAAAATTTAGATTTTAGTAAAACTTTTGCTTTCGGAGATTTTTTATTGGAATTAGGCAACGATTCGGGCGATAGACGCATGAGGTCGTTTTCAAATATTAATTCTTCCGCAGGAGGAAAGGGATTCGGTGGTTGGGGAGAAGACGAAAACGAAACGTATTTCAACTTATTTAATTTTTCTGCCAAATGGGATATTATTCCTGCTTTACTTACGCAAAATCACGAATTTCAAATTCGGGAATTTATAGGACAAACAACAGCTTTCAACAAAAAAACGGTCAAGCCCAATGTGTTGGTGATGGGCAGTAGCAAATCATCTGACCGCTACATTTACGGGGAAGTCGGCCGAGGTCAATTTGCTTTTTATGGTGGTCACGACCCCGAAGGCAGAAAAGGTTTTCACCGTACTCCTACCGATTTGAATATTCATCCCCACTCTCCCGGTTATCGACTAATTTTGAATAATGTTTTGTTTCCATCGGCTCGGAAAAAGAAGAGAAAGACATAAAAATAAATGAGGAAGTTTTCACTTTGAGCAAAGACTTCCTCGTTTATTTTCTGTTCTATTATTCCTCAAATTCGTAAACAAACTTTAACATCCGTAGCTTTGCAGAAAAAATAATTCAGATGACCAATCAAGAACGTATTACCCAGTTAAAAGCCTATAAACTCAAAGAAAAATTCTTATTGGAGGATTTGGAAGATTACGAAGACGTGCCTCCTCCCACCGAAACGGTTATTAGAATGAGAAAAGAGGTAGATAGATTTACCGATTTTTTGATAAAACGTTTAGTCAAAGACGTAAATAATATTCAAGAACAAACACAACAGTTTTTTAAGGATTGGGATAATGAAGAGTTTACACAAGAGGAAACCGAATTTATCGTGGAGGTCGAATACGAAGCCATGCGAATTGCTGGTGTCAAAGCCGATGATTTATTGATTTAGGTCTCAACTATGATTTATTGGATTCAAAAATTTTAGGATAAATTAAAAATCTTGTAATCCATTCATCTGAAAAATCATAGTTCAGACAAAATACGCTATCATTTACCTAAATCTCGGGTCAATAACCATTTCATCCTGTTTTTTTACAAAACGGAACGAAAGCATTATTTCGTGCGAACCGCTATCGTATTGACCTTTAGTTGTTGAAATATTGTAAGCATAGCCAAAGCGAATTTTAGGTGTAACTTGAACTTCCATAAAAGCCAAAAAAGCATCTCCCAAACGTGTTTGGGTACTTACTTCGTTAAACTTAGTACTCGACGTTCGAAGTGAACCGCCCAAAACAAACTTATCGTTGTAACTCGCTTTGATATTGTAGTCAAAGGCAACAGGAGCATTTTCTACTACTTTTGCTAACACGTTGGGCATCAATTTAATGGATTTATTTATTCTAAAATCATAGCCAAACATTCCGAATAAAAATCGAGAATTAGTTGTGTTATATTTTGCATTCGGATTTTCAACTAAATCGAGCGTGGTACGAATAAGTTGTGGAACTGATAAAGCGACGTACCACTTTTCATTGGTCAGATTAATTCCCGTTCCTACACTCGGAAGAGCTTTGTTAATATTTTGCCCAAAATTAGGGTCTTTAGGGTCAATTAATTGAACACTGGTTAAATTGGCTCGGTAATTAGTCATACCCATCTGAATCCCCATCGTCAAACTTAATTGGTCATTAAATTGGGCTTTGTAATTATAAATTCCGTAACCTCCCGTCGATTTAACAACGCCCGCAATGTCATTATAAATCTGAAAACCAAGACTCATTTTTTCATTTCTGAGGGGTAATTCCAGTACCACCGTTTGCGTTTGTGGGTCACCTTCAAAATCTCCCCCAATAAACTTTTTTCGATAAATTATCTTAGCAGTTCCTTCGTTGGTTTTGGTAGCCATCGCAGGATTTATTGCCAAAGAATTAAAAAGGTATTGAGAATACATAGCTTCTTGTTGGGCATACGTGCCAAAAGAAGTAATCAATAAAAGGATGGCAAGGAGATATTTTTTCATTGTTTGGCGGTTTATCATCAAATTTTAATGTTCGTTTTTCGGCTGGAATTTAATGCCAACATCGAAAAACGAACATCAATTATCAAATATCTATTTCTTTGCTGTTTTAGTTTTCAAAACACTGTATGGAACACAAATAGCTGGTTTACAACACGATACTAACACAAATTCTGCGGGGCAACACCCTCCAGTTGGGCAAGTTCCTTCATAAGTTGTAAAAGTGTAAATACCTGGAGAACTTACCAATAAAGTAGCGGCAGTAGCACCTTGAATGGCAGTATTATCTTTATACCATTGAATATTGGTGTATCCAGTAGGAACAGAAATTTCGTATTGATCACCACTTCCATCGCAAATTTCAACGGGAACGTAGAAACAAGCGGTGGCATTATCGTCTTCTAATAAAGGATTTGAAGTATTACCCGTAGCAAATGTATTTCCTGGTTTTGAGTCAATATCGGTTTCGTTGGTAGTCCAAATTTCAGCACGATTAAAGAATGAACCTTGCGTTAATGCTTTGACCGTAATTATTAAGGTAATCGTTTGATTTACAGCTACATTCCCAATCGTCCAGATTCCCGTTGAATTATCATAAGTTCCTTGAGAAGAAGCATATCCTTGATAAAGAATCCCCGTTGGCATATAATCTTTTACACTTACACCTGTTGCGGGATTTTGACCTTCATTTTTCACGGTAACGGTATATGTAACGACATCACCGATAATTAATTTTTTCTGACTTACCGTTTTTATTAAAGATAAATCAACATTTACTTGGGTATTTGGGCCAGAAATAGTGAATACTGCCCAAGCTTTTACACATTGATTAGCCGTATTACAAGCTTCATATTGAATAGAATCTTTTCCGACGTAACCAGTAGCGGGCGTATAAGTAAAGGCACCACTCGTTGATAAAGTTAAACCTCCATGAAGTGGGGTTGGAAAAGGGGAAATTTTAACCGTTAAAGTTCCAGCGGGTGTATCATTTGTTAATACATTTCCAGAAACGACCGTATTAATATTCGTCAAATATTCATCTCGATTAGCCACTGGTGTTGGGCCAGTTATCGTAAATACTGCCCAAGCTTTTACACATTGATTATTAGCATCACAAGCTTCGTATTGAATAGAATCTTTTCCGACATAGCCAGTAGCAGGTGTGTAAGAAAACGCACCATTTGTTGAGAGCGTTAAACTACCATGAAGCGGAGTTGGGAATGGCGAAATTTTAACCGTCAAACCACTTGTTGGGGTATCGTTTGTCAATACATTTCCCGAAACAGCAGTATTAATGGTTGTTGCATAAGTATCACGATTAGCAACTGGAGCTACACATAATGGTGCTATACATTGATTTAAACTTTCAAAAACACCTCCTGACGTTACCGTTGGATTAGTGTAATCATAAGGATCAGCAGATGTTTCGATAATTTCATTCATTCCAGTAATTGGAAAGTCAGTAACTGGATTATCAGTATGCCAACGGAAATTTACACAACCATCGGTTTTAACAATGTCAAATTGAATACAAGCAACCGTCACATAATCAACTCCCACCAATTTTGCACCTGCATTACTGCCTGAATATAAAACATTTAGCGATACAATACCACTCAATCCGTTGGCCGAAACCTGCGACCCCGTTAGGGTTTGAGCAACATAATTTAAATCACTTGCAGGAGCCAAATTTGAGAAAGTCTCTTGACTGATATTCTTGGGGTTTTTGACAACGAGTGGGTCATAATCAAAACGGAAATTAGCATCTCCCATCTTGAAAGTAGAGTTGGCATCGTGGGCTTTTACTTGTACCTGTATCGTTATTTTCTTGGCGACACAATCACTGTTTTTCAGTTTGATTCTTACGTCAAACTTACCCTGTGGTGTTTGTTGTGCAAAAGACGATACTATACAAAGTAGTACCATCAGACAAGTCATAGTGGCGGCTAAAACTTTTCTCATGTTGATTGTTTGATTTTGTTACCTCTCAAAAGTATTGGCAACATCGAAAATTACAAAATATTTAATTCTCTCATTTTCAGTACCTTACACTTTTAGACGTAATTTATTGTATAAATTTAAATTCTAAATCTTGGTTACTTGGGCGGTAATTAATTTTAATGATAGAATGAGTAAATACCATAAATCAATATTCACTTCATTCTATCATTCACTAAATCACTCATGGTAACTAATACATAACCGTCATAAAACGAGTATAATTTTTTCCGTCAGCCCGTTTAACAACGTAATAATATGTTCCACGGCCAATCGGCTTACTATTATCTAAATCATCTTGATTGGGTTTTCCATCCCATTCATTTTTATAATCATCTTCTTTGAAAATTAACGTTCCATGACGGTCATAAATCTGGATTCCCATTTTAATTCCTTCTGGATTTTTGATTTCAAATTTGTCATTTACTCCATCACCATCGGGCGAAAATCCTTCTGGAATAAAGAATGTTTCATTATTTGGTGTTTTAGAATCATTTGAACAAACATCAGCAAGATTAAGCGTTAAACCTTCAAAAGTTCCCGTTGCTTTGGCATTCAATAATTGATAATCTTGCGTTCCGTCGGTAGTTTTTGTAAGAACAACTTCGTTCATACCCGTACAAGGAAAACTCTTTCCTTCGCCTTCGTGCCATTTTATTTCCAATACTGATTTTAAATCTGTAATGTCAAAACTCAAAGTTGACACCGTCATAAACTCAGTTCCCACTTGCGAGGCTCCTTCACCAGTTCCACCATAAAAAGTATTCAGAGAAATAATACCTTCTTTCATTCGGGCAACACTACCGTTGAGATTGTGCGTACCATAATGCGTGTCAGATACTTCTCCGTTAGACGAGAAAAAGCCTTGTTTGTCAAGATGAGGATTACTGATGATGGAAGGGTTGTAAGCGAAACGGTAATTGGCATCACCCATCATGAATTTTGATTTTTCATCGTGAGCTTTTACCTGTACGTCCACTTGTAGTTTACGGGCGTTGCAATCTATCTTTTTGTTGGCGATTTTAACATCAAAAACGCCATTTTGGGCTTGAGTGGCAATACTGCCGATGAGCGACAGCCCAAGAATATAAAGAATTTTCTTATTCATGACCATTAAATTTTTGTGCCAAATGGCGGTTTTTGAACAAAGTTCATGGTTGATATGTGTAAAGCAAATACCAAGCCAAAGTTATGGAGTAAAGAAAGAGGAAGTCGAAGAGCAGAAAGAATTAAAAGAAAAGCGAAGGAAAGAAGAAAAGAAATCAAATAAGAATAAATCATTTTCTTATTTTCTCCACTTTTCTTCTATCTCCTTCCTACTTTTCGCTTTCGCTTAACTTCTATCCTTATTCTCCTGATTAATGCAATACGCCTGAGAAACGTCCTGAATTAGTTTTCCAGAGTGAATTATCCCCAAAGTTTGTATCAGCATCCAGGTTGAAATCTCCTAAAAGATATACGTCAAAGTTTCCAGAAATCGTTTTCCATAACTGAGAGTCATTGAAATTAATATCGTAGTTATCATTAACCGATACTTTTTTGCCATCACCTGCGTACATCGTAAACTTAGTACCAATTGCTTTTTGTCCGAATGATGGAGGATTAGTCAATTGATAACTTTGAGCAGTTGTAAAGTCAAACGAGATTTTTCCTGCGGTAACTGGAACTGCCGTTGGCGACATAATACCCATGTGATTACGGTGTTCGATTACCACATAATACGAGCCATTAGCAATATTGAAACATGGATTTACAAACGTTATCGTTCCATCATTATTCAATAAACCAGCCACTTGGAAGACTTTACTCGCAACAGTCAAATTAGTCCGAAGCGTTACCAAGACCCAGTCAACCACTGTGGCAGGATACGAAGTCATCGTTTCCGTTCCCGTATAATTGAAAGGTGCGGTATTATAAGGATGACCCAACGGCGTTGGTGAAGCATAAAGCCCCACTGGAATTTGCCCTGGTAATAAGCCACGTTGGTTCAAGATTGTTCTCATTAAACCAGTAGTAGAATTATAAGGGCCTTCCAATAATACTTTCAATTCGAGCGTTACACAAGGTTTATCCAAAATCGTGATGTACGCCGTTGCCGTAGCACATAAACTTGGACTAAAGCTGTCGCAAACTTTATAAGTAAACGCATCAACACCAATGAAATTTGTGTTTGGCGTGTAAGTATAAGTTCCGTCCGCATTGAAAACTACCGAACCATTAATAGGATTAGTCAATTTTGTAAAAGAAAGTGTTTGTCCTAAATCTGAGTCTGAATCATTGGCTGCTACCGTACCCAACACTACGATATTTTTGTTCGTAATCTTCTGGTCATCAATCGCAACTGGAGGATTATTAACAACTCCAATTGGCGTCGTTAAATCTTTCACCGTAATTGTTACTACCGCAGTATCACACTTCGCTGTATTGGTGGCATCACAAACTTTATATTTGTAATAATCTACCCCTACAAAAGTAGCATTTGGCGTGTAAGTCATCGTTCCAGCTACGTTAGTAATTACCGTTCCATTTAATGGTGAAGTAATTGCCGACGGATTTCCTAAAAGTCCCGCAGTATAAATATCATTCGCTTTTACAGAAATAACGACTGGTGTCCCTTTCGCCGTAATTGAATTATCATCCATCGCAATAGGCATTACCGTCGCAGGTTGTGGAACCGTTGGATCAATAATCGTCAAAGAAACCGTTGCATTAGCACATAAAACTGGAATGCCGTTATCACAAACTTTATAAGTAAATGAATCATTTCCAACAAAACCAGCATTCGGCGTGTAAGTAAATGTTCCGTTTGGATTGAAAAGCAACGTACCATTCACTGGACTTGACGTATTACTGAAAGTCAAAATCTGTCCTAAGTTCGGGTCTGTGTCATTTGTGGCAACACTTGTTGTAATTGTACCATTTTTACTCAGCGTTTTAGCATCATTCGTTGGTACTGGCGGTTCATTTGCTATTACATTAATTAGTGGAGTAATGCTCACCGTTACCGTAGTTGAAGTACAAGCCAATGGCGAACCAGTATCGCAAACTTGATACGTGAAAATATCATCACCCGTTACTCCAGGATTTGGGGTATAAGTAAGCGTTCCGTTTGGATTTACAACAACCGTTCCTTTTGTTGGTGGAGTCACAATCGTTGGATTACTTAAAGGTGTACCTTCTGGATCACCATCATTAGCCAATACATTGATAACCAATGGTGTACCTTTCGTAGTAGTGGTAACATCAGGCGTTGCAATTGGTGGTAGATTCGTTCCATTTATTGGTAAAGTGGAAGGCGTAATTGTGATGGTTACTGTGGCAGTATCACACAATGACGGTATTCCATTATCACAAACTTTATACTTGAAAGTATCCGTTCCCGTTGCCGTTGGACTTGGCGTGTAAGTATAAGTTCCATTGGGATTAATCACTATCGTTCCTTTAGTTGGCAAACTACTTGGAATTCCTGACGTAGTAAGTACATTTCCTTCTGGATCAGTATCATTCGTCAACACATTTCCCGTTACTGGCGTACTTGCTGAAGTATTGTTGATGTCATCTTTCGCAATTGGAGCGTCATTTTTCGGAGCAACTACCACTGGAATTTTCAGGGTAGTACACAATCCTGAAGCATCACAAACCACCACACAAACGGTATCTTTTCCATTAAAATTAGGAAGCGGAATATAAGTTACACACACTAAATGTGGCGTTACGTTATTATTTACCGTTAAAGTTGCCGTTCCACTTTTAGGAGCAGCGCACAATGCAACCGTGTGTAAATCATTCGCATCTGGGTCAGTAATTGCTATGCAAACCGTAGTTGTACTGTCTTCGGTTACAGGAATTACTGGCGGAATAACCACTGGAGGGTCATTCACTGGCGTAACAATAACTGCTACTTTTTTCGTTACACAATTTCCAAAACTATCACAAACTTTCACACAGATAGAATCTACCCCGTTAAAATTTGGATTTGGCGTATAAGTTGCACAAACTTTATGCGGTAAACTTACATTATCAATTGTATAAGTAACACTACCACTCAATGCACCACACGGCGTAACTGTATGCGTATCTGCAACATCAACATCCGTAATTGGTAAACATACAGTCACCGAACCACCGTCTTCTGGTAGCGTTGGTGTTGAAGGTAATGTACCAATAGTTGGCGGTGTATTTGGCGAAGGAATTACCGTTAAATAAGCTGTTGCATTACTACATAAACTTGGCGTTCCATTATCACAAACCTGATAAGTAAATTTATCATTACCAATAAAATTATTATTTGGCGTATAAATAAAAGCACCCGTTGTAGGATTGAAACTGGTCAATGTACCATTAAACGTAGGTGAAGTTGTAACAAAAGTCAACAATTGTCCTGCATTCGGGTCGCTATCATTTGGAGCGATTCCACCGCTAATTGGCGTATTCTTGAAAGTTACTTTAGCATCATCCACTGCGGTTGGAGCAATATTTACTGGTCCAGTTGGTGGTACTGTATTACCCGTCACAACGTTAATTGTTACCAGAGCAGTATCACATAAACTTGGCGTTCCGTTATCACAAACTTTGTACTTGAATGAATCAATTCCCGTGAAAGTTGGATTCGGTGTATAAGTAAATGTTCCATCTGCATTTGGCGTTAACGTTCCATTTGCAGGAGTTGAAATAGCTACTGGATTATTCAATATTCCTCCAAAAGGGTCATAATCGTTGGCTTTTACATTAATAGTTACTGGCGTTCCTTTTTGCGTAGCTGGATTATCATCAGTCGCAACTGGTGCAGCATTTATTACTCCAGGAGGCAAAGTTGGCTCAGTTACAACAATCGTTACCGAAGAAGTTGCGCACATTACTGGTGTACCATTATCACAAACTTTATAAGTAAACACATCATTACCCACGAAACCATTGTTTGGTGTGTAAGTATATGTTCCGTTTGGATTCATCGAAACTATTCCATTTGATGGGTCAGTCAATTTCGTGAATGTCAACGTTTGTCCTGGATTCGGGTCGGTATCATTAATTGCCAATGAAGATGTAATTTGTGTATTCTTCAAAGTAGTTTTTGCATCGCCCGTTGGTGATGGAGGGTCATTCGTTGCTCCGCCCGAAGGATTAGTTTTAGGCGTAATTTCAACCGTTACCGTAGCCGTATCACATTTACTTGGCGTACCGTTATCACAAATAATATACTTGAACGAATCAGTACCCGTAGCCGTTGGATTTGGCGAATAAGTTACCGTTCCATCTGGATTTACTACGGCTGTTCCTTTCGTTGGCGTTGAAACCAACGTTGGATTCCCTAAAGTATTTGCATCAGGGTCGATATCATTATTTTTTACCGCAATTGTTAAAGGCGTACCTTGTGGCGTTATAGTATTATCATCAAGTGCCAATGGAGCTTTATTGATTAAACTTGGTGTTAAATCATACACTTCGATTGTTACCGTTGCTGTATCGCAAAGCGTTGGCGTACCCGAATCACAAACACGGTATTTGAATACATCCGTTCCGACAAACGTAGGGTTTGGCGTGTAAGTATAAGTTCCATTTGCATTCAAAATAACCGTTCCATTTGATGGATTTGACACTGGAGTAGTCGAAACAGTAAGTATTTGTCCT
>JAZKDE010000146.1:25172-25972 GCA_040387735.1 Bacteroidota bacterium
CTGAGTCAGTATCATTGGTCAAAAGAGTTCCAGTAATAGCAACTCCTTTTGGCGTAATATTTACATCATTGACAGCCACAGGTTTATCATTCACTGGTGAAACAGTAATTGGCACTTTCACATCTGTACATAATCCTGTATTATCACAGACCTTTACACAAACGGTATCTTTTCCATTAAAATTTGGATTTGGCGTATAAGTAATACAAAGGGTTCCAGTCGTATTATCTAAAGCCACCTGAGCCGCACCATTTTTCGGACTTCCACACAATGAAATTGAGAAAGAAGAATTAGGGTCTGCGTCAGTTATTTGCATACAAACTTTTTTCGTAGAATCTTCCGCCACTACAAATGGAGGGATTACCACCACTGGAGCATCAGGTACGGGAATAATTACGACTGGAATTTTTACCGTTGTACATAAACTTGTGTTATCACAAACTTGTACACAGATAGTATCTTTTCCAAAAGCATTTGGAAGTGGCGTGTAAGTCACACACAACTGATGGGGAGTTGCGGTATTATTTACCACAGCCGAAGCCGTTCCTTTAGTCGAAGTTGGCGTGTTGCATAAAGTAGCCGAGTGCGTTTGTCCAGCGTCTAAATCTGTAATAGTTGTACAAACAGTTACTGGTACACCATCTTCTAAGATTGTAATAATTGGGGCAACTACCACAGGAGGATTAGCCGTAGGCGAAACGTTAATGTTAATCATCACCGTTCTACAAGTATCCTGATTTGGCGAAGCATCACAAACTTTTACGCATACTTGATCAACACCTGTGTAACCAATAGCTGGA
>JAZKDE010000146.1:25982-30830 GCA_040387735.1 Bacteroidota bacterium
CTTTTGTTACATCATTCACCGTTACCGAAGCAGTTCCGTGTGCAGGTGTGCTACACAAAGTAGCGACATGCGTTCCCGTTAAATCGGCATCTGTAAAAGGAATACAAGTTGTTTTAGTTACTCCTATTGGCGTTGTCAATAAACCTGGTGGTACTAAAACTACTGGGTCAGCTACAGGCGTAACTACAATTGGAATATTGATATTTGAACATAGTCCACCTTGGTCACAAACTTTCACACAAATAGTATCTTGACCGTTATAATTAGGTAAGCCTTTGTAGGTAATACAAATTTCGTGCGTTAGATTATTTACTGAAACCGAAGACGAAGCTGCGTGTAATGGAGCAGCACACAATTGTACTGAATGTGTATCTCCTACGTTAGGGTCAATAATTGATAAACAAATTGTTTTAGCGGCTGAATCCTCTGGCATCGTCAATTGTTTTGGCGTAAGCGTTGGAGCAGTCGGTAAAGCCGTTACCGTAATTGGCACTGTGACTGTGGTACACAATCCATAAGAATCACAAATCTTAATACAAACCGAATCTTTCCCTGAGAAATTAGCCGTTGGCGTATAGTTGACACAAACTTGATGCGTCGTATTATTCACAGTCGGTGCGGCAGTTCCATTTTTTGGTGCAGCACAAATCGTAACCGAATGCGTATCATTTACGTCAACGTCCGTAATTGGTAAACACAAAGGTGCAAGCGGTGAGTTTTGGCCAATTGTTTGTGCAGTTGGCGTAACCACTGGAGCATCTGGTTTTTCAGTTACCAATATTGGAAATTTCACCGTTGTACAAGCACCTTTTGAATCACAAATAACCAGACAAACAGTATCTTTTCCTGCAAAATTTGGTAATGGTTTATAAGAAATACAAACCAATTTATTCACATTATCGGTATTATAAGAAACCGAAGCTGCGTGAGCAGGTGTATTACAGAAAGAAACCGTCTGAATAAAATCTCCTGCATCAGGGTCAACAACTTGATAACAGAATTTAACTGCAACCGTTGTATCTTCTGGCATAACCGACACTGGCGGGTTCATCACAGGAGCATCATTCACTGGTGTAACCAACACTGGAATTTTAATGGTAGTACATCCACCGTTATTATCACATACTTTCACACAAACAGAATCAGTTCCGTTGAAATTTGCATTTGGCGTATAGCTGATACAAACTTGTTTTGGATTAGTTACCGTATTCGTTGAAGTAATTGTAGCAGTTCCGTTCAAAGTACCACAAAGCGTTGCAGTTTGCGTATCCGTTACGTCAGCATCAGTGTAAGTTACACAGAAAGTTAATGGCGTACTTGGGTCTTCGGGTGTGGATGGTGTGGTGGCAGGTGGCGTAACTACGGGAAAATTATTCGGCGTAGGAGCAACTGTCAAATAAACCGTAGCGGTATCACACAAACTTGGCGTACCATTATCACACACTTTATACGTAAATTTATCAGTTCCTGTGTAACCCGTATTTGGCGTGTACGTATAAGTACCCGATGGAGTTATTGTTACTGTACCGTTGGTCGGAGCTAAAATTGGAGTAGTAGTATAAGTCAAAGTCTGTCCAACATTCGGGTCAGAATCATTTGACGATAAAGTACTCGTTAAAGCAGTATTCTTAGTCGTAATTCCTCCATCATCACCCGCATTTGGCTTATCATTTGCCGTTGGTGATGTATTTTTTGGAAGAACATCAATAAAAACAATAGCAGTTGAACACAAACTTGGCGTACCGTTATCACACACTTTATACGTAAAAGCATCAGCACCCGTAAATCCAGGATTTGGGGTGTAAGTATAAGTTCCGTTCGCATTCAATATTACTGTACCATTCACTGGTGCCGATATTGGCGTTGTAGTTACCGTAAGTGTTTGTCCTACATTGGGGTCATAATCATTACCCAACACACTACTTGTTACAGGCACTCCCACCAATGTTTGTTTCGCATCATTTTGAGCAACAGGAGCAGTATTTTGCCCAACTACAATTATTGGATTTGGCGTAACTGTAATAGTCACTAAAGCGGTATCACATTTTTGAGGAGTAATATTATCGCATATTTTGTATTTAAAATTATCGGTACCTGTAAAACCAGTCGCTGGTATATAAGTATAAGTTCCGTTTGCATTCAAAACGACCGTACCATTCAAAGGATTGGAGATGGGCGTAGTGGTTACTGTTAATCCAGAACCTATATCATTCGTCAAAACTTGACCTGAAACTGCGGTATTAAGCGTGGTGGTATTGATGTCATTTACTGCCAAAATAGGCGAACAATACGTACTTGCACACTGACTATAATTACCAAAATACCCTCCTGCGGCTACATCTGCTTGTTTATAGTCATAAGATGGGTCGGTAACGAGATTGTAAATCTCATTCATTCCCGTTACTGGAAAATCATTATTGGTATTCCAGGTAAGGTCAAAACATTCCGTTGGTCCAGAGACCACACTAAACTTAATGCACGAAACAGTCGTCCAAGTTGGTGTAACTAATTTACCTCCTTGATTTGAACCCGTATAGAATGTATTAAGAGATACAATTCCTTCTGTCGGACCTTCGCCTGAACCATTTAGGTTTTGAGTCCCATAATTGAAATCACGATTAGGCGAAGAAGCAGCACTGGAAAAGTTCTCCTGGCTTGCTAAACTCGATGTAAAAGTTGGAGTTGTACCCAAAAGACGTAATTGTGTCGTTTTGAATCTAAAACGATAGTTGGCATCTCCCATCAGGAAGGTATCAGCTATTGAAGTAGCCCTAACTTGTACTGCGATGGTGAGCGTTTTTGGGGAAGTAGAACAGTCAAAGTTCTTGACCGTAAACCTCACATCAAATTTTCCCGCCGCTACGGGATGCGCACCAGTCTGGGCCCGGGCGGTACTGTAAATTCCCAGAAATAGGAACACAGCAGGGAACAGCATTGATAGCAGTTTTCTCATGTGAAAATTTTGTTTAGGATGTTTACTTAATTATAAAATATCCATCATACCTGGCAGGATATAACAGTGGATATACGTGGTTAAAGAATTGTTTTGAGAGTAACTTAGGGAAGTTTAGTTGACAGTTATCAGTAAACAGTAAAAATCTATTTTATGGAACGAAAACTTGTTCAAAACCAGAATTTCACTTACTGTTTACTGACAACTGCTCACTGAATTAATGTATCACACCTGAGAAACGACCATTATTGGCTTTCCAAAGGGTATTGTCTGCATTATTTACGTCTGCATCAAAATTATAATCTCCGTACAGATACTTATCAAAAACACCCGATTGTACTTTCCAGAAGTTGGAATCGGCAGCATTAATGTCAAAGTTATCGTTGACCAATGCTTTCTTACAATCTGCTGCGTACATCACATATATTGCACCTTTTGCTTTCTGCCCGTATGATGGCGGATTAGAATGGACAAAAGATTCTCTCGTAGTAAAGTCATAAGTAATTGTACCCGAGGTAATTGCTATTTTCTGATGACTCATCGCTCCAAGGTGATTACGGTGTTCAACCAAAATATAATATGAACCATTGGCTACACTGAAACACGGACTCGTGAAAGTAATTGTTCCATCTTCGTGCAGTAAACCTGCCGCTCTGAAAACGGGTGCTGTCGTCAACGAATCTGTCCGTAAACTTACCAATACCCAATCAACAACGGTACTCGGATAACCACCGATTGGCATTTTTTCAGTACCCGTATAATTCCAAGGAGCAACATTGTATGGTTGTCCATCTTGCGTTGGTATTCCTGTACTTCTCGTTGGTGTTTGACCTGGCAATAAACCACTGAAATTCAAAAAGTTACTCATCTTTCCGTTGACTGAATTATATGGACCTTCCAAAATTGCTTTCAGACTGAAACTCACACAAGTAGTCACTTTTGGCTCGGTAACATTAATGTAAATCGTGGCGGTATCACACATTACTGGCGTTCCATTATCACAGATTTTATACAAGAATTTATCCGTTCCGACAAATGTTGCATTCGGTGCGTAACTAAATGAACCATCTGAATTCATCGAAACTGTTCCGTTTGTTGGAGTCGTGATTGAAATAAACGTTAAACTTTGTCCAACATTAGGCTCATGGTCATTTAATGAAGCATCGCCATTAATACCCGTGCCTTTGCCCGTTGTATAAGCATCATCATTGGCAACTGGTTTGATGTTTCCACCTCCGCTATAATCCGTTGTTACTTTGATGGTAACATTCGTAGATGCACATTGAACTGGCGAACCATTATCACAAACTTTGTACGTAAATACATCTGTACCCACAAAACTTACATTCGGAGTGTAGGTATAAGCACCCGTTGTAGGATTGAATATTACCGTACCGTTCACTGGATTTGTGAGTTTAGTATAAGTCAAAATCTGGCCAAAATCTGGGTCGGAATCATTATTAGCAACCGTTCCAGTCACCGCAACATTCATCAATGTTTGGTTCACATCAGGCATGGCTACTGGCGGATTTGTTGCTGCTACATTTGGAGCATCAACCACCGTAATATAAACCCAAGCTTGGTCACATTCTGGAACAGATAACGTATTACAGATTTGATAACGAACCGAATCTTTACCCACAAAATTGTTATGTGGCGTATAAGTATAATTGCCATTTACCCCTAAAGCAAACGTTCCATTTACCGAAGTCGTCAGAATGCTTGTTGTTACTGGCAATCCTTTCTTATCATCATTCGTCAAAATATTTCCAGTTACCGAAGTATTAATCGGCGTAATATTAATATCATTGATTGCCAATGGTTTAGAATCAATCACGATTGCATCTACACAAGTTGCCGCACCACGATTTACGTTGCTACAATATCTATCTATA
>JAZKDE010000147.1:0-18611 GCA_040387735.1 Bacteroidota bacterium
ACCCTCAAATTTAATTCGGAAAGTAGTAAATTGAATCTGGGTTTTTAAATGAAATAGGTTTGAAAACAGTAAAATAATAAGGGGAGAATAATGCATTTTAAAACATTATTCTCCCCTTATTATTTTACTGTTTTTTACTGAAATATATCGTTATTCTTTCCTCACTTTCGCTAAATAAGTAAATAATCCAACGCCAAATATTAGAATTCCCCCACAAATAAGTGCTTGATTTAAGGATGGTTTAATCACCCACATTGCTCCAAAAAATTGGACAATTAAAATGATATAAAGCAAGGTTGCAATACCTTTTCTTGGCATTTTACTAATTACAAAAGCTCCCAATGGTGCAAAAATAGCAACAAAAGGTACGCATGCTAACCAAATTTCAAAGGCTTCTGGTTGAAAATCATTGATTAGTTGGGTATGAATAAAAAGCCCTAAAATTGTCTCAATCGTCATGATAATTACGGACGAGGGCGTTGCTACTTTTTCGCTTACTCGGTAATAAATCGTCATTAAGCAAAAAGTAAAAATATTGATTCCCGTTCCGAAAATGGACGAAATAATTCCTCCAACTAATCCAAAAATTATTAAACGTCCCTTATCTGAATTTTGAAATGATTGAATACTTTCAAAAACTTCTCTTTGTGGGCGACGATTCTGTAACCATAATGCTACCCCAAAACTTAACCAAAGTGATACAAAAAATAACTTTGCTTGAATGGGTGATACTAATGGTACTACGTAGTAAGTTCCTAAAAACAAGCCAATTACGCCTCCAATAGTTACAAAGATGATATAATTCCAATCTACTTTTAACCGTAAACCAATAATCAATAAAGTAGCAGAAGTCATGCCAATACTCTGGATGGCAAAGGCAAAATTACGTGCTATGGCAGGTTGAATTTTTAGGATGAGCGTAAAGATGGGATAAGCTACTGCGGCACTACCTTCTGGACTTGCACCTGCGATGAAAGAACCAAAAATCATCGTAATAACCGTTGCCCATTGACGAGTATAAATTACGAAACTATCATGGCTGAACATATACCAAAACCACCCACTCATGACAGTCGCTAAAAAGAATAGGTAGAGCCAAGGTATTCTTGTTTTCTTGATTTTGTTAGACAGCATATTTTTTTTTTGTTACTTTTACCTATTGGTAAACAAACCGTACAAATTTAGAGATATTTAAACCATAATGATAAGTTTTAGCAATGAAAAATTTTGATGAAGTATTACAAAAACTGGTTGATGAACAAGATTTTCTGAAGAGTATTCAAGGACGAATCGTCGAGAATTATGATATCATGATTCAAAATCAACAACGAAATGCTGACAATCATGAGATGGTCATCCAGAACCAAACCACTATTATTCGGAATCAAGAAATCATTGTGAATAATCAGATGAATATTGTTCGAAATCAAAAACAAATTGCTCAAAATCAAGTAACACTTGATGTAATTCAACAAACACAAACTTATTTACTAAACTTAGTGAAACGACTTTCGGGTGAAGCCGAATCCTTGCAAGATACTCAAAGTTTTGTTTCAAGTATCAGAAAAGCAAGTGAAGAAAGTAGAAAAGGACAAAATCTGAATGAATCTTCAACATTATAATATCACCAAAATTGCATAAAAAAGCCTGTCAGAAATTAACCTGACAGGCTTTTTTGTGCAATGAAAATACGCTTAGTCGTTTAGTTTCACTTCCAACAATCTAATTTGTACCTGTAATGATTTTATCTCAGAAACCTTACTTTCGAATAATTGCTTCACTAATTGTAATTGTACCTGTAAGCCTTCAATTTGTTGATTTAACAAT
The DNA here is from genome assembly GCA_040387735.1 of Bacteroidota bacterium. Lineage (GTDB taxonomy): Bacteria > Bacteroidota > Bacteroidia > Cytophagales > Spirosomataceae > Arcicella. The sequence goes on from JAZKDE010000147.1 coordinate 1,828, forward strand.
TTATTCTGAAAAACTAATTGATTATAAGGGTCGCTAAGGTCATTTTTATACTCATCATTATTTCTGGAATTCCTATTTTGTGAATTTTGAGCAATCTCTTCTAACGACATTTCCGAGAAGTCGGAATTTTGCAAATCATCAAGATTTATTCCAAAATATTGGCAAATAGATTCACAAACATCTAATGATGGAAAAGTATGTCCATTCTCGTAATCAGATAAGGCACTTTTACTCACTCCGAGCGTTTTTCCTAATGTTTCTAAGGTAAGTTTGTTCTTTTTTCTCAGAATTCTGAGGTTGGCACTGAATTTATTTTCCATTAATTTGGAATTATTTATATTTTATTTCCACTAATTTGGAAAATGTGAAATAGTTTATTTCCTTTGTTATCGCAATTTAACAATTCTTCTGAATTTAGGGAAAGTTGATAGATTGTAATTTCATGAGTAATTGACAATCCATTTTTATTTTCAGATTTAATTTCCAAAAATAATCAATTTTATGAGAAAAATTCTCCAATTTACCGGCTTCTTGTTTTGTTTAGTAGCGGTTAAACAAAATATTTTTGCCCAAGGTTGCGTTGCTGTACGTCACATGAGCTGTGCGGCAGGTTCGGGTGCTAATGCTTCGTCAATGATGCGTCCTGGACAATGGCAAGTATCAATGGGCGTTCGGAATTTTGACTCTCACCGTCATTTTGTGGGGACAGAATACCAAGAACAACGTTTATTGAACGATACCGAAGTTAAAAATCACTCACAAGGCTTTGATATTGGCGTTACTTATTCATTAACCGACCGTTTAAGTGTTTCCTTGAATATTCCAATAGCCATTAATGTTCGTGAATCTAAATATGAACATTACGGAAATGGTACTACTGCCGCTCCAACACCTTATTTTAGTACGAAATCTTCTGGTTTAGGTGATATGCGTTTGGGCATTAATTACTGGCTTCTTGATCCTTTGAAAAATATGGACGGAAACGTTTCTTTGGGATTGGGTATAAAAGCTCCAACGGGGAATTCCAACGTTCAAGATGGTTTCCACAAATTGGATAAAGAAGGAAAAGACTATCTTCAATACAGAGCCGTTGACCAATCTATTCAGTTAGGTGATGGTGGCTGGGGTGTAAATATTGAGATTCAGGGTTATCAAAAACTATTCACTAAGGCTTCATTGTATTATAATGCGTTTTATTTATTTAACCCGCAAAATACCAATAATACCTATAATAGTATCTCTCAAGAAAATGTACAAAATCCAATTACGGTGAAACACTCTATTGCTGACCAATTTGCAGCTCGTGCAGGTGTTGGCTACGCATTGATTCCGAAAGCGGGTATTTCAGTAAGTTTGGGTGGACGTATTGAAGGAGTTCCTTCGGAAGATGTTTTTGGTAAAAGCGAAGGTTTTCGTCGTCCAGGATACATCATTTCAATTGAGCCAGGGATTGCTTATATGAACAAACATAATACCTTTGCATTGAACGTTCCAATTGCTACAACACGAAATCGTACTCGCTCTTATTCTGACCTGAAATATGGTGGACAAGGTGATGCTGCTTTTGCTGATTATTTAATTTCAGTGACCCTTTCACACCGTTTTTAATATGAGACTTGTAGGGCAAGAATTTTTCTTGTTGTGATTTAAGAATAATAGAAATTATCAAAAATGAAAATATTTACAAAACTTAGCCTGTTGGCTCTTATTATTTTTTCAAGCCTTTTTGCCAATGCCCAAAACATGACTGACGGGATTTTTATGGCAAAAGGAAATCTTTGTGGTGGAGTATTTTACTCAAATGATTCATGGAATAAATACTGGGAAGGTACTTTATACCGTGAAAATAAAAATATTGGTACTTTAACAACTCAATCAATTACATTGATGGGGAATTATGGTATTTCGGACCGTTTTAATGTATTAGCCTCTATCCCATATATTTCTACGAAAGCCTCCGCTGGTGTTTTACACGGAATGAGTGGTATTCAAGACGTGACTTTGTCCGTTAAATATCGCATTGTTCAAGCCAAAAACCTTTCGGTTATTGGCTCAGTGGGAGGTTCAATTCCAACGAATAACTACGTCGCCGATTTCTTACCATTGGCTATCGGAATGCAGTCAAAAACACTTTTTGGTAGAGGAATCCTTTATTATACTTTGCCTGCCAATTTAGCTATTACTTTAAACGGAACCTACGTGGCTCATTCAAATATGAAAGTTGATAGAGAAATGTATTATTCCGATAAAGGCTATTTTACCAACGAAATGGTCATGCCAGATGTCGTAAATTTTGGGGCTAAATTCGGACACTATTCGTTCCGTTGGCAATTAGAAGCTACCTATGACCAACAAATTACGCAAGGTAGTATTGATATTCGTAGAAACGATATGCCGGCATTATGCGATAAATTTGATTTTACGAAAGTTGGTTTTATTGCGGCGTATCGTGTACCTCAATTAAAAGATTTGCAGATAATAGTTACCGGAAGTAAAGTGGTGGCGGGACGTAACGTTGGCGAATCAACTAATATTTCGGTAGGACTTACCAAGTACATTGATTTCCGCAAGAATAGAACTTCGGGTATTCCAAGTGGTCCAATTTGCCGCCCAGGTGATGTAAATCACAACGCTGGCGGAGACATGAAAGAACACAAATAAATTGAATCTCGGTTTTAAGAACCGTAAAATATTATCAAAAAATGAACGTAATACTTACTAAAGATATAAAATTTATATTCTCTACTATCTTATTATTAGTAGGAATAACCGCTTGCGAAAAGTATCTTGACCACGATGGTACTGAACTTGGAGCATTATCCCCAACCAAAATTGACGATACTGCGGGTTCATGGAAAACTTATACTTCTATGACACTTGCTGAATTTGCAGTTCCTGCTATTGTACCAACGCCAGAAATAGTTACGTCAAGTAAATATTTGCAAGAAATTGAAGAAGTAAAAGCGGAAGTAGCCAAAATTGATGATGCTCGTCGGGATGCTATTCGTTATTGGAATGGTGGTGGTATTTTACGTTGGAATCAAATCATGCGTGAATTAGTGGCTAAAAATAATTTACCACCTGCTGAAGATGCTAATGGTAAATATCCCGTTCCAAGTTCGGCTGACCCTGATAATTTGAATGGAACTGGAACTGCTTTTCCATTTTCAAACCCTCCTTACGCAGCTCGTGCTTATGCGTATGTATCTGTGGCTCAGTATGATGCCCTTGTTGCAGCGATTGGGTTGAAAAAACAATATAATCGCAAAACACCTAATGCGGTAGATGCAAGCATTACACCAATAATTGTTTCTGCACCTAAATTATCTTCTTATCCATCAGAAGATGCAGTAATGGCGGCGGTTACTTACGAATTTATGAAGCGTTTATTCCCGCAAAAGGCCGACACGCTTTATTTGTACAAGAAAAAAGAAGAACAAAAATGGTTTAAAATGTGGGCTGGCGTTTCTACTCGCTCGGATATTGAAGCGGGAGAAAGATTAGGGAAAGCTGTTTTCGCTAAAGTTTTTGCACGTTTCCGTACGGATGGAATGGCAAATGCCGTTGGAACGCAAGTGAAATGGGACAGTTTAACGAAACGGATTGAGGAAAAAGGAGAGATTGCTTGGAAATCATTAGAAGATGCTCCACGTCCACCAATGTTACCGTTTTATGGCAATGTTGGTACTTGGAATATGGACAAAGCTACTTTAAATGCCATTAGTATTTCAGTGCCGCCATTGGCAACCAAGTCGACTGAATTTCAAGCACAAGTTGCTGAAGTCAGAAGTTATACCGATAATCCTACTCGTGAAAATATCGCCATTGTTCATTACTGGGCGGATGGTGCAGGAACGCATACGCCTCCTGGACACTGGAATCAGATTGCTGAAAAATATATTGTTGCCGCTAAACAATCGGAAGTAAGAACGGCTCGTAATTATGCTTTGTTAAATACTGCCATGATGGATGCTGCTATCAGTTGTTGGTACACGAAAAGTTATTATTACTTTCCCCGTCCTACTCAAATGGATAGCAACATTAAAACCTTAACGGGATTGCCTAATTTCCCGTCTTATACCTCTGGGCACTCAACATTTTCATCTGCTGCCGCAACGGTTTTGAGTTATCTTTTTCCAGATGGAGCAACTACTTTCCAAACGCAAGCTCAGGAGGCCTCTATGTCTCGTTTGTACGGAGGAATTCACTACAAAATGGATTGTGATGGAGGTTTGAAAATAGGAAAAGCAGTTGGTGATAAAGCTGTTCTTCGTGGACAGAGTGATGGCGTTCAGTAGAAAATTAGAATTTTTGTCTTTAACCTTTTGAGTACAGTTTAAAATACTAAAAGGTTAGATTGAAAATATTATAAAATGGTTAATGTTATAGACTTCCGCCGAATAATGTTCGGCGGAAGTTTTTATTTTTTTATCCAATATTCCCCCGATGATTTTACGGAGATATTTGGTAATGTATGTGTTTCTTCAAAAAAATCATAACCTTCTTTTAAGTTTCTCCAAAATCGTATAAACTTTTCAGTATCAATGTTTTGTCCATTTTTTAAGGCACTCCAATAAGCAATGAAGTCAGATGACTTGACGTGTCTTTGAAGGTTTTCAAAATTACTTTCAGTCAATTTAGTTGGAAAAATATGCACGGGAATTTCTGATTGACCTGCATTTTGAGCTTCGACTGCTAAAAGGTAAATTTCCTTGATTTTATCGTCTGTCATCGGTAAACAACCAACGGTCATGGCAGCTCCATGAATGAAAATGTCGTTTCCTAAATTACTCTTTTCGCCTAAAATTTTATCGGATTGATTTGGGTAATTTATGCCTAAAGACAAATAAAAATTACTGATTGGATTAAAACGACTAATAAAATAGAAACCCTCGGGCGTTTGCATATCGCCTTGCTTACGTTTTGGACCAATATTGCCAGAAGAGGCGGCAATTGGATAACTTTTTAACAATTTAAAGGTTTGAGCATCCGAATTTTTTGCCCAAATTTCCAGTATTTGCTCTTTTTTAAAAGCACGAAAATACAAATGAAGTTTTTGAGCTGACAGAGATTTTTCGCTTAATAAAGCAAAAACCGCCTCCGATTTCTCATCGTAGGCGGCCTTTACTCGCTCGTATTTAAGTTGTTGTGTTTTAAAATTTGTGGGAATTGATAGCATTAAAATGATTGAAAATACTATTGATTTCATTTTTATAAAGATTCGTATAAATATTCACTAAATTACTAATTCCATCAATCACAAATTAAATTTAGACTTCCGCTTCCCAAACGATATTCTTTTTCTTACCTACCTGTAAAACAATACGAGTTGGCGTTGGTAATAATAACAACTTAGCTTTAGCGGCTGGGTCAGCTTCCAATTCTACTTCCACACCTGCATCTTTACCTACTTCAATGGCTCCATCGGTAGTTTCTTTGAATGAACGAGCTAAATATGCCGTTGGTAATAATACATCCGATTCTGGGCAATATTCTTTATGAATTACCTGAAGAATTCCTTCTAAATAATCACCATAGTTATCATTGAAATCATCTTCTAAATCGTGAAGAGCTTCCTCTACATCATCATAATTACGGTGATCATAGCCCATTTGGCTGAGTTCGACTCTTTTTTCAAATAAAGAAAGGAGATCTTGGTCGAGTGCTTGAATATTCATTGAATTTATTTTTTGTCAATTTATTTGATTCTGCAAATTTGCAAACTCCTGAATTAAACTCAAACAATTCCTTGAAAAACTTCTCAAAAAGGGATTTTGAAAATTAGTAAATCCGTAGTCTGTCGGACACAGAAAGTAGTAAGTTCGTGGGAGTTTCTGAAAAAACGCTTACGTTTGAAAGACCTTTCTTATACCAAAAAGTCTAAAACTTCCAAACCCCAAGGATTGACAGGATTATGAAATATTTTTCCGTGGTTGATTTCGAGTGGTGAAGGAATATTATTATAGTATAATTGTCCAGTTCCAAGTCCTTGGGGAAGAGGATTATTAAATTCGGCAGTAAATTGAGTGATGGCATTCAAGCCTACATTTGACTCTAAAGCGGAGGTCATCCACCAACCAATTTTTAAACGATTAGCATTTTCAATCCATTCTCTACATTGCTGGAAACCACCCAATAAAGTCGGTTTCAATATAATGTATTGCGGCATGATTTTCTTGAGTAGTTTGTATTTATCGGTATATTCCCGAACACCGATAAGTTCTTCGTCTAAAGCAATGGGTACGGGCGTAATATGACAAAGTTCTGCCATTAAATCTTCGTTGCCCTGCCGAATGGGTTGCTCAATAGAATGAAGTTTAAATTCTGAGAGTTTTTGGAGTTTATCTAAGACTTCATGAATCGAAAAAGCCCCGTTGGCATCAACTCTGAGCGTTATTTTATCATTATCAAAGCGTTCTCTAATACTCGCTAAAATTTCACATTCTTTCTTGAAGTCTATCGCCCCAACTTTCATCTTGATGGTATCATAACCAGCTTCCAATTTCTCATCAATTTGTCGGAGCATAAAGTCTTTACTACCCATCCAAACCAATCCGTTGATGTTAATAGTGCGATCGGCTTTGGCAAAAGCATTATTGAAAACCACTCGTTTTCCACCGTTCATTAAGTCGAGCATTGCGGTTTCAAAACCGAAAACAATAGAAGGAAAAGATTTATCGAGAACTTGGTCGAGGATGATATTCAGGTTCCACGGATATACTTCAAGGTCGAGAGTATTGAAGTTTTCGCAGATACTGAGTAATTGTAAATCAAAATCAGGACGGTCGTCAATACTCAATCCTTTTAAGGGCGAACATTCACCCAAACCGAACATGGCAGGATTATCAGAGTCAAAAATCTTGACAAAATAGCTATCTTTATGCGTAAGCACACCTCGGGACGTTCCTGCCTCGAATTTAAAATCAAGTGTATGTTTGGTAAAAACAGCTTTGAGACTCATTATCTGATAATCAAGTATTGGTTAGGGAGATAGCGGCAATATTTTTTTCATGCTAATGTTTTAAATTTAGCCGTTGATTCAATCAATAACTATCTGACTATTTGTGCGTTAGGGTTGTTGGAGGATACTTTAACTGGAAATAAGGTCGTTAAAGTTTCTTAAAAGGGGTGTGAATATACTAAAAAGTCCGAACTCTTTTAGAATTTTGCCTCACCAATATCAATTTTTTTATTAAACGGTAGTTTTACTAAATGTAATTGAAAATTGGTTAATTGTAATGAGACAGAGCTTTTATTTATGCATTTGGCGGGTACGTAAAAGTATAAACTTTTGCTTAAAAAAAGAAGAATTACCCTACCACAATTTTACATATTTATACGAACATTATTTCTGTGAATCGTTATTTATCATGATGAGATAACTCATTTCTAAAAATATTATTTTTCATCAAGCAATATTTCATTTTATAAAATAACAATGCAAATTATACTACTACCTTTTTCTTGGCTGTACGGTTTAATTACCGACTGTCGAAATTATCTGTATGAATGTGGTTTTTGGAAAATTAATACTTTCAAAATACCCATTATCAACGTTGGTAATTTGACGGTCGGCGGAACAGGAAAAACGCCCCACGTCGAGTATTTAATCAGACTATTAAAAGATAAATACGCCACCGTTACGTTGAGCCGTGGCTATGGTCGTAAAACAAAGGGCTTTATCATGGCTTCGGCTTCGGCTTCGGCTCAAAGTATTGGCGATGAACCGTTTCAATTTTATCAAAAATATGGAAATGATATCACAGTAACCGTTGGTGAAAATAGGGTGGAGGCTTTGCAGAAAATATTTTCTCAAAAGCCTAATACCGATTTGGTAATCCTTGATGATGCTTTTCAACATCGTCCTGTGAAACCATCGCTTAATCTTTTATTGATGGATTATAACCGTCCAATTAATGAAGATTTTGCTTTTCCAGCGGGTCGCCTTCGTGAGCGAAGACAAGGGGCGAAACGGGCAGACGTGGTAATTGTAACGAAATGCCCTGATGTTTTATCGGAAGAAAATCAAAAGGCTATAAAAGGAAACTTGGAGTCATATTTGAAAGAAAATACACCGTTCTTTTTTACTAAAGTTCTTTACGGAAAACCAAAAAATTGCCGCTCAGAACCAGATAAATTCAAGTTTGAGAAGGTTCTGTTGGTTTCAGGAATTGCCAATCCGCAACCTTTTGAAGAATATGCCAAAAAGCAGTTTGACGTAAGCGAACATTTGATTTTTAAAGACCATCATGATTTTGTGGAGCAAGATTTATTTACGATTGTATCTGCTATGGAAAGTACACAATCTATCATTTTGATGACTGAAAAAGATATGGTTAAGTTTAAACCATTTTTAAATCATGAACTACTAAGGAATATTTCGCTTTATTATTTGCCGATTGAGATTGGTTTTTTGGAAGAAAATGTGAGAAATGATTTTGACAGATTAATATTTTCGCAATTTGATAAATCGTTTTTTAATACTTAGAAAATATTTGTTTTATCAAGTATAATTGAGTCGAGAAAAAAATAGAATCGTAAATCATTTGACTCTTTTACCCTTAATCCCTTTACCACTAAGGCCTTTTTACCTAAATTTGTAATGTGAAATTAAGAATATATATCCTTACCACGATTGGGCTTTTACTTTCGGGCTTGTTGAAAGCCCAATTCCCCACCACTACACAGCAAGGAGGAAGTGGTTTCCCGACTACTGGTTTTCCGCAAGGAAATCAGAAAAATGCGGTTACACCAAAAGCCACCAATCAAAGAATTGGGCTTGATGATTCCACAAAAGTGGTTTACGGACCAACTTCCACTCGATATTTTTTAGAAGAAGATGTTATCAATAATCGTAAAAGACTTTATACGATTGATACTGCAATTGGTGGAATTCATAACTATAATTTTGTCCAACGGAATAAAAATCAATACCAAGATTTAGGAAATATTGGAACAGCCATTCGCCCCGTTTTTTACAAAGCCCCCGAGCAAATTGGGACGCTTTTGGGTTATGATGCGTATTCTTTGTATACTTTCAAACCGAATCAGGTAAGATATTATAATACAAAATCGCCCTTCTCGAATATTACTTATGTACCAGGAGGAGGTGACCAGGATTTATTGCAGTTTGAATTGAGTCGAAATATTGATTCGCTTTGGAATGTTGGCATTAATGTTCAACGGATTTCTGCCAATAAAACGTTGGTTGATAAAACCGCAACGGGCGATAATACCGCTATTAGTCACTGGGATTTTATGGTTCATTCCAATTATCAGACAAAAAATAAAAAATATTCTTTGTTGGCGTATTTTAATTTGTCCGACCATAATTCAAACGACCAAGGTGGTGTGGTCTTAGAAACTGGAAAGACTTACCAAGATATGTTGGCTTTAACGGGAAATGTTCCCATTTTGGCCAGTGCTGCCACTCGTGATAAATCCTATAATTTGCATATTTACCACGAATATGTAGGTTATAAGGCCTTTCAGATTTATCAAGTAATTGATTATCAAACTCGTACCGTAAAGTTTGCGGACAAAGCGTTTAGTACTGGTTGGCAAAGTAGTTTCTATCCTTACGCTTTTCTGAAAACGGGCGGTAACGGTGTTCATTATTCGACAACTGCGGATACTTCTGTTACAAATCATCTAATTTTAGACTCGCTTTATAACGAAAGTCGGTTCACTAATTTTGAACATAAATCGGGTATTAAAGGCTTTTACCGAGGTTTTAACTATCGTTTGCACCTTCGCCAAAGATTTTTTAGTTATACCAATCCTTTAAGTGCAGGATATTCCAAAACGGGTCAAAATGAGAATTATTTAGGCGTTTGGCTGAACCAAAATTTTAAGGATAGTACCAGAGCTTTCGGGGAAATTGAATATTTATTGGGTAAAAGTGACATCCGAATCAATGGTGAATATCAGGGTAAATGGTTAAATATTGGCGGAAATTTCGTCTCTTCTTCTCCCACTTTGGTACAACAACTTACTTATAATAACGGTTTTCGATGGAATAATCCAACGACCTCATTATTGAATGTCGCTTCATTAAATATTTTTGCTTACACTACGTTAAAAATCAGGCAATTAACGCTGCGTCCGAGTGTAGATATTAGTCGAATTTCGGATTATATTTATTACGACACTTTAGCAAATGTTAAACAAAACCTCAATAAAGATATTTTTATTTACCGAGCAGGTTTAGGTTTTGATTTTAGAAAAGGAAAATTTTCGACCACTAATCAGTTTTATTTAACCACAAAAACTGATGAAAATAATGTCATCAGAATTCCTGCTGTTTTTGCTAATTCCCGACTTGCGTTTGATTTATTGTTCAGGAAAAAACTTTTCATCCAAACGGGATTAGAACTTCATTATAAATCAAGCTATTACGCTGAGGCTTACATGCCCGCCATTCAACAATTCCATTTACAAGACAAACAAAATATTGAGGGCTATTTACAAGCCGATGCGTTTGCTGATATGCGGATTAATCGGGTAAGATTATTTTTTAAGTTTTCTCATGTCAATCATGGGCTTTTCACCGGCGGCTATTATGCCACACCAGGTTTTGCGGGAATGGGTAGAGTGCTGGCATTTGGCGTGCATTGGCTATTATTTGATTAACTATTACTCTCAAATAACAACTCAATAGTTCAATATATAATGAATACTGAGCAAGAAAATAATATTACGAAAACGATGTTGGGTTTAAAACTCCCGACTGACCCACGTTGGGTAAATGTGGCAGAAAAAAATATTAGTGAAATTCTGATTGACCATGCTTATTGCGAGCAGAAAGCGGCTTCTTCGTGTATTTCGTTAATTATTCAATATCCTGAAAAAGAAAAATTAAGAGAAGTTTTGATGCCCGTTGTTTCCGAAGAATGGGCTCATTTCAGAATGGTTTTAAAGGAAATGGACAAGCGTGGCATTGAATTGGGGAAACAACGACGGGACGAATACGTTCATCAATTGTATAATTCGATGCGACACGGAGGAAGTCGTGATGAACAATTGGGTGAAAGACTTTTCTTAAATGCTTTAATTGAAGCCAGAAGTTGCGAGCGTTTTAGAATATTATCACAAGAGATTTCTGATGAATCATTACGTGAATTTTACCACGAATTAATGATTTCAGAAGCTGGGCATTACGTAAATTTCATTGACCTTGCCAAAGAATATTTATCGCCTGATTATGTGAAAATTCGTTGGGCAGAATGGCTTGAGACGGAGGCAGAAGTTATTAAAAGTATGGACATTAGAGGGGACAGGGTGCATTAATTATTTCAGTAGGGGCGAATGCGATTCGCCCTCTTGTAAGTCTAATCCCCAATCCTTAAATTAACCCATTTATCTGCACATATTGCAAAAGCATAATCGTCTTGGCATCTTTAATTTCGCCCGTTTTTACCATGTTCATTGCCTTTTGAAAATCTAATTCTAACACATCAATTTCCTCTTCTTCGTCAACGCCACCACCTTCATTAATTTTTTGTTCTTTGGTATAAGATGCCACAAAAAAATATAAAATTTCAGTCACAGAACCTGGCGACATATATACTTCAAAGATTTTCTGAACATCTGTAATTTGATAACCCGTTTCTTCCTGCGTTTCTTTTCTGATACAATCTTCTGGATTATCAGCATCCAATAAACCTGCACAGGCTTCAATCAACATTCCGTCTGTATTCCCGTTTAAATACGTCGGCATTCTGAATTGGCGAGTTAAAATCACGGTTTTTGATGCTTGATTATACAACAAAATTACCGCTCCGTTACCTCGGTCATAAGCCTCACGACTTTGCGTTTGCCATTCTCCATTTTTCTGTAAAAAATCAAACGTAATTTTGCGGAGGACATACCAATTATTAGAAAGGACTTCGGTCTTTATATTTTTTATTTTAGGATTCATTTTGATTGAAAATGATTAATATTGATTATTTTTGAACAAAATTATAAGAAACTCATGAATTTCCAAATCAGAAAGCAGAAAATACTTGAAAAATTAGAGCAAGAAGCCATTCTTGATGTGAAGGAATTGGCAATTTTACTCGAAACCTCCGAAATAACCGTTCGTCGAGATTTAGCTATTTTAGCGGAACAAGGCTTATTGGTGCGTACACACGGAGGAGCCATGAAAGTGAGTCTTTCGCAAATACCTGTAAGTTTTGCCCAAAAATCTGCTATCAATGCCGAGCAAAAAGATGAAATTTGTAGAATTGCAGTGGCACAAATTCAAGAAGGTGATGTGGTGTTTTTAGACTGTGGGAGTACTGTTTTTAGAATGTGTCCTTTTATTCGAAATATGAAAATCAAAGTGGTAACTAATTCATTGCCAATAATTAATGAGTTGATAGGCTCAGAAGTTAGTTTGAATTTTGCGGGGGGAGAGATTGATTTTGAACGACAAGCCGCACACGGGAAAATTGCCGTTGAGCATTTTCAAAGATACCGAGCCGATAAAGCTTTTGTGGGCATTGATGGAATTTCCTTGAAAAACGGATTGAGTGCTTCGAGTGAAAAAGAAGCAGAAATTACGATGGCTTTGGCTCAAAATGCTCGTGAAGTTTTCTTCCTTTGCGATTCTGGAAAATTAGAAAAAGACCGATATTTACCTTTTGCTCCGATTAACTTTGTTCAAAATCTCATTACTGATTCTTTGGTTTCGGAAGAATTATTGATAGCATATAAAAAGGCAGATGTTCATGTTTTGAGGAGTGAGAGCGAATAGCTTTTTATAAACCATAAATCTTCCGTATTTTTGATAAACAGCAATTATTTTACCCCAACAAATGCAAACTTTCCTCGACCGTTCGGCACAACATATTTATTCGCAACATAACCATAATCAGCTTTCTAAAGTTTGTATCGTTCTCCCTTCTCGGCGTGGCGTTTTGTATTTCAAGCAAGCCCTCGCAAAACTTTCTGACGTACCTTTTTTAGCTCCCGATGTTTTGGCGGTGGATGATTTTGTGATGCAAATGACGGGACTTCGGCAGATTGACCCAGTAGCTTTATTGTTTGAATTATACGATGTTTTTAAGGATATTGACCCCAATGTGGCTTTTGAAAAATTCATGACTTGGGCAAGTACGCTTTTGAATGATTTTGATAAAATTGATCAATATTTAGTCGATGCGAAGGCGTTATTTAGTTATATGTCGGAGGCGAAAGCTTTGGAACGCTGGCAAATGCAATTGGGTGAATCTCAGAAAGATAAGAACTTAAAAACTGACCGAACCGATCGATATTTTAAGTTATTTGAAAATATTTATACGGTTTATCAAAACTTGCGAAATCGTTTGACCGAGCAAGGTTTGGTGTATCGGGGTATGGCATACCGTGATTTAGCCGAGAATGTTGAGCAATATATTCTTGAAAAAGATAAGCATTTAAAGTATTATTTTGTGGGATTTAACGCCCTCAGTGATGCGGAGGAACGCATCATTAGAACGCTATTAAAACGCAAAGATTTTGCCGAAACGCTTTGGGATACAGATACTTACATTCTGAAAAATAAAGACCAAAAGGCAGGAGCTTGGTTGCGTTATTATAAAGAAGGTGATGATAAAAATGGGATTCCACCACTCTATAACAAAGAATGGCTTTGGGAAACTGACGAGTTAGTAAAAGGAACGAAAAATATTCAAGTAATTGGAGTTTCCAATGCCAGCATTCAAGCAAAAGTGGCAGGGCATATTTATCGAAGTTGGAATGCTGAAAAGGAGGAGGGGGAAAAGGAGAAAGGTAAAAATACTCAAACGGCTATCGTTTTGGGAGATGAAAACCTGCTCGTTCCCGTAATGAATTCTTTGGATGAATCGGTGAAGGATTTTAATATTACAATGGGTTTATCGTTGAAAAACTCCATGCTTTTCACCCTGATTGATTCGCTTTTTGAGTTGCAGCGTAATTTGGTAGAATTTAAAACTGAAGATGGTGGCACAGTAAAGATTCCAAAATTCTCTCATCGTCAGGTGGTTAAGGTGTTGAATCATCCGTTTTTGAGGCGTTGGGAGTTGATGAAGTATCAAGATAAAGAAGAAGAGATCTTAAACCCAATCCGAAAAACTCTCAGAGAAATCACCGAGCGAAACCGTGTATTCCTCAGCTCTAAAGAACTCTTAGAAATTGCAGATAATGACCCACTTTTTGAGATAATTTTTAAACATTGGAATAATAATCCGCAAAATGCTATCAAGTGTTTTTATGCTCTAATTGACTTATTAAGAGACGTTTACAAGGAATCACAAGATGCTGTTGAAACAGAATATCTATATCAATTTTACCTGATTTTGCAGAGAATGGAAGGTATTTTGGAGGCTCGAAAAGACACCGTAACGATGCGGAGTTTCAAGACCTTTTTGTACGAATTTATCAAGCAGACCAAAATTCCATTTGAGTCGGAAACGGATGAAAGTTTGCAGATAATGGGTATGTTAGAAACCCGTACTTTGGATTTTGAAAAGGTCATAATTCTCTCGGTAAACGAAGGAACTTTACCGCAGGGAAAGCGACAAAATACCTTGATTCCGTTTGATGCTTTGAGCGACCCGCAGTTCAATTTACCGACTCATAATCACGCTGATTCGGTAATGGCATATCACTTTTTTAGGCTTTTACAACGTGCCAAAGAAATCGTATTAGTTCACGTTTTGCCCTCAGATACGTATGGAGCGGGTGAGAAAAGTCGCTTTATTCTTCAAATTGAGCATGAATTAGCCAAAGCCAATAAAAATATTACACTGACCTATCCGTCCATTAAATTCATTGCGGGCGATGAGGAAAGAGAAGAAGAAACCAAATTAGAAATCCAGAAAACGGACGATATTTTGGCATTTATTGAAAAGGAAATTACCGAAAAAGGCATTTATCCTTCGCATTTGAATCAGTATTTGGATTGTTCGTTGAAATACTATTTTAGTCGGATTGCGGGCATTGCGGAGGAGGAAATTGTGGAAGAGAAAATCGGGGTGGATACTTTCGGAAATTGGATTCACAAAACCTTTGAAAATATTGATAAAGAGTTTGTGGATAACGGCGGAGTGGTTGAAAAAGAAGATTTAGAAACCGTCTTGAAAAATATTCAATCTTATCTAAAACAGGCTTTCAAAGAAACCAATCAAGGTTTGCGAGCAGAGGAAGGTATGAACTATATTTTGTATCAAGTTGGCGAAACCATTGTGAAGAAGTTTTTGCGTTATCAGCTTGATAATGAGTTGTTTCCGTTGGAACTATTGGATGTTGAAAAGACTTTGAAAGTACAATTTGCAGCGAACGTAAACGACCAAATTTTACCCGTAAAAATTGCAGGGCGTATCGACCGAATGGACAGAGCCAATGGAAATCAAGTACGAGTTATCGACTATAAAACAGGAAAAGTTGAAGCTAAAGATTTGAAAATCAATATAGAAGACTTAGCTGAAAACCTTTTGACGGACAAGGATAAAGATAAATTCCGACAGTTGTGGTTGTACAAATACATGGTTTTGAAGCAAATGACTTCAAAAAATGGTCTGACAATCAATGGCGTAAAATTGAAAGAGACTGAAAATGAAGTCAGCTCAGGAATTTACTCTTTCCGAAATATTGAAGCGGGACTTTTACAGCAAAAAATGGAGTTCCAAGAAGGCGAAACAATTCAAGATTTTATTGTTGAATCTGAGAAATATTTACAAGCTTTTGTCAGTGATTTACTTAGTCCAGAAAAACCATTTGAAAAACGAAAAGACGTTGAAAATTGCGTTTATTGTGATTATCGACGGATTTGTGGTAGATAGGGTATTTTCAAGGACGGCTTCCCTCTGAGAGAAGCCGTCCTTATTATTTTCCAAAACATAAGACTTCACCGATATGTTGTAATTCCGATAGCAACATTTTATCACAAATATGAAAACCATAAAATCCACCCGTCAATTCCCAAATGAGCTAATGGATAAACTCCGCCAAACGGGAGATTTATTAGCTGATGACATAATTTTTCGTCTGCACGAAACGCATGGAATTACGGGCGTGAGAGAAATGTTTTCTTGGTTAAATACTTCAGAGTCAGCATCTAATTTTGAAATTGTTAATGAATTCATTGCTCAAAATAGCTATTTGCCAGATTTTGCTGATAAAAAACTGATGAAACAAGGTATTGATTTCTTTCAGAAAAATCAGCAACAAATCGGAATATTATTGGCGTGTTTGTCGCTTCCGTATTGTTACGCAGGGGCAGATGGAGCGAAGGTTTTGGCGATGTCACAACGTATTCAAACCGATACATTAAAACGTTTGGAAGAAACAGGCGAATTTATTCAAATTATCACCCAAGAAAAGAATTGGAATAACGGTGAAGCATTTCGTAAAATATTGAAAGTGAGATTGATGCACGCTGCAATTCGTTTTTTTACTGAATATCACGGTACTTGGAATTTAGCTTGGGGAAAGCCCGTCAACCAAGAAGATATGGCTGGAACTAACGGAGCATTTTCGTATATTGTGCTTCGTGGCATGAGAAAATCAGGAGATGAGCCTTCTGAGTCAGATTCTGAGGCGTATTTGCACCTTTGGAATGTTATTTCAGTAATCATGGGGGTTGATAAGGTATTGATTCCGAGTAATTTACGAGAAGCTTTTGTCATGGATAAAGCAATTGTCAAACGTCAATTTAAATCTTCCGAAGAAGGCAAATTATTAACAAAAGCACTCTTAAATACGATGGAGAAATTTGTTGAAAATCCATTGCTAAAATCATTTCCTGCGGCTCAAATGCGGTTTTTGATGGGCGATAA
>JAZKDE010000148.1:0-6443 GCA_040387735.1 Bacteroidota bacterium
CAAAGGCTCAAAATAGTTCTCCCCAATTCGCCAGTAACCTTTTTTCAACTTATTATCATCAAAAAGTAAGTCAATTTAGAAATCTTCTTAAAACTAAAGATGATATTATTTTCTTGGGAAATAGCATTACTGATGGCGGGGAATGGTCTGAAATGTTTAACGATTTGCGGATAAAAAATAGAGGAATTAGTGGCGATAATACTGTTGGAGTCTTAAATCGTTTAGATGAAATTTATCAGCGCAAACCTGCAAAAGTTTTTCTATTGATTGGTATAAACGACTTGAAAAATGGACTTACCTGCGATAGTATTTCCAAAAATATCTTTAGGATTGTTTCCATTTTGAAAGAAAAATCACCTGATACCCAGGTATTTGTACAAAGTATTTTGCCCCTAAATGATGACTTTAAACAATTCCCAAGCCATACCTCCAAAGCATCACTTATTCCAATTTTGAATGAGCATTTGAAAACTGCCGCTCAACAATATCAATACATTTATTTAGATTTTAACGCTGCTTTTGCCAATAAAAAAAACAAACTTCGAGCTGAATTTACCAATGATGGTCTACATCTTTTGGGCAAAGGCTATCAACATTGGAAATCGCTGGTGATGCCTTATGTTTTTGAACTTAATACAAAATCTTCACTTATTCCAAAACCCCAAAAGCTTACTTGGAACGACCAATTTTTCTTCATTCCAACTACCATTTCACTCCAATCTGATACTACTTTACGGATATTTGAGAAGCAGGTAAAAGCCCTTTTTGAACCTTATGGTACTATTTTTCAGCAAAATCAGTCCCAAAAAATAATCTTAAAATTAGCCTCAGTAAAATCCCTAATTTATGCCGACGAAGCCTACGAACTAAAGATTGATAGTAGCCAAATTCAGCTCATTGCCAATACTTCGCACGGTATATTTAATGGACTTCAAACGCTTCGGCAGTTGATGCGAGATGGTATTTATGTGTCTGGTTGCCACATTATAGACTATCCTGCTTTTGCGTGGCGTGGCTTGATGCACGATGTGGGTAGAAATTTCCAATCATTACCTTTTTTGAAAGCACAAATTGAGGTAATGGCTCAATATAAACTCAATATTTTTCATTTTCACCTGACCGAAAATGTCGCTTGGAGACTCGAAAGTAAATTATATCCTCAACTCACGCAAGGAGAATTTATGACCCGTAATCAAGGCGAATATTATACTCAAAATGACCTAAAAGAATTAATCCAATTTTGTAAAGACCGTTTCATAACACTTGTGCCAGAGCTTGATATGCCTGGACATAGTGCCGCATTTAAGCGAGCTATGGGTGTAGATATGCAGTCTGAACAAGGTGTAAAGATAGTAAAGAACTTATTAATCGAATTTTGTGATACCTTCGACGTTCCTGTTTTACACATTGGAGGTGATGAAGTCAAAATCACAAATTCCAATTTCTTGCCCGAAATGATTTCTTTGATAGAATCAAAAAATAAGCAAGTAATGGGCTGGTTGCCAGGCGGTAATCTTTCTAAAAATACGATTCATCAACTTTGGGAAGGCAATACGAAGTCGCCAAAGGACAAACCTTCTGTTGATTCTCGTTTTTTATACATCAATCACCACGACCCGCTCGAAAGTGTCATTACCATTTTTCAGCATCAAATCGGCAATGTAAACCAAGGCGATAGTGAGCATTTAGGGGCAATTACCTGCGTGTGGGCCGATAGACGGGTGGCAAATCAGGAAGATATTTTAAGTCAAAACCCATTTTATCCTGCTCTTTTGGCTACCTCAGAAAGAACTTGGCTTGGTGGGGGCATAAAACCTGGCACTACGCTGATTCATGAGGCTGAAAATTTCACCGAATTTGAAAACAGACTGCTCGACCATAAAACCTTGTATTTTAAAGATAAACCTTTTCCCTATATTCGACAAGCCAATATTGAGTGGCAAATAACCGAGGCTTTTGACAACAAAGGAAATCTTGATGCAAAATTTGAACCTGAACTGGTGGGCGAAATTACCAAAATCAAAACGGCTAATAAATCGGTAAAAGGTGGTACAATATATATCAGGCATTGGTGGACTCCATTGTCGGAAAGTTTTTTGGGAAATCCAAAAGAAAATAGCACTGTTTATGCTTTTAAGCGAGTATGGTCTGATACTGAAAAGGAGACTGAAATGTGGATTGGCTTCAACAATTTATCCCGTTCACCAGCCACTCACACCCCACCTGCAGGTATGTGGGACGACCGAAAAAGCAAAATTTGGCTGAATAACGAGATAATTCCGCCTTATAACTTCGAACACGCTGGGCGTAAAGGTAATTTAGAAACTCCGCTCGTTGATGAAGGCTACGAATATAGAACTCCCACCAAAGTACATTTAAAACTAGGTTGGAATCAACTTTTGGTAAAACTGCCAGTAGCAGATTTCAAGTCAGATTGGCAAAATCCAGTAAAATGGATGTTTACGGCAGTTTTTTTAGATGAAAATGTGAAAGAAAAAAAAGGCTTTGCAGGAAAATCGTTGAGTAAAAACCTCAAACTTGATAAGATTTTTACTGATAAAATGGTTTTACAGCGTGAAAAAGAAATTCCTTTTTGGGGAAAAGCGTTGCCAAATTCGATGGTAAAGATAATCTTTGACAATACTAAAAAAGAGGTTGTTACTAATAAAGATTCAGTTTGGCGAGTAGTATTTAGAACACAAAAAGCCAGTGCTAAACCGCAAGTTGCACAGGTTATAAGTGAAGGCGATACACTTACCATCAACGATATTCTGATTGGTGATGTGTGGCTTTGTGCTGGTCAATCTAATATGGCATTTATGCTGAAAAATGAGCAATTTTCCCATCAAACTTTCCCCAAAGCTTTTAATAAAAATCTTCGGTTGTTAAATTTCCAGTCGGGATTATCAGTTTTCAATATACCATACAAAGTGGAGCAAATGAACCAATTACAGTACGAAAATTTCTATAAAGGTTCTTGGCAAATCAGCGATTCTATTTCAGCACGTGACTTTTCAGCGGTTGGTTTTTATTATGGTAAAATGCTGCAAGACTCGTTAAACATTCCAATTGGATTAATTAATATAGCGGTTGGAGGATCTCCCACCGAGGCATGGATGAGTGCAGAGTCAGTTAGAGATGATAAGGATATTTCAAAGGTTTTTGAGGAAAATTGGCTTAAAAACGAGTATTTAGAGCCTTGGTGCATTGAACGAGGGCATCAAAATTTAGATAAATTAATCAAAAATGATGCTTTAATTCCGCAAGATTCTTTGGGTTATAATCACCCATTCAAACCTACTTTTTTATACAAAGCGGGAATTGAACCATTACTTGATTTTCCAATAAAAGGAGTCATTTGGTATCAAGGTGAGAGTAACTCCTTGAGTTTGGAACGCACAAAGCAACATGAGCTTTTATTACCCCGCATGGTGAAAGATTGGCGGAAAAAATGGCAGTTAGGCAATTTCCCATTTTATTTCTGTCAATTATCATCAATCGGAACTGAAAAAGGGTATAAATCAGAATATTGGGCAAATTTTCGAGATAGTCAAAGACAAATGTCAATATCAATTCCAAACTCAGGAATGGCAGTAACCAGCGATTTTGGAAATCCAACAGATGTGCATCCAACTAATAAAAAAGTAGTGGGCGAGCGATTAGCAAGAGTAGCTTTAGCAAAAACCTATTATAAGAAAATTGTTGCTTCTGGTCCAAAATTGGTAAAACTTAGCGTAGAATCTAATCAATTCATCTTAACGTTCGACCAAGTTTTAGAAACAAAAAATAATCAAGCATTAATAGGTTTTGAGTTGGAAGATTCCACAGGTCAAAAATTTGTCGCCGAAGCCAAACTTTCAGGATATAAAGTAATTATTATAAAAAAACCATTAAAATCTTTCAAAAAAATCCAATATGGCTGGCAACCTTTTACAAAAGCAAATTTGATGAATCTGGAAGGGTTGCCAGTTTCGACTTTTGAAATAAAAATCAAATAATAATTTTGTTTAAAGGTTGCAATTTCCCTCATTGTATTCTCTTAAGTTAGCATCTGTTTTCAAAATCCTGTTGCAAACTTAGTATGGATTTCATTTAAACATAGCTTACCAATTTATTCAAACGGTGTGAATGGTGGTAAAACTTGCTGTAAGGCAATTATTTAATTCAACAAAAGAAACATTTTTGCGTGAATCCTTTCATTATTATAAACTTAGGTGCTAAGCTTAAAATAAGCTTAATGAAGTATTGATAATTCCATTATTACTGCTTTTATTTGAACAAACAATTCCTATCTTACCATCTGATGAATTCCCCAAATACTTTTAAAATTGTAAATTTCCATAAATAAGCTCAAAACAAAATAACATTATGCTGAATCCGCACTCTCAGAAAAAATATTGTAAACTATTTATCCTTTCAATATTTTTTGTAAATGTTGCTCTTAATTTTGCTTGTATAGCCCAAAATACAAAAAGACCAAATATAGTATTTATCATGTCTGACGATCATGCCTATCAGGCTATTTCAGCTTATGACCATACGCTTATTGAAACCCCAAACATAGATAGAATTGCAAAAAAAGGTATGCTTTTTACCAATGCTTGTGTAACTAACTCCATTTGTGCTCCATCAAGAGCGACAATTCTTACGGGTAAACATTCGCATAAAAATGGTAAGGTGGATAATGTTTCTGCTTTTGATACTAATAACGTAACATTCCCACAATTACTACAAAATGCTGGCTATCAAACCGCTATGTTCGGTAAATTGCATTTTGGCAATAGTCCAAAAGGCTTTGATCAGTTTAAAATCTTACCCGACCAAGGCAATTATTATAATCCAGACTTTATTACTAAAAATGAAGGTAACATTAAAGTAAGTGGATATGTAACAGATATTATTACAGATATGACACTTGACTGGCTTCAAAAAGAGCGTGAAAAAGATAAGCCATTTATGCTAATGTACCTGCATAAAGCACCGCACCGCTCCTGGCTTATGGCTGAAAGACACATGAAAGAATATACACAGAAAAATTTCCCTGAGCCAGCTACTTTATTTGATTCACACGAAGGAATGCCTGCTGCCAAAGTTGCTCAAATGAACATACACGGCAACATGAGTTGGGCAGGCGATAGCAAAGTGTATCCTGAAATGATGGATGAATTAGGTTTAAAAGAAATTGGCGTAGATAGAATAAGATACAAAGCCGAAGTTGGGAGGCTGGATGCCACTCAAAAAGTGAATTTTGACGCTGCTTATAAGCCTGTTATGGATGAATTTAAAAAACGTTATCCAACCATGACAGATAAGGATCTTGCCAAATGGCAATACCAAAGATATATGCAAGACTACCTCGGAACTATCAAATCTGTGGACGAAAACGTAGGTCGAGTGCTTGATTATTTGGAAGCTAATAATTTAATGGACAACACTATCATCGTTTATACCTCAGACCAAGGCTTTTATTTAGGTGAGCATGGCTGGTTTGATAAGCGGTTTGTATATGATCAAAGTTTTAAAACACCATTGCTAATTTCATGGACCAATCGCATAAAAGCAGGTAGTAAATCCGATGCCTTGGTGCAGAATCTTGATTTTGCTCAAACATTTTTAGAGGTAGCGGGTGTAAAGCAGCCTGCCGATATGCAAGGTAAAAGTTTACTGCCTGTGCTTACTGGTGATATGAAAAATTGGAAAAGAGATGCCGTTTATTACCATTATTATGAGCATCCATCGGAGCATAATGTGAACCGACACTATGCTGCTATCACCAAAAAATATAAACTCATCCATTATTATTTTGACAATGATTACTGGGAATTGATTGATAGAAAGAAAGACCCTAATGAGCAACACAATTATTATAATGACCCAGCTTATAGCAAAATCAAGAATGATATGCACCAGAAACTCAATGCTCTCAGAAAGCAATATGGTGATAATGAAACCATTAGCCAAAAGTACGTTGATGATTTTATGCCATTAGCCCAAAAAGGTAAGGTGTTCGGCGTGGAAAAGAGTATCATGGATGGTGTAATCAAGAATTGGGAAAAATCGAAGAAGAAAAAGTAAATGACATTGAAAAATGCTCGCTTTGAAAAAACAGATTTTAATTTTATCAGTGAAACCAAATGTGTAATCTATATTTAAAAAAGGGCTTTATCCTGGCATTCTTAATAGGTTTATTATCGAGCTGTAATGATACGCCTGTCGAAAAAAATGGAATGGTACTGGTGAAAGGAAATGAGGAGCTTGAAGATTTTTGGATGGATGTTTCGCCCGTTACCGTAGCCCAATTCAGCGAATTTGTTGAAAAAACACATTTCAAAACCCAAGCCGAAAAATTTGGTAATGCTGGTGTTTTTGATTTCAAAACTGGTGATTGGAATTTGGTTGAAGGGGCAACTTGGAAATACCCTTTTGGTAAAAATGAACCGAAG
>JAZKDE010000148.1:6453-14181 GCA_040387735.1 Bacteroidota bacterium
CCATAATCACCCAGTAACGCAAGTTTCGTGGAACGATGCCATTGCTTATTGTAAATGGGCTAAGAAGCGACTTCCCACCAGTCAAGAATTTTTATTAGCCCAAAAAAATGGAAATAAAAAGGATGAATCCACCTACACTTGGGGCGAAAATTATAAAGAGGGCAATCAATATAAAGCCAATTTTTGGCAAGGCAACTTTCCTCTTAAAAACACCGTTGAAGATGGGTTTTTGACCACTTCACCTGTTGGGTATTTTGGTAAAAATAAACTCAACTTGGTAGATTTAGAAGGTAATGTATGGCAATGGTGTAGCGACAATTCAATAGAAAAACCAAATGAAAAAAATCAACGTGGTGGTTCTTTTCTTTGCGACCCAATGGTTTGTCATGGATTTAAAACTGGTGGTATTTCAACTTGTACTGCCGAAACAAGCCTTTGCCATACGGGTTTTAGATGTGCAAAAAACAGTGAATAAAGCGTTTTTTTACTGGCTCCCGAAAATTCCTTTTCAAGTTTTTACTCTTAAAACACGCTAACATTCGGTAAAACTAAAAGAACTTACAATATCGTCTCGGGTTTGGCGTAATTTTTTTCTTGCTGGTTGTTTAATGTAGGAGTATCACCCAAATTTCGAGGAAATTCGCTTTATTACTGGACATACAGGAGTCTCCCATTATCTACATTTGTAAAAATATCATTTAGTAACTCGGAGTGCATCAAAATTGGCGAACTCCATAGTTTCCTATCTAAGTTGTTCTGTCGCTGTCATAAAAGACTTTTTTAATTGGACGGAGTTTTCATTTTTTGAATTATCTCTTCAATTTTTTGAAACGATAATCCAAAAGATTTGGAAATCAACTCCATCGAAGCTCCATTTTGAATCAGATTTCTAATGACGTTAGAAATTGTTTCTTCTCTAAGTTGTTCTGTCGCTGTCATGGCAATATTGGTTACAATGGTTGAAACTTTGGTAAATATAATAACGATTTCATTTGATGTCAAGTTCGATGTACTGTGCAAATAATAAAAAATGGCACTTATAAAGTCGTTTTCGTGTGAGGATTCTAACAATTTTAATTTTTTAATCAAAAATGATTCAATGGCTAACAATTTGTCCTTCTCATCCCTACTATGCTTTAAAAGCATTGCAGTTGTTGAAAGAAATGTATCTTTAAAATTGACAATTTGGTTGTCTTCAAAATCATTGAGCGAGAAAAGTAAATAATCAAATTCTGGTAAAAACTTCCGTAAATCTTCATTAGGATTACCAAACTGTTTTCTCATCGAAACCTTTTTCCAAGCACTCGTTCCGTGATGAATAACAATCGGAATTACCACGGTAGATTTCTTGACTTTTTTATCCTTCTTTTTTTGTTTCCGTTCTTCTCTGTATGCATTGTTCATGTACTGGAGCAACTGCAATTCTGGAAAATCTTCTTGATAGGATTTATGTTCAAATAGTAAAGAAATCTTAGCGGGTTCACCCGCATATTCCGCATGATAAACCAAATCCGCCAAATGTTCTGAAAGCTCTTCATCAATAAAGGATGAATTCGACAATCGAAGCGAATCAAGATTAATTTTATCCCGATATTGTTTTGGTAAAACTTCTTCAATAAAACTCCGAACTACATCTAACCGAGAGAAAGATGTTCTAAAAAATTTATCGTGAGGGTTGATGATATTGGACATGAAATAATCTTAGAGGCAAATATGAATTTGATAAATCAAAGATACGATTGCATCTTTGTAAAGAGAATAAAATTGGGATAAACTCAGATTAATAAAAAATATTGCTATACTTTTTTAAAAAAGTAATTGGTGTATAATCCATTAGTAATTGGTTCTTCTTCAATTTTGGTGAAAAGTATTTGCTAATGCAGTTTTAGAAAATAAATTTTCACCAGTAACCCGCCCATTTAGAAATAAGAGGAGAATATGAGAATTTAAGCATCTGTGATTTTAAAGGAGAAATAAGCTTTCACCAAAATTGAAGAAGAACCCTTCGGTTGAGCTGTGTGTATCAGTTGAATGAATCGTACTTTTAATAACTTGATTGAAAAGCGGAACGATTTCTATGATTCATGCAAATGTTTGAATATAATTTTCATTATATTTTTCTCTTCGAGAAACACACGCAAAAATACGATGGATCAACTTGTTACAAACATTGTTGATTACGAGCATTTCATTCTTACCTGCACCAACTTTACGCTGGTAGTATTCTTTTATTTCGGTGCAATGTTGGATAGCGGACATGGCTCCGTTATGGAACAAAGCTTTAACTTTTTTATTAGCTTTATTACTGACTTTGGCCTTGCCTTTGTATTGACCTGATGAATGTTCAAAGGGAGCAAAACCGCTATAAATGGAACGCCACCCGCAAGTATATTTTTTAGGGTCAGTAATATCCTTAAATTCATTGGTTGTAATCAAAACTTCGGTGGCAATGACTGATCCAATTCCTTTAACTGAATCGACTGGGCGGCACTCCGCAATGTCAAAGAGCTCTTTAAGAACTGAATCTTGGTCAATAAGCTCTTTTATTTTTTTATCGACTGCTTTTAAATCTGCCTTCATCGCATCCATTGAACTTTGACAAAGGGATGTTTCAAAATTTAGCGTTTTTTTATCCACTAATCCTTTTGCATCAGAAAGAGGTGTTTTTTAGAACTTTGATACTTTAACTGGGCGGCACTCCGCTAATGGGTCTCTAAGAGCTGTTAGACGATCTATTTGAACAATAACCGGGCGTTTAGGTGTCCATAACTTGACATCTTCTCGGTTTTTATAAGCGTAAAGTCCAATTTTTTGTGAATCGACTTTATCGTTTTTCTCACGAGAAACACCCATATTTGCCTTGATTTGGGTTGCTTGTTCGAGCCATACATTCGCCTGTTTTTGATGTAAATAGCTTAGAAGTGGATTGTTATAAATACCCGTATGTTCCATACAAAATAAGCTATTTTCGAAAGAGAACGCCTTATGATGTTTCCTGACTTGTTTGATAAATGACTCTATACCCAATTTATCATTAATAACTTGAAAATGGAATTGGACAATATTACTAACAATTAAGGCAAAATCTAACGTCTCTTTTGAGATGTCAATACCAATAAAAAATGCGTAATTTTTCATGACTTTAAGTATTGAATTTTGTGAAATTGTGAACCAGAAAAGCTATTTTACATTCATTACTCTTACATGGGTCTTTCCCAAATTTTTATCGGGCGGCGTTCCGCATGAATCTTGTGAATAGTAACCCGTAGAGCCTTGAATCGTTCCATGAGTCTTAGCTCAGCCGCTCACAATAAGGTACTCTCTACGGGTTCTGGTTTTCCCTCATTTTGAGATACTTTCCAAGTTACAAATTCTTGGAAAAATTTAATACACAAATCTAAGAGCCGCCCGAGTACATATCCACCATACTAACCGCTTCTCTTGCGGATGCCACAATAACCGTCGAGTAAAACATGGCAAAACGTTCATCAACTGCCGTATTGGCCACCGATGCTTTGTCAAAGCCAGAGTATTTGTACGAAAATGCAGCGTTGAGCGAATTCTTTTTGTTCAGAATCTTGGTTGCAACTAAAGAAAAGCAAAAAAAATCAACGGAAGTCGTGGGATTTTTTTTGCTTTTCTTTAGTTGCAACCAAATATGGAGTGCATCAAAAAGTGTGGGGCAACCTAAATCTTATCCTAATATTAGGTTGCCCCACACCTTTTGATGCACTCCGATTCGGCGGAATCGGTCGATTCCGCCGTGGATTCAAAGGATTCGACTGCTTCGGATTCGGAACCATAGAGTGCATCAAAAGTGTGGGGTAAATGATTATTGATATATTCAGCCCAAGAACGAATGAGGTTCAATTAGCTATCTTAAAATGATTCTCCTAAAATACAAATGTACTTGCCCCACACTTTTTGATGCACTCCTGTTTAGGAGGCTAAATTCCTACGATAGACAAAATCCACTATACAAAGCTTTATCTGATTTAGGCAGATTTTTGAGAACCATTTATATCCTCAGATACGTTGACGACCCAGAAATCTGAGCTTCGGTGGTTTTAGCCAATGGGGTAAAATTAAAAGAACGTACAAAAATCGTCGCGGGTCTTACAGAATTTGGGTTGCAACTAAAGAAAAGTGCGAGTTTCACCACGACTTCCGTAGAATTTTTCGAGTCGCATAAAATCACATTTAAACGATTCTCAGCGGCTTAATTTAATTTTTGATAACCTATCCAAATCAAAAAGTAACTCTTCCTCCTTTTTACCAAAGTCAAAAGACCCTTTTAAGTTAATATGCGACCACGTATGCGTGTTGGTTTGCAAAATGAGTTTCAATTTCTCTTTTTGCTCTGATAGCGTGGCACAACTGTCCAAAATTTGTAACATCAACAAGTGGCTATAATAGTTTATAATGTTCATTATCAGTCGTTTACATCCTTCGGCAGTGAGTTGTTCTCTTTGCGTGAGCCAGCGATAATCTTCACTGCCAATCACCGCTCTGGCAAAAGCATTACCATGCTCGCCATTGGCTAATACTTCTTCCACCGAAGCTCTAATTTCTGGGTCGTCAATGTATCTGAGGATGTAAATGGTTCTTAAAAGTCTGCCCAAATCAGAAAGGGCTTTATATAATGGATTCTGTCTATCATAGGACAGGAACGCCTGCCGATTTAGCCTCCTAAATAGGTCAGAAGCCTGTGTATGACCCAATTTGATGCTACAAACTACTCGCAAAATATCGTCCCAGTGTTCAATTATGTTGTCAATGTTTACTCTCTCGTTTGGCACAATTTTATAGCCTTTTTCTTTGTAAGTTGAAACGGCATCAATAGAAAATAACTCCTTGTGTTTAAGATTGGCGATCCGAGGTCGAAGGTCAATTCCAATAAAATAGGTAATGGCAAAACAGGGTAAAGAATGCCCGTGGTCATCAGTGGAATGAGCATCAGGTGTTAGTAATTCATTGTGAGTCAATCCATTCAAAAGGTGGGCTGATTCGGGTTCATCGGCTGAAAAGACCGTTGAAAATGTCAATTGACCCGCTTCGTCTAAGTGAGAATAAATCACTACTCCTTTGCCATTGCCAAAATATTTGTAAGATTCCGAAGCTCTCAAACATGGACCTGAAACATTGACTTTCATCCCATCGCTACTGGTATGGACAAAGCCAGAAACTCGTCTAAATAAGTCTTCTAAGGGTAATTGATTAGTCAAACCCACAATGTAATCATTGACTTCAAGCAAGGTATCAGCATCAAAATAGTGGGTTGCTACGGTATCTAAGGCATTTTTATCAATATTCTCTGAAATATTACCCATCGGTAGAATACCAATGTTTTCACCATAGCCAATTAAGGCAGCATAAAACAAACGCTCTGGCGGTCTTTTAGGGTTCATCAGAGGGCTATGATGCTGAAAAAATGAGAGGAAGTCACTGAGTTGATGGACTTGTGAAAGCACCCTCAAAATAGGAACAGAACGTTCTGGTGGGTAGAGCAATTTGGTTAATCGTTGTTTTTCTTCTTTTCCGAATACATCTTCTTGTGGCTTATGGGTTTTCCATTTTCCGTGACTATGAATACTGATAAAAGGGTTCATTGGTAGATTTTGATTAACCCTCTCAAACTGACGATTTAAGGTCTGATTGATGTCAAGCAAAGTTTTCCCAGCTTCTTTAAAATGTACAATTCCAGCTTTTTGTAAATAGTCTTCACGATGTTTCTCCCATTTATCCATCGGGATTAAAAAGTGCGTATAGGCTTGATAGTTATACGAATTCTCCACGTGCAGCTCCCCCGATTTTAAATGCTCTTGAATCTGTTTGAAGAGCAACATCTTATAAAGCGACACTTTGAGTTTACCTTGGTCAGTATAAATTCTTTGCTGTTCGTCCATGTTCAGAAAATCAATCGGTAAATCCTTTTTCTGGATAATGTTAGCCTTATTTTCTTGGAAATAGGTAATAGATTTGAGTAAAGGATGACTCGTATTTTGCATAGAAAACTGCAGATACTCCAACATTCCTGATAGTTTTAATTGCAAACGGAAAGACACTTTTTCTAATTCTTTGTAATAATCATCGTTATTTTGAGTGGAAGAATTCAGCTCTTGTAATTCTTTAATCCGTTCAATATCAAGCGATAAGGTATTTTCATCAATCCTTTTCTGACGATATAATTCTTGGATTTGTGCTATTTTCACCTCAGCGGTTAAGAGGATTTCATTAGAAATTCTTTCAATTTCAGCCAGCATTTCAGCGTGAGAAATACTATGCGTAGAAACCATCGCAGTCAGTCGGGTTCTGACTGGTTTAGAATTCCAGTAATTACCCTGTTGTCTATTTTCACTTCCATGCAACGCCATTTTGACCGCCTTTTGGAAGGTTAAAATCAAGGCATCACCCAGGCTAAAATATTGATGAATAATGAAGGCAATTAGCCACAGATTACGCTGGGAGAGGTTGTTTTTGAGTTGGGCAGTTTGGGTATCAATGACGTATTCAGCGTAATATCGAATGGTCGTATGAGATAAATTGAGCCGTTTAATAACAGGAAAAAGTTGTTCATACATGGCTTTAATTTGGATGAACATTTCCACTCTTTTCAGAATTTCTTGGTTTTCCATCGACTCAGGAATCTTTTTGAACAAAGTTAAATCATATTTCACCACTCCAGCCCCCATCTTGGTTAATGGCAATTTTTGGAATAAATTATCCAATAGTAAAATGTCTTGCGGAGTCAAATGCCGTTTTAGAATATCGTTCAGCTCTTTTTCCACCGTTTCAAGAGCTTCTTTAATGAGGCTTTTAAGTTGATAGTATGCGGGTATTTCGATACGCTTCTCCCATAAGTAAGCCACTAAATTATCAAACATAAGATTCGGCTTCGTTTGATTACGAGCCATTCTGGTAGCTTCATCCAGTAAGCTTTTATGGATGTTTCTATCACCAGAATACGCATTGAACCCAAATCCAAGCAAGATAATTTCTCGATGACGATAACAAGAAGTTAGCTTATATTCATCAATATCAACTTCGTTAGGGTCGCCAGAGAATTTTTGAACAATAAAATCAATATCCTTTTGAGGATAGGTTTTAGGATGGAAAAATCTCCCCATCAAACGAAAATAGCCTAACTGCAAAATAAATCCAGCCTTATTGGTTGAGCTTGGCACTTGTTCAATTGCCAGTTTAGCCCAAAGAGGTATCACTAATAAAGAAGACCGTTCTGTTTCAATGAGTTGGGGTGGCTCTTCAAAACGTTTGCGGGCTTGTTGAGAAATAAATTCTTTATTTGCCATAGTATTTCAGTTTAGAATAACATAAATCGTTAAGATTAACCTCCCTTAGATATAGCCAAAAATAGCTGTGTAATAATGCCCTTACATTTAGTAAATATTTGTATAATTAAAGCGTAAGATCAGGTATTAATTAACATGCCATATTTTCACAATTATTGGAGTGCATCAAAAGTGTGGGGCAAATGATTTTTGATGCTCTTAACCTAAAAGCACCTGAGGTTCAATAAGTAATCTTAAACAGACTTTCTTGAAATAAGAAGTGCTTGCTCCAGACTTTTTGATGCACTCCAAGATTCAGGATTCTGACTCATAATCCTAAGATTCAGGATTCAGCAGATTCAAGATTCTGACTGAGAATCCCAAGATTCAAGAATCAGCAGATTCAAGAATTGTGCTACCCTAAAAGAGCGATACAAAA
>JAZKDE010000149.1:0-17378 GCA_040387735.1 Bacteroidota bacterium
CCCATTTCGGTACTCAATTTATCTACGTCTTTGACAGGGTTTAGTTCCGTACCCTTTCGAGTAACTTATGTAGGAGGGAGCATTTCCATGGATAGTTTTGAGGAAGGACTTGATTTTACGGCAGGTGCTTTATCGCTATTTATTGCAAGTGGCGATTTGGATGGAGACGGGAAAACGGATTTGGTAACTGCTAATTTCAATGCAAACACTATTTCTGTTCTTCGTAATACCACTACAGTTGGGCTTATTGTTGCCACTTCTCTTGCCGCAAAGATTGATATTTTAACGGCTACTAATCCTCGCTCTATTGCTATCGGCGATTTGGATGGAGATGGAAAGCTCGACTTGGCAGTGGCAAATTTTGGCAGTAATTCTGTATCAGTATTTCGCAATACATCAACAAGCGGAAGCATCTCTTTTACAGCAAAAGTTGATTTCATAACAGGTTTATCTCCTCGTGGTGTAAATATTGGTGATTTTGATGGTGATGGAAAACCCGATTTGGCAATTGCCCACGGTGGTAATCCTTTTATTTCGGTCTTGCGAAATATTTCATCAAGTGGTAGTATTTCTTTTCAAAATAAAGTCGATTTTGCTTTAGAGGGAGGACAAAGTTCAACATTTATCAGTAGTGGAGATTTGGATGGCGATGGAAAGCTCGATTTAGCAGTTGCCAATTATGGTAAAAATACCATTTCCGTCTTTCGGAATACTGCTACAAGCGGGGCGATTGATGCCAGTTCATTTGCCACAAAAATTGATTTTACTACGGGTGGTGGGCCTTTTTCAGTAACGATTGGTGATTTAGACGGAGACAATAAATCCGATTTAGTTGTAGCTAACTACTCAGGCAACAACGACATTTCTGTGCTCCGAAATACCAGTTCGAGTGGCATTATCAGTTTTGCTACTAAAGTTGATTTTCCTATAGGAATATCTCCTATTTCCGCACACATAGGAGATATGGATGGAGACAGTAAACTTGACATCATCTCCACCAATTATTCAGATAATTCGCTTTCTATTTTTCGTAATATTGCTACAAGCGGAAGTATTTCGGCTAACTCTTTTGCTACCAAAGTAAATTTTTATACTGGCACTGGGCCACGATTTGTGTCTATCAGTGATTTGGACGGAGACGGCAAACCTGATATGTCAGTTGCTAATGAAACGGACAATACAATTACGGTTATCCACAATCCTTATATTTCTGTTCCAACAAATATTACTGGACCCACTAATATTTGTATGAATAATACGGCTACCTTATCTGCCACTTGTGTTGCGGGAACCACCCCAACTTGGTGGGAAGCGGTCACTATTATTATTGTAGGCAATCCACCGCCACCGCCTTTATTTGTGGGTTCGCCTTTTATTACGCCATTGCTTACTACCACAACAACCTATAGAGTTAGTTGCGAACAAGGAGCGAATGCCAGTCCTCGTGTACCCATTGTTGTAAATGTTAATTCAAATCCAAGTCCCACTGCCCCCACCATAACTGCCAGTGGAGCTACCACTTTTTGCAATGGAGGCTCGGTTACGCTCAATTCAAATGTTGTCAATAATAATGCTTTAAATTTTGTGAAAACAAGTAGCCAATACGTTACCGTTCCGCACAGTGCCAGTATCAATTTAGGAGCAACATTTACCATGGAGGCTTGGGTAAAATATTCAGGTCGAAATATAACCATCGTTGACAAAGGTGATTATGACTTTTTGTGGCAATTGAATGCCGACCCACTTTTGAATACAAATTCGTTAAGAATGGGTTTTTACACAAAAAATACAGGTGCATGGTCTTATTCAACGGGTACAGTTTCAGAAAATACATGGACACATGTAGCTATCATGCTCAATGCAGGCACGCTCACTTTTTACATCAATGGGATTGCTTCAGGAACAGCCTCTGTTACGTTTTCACAAGATGTTCAACCTATGAATATTGGCAGACAACAACCGACAGCTTGTATTTGTAATCATTTCAATGGTACGATAGACGAATTGAGACTATGGAATGTGGTAAGAACCTCAGCCCAAATGCTGACCAATATGAACAGTACAATTCCAACCAATAGTGCAGGATTAGTAGCCTATTATAAATTTGATGAGAGCATCGGAACAACTACGGCAGATGCTACGGGCAATGGCAATAATGGCACATTGGTAAATAGTCCAACTTGGCAAGTTCCTGCTACATCGCCGGTAAATGCGGTCGTTTGGTCGCCAGGTGGGGCAACAACCCCAAGTATTGTGGCTACGACTACTAACACGTATATGGCAACCGTTATAAACGGCTATGGTTGCAGTAGTGTTGGAAGTATGGTTGTAAACGCCCTTGCTTCACCCATGCCCACACCACAATCAAATGCGTTCATACCAACAGGTGGAAGCATATCACTCACTGCCACGGGTTGCTCAGGAACCGTAGGAACCTATGTTTTGAAAGGGTATAAAGCCTCCGATAATTCATTGGTAACGATGCCGATTAGTCCAAGCACCACCACCAATTATTACGCAAAATGTGAACAGACTTTGAATAGTGTTACCTGCGTAAGTCTTGCTTCAGCTAATGTAGCGGTGAATGTAGGGAATTTTATCAATAGCATCGTCACGGGGAATTGGGAAAATAACAGCACATGGGATTTGAACAGAATTCCATTGTCAACGGATACAGTAATTATCAATAATCATATTGTTACGATAACCACCAATGCCGCTAATGCCAAGCGTGTAGATTTGAAAAGTGGTGGAAATTTAAAGTATTTGAATAGTGCTGCAAAATTGAAGGTTGGATTTTAAAATAATATTGAAATCAAATTTTAGAATAAAAAGCTAAGTCAGTACATAATTCACTGACACACCATTTTCTAATTATTTACTAATTTTTTACCTCAAAAATTTCCATAAAAATGAAAACTTATTTTACAAAATTTCCTTTAGGCATAATCGCAATTTTATGCTTTATGCTAAACTCCGAAATGTGTTTATCCCAATGGATTCAGCCTCTTGGCAATAATGGCTCAGTTGGCGCCCTTAAAGTAACCAGCACAGGTGGTAGCGTTGCAGGCAACAACGCTTATTATGGCTCAGCTTTCTATGGTACAAATGATGTAACTCAAGCTGCTAATAATGGGTGGATAGCCACCACTTTTAATTCAACTGCTCCTGGGCTTTGCTTCAAAGCCACCGCTGGTAAGCCCGTGACCATCACCATCGAAATTGCCATAAACTCTTTTGGAGAAATAACAAACTACATATCACTACCGGGAGGCATCGGAAAAAATGAACAGAATTATGCCTATGATGCCTATGTAAATATACCATTTACTAATTTTAATAATGACCCCAGAATATACACGTATACTGGTACTTTTACCTTTGCAAAAGCTCGGTCACAAGAATGGTTGGTATTTGGGTTTGAAATCTTACAAAATGGTGCTTTGCAACAATATACAATGGTTTTACCATTTATTGTTGATGGTGTTAAAGAACCAAACGTACCTTTGGTTTTGAATAGCACTGGTCAACCCAGTATTATTACACAGCCTGAGTTACCAATTACAGTGCTCCATGCACCTCCAGGTGACCAAAGTTATACCAGATTTGAAATCAACAAAACGGCTTGTCAGTCGGTAGAAAATAGTATAACAGAAGATTTAGCCAACTCTGGAAATGGTGCCATTAAACTTGGATATAAGGGTAGTGCCGCATTTGGATTGATTGATATTGAGGCATACGTGGAATTTACAAGCTCTGGTACAGAAGGAAATTCAAGTGTAAAAATAAAGAACAATGAAACGTGTATAAGTAGTACTACGGGCTTTGGAGCAACACCGGGTTCGGGTGAAGATATATTTCTGTGCGAAGGTTTGGATTATAATTATGCCGTTTATGAACAGCTGTTCATAAACCCGGCTGCCAATAATTATAGTACCTACACAAAAAGCGGGCTTGCGATGGTACCAATAGATGGAACTAAAAGACTCAATTTATTTACACGTACCAATATCGTTGACCAAATCGAACTGCGTAGGCTCGACACACTCAATACCTCTCTTCCCCTAAAACAACGCATAGATGCCAAAAATCAATTGAATGTTTGGAAACAATTAATAACACTCAATGATATTAATGTAGCCAATGCTACTATACCAAATCCAGATTATGGCTTAATAAATTTAAATGGTGGAGCCCCTTATTTAGATAGAACCACGAGCGTAAGTACCAATCAAACAAATACACTAATCGTTGACCACTACATAGAATCAAATACAGGTTTACAAGGTGTGGTAAATATTGGCGGTTCAGGCTTTTCGGCTGGGTATAATTTACGAACCAGCAAAAGTTATGGGCAGACCAACAGTACAACGAGTAGTAATACACAAACTATGACGATGCACCTAGAAGACAATGACGCAGGCGATTTACTAAACATTAATATCTACCGTGACCCAATGTTTGGTACACCATTATTTAAATTACAGACTGGGAGTAAAACCAGTTGCCCGTTCGAAGGTGGCTACCAAAGAGACCAACCCAAATTCAAGATTTTGGGAACAACCAAATCAGACACAACTATTTCAAACGTGTCACTCGGAACGGCAGGTAATTTTAAAGTAAAGGTTTGTAACGATAATGCTACCGAAACCAGAACGTATAGCCTGGGTTTTATCGGTCAAACCAATGCCAGTGATTTACAAATTTCAGCCGCAGGAAGTTCAGGCGTACCTGTACCCAACACGACCATTACAAAATTTGGTTCGTTTTCAGTAAGTCCCATGACTTGTCGAGTTGAAGATTACGATGTAAATATTTCCAGAAAATTCCCCACGAGTCTAATGTCTTTTTCAAATCTCGAATTTCAACTTTATTCAGAATGTGAGCCAACTATCAAAAAGAGCATATTTGTCAACATCAATTTTGCTGGACCACCACCACCTTCTAATGTTTCGGTGAGTTCAACAAGTATTTGTCAGGGTAGTCCAGTGATTTTATCAGCCACTTGTGCCGCCACGACAACGCCCACTTGGTACACTGTAGCGGTAGGGGGATTTCCCTTAGGGACTGGTACAACATTATCAGTCACTCCTACGGCAGCGAGTACAACTTATTACATAGGTTGTGAAACCGTTAATTATCAACGAGATAGAGTTGCTACGAGTCCAGTAGTAGTAAAACCAATTCCAACGATACAAACTTTTTCAAGTACGCAAACAATTTGTATTGGAACAACCGCTACTTTATCCGCTACGTGTTCCGTAGGAAGTAATCCCGTTTGGTACACTTCAAATATTGCCACTATTGGCACAGCGGGAGCAACATTTACCAGTCCCCTTTTGAGTGCTTCCACTACGTATTTTGTGGCTTGTGAAACGGGAGGAACATCAAATTGTGTAAGTACAAGGCAACAAATTGTCGTAAACGTCAATCCCGTTTCTCCCGTACCTATTCCACAACCGAGTGCGTATATAGCCGTAGGCGGAAGTGTGTCTCTCACCGCCACGGGTTGTTCGGGCGGTTCGGGAACGTATGCGTTGAAGTGGTATAAAGCATTGGATAATTCATTGGTAACGATGCCAGTTAGCCCGAGTACAACCACAAATTATTATGCAAAATGTGAACAAACCTTGAATGGTATCACATGTACAAGTGCCAATTCTGGGAATGTGTTGGTGAATGTTGGAGACTTTGTTAATAGTGTTCTCACGGGTAATTGGGAAAGTACCAATACTTGGTTTCCAAGCAGAATTCCTTTGGCAACCGATAATGTAATCATCAATAATCACACGGTTACGATAACCAGCAATGCTGCCAATGCCAAGAGTGTAGATTACAAAACAGGAGCTACTTTAAAATATTTAAATGCTGGGACTAAATTGAAGGTGGGCTTTTAAGAAAATTATGAATGATGAGTTATGAATGTTAAAGTATAGTTAAACGGAAAATTTATAGTTGCTACGGCGAACCATTCATCATTCATAACTAATCATTAAAAAAAGTAAACTTAGCTCCATGAAAACTTACCAACAAAAAGGCAATAATTCTCTGCTGATTCTCAACCATAAAACATCCAAAAAGGTGTTAATCAATGATGTTGTTTTGCTGAAAGGAGACATCAATTATACCATTCTTTATTTAGAAAACGGTAAACAAAAAGTGGTGGCTCATTCCATCAAATTCTTTGAGCCTTATCTTCAAACGCATGGTTTTTTACGGGTTCATCGCTCGTTTATGATTAATCCAAACCATGTGAAAGCGTATAACCAAGACGATGAATTTTTGATGATGACCAATGGCCAAAAAGCGGATATTTCGAGGAGAAGAAAATCTGTTTTGAAGCATTGGGAATAGTAAATAAATCCAAGTTTGAACCCTCAAACTTGGATTTATTTTTTTGTCTTTTGTAATAATTTACACCACCGTTTAATAAGTAAGTATCCACAAATCACCAATAAACACAAATTTTGCATAATTTAGGATATTCTTCCGCCGCTTGAAATTATGTAAAATGACCATGAATGACCCTAAAAATATGAGCGATTTTTCAAGATTTTTGGAAATTTGAGCTGGTCTGTCAATAATTATCGGAGTGCCGATTCGTACCACTACTATTTTGACAAGCAAAAAAAACTTTTATCAATCCTCAAAAACCCCTATTACACGATTTATTATAGTTCTACACGGGCTAATGTTTATTTGAGAAGTAAACAATATGACAATGCCGCTCCCTTGCTTTTAGAATGTCAAAATGTGGCAAAAAAGTATAAATTAACTCGCACGGAAGTCTATATTTTTAACACGTATTTACAAGGCGTTATGGACTTAGATTTTAAAAAATATGATGCTGCCATCAAAAACTTCAATAAAGAAATTACCGCTGCAAAATTCATTAATATCATCATCTTTACGGATGATGATATAGAGATCTAAGTGATGCGTATGTTGCAAAAAAAGACTTTAAAAATGCCTTTGAAAATAAATCAATTTGGGCAGGATTGAATGAGCAAAGAAATGATAAAACGCTTATTAAATCGCTGAAAAAGAATCAGTTAAAGCTAAATATTGTAAAAAAGACAATAACATAGCCCAAAAAGCAAAAGAACGAAATTGGTATATTGGGGCGTTAATTGCGGGTTTGTTTTTGCTGGTTTTAGTCTATCGAAATTTTAGGTTAAAACAAAAAAGCAATCAGCAATTATAATTGTTGAATGACGAATTAGAAACCAAAAATACCCTACTCGACAAGCGAAATGCTGAGAATGAATTGCTTTTAAAAGAAATTCTTCATAGGGTGAAAAATAATTTGGAAGTAGGGCTTTGGCTCACAATTAGTTGATTTGCTCACAAGATAAATTGATGGTAAATTGTTACAAGAAATTAATAACGGAACTATTATTTCAATAAATTTTAAAAGACAAATGGCAGCATGAAGCGATGTTCGGTTTAAAATGTCAAACATTTCGATACAAAAATGAACATCAAAAAATGAACACCAAATTTTATGGAATCACCACTTAAAATACTAATTGTTGAAGATGAAATGCTGATTGCAGCCAATATTTCTATACAACTCGAAAGTCTTGGTTATGAAATACTCGGTATTATTCCGAGAGGACAAGAAGCCATCAATGCCGTGAAATCAGACAAGCCCGATTTAGTATTGATGGACATAAATCTGAAAGGAGCAATGGACGGTATCGAAACGGCCACACTTATGCAATTGGATGGGGCAATTCCGATTATTTATCTTACGGCAAATACGGATGAAGGAAGTTTCAAACGGGCAAAAGCCACCAATCCCTACGCATTTCTATCAAAACCATTCAAAAAATTAGACCTTAAAAATGCCTTAGAATTGGCTTCTGATAGGATATTGGCAGAAAAAAGTGTGCCTCAGAATAGTGCTTCTAAATTTGTTTTGAATGATAGAATATTTGTTCGACTCAATGATATTATGGTAAAAATTATCATTGAAGATATTTATTATCTGGAAGCTGACCGTAATTATTGTCAAGTTTTTACGAAAAATAATACTTATTTATTGGTTAATACGCTCAAAAATATGGAAGAAAAATTACCTTCTGAGCAATTTCAACGCATTCATCGCTCGTACATTGTGAATATCAATCATGTGGACGAAGTGGCACAAAATCATATCACGGTAGAAAACAAAATCTTGCCTTTGAGTAAGGAATTACGAAAAGATTTGTTGGACAGATTAAGGTTAGTTTGATTAATAGTTTTAGTTAATATAAGTATATCAATATTTATACAAAACTGGGGAAAGTCAAACTTTTCGTCATCGTTGCACTAATTAGATAGCTAATATAATTATATGAACGATAAAAGATACAGGCGATTTTATACAATTTGCAAAGGAAAAAATAATATATCGTATAACTCATGGTAATTTTGGATATTCACTACGACAGCAAAAAAACGGCCTAATTTTTTGATAGCATAGATTCTAAATGCTAATCCACCCCAAATCATCAAAAGACCGATGATATTTATGGTAGAAATTGAGTTGGGTAAATTTTTATTTAAAGCCCACTCAGCCAAATTGGCGTTCGTTACCAAAATGGAAACTAATGCAATTCCTTCCATTGAATACTGGTCTGCGGGATTATTAAAATCTTCCTTTTTAAGTTTGGGTTGAGTTTCAAACATAATTACTGTTGCCAAAATGAGCATCAATATTTGAAAGTTGAAGATGGAAGATGGATTCAGATAGATACCGAATCCGAAGAAAATAACGATGATAAGAATCGTTGTAATGATGGTTTGTAATGCCTTTTCCATAAGAATTGATTTTAAGTTCAATTCTTAATCGTTTTTGAGTTGGGAGAAACTCACGTTTTTTAGGATTTATAAAAAATATTTCTTTGGTTTTTCATTTTGGATTATTTTCTACTCATTTCCCCTGTGCAATATATTTTAGGCAGTCTTAAAAAAGAGGACTTTCCTTATAAACAAACGAGCGTTTCAAAAGCTAAAAAATTATCTTTATAAGCATACAGCTAAGTCCAAAGTATGACACAAAAATCCATTTATGACCAAGTTTAGCAACGCTAAAAAAGTCCCATTTTGAATCCTATGCTATTTTTTGTATTATGCATCTGAAAAGGTCACGTTAAATTAGCTTTTCTATCTATATTGTGATAGTCTTTAAGATTTGAAAATAAAACATGAATTACTCTTTTGCCGCTGGTTGCTTTATTTTACTATCGTTTGTTGTTTATATAGACCTACAACATACCATTAAAAATGCTAAAACTTGGTTTAGTAGCTTTTTGACTTGTGTGGGTTTGGCATTAATCGAGCAAGATTTGTATGAAAAATATCCAAATTTTGTGGCGTTAAGCGAATGTACCCGTTTTTTAATCGCACCATGTTTATATTTTAGCATTGTATATTTTACACACCCCAAGTACAATTTTTCTAAGTACAATTTACTGCATTTTATCCCGTTTGCGATATTTACTTTCTTCGCTTTTAGTTTTTTGATACAGAATAAATACCCCCTAATAGTTCCACCCCAACTTAGTAAATATCTTGGTACAGGCGTATTCCTCACATTAAGGCTGCAAATAATTGTATATTGGACGATGTCATTTGTTTTATTAAGAAGACACCAAAAGGATATTAGATTATTTTCTTCCGAAGTTAGCTCGATAAATCTCAATTGGCTTTTGAGGCTATTATTTGTTATTTTGGCAGTCATCATTGTAGGAATGTTGAAATCCAAATTTCAAACCTTATTAGGGTTTGATTTTTTACCTATATTTTACTGTTTTGCTTGTGGTGCAATTGCCTATTACATTTTACAACAAAAAGAAATCTACCCATTCCCCGATATAGTAAAAACAGAGATTCAAGAAATAATTGAAAGCAACCATTCAAAAAAAAGTCCTGTTCCACGTCTAAATGCACAAGAGGTAGCCTTACTGAAATCGAAATTGGAGGCAATTATGGAAATCGAAAAACCATATTTGCAGAGTGATATTAACTTGTATCAACTGGCTGAAAAGCTATCCATATCTACCCACGATTTGTCCTTTTTACTCAATTCCAGTCTTTCAATAAGTTTTAATAGTTTTATCAATAATTACAGAATAAATGAAGCCAAAAGGCTTTTAATGTCTAACAAACACACGTTTTTAAGCATTGAAGGAATTGGCTACGAATCTGGTTTTAGTTCAAAATCTGCATTTTTTACTTGTTTCAAAAAAGTGGTTGGTTGCTCTCCTTTAGAATTCAAGAAAAACTCCGATATAAC
The DNA here is from genome assembly GCA_040387735.1 of Bacteroidota bacterium. GTDB lineage: Bacteria > Bacteroidota > Bacteroidia > Cytophagales > Spirosomataceae > Arcicella. Next base: position 10,283 of record JAZKDE010000149.1, read on the forward strand.
GTAGGTTTTTGGTTCAATTGGATAATTCTGAACTCTTCGTTCTGACCTTCCTGATAGATTTACGGTTTTAAAATCAAAAATTGAAACTTAAAATCTAAAAATGAAATGAATTATTCAAAAAAGACTGGACTAATTATCTTTACAGGATTAGTCCTCGTAAAAGTATTAAGTAGGTTAGCCTTCTTCTATTTTAATCCAATTCCCCTATTATTACTAACTATTCCAAGTCTTATAATTTTGGTTTTTTATGTTGGATACTCATTTCGGTGGGTAAAAAGAGAAAAGGATTTTACGAAAATTTACAAAACCAACATCGCCATACTATGTGGTGCTATTGCCCTTGACCTCATTACTTTCGTTTGGCAAAAATTTTACCATTTTCAATTTAATGTGCCATTGGGTATGTTAGATTTGCCTTTTACTGAAATTGATGACGTTTCGTTGATGTGGGCATTTTTCGGAAGGTCATTCCCATTTATTGTAACCATTGGTTTATTGGAAATGGTAGGTTCATTATTTCTACTTTTCTCAAAAACCAGAACTTTGGGGATTTTTACGCTCTTGCCGTTAATGATAACTATTCTAAGTTTCGATATTTTTTACCATTTAGACATTGGGGTGGTTAGCCATGCTTTAACACTCATTCTTGCTTTGCTTTATCTGCTTTCTCAAGATTTTGAAAAAATAGAAGATTTCTTTTTTTCCAAGGACTGGAACACCTCTCATTTGCTTTCAACAAAACCCGTTATTAAAACAACACTACGATTTATTATTATATTTTTACCCTTGGTATTGGTTTTATTGCGTCTTCCAAGAGATAAAAACCCTCAACTTACAGGGAAGTATCAAGTGCAAAAATTAGAAATTAACGGTATTGATAAAAAAGCAAAATCAGTTTATGACAGTACATTAACAAGGGTTTATTTTGACGTAACCAATGATATTGTATTTGATTTCAACACCACAAATACCCGATTTATAGGTACTTATGAGTTGAATGAAGATAAAATTACTGCCAAATGGCGTTATCCCCGAAAGGATATTCCTCCATTTACAGGCAATATAAAAATTGAAGAAAATCGTCGAACGCTTTCAGGAGTAATGGGTAAAGATACTTTGGTAATAACTTTGGAAAATAAAAGTATAGAAGAATAAAAGGGCAATCTCTTGATTATCAGATAGATAGTCGGGGTGTGTTAAAAAGACGAAAATACTGAATAGATCCAAATCGGAGTGCATCAAAAAGTGTGAGGAACCATGACAACAACTTGATTTCTTCAGGTTCATTTAAAGGTTTTTGATGACTTCATTGCAATTCTAATCCGTAATTGGTCGCATTTCCATAATTTCCTGGGGAGTAATACACATCTTGCCCACGAGTTTCATCAACATTTAAGGTGTATTCGATAGGGTCTTTTATGAATTTACAAAAGACTCTCACCAACAATTGGTCAGGCGGGTTGGGGAATAGTTCATAGCGAATCTCAAAATTATCGGCAATAGCACGCTTTAAATCAGGGTTTCCTCGTTTACGCTTTTCCCTGGTACAATTTCAAAAAAAACTGGGCGGTTAATTGAACGGAAATAAAAGGCACGCAGTACCTGTTCTGTCGTTAAAGTATATTTCACATTTACACTTGGTTGAAAATTAGTATAAATCTGATTAGCTGAAGGCTTAGATTCTCCGAGAGGAAAGAGCATTTCATAGCCTTGATTGGTATGTTCTACACGTAAGCCGATTGGCTTGTAGTTTCTCCTTCTATACTTTAGCTATGAAATATTCGGCTATACTTTGCTCAGTGGCTTTGTAGGTCAAGGCAGGCTCAACCGAACCTCTTAGATTATTCAATGTCCATTTAAGCACTGGCTTCTTGGTATTTTTCATTGTACTTTTTTAGCAAGACTAAGTGCCTGTTTCGTAAAGGCTAATCCTTCTTGAGGCTTGCCAGTTTTGCGAAGAATATCCCCTTAAACCTTTTGGAAATAACACTTTTATTTCATTTTAGTCCAATCTTGTCGATTGATTCTCTTACCTTTTAATAGAAAGGTATCAATTATAGCTGCTTTATTAGGATTAGAAATTTAAAAGCTAAAAAATGGGATTATTGCAAAAAATAGAGAGCAAGATTTTACTAAAAGTGACAATTCAAGATTTGCAACACTGCTGACTTTACACATCATACATTCCACAAAAACTGTCTGAAAACCTTATTTCTTAAACCGATACAAATACGGTGCTTTATTGGATGCCCCCGTGAATTTCTTTTCTAAACGTTCTAAAACATTCAACTCCAAAATCTTCTTTTGAAAATTATTTCTGGCATACGTATTTTCAAAAATCGTTTCGTAGAGGTCTTGTACTTCCTTCATAATAAAAGTTTCTGGAAGCAAATTCAGTACAATAATATTTGTATCTAAGTTTAACCGTAAAGATTCAAGTGCTTTTTCAATCATCTCTTTGTGATCCATCATCATCGGTGGTATCTCGTAGATATTGTACCATTCCATTGATTCATCTAACTCTGTTTTTGTGGGAGTTACCTTATTTATATCAACCAAAGCATAGTAACCCAAAGAAATAAACCTGCTTGTAATCCATTCAAAATCTTCTTTTGATAAATTCACTTCACTGTCAAAATATTCCTTATTCTGTTTAATTATACTTTGAAGAATCACTTCATTGGTTCTATCCGCCTGCCCAAAATTCTTGAAATGCTGTAAAAAAATGTTTGAAATGCCTGTACGTTCTTCAAGAATCCGATGTGCCGCTTCATCAACTCCTTCTGTTTGAAAAATAAACCCACTTGGTAACGAATAAATATCTCCTTTAAAATACAACTTGGAAATCAGCACTTTAAGCTCTCTTTCTTGGTAGCCAAATATTACACAGTCAATGGCAAGTTGGGGAATATATGATTTGTAATCGAATAAAATCATTGGTAAATAGTTTGTTAATGGTCTTGCAAAGATAAGTCTCATCCTTAAAAAAAACCATTCATAATTTATTAATAATCAAAGATATAATAAAACTAAACTTTATTGTCTTTTATTTTAGACAATAAAAAATTATGTATAACTTTGACTTGAAATTTACAATATTAGAATATTTTTAAAACTAAAATCGTGGCGGAGTGCCACCCAGAAACGCAACAAAACAATGAAAAAAGCAAGCATTCTTTTTATCGCCTTATTCTTCGGAATAGCAATTAATGGTTTTTCACAAACCACAACACCCGCTCCCAAAACAGATTTTTTTGTTGGAAAATGGGAAATTACCATTTTTGGAACACCCAATGGAGATAGTAAAATGGTTACTGAACTTGTACGTAAAGACGGAAAATTAACAGGGGAATTGAAAAACTTAACAGATACTGCCATGCCCGCCATTCCGATTACGTCTATTGATGAGAAAGATGGTGAAATCGAAATCGCTTTTTCAGCTTCTGGTTATGATGTAACCTTGCCTTTGAAAAAAGAAGACGATGATAACTTGAAAGGACAATTGATGGGAATGTTTGATGCAAAGGCGAAAAGAGTCAAATAATTGTTTTTCTTGTAAAGGCGGATTTGATTATCCGCCTTTTTTAATGACATTAATGAAGGGTCTATTTTCAAAAACAATAAAATGAAGCAATCTATTTTATTCATAATCAGCTATTTACTATTTTCTCAATCTTCTTTTTCTCAAATAAAAGCAGGTAGAAATCAATCTTTTGATGCTAATTGGAAATTCCAAAAAGGCAATAAAATTGAAGCAAAAGACCCCAATTTTAACGACACCAATTGGCGAAGATTAGACATTCCACACGATTGGAGTATTGAAGATTTAACCGAAAATCCAACAGATACAACCAATGGACCTTTTTACAAAAATGCCATTGGTAAAAATGCCACCGCTTTTTCTGTGGGGGGAACAGCTTGGTACAGGAAACATTTTGTATTGGATAAATCTACTTTTGGCAAAAAAGTTTATGTCCAATTTGATGGCGTTTACATGAATTCCGATGTTTGGATAAATGGGCATCATCTGGGTAATCACCCGAATGGCTATACGGCTTTTGTGTACGATTTGACGGCTTTTTTAAATCCTGCGGGCAAAGAAAATGTGATTGCGGTTGAAGTGAAGAACGAAGGAGACAATTCTCGTTGGTACTCAGGTTCGGGCATTTATCGTCATGTTTGGCTGAGTATTATTAATCCAACGCATATTGAAAATTGGGGTGTTCAGATAGTTTCTACAAACGTTTCAGAACATTCGGCTGAAATACAAATTGCGACTGAAATTGTGAAACATTCTGACAACCTTTCTGTTGTAACAGAAATATACTCGACTGATAACAAATTAGTTACATCTCAAAACAAGGTAATTTCGGCAAAAGAAAAGCAAACGATTAAACTCAATCTCAAAACCCCAAAATTATGGGATATTGATAATCCATATTTGTATAAAGTCAAACTGATTTTGGAACAAAACGGCAAAATTATAGATGAATACACCCAAAATTTTGGTATCAGAAATATTCATTTTGATGCAGAAACAGGCTTTACGTTAAATGGAAAAAACGTAAAACTCAAAGGTGGCTGTATTCACCATGACAACGGGCCATTAGGAGCAATGGCGATTGATAGAGCCGAAGAACGTAAAATTGAATTACTCAAAAAGAATGGATACAACGCCGTTCGTTTTGCCCATAATCCCTACTCTGCGGAACTTTTAGATGCTTGCGATAGACTTGGAATGGTTGTAATAAACGAGGCGTTTGATATGTGGAATATCAACAAAACGCCCGATGATTATGCCGATTATTTCAAAGATTGGTGGCAAAAAGACTTGACTTCAATGATTCAAAAAGACTTTAATCATCCTTCAATCATTATGTGGAGTATTGGCAATGAACTACCCGAAGTCGTGGATAGTTTGGGTTATGAAACATCCAAAAAATTAGCAGATTTTGTGCGAAATTTGGATACAACCAGACCTGTAACGGCAGCTATTCCATTCCATATTCCCTTATTAAAAAGGAAAAAATGGGATGCAACGGCTCCTTCTTTTGATGCGCTTGATGTGGGAGGTTACAATTATGCCTTACAATATTACGAAAACGACCACAAAAAATATCCAAAAAGAGTGATGATGGCAACCGAATATTTCCCGCCAAAAGCCTTAGAAAACTGGAATGCGGTTGAAAAAAATCCTTATGTCATTGGTATTTTTAGTTGGGCTGCCATCGACTATTTGGGAGAAGCAGGCATCGGCTTGGCTCGGACGAAAAGTCCAAACGAAAAATGGAGTGGTTTTGTTGAAGATTTTATGTCGCCACAGTGGCCCATTTTTAATTCATACACGGGAGAATTAGATTTGATTGGCAATAAAAAATCTGCCTCCTATTATTTGGATGTGGTTTGGCGAAGAAGCAAAATAGAAATGATGGTACATTGCCCCATTCAAACAGGATACAAAGAACAAACGGGCTTTTATGGTTTTCCAGATGAATTAAAGTCGTGGACTTGGTCAGGACATGAAAATGACTCTTTACAGGTACGAGTTTTTACGAGAAGTTCAAAAGTAAAATTAGAATTAAATGGAAAAGTCATGGCCGAAAAAACGCTTGAAAAGGGTTCAATAACAGCCACCTTTACAGTTCCATATTCTGCAGGAAAACTTACTGCTCGTTGTTATGACGACGATAAAGAAATTGCTTCCGAAACAATCACGACGGCAGGAAAACCCGTTGCTGTTCGCTTGAAAGCAGATAGAGCGACGATTAGCGCCAATAAAAATGACCTTGCCTATATCAATGTAGAAATTGTGGATGAATTTGGCAATGTTGTACCCTCGGTAGATGATGTTTTAGTAAAATTCAACATTGAAGGAAATGGCAAAATCATCGGCGTTGGTAATGGCAATCCAAGAGATATGTCAAGTTTCCAGAAACCAGAGAAAAAGGTATTTCAAGGCAAAGGTTTGGTGATTGTTCAGCCAACTGGGAAAGTGGGAGAAATTATCTTAAAAGCAGAAGTAGAAGGACTGAAAAGGGGAGTTTTAAAAATCAAAACACAATACCCTTAGAATATGAAATTTTTGTTAACATAATCGATGGATTCGTTATCTTATTAGTAGGATAAACGTCCTTCGCATAGGAAGCTTCTATCGCAGAACCAATTTTTTAAAATCCATAGATAGACATTGAAAAATGGCGTGAAAAACCTGTAAAGCACCGCTATCGTAATGGTGGATTCAAAGGTACAGAAACCCGCTTTTCATTTTCCTGTAAAAGAACAATATCAGGGACGTTTTTTCAATATATAACCCCCGTTCCTGATAACGAAAATCTTTCGCAGGGAGCAACAAGAGAAAGCGATAAAATTGGTTTTTCTATTGCCAGTAGTGCTTATTTCGTAGAAACCAACGGCGGTGGAATAAAAGACCGGAGCAGTATAGGTTCACCTGTGGCTATGACAAACGTATTCAGCGATCGGATGCACGCTATGAGGGTATTAAAAGATAAATCCCCTCAAATTGTGGATGCTTTAGAACCGGGAGTAACAGGAGGTAACGAAGATATGTACGCTGGATTAAATACAGATGAAAGAGAAGCTCTAAAAGAAGTAACGCAAATGCGATTTCCTCCAAAAGCATAGTTTGCCCATAAATATATGAGGATTCACGCTTTTGTAACCTCCAACAAGTTTTATAAGACCTGAGCTCCTGGTTTGAAAAGGGTGTTAGTCCGCTAACTACCACTTCTTATAAAATTGAAGATTGACAAGTAATTGTTCCAGCCAGAGCCAGTGAACGTAAAGGAATCCAACCAACGATTGTGCTTAAAGCTGATGGTTCGGTGAGTGCAAAAGCTAAAATTGTTAAGCTTTTACTTTTACCGCAATTATTGATGTTCCAGAAAATACAGGTAAAGTTGTGTCTGCTGAATGGGATTTTGAAGGGGATGGGAAGTTTTCCGTAAAAGGAATCGTAAAGTCTGTTAATTCAACAGGTTCAAGTGTGATGTTGAATACGACTTATACTTTCAAAAAGGCAGGAACTTATTTTGTTACGCTTCGAGGAATATCTCAACGTAAAGCAAACGATTCTCCT
>JAZKDE010000149.1:17388-22359 GCA_040387735.1 Bacteroidota bacterium
AATTTGGAACGAGTTAGAGTTGTTGTGAAATAGAATATTTTTTGTAAAATCCATGTAGCACGAAGTGATTTACGGTACATGGATTTTATGATTTAGCGAGATAATTTACGAATATTATTATTTTTAGAGGCGTTTATTAATTCAACTCATAGTAAATTAATAAACGCTCATGCTTCATCAGATTTCCTCTTTTATTTCATGGAGTCGTTTACAGACTTACTATCTACGAATTGCTCAAAACGTACAATTTTTCCATCTTTCAACTTTCAAACGTAGGCAACTCTGGCTGTAAATGCTTTACCTCTGAGTTTGTATGTACCGGTGTAAGAAAGGTTGATCTTGTCATAATTATTGAATGTTTGTTCCAACCAAATCCGTTTTTATTTTGTCGATTTTCGCTTTTAATTCGCTATTAAATTCAGCATTGTTAATACCACTTTCAGTATTAAAATTTTGGTAAAAACTTGGCAAAGAAAATGTTTCTACTACTTTCGCACCATAATATGGAAGCGTAGTTTTTGCTAAATTTAATACCGAAGCTCCACCTCTTGGGCCGGGAGAAGTTGCCATGACAAATGTAGGTTTATTGCCCCAAAATGCTTTGCGTTCAGGTATAACCGATATGTAGTCGAAAATATTTTTAAAAGCCACAGTATATGCTCCGTTATTTTCAGCAAGCGAAATAAGAAGCATATCGCTCTCGTCAATTTTTTTCGCAAAATCTAATGCCAGTTGAGGTAAACCGTTTTTGGCCAATTTATCTACACTAAACAAAGGCATTTCGTAATCATTCAAATCCAAAATTTCTACCGAGTGTTCTGTGAAAAACGTGGTGGCATACGTTACTAATTTTTTGTTGATTGAAGCAGAACTATTGCTGCCTGCGAACGCTAATATTTTCATTTTAGGTTATTTATTTTGGGTTGTTAATTTGATTTTTCCGTATTTTCCTGCATAAAAATCACGATATGCATCGGCTATTTCGGCTTGGGTATTCATTATAAATGGCCCTTCTGCAATTGCAGGTTCTGTATATTCTTCACCACCAAAAAGCATTATATCAATGATTTTTTCGGAAGTGTTTTTTATTTCTATTTCACCTGCTTCTCTATCAAATTCTACAAACTCTCCTTGTTGAAATTCGGTATCGTTTAGCACCACATTTTGAGTGGGTAAAAAAGCAGCAACTTCAATTTTGTCCTCCATTTCCAATGAAAATTGTTTACCTGCTTCCAATTGAATATGATACAAAAATTGCTCAGAATAATTCGGAATTTTAGAATTCAATTCTTCATAATTGCCTACGATAACTTTTATAAAACCACTTTCATTAGGCAATGCTTTTTGAGGTACATCGTTGGCTTGAATCGGTATGTGTTCTGGCTTTTCAGCCTTATTTTTTGCCGGTAAATTTATCCAAAACTGAAAGCCGTGAATAAGTTTATTATCTGTTTGGGTATCATAATTAAAATTTTCATCATGGATTATTCCATTCCCTGCTTTCATCCATTGAGCTCCACCCGAATGTATTTCGCCAGTATTTCCTGCACTATCAAAATGCTCTACCTCGCCTTGCAGAATATACGTTAAAGTAGCAATGCCACGGTGTGGATGAGCCCCCATACCATTTTTATTGATGATTTCTTTGATGGCAGGAGCCACATAATCAAGAAACACAAACGGTCCAACCTTATCGGCATACCGATTGGGCAATATTCGTTGTATTTTTAGTGAGCCAAGGTCAGCTCTATTACCTTTCGTTGAAAAACTTGTTTTCTTTTTCATTTTCTCCAATTTGGGACGATTTTTTATTTTGTAATGTAAAATTGCACGATATAAATTCTTAAAAAGATGAGATATGATAAAAAAAACCGTTGATAAATGTCAACACTTTTTTATGAATTTAAAAACTATATAGTTTTTACTCAGCAAGTCATCTCAGAATTTTACAACTTATTCAAACATATCGCAGTAGCGAACCATTTTTTCTAACGAGTACTCACACGTAAATTATTTATAAGCTGACTATCAAAATGAAAAGACATTTGATTAGCTTGTCCTTAAAGATTGAATTTCTTAACTTTGGCGTATGCAAAATAAGAATGTACGTTCGGTTTCAGAATTCAATAATGAACTGAAGCTAAAAGGATTTAATGTATTTCAAATAGAGAGCGATGGCAATGCAACACGTATTTATAGCAGAAAAGACTTTTACAAAATTTGTCTGACAACAGGAGAGAGCATTATTCACTATGCCGACAAAAGTTTTGATGCAGTAGAAACGGTTTTATTCTTTGGCAATCCCCATATTCCTTATTCTTGGGAGACAATCTCAACGAGTTATGTAGGTTATACCTGTTTGTTTTCAGAAGAGTTTTTAAAGTCAGACCGTTCTGAAAGCTTGCAAAATTCTCCATTATTTAAGATTGGAGGCACACCTATTTTAAAAATAACTGAACAGCAACGAGCGTTTCTAAGCACCATCTTTCAGAAAATGATTGAAGAACAACAGAGCGATTATGTTTATAAAGACGACCTTATTCGTAATTACGTCAGTCTGATAATTCACGAAGCATTAAAATTACAACCCTCTGAAAATTTTGACCAACATAGAAATGCTTCTTCTCGAATTGCATCAGTGTTTTTGGAGCTTCTGGAAAGACAATTTCCCATTGAAGATACCAAGAAACCGCTTCAATTAAAAACTGCCCAGGATTATGCAAAAAAGCTAAATGTTCATGCTAATTACTTGAACCGTGCAGTAAAAGAAGTTACTGGCAAACCTACTACTGCTCATATTTCGGAAAGAATTATCAGCGAAGCAAAAGCATTGTTGCAGCATACAGATTGGAATATTTCTGATATTGCTTATGCACTTGGTTTTGAATATCCCACCTACTTCAACAACTTCTTTAAAAAAAATACTGGAACTAACCCAAAGTCACTACGAATGCAAGAGGTTTGAAATTCTTAATGATTGGTTTGATAATCGTTATCGGTACAGGTAATGACTTAAATACCTTTGTAGTATATTATCAAACTAATGAAAATGAACAATCTACCACAACAAACTCCCCCCAATCAGGACATTTTTGACAGAATGCGTTCGGGCGAACCTATTGGATTGAGCGATGCTCAATATCCAAAAATACAAGCTGTAGTTGATAGTACCTTAAAACTGAATGTAAAATTGAATACCTCGGAAGATATTGAGCTGATAAGAAAAAATTTAAGCGAAATAATCGGTTCAGAAATAGACATATCAACCATAATATTTGTTCCATTTTATACCAATTTCGGTCGGTTTATCACCATCGGCAAAAATGTATTTATCAATCATGCCTGCACTTTCCTCGATATGGGCGGAATCACCCTTGAAGACAATGTCTTAATTGGTCCAAAAGTAAACCTTATTACGGAAAATCATCCGTTAAATCCCAACGACAGAAAATCTTTGATTTGCAAGCCCATTGTTATAAAACGCAATGCGTGGATTGGTGCGGCAGCTACTATTTTGCCTGGTATTACTATTGGCGAAAATTCTGTAGTAGCAGCAGGAGCGGTGGTTACTTCTAATGTTCCAGCGAATACGGTTGTCGGTGGTATTCCCGCAAAATTTATCAAGGATATTTAAGCTAAAACCTCACAAAAGATGAAAATCACATCCTTATTTTTATCCTGCTTAATCTACATTCAATTGTTTGCTTGTAATGAGAATGAAGAAGTGAAGACAGTAAGTACTTCTAATCCTGATAACACTTCGACAAATACTAACACAAATATTACGAAAATGAAAATAACAATCGGTGCCAATATTTTCACTGCTACATTCGACGAAAATGCAACATCAATGGCATTCAAAGCAAAATTGCCAATGACTATCAATATGACAGAGTTGAATGGAAATGAAAAATTTTTCGATTTAGCCTTTAATCTGCCAACAAACGCCTCAAATCTCGAGACTATCCAAAATGGAGATTTGATGATGTATGGTTCTAATACGTTAGTTCTTTTCTATAAAACTTTTTCAACATCCTATAACTATACAAGAGTAGGACGTATTGAAAATCCTACTGGATTGGCTACAGCTTTGGGTCCTGGAAATATAACGGTGACTTTTGAATTACAATAGTGAGTAGCTTGTTAAATACAAAATAATTAAATGATGGAAAAGCAAAATAAAAAATATAAAAACTGTCAATCAAGGCAACAGTTTATTCGGCAAGCATCCATCGTGGGCACAGGTATTATGCTTGCAAATCCATTTCAACTTCTTTCACAGACAAATAATATGAGTAAGAATATACAGTCGAAAGGCTACGCAGGAAAAGACGAACACGGAAACTTAGCCTTGTGGAATTTTGAACGCAGAGCTGTTGGTGTCAACGATGTTCTAATTGAAATCAAATTTTCAGGGATTTGCCATTCCGACATACACACTATAAAAGGACATTGGGGAAAACAACAATATCCACAAGTTCCAGGTCATGAAATTGCAGGTATTGTAGCCGCCGTAGGTAAAAATGTAACCAAATTCAAAGTAGGTGATAAAGCTGGTGTGGGTTGTATGGTAAATAGTTGTATGCAATGTGAGAGTTGCAAAAATGGGGAAGAGCATCATTGTGAAACTACTGGAATGATAGGCACTTATGGCACACCGGAAAAATCATCTCCAACAGGAATTACACAAGGTGGATATGCCAATAACATCGTGGTCACGGAGCATTTTGCCATTAAAATTCCTGATAATATGGAATTGCAATTTGCAGCACCTTTGCTTTGTGCAGGTATTACCACTTATTCGCCATTGATGAAAATAAAAGTAAAAAAAGGGGATAAAGTTGGCGTAGTTGGTATTGGTGGTTTAGGACACATGGCAATTAAATTAGCAGTTGCAAAAGGGGCAGAAGTTTATGCCTTTACTACGTCTCCTTCAAAAGTAAATGACATCATAGGATTTGGTGCGAAGGC
>JAZKDE010000150.1:0-7009 GCA_040387735.1 Bacteroidota bacterium
CAACAACAATGAGACAACTTGAATTTATGTTCCGTAAAAGTATATTTGGTGCCAACACAGGGCAAATCATTAAATCTTAGTTTGCATTGTTGATAAAATGGCCCGAGCGATTGGGTCATTTTGTGTGTGGATTATTAGAAGTCATTTAAATGAGAGACAAACTTTCCAAGTAAATATTTGATTGGTTAATATTATCATCAGTCATTTTGCAGACAAATCTGAGCTATTTGCATATCTTTTTGGATAGTGCCAAAAGAAAGTATCATCTTTGAATTATGAAAAAAGCTACCGCCACTATATTTCTGGTTACCTTTAGTTTTCTTGCTATTAAAAGGTGAAAATTTAACTTCTTGATTGGAAAAGCTGTAAAGATAAATCGCTTTGTTGGCTCTGTTCTGGTTAGAAAAATGGTAGAGTAGATTTAACAGGGAATCTAATCATAAAGAATCACTGGCCTATTTTGCAGACAAATTTTGCCTGTTTGCATATCAGTTTCACAAAAGTCGAAACATTGAGCGACCTTTATGCTCTTTTATTAGGTATTTTAGCGTATGAAAAAATCAATTATCGTTTTATTACACATAGGTTTTTGGAGTTGTTACTTCATCTTAATTGTAATCATGTTGAGTGTTTACTTTAGAAGTAACGTGAATGTAAATAATCAAGAATTCAGAATTTTGAATGCTTTAAAAAGCCTTTTCTTATTTGCATTTATTCCTTCATTTATATCCTATTGGTCGTACTACTTTCTGCTGTTGCCTAAATACCTTCAACACAAAAGAATATTTCTTTCAATTATTTATGGCGTATTAATTTCTTTAGGAGCATCCCTTATTGCGTATATTCTAATTCGTTATTCGATAGAATCTGGCTATATGATAGACATGGATGATGGCGGTAAACACGGTAGGTCAACTGCCATTACCGTAATTATAGCAATGACTTTTATCGGCCTGATAACGGGTGTAGTAGCATTGGTAATAAAAGGATTTATCAACTGGTATAACGAAAAAAAACTGAAAGAAGCGTTAAAAGAGAAAAATCATGAAATGGAAATAGCCTTAATAAAATCGAAACTTGATCCGCACCTTTTATTTAATACCATCAATAATATCGATGCTTTAATTTTAAAAGATGCCGTAGAAGCATCCAACTATTTGAATAAATTATCCGATATTATGCGGTTTATGTTGTACGAAACAATGGCTGAACGGATTCTTCTTTCACAAGAAATTGAATACATCGAAAAGTACATTTCACTACAAAAAATAAGAACTGCTAACGAACATTATGTACAATTTTCCGTAACTGGGATTATTGGCGATAAAATGATTGCCCCAATGGTTTTTATTCCATTTATTGAAAATGCCTTTAAACATACCAATAATAAAAAATTGGAGAATGCCATAACAGTCCATATCATCATCAGTAAAAAGACAGTACAATTAGTATGTGAAAATAAATTTGATACTAAGCCAAGAGTGCAACAACCTGACAGCGGTTTGGGTAATGAGTTAATTCAAAAAAGACTACAGCTTATTTATCCCGAAAAACACACGCTGGAAGTAAATAAAACAAACGAACAATACACTGTAAACTTAACAATTAACAATGGATAAATATACTTGCATTATCATTGAAGATGAGCCACTTGCGCTTGAAAAAACAAAAGACTTTGTGAACAAAGTTCCTTTTTTACAATTAAATACAACCTTTGATAATGCACTTGATGGGCTAAATTATCTGCATAACAACAAAGTAGATGTACTTTTTTTAGATATAAATATGGATGAATTAACTGGCATTGAATTACTGGAAAGTTCGAAAATAAACAGCCAAGTTATTATCACTACTGCCTATCAGCAATACGCCTTAAAGGGATATGAGTTGCAAATAACCGATTATCTTTTAAAACCATTCACCTTCAATCGCTTTTTGCAGGCTGTGAATAAAGCACAGGAAAATTTAGTACGTCATACTTCAGATGCTTTACCCGACTTTATTTTCGTGAAAACAGAAAACAGACTGGAAAAAATCATGCTGAATGAAATCGTGTACATTGAAGGCATGAGAGATTATCTGCGAATTCATACGGTAAATAAAAAGATAATGACCTTGCAAAATTTTACTGAACTTGAAAAATTGATTCCCGCAAGATTGGTGTGCAGAGTGCATAAATCATTCATGGTTGCCTTAAATAAAATAGATTCCATTGAGCGAAGCCGTATAAAAATTGGGGATCAATTAATTCCCGTTTCTGAAACTTACAAAGAAGCTTTTCTGCAACTTATCAATAGCAAACCATAAATTTTCAAAAATTTCGCAGACTAAAATCCACTACTCGCAGATATACATCCTCACTTCGCATAGTTGAATTGTTGGCCCAAACTCATTCATATACTTTTGATTTAATTATTTAAACACAAACAATTAAATCAAAAGAATTATGAAAAAGATGATACAAATTGGGTTTATCCTGAGTATGATTTTCCTTTCGGGAATTGTATTTGGACAAACTGAACAGCCAGAATCAAAAAAAATAAACGAAGACAAAAGAACCGCAAAAACATACTTGGACCTCATGATTAATGTGGTAAGTACAAATCTCAACTACGGCGGTGAAAATAATTCACTGGCTGATTTTCAAAAATCGGCCAACGGAATACAAGCGGGAGCATCGTTTCAAGCGGGAATTACACCAAGTTTTTCATTAGTTACTGAGGTATATTATATGCGAAAAGGTGGCAAATTGGAAGTGAATAATCCACTAACCACCAATGAATCCAGCCTTCGTTTACATTCCATAGAATTGCCGATTTTGGCTCGGTTTCATTTAGGTAAATTCTACATGAATGCAGGACCTTGTATTGCTTATAATTTTAGTGGAAACAGTAAAATCGCTGAAGTCTCAACTGAACTTTCCTTTACGAATTCAACCAAAGGATTTAAACGTTTTGAAGCGGGCGTTCAGATGGGCGGGGGCATTGAATTCCCAATTAAGCAAAGTAGAATTACCTTAGATATTCGATACAGTCACGGCATAACCAATATTTCCTACGACAAGGAAATTTATAACAGGGGTATTATTGTCAGCGTACATTTTTCTAAACCTTGGAAGGCAAATCCATTAGGGAAGAACTGAATTTATAAGATATTAGCCAATATATAAACATTTTAAAATACATAATCATGGAAAATGAAAATGTAAAAAACAGATTAATCAATAATCCAATTGCAAGAATAATTCTTGGGCTTCAAGTTTGTTTTGTTGTATTTATTATTGCTCAAAATGTGGCCAGTAAATTGCTGGCGTTAACAGGACTTGATAAAGACTTTAGAAATCTTTTTAAGGGACTAATTGCATCCGCCTTTGTGATATGTGCGTATTATATCTTTTATAAATATGTTGAAAAACGAAGGATTTTAGAAATGTCGACAAAAGGATTTTTAAAGAATTTGACATTGGGAATCTTCATTGGAATGGTTTTACAGTGCCTAACGGTTTTAGTGATTTATTTAAATGGCAATTTCAAAGTGCTATCCATAAATCCAATTTCATTTATCATTATTCCGTTAACCGTTGCTTTTACGGTGGCAATTTTTGAAGAAATTCTGATTCGAGGAATACTTTTTAGAATAATAGAAGAAAAGTTGGGAAGCTATATCGCTTTAATTATTTCAGCGATAATTTTCGGGGGTTTACACCTGATTAATCCAAACAGCTCATTGATTTCTGCAACCTGTGTCGCTATGGAAGGCGGACTTTTATTGGGTGCCGCATACATTTATTCAAGAAGTTTATGGCTTCCAATAGCGATACATTTCGCTTGGAACTTTATGCAATCAGGAATTTTGGGAGCTATTACTTCTGGAAATGAAAGGACTAATAGCTTATTGAACACTCAAATTATAGGCTCAAAAATTATTTCGGGTGGAGAATTTGGACCAGAAGCGACTATTCAAGCAACTCTATTTTGTTTGATAGCCACGAGCGTTTTAATGTATTTAAACAGGAAAGAGAATAAATTAATCCAGCCCTACTGGAAAGATGAAAAATTGCTTAACAATTCGACTAAAACGGAAGAGATTCAATTTCAAAAGACCTAAATTTCTATCATTTCTCCCGTGATTTAATCACTTCACTTTCAAATTGCTAACCCATTTTCAATACTGATTCAAAAATCAGTAGCTGGATAATCTTTGCCTAATTTTTTAAAAAAATATTTATTTATCATTAAACAACAAGACTATGAATTTATTAAGATTTACAATTACAACGATTATTTGGCTGATGACGACCACCATTTTTGCCCAAGATAAATTGACTTTGAGTGGTTATCTCAAAGATGCTAAAAATGGCGAAGGACTCATTGGTGCATCCGTTTATGTCAAAGAACTCAAAACAGGAATCAGTACCAACGTTTACGGTTTTTATTCCCTAACGTTGCCTAAAGGCACTTACAACTTAGCATTGAGTTCGGTTGGTTATGAAAAAATGGCCAAAGAAATAACTTTGTCGGCACAAAATGTTACGCTTAATTTAGAAATGAACGAGGAAGGAAAATTACTCGAAGAGGTAGTGGTGAAGGCAAAACGAGAAGATGATAATGTAAAATCCATAGAAATGTCTATGAATAAAGTTGACATTAAAACCATCAAAAAAATTCCCGCTTTGCTTGGCGAAGCCGATTTGGTACGGGCAATTCAATTATTGCCTGGCGTTAGTACCGTTGGCGAAGGAGCTACGGGCTTCAATGTGCGGGGCGGTGGAATTGACCAAAATTTAGTGTTATTGGACGATGCTCCAGTTTATAATTCATCGCATCTTTGGGGTTTTTTCTCAGTATTTAATCCTGATGCGGTGAAAGATGTAAAATTGGTAAAAGGAGGCATTCCCGCTCAATACGGTGGACGGGCTTCCTCTATTTTGGATGTTAGATTAAAAGAAGGAAATACCAAAAAGTTAGAAATAAATGGTGGTATTGGATTGATTGTCAGTAGATTATCTATTGAAGCGCCAATTATTAAAGATAAAGCTTCATTCATCGTAGCCGCTCGTAGGTCGTACGCCGACGTTTTGGCAAAACCTTTTTTGGAAGAGAAAAACAAGAACAATTTGTTTAGTTTTTACGACCTTACGGCGAAAGTAAATTACAACATCAATCAAAAAAATACGGTCTTTTTGTCGGGATATTTTGGCAGAGACGTGATTGGACAAAGATTTAGCTTGAATTGGGGAAATAGTACACTTTCGGCACGTTGGAATCATGTATTTAGTGATAAATTATTCATGAATTCTACGGTTTTTTACAGTGATTATGATTATTTATGGGACTCAGATCCTGATAAAAAACAACCAACCAATTCCTTTTCTTGGGCCGCTAATATTGTGAATAAAAGCATAAAGTCTGATTTAACCTACTATTTTTCCCCCAATAGTACCTTGACTTTTGGAGGTCAGCTTCTGGCGTATAGTTTCAAGCCCGGTAAAACTTCGGTAGCCTCTGGAAGTGGGTCATTAGATTTTAGTTTATCCAATAAAAATGGCTTGGAATCCTCGGTTTATGTTGGACATGAATTGAAGGTTTCGGAGAAATTCTCATTGCAATATGGATTAAGATTTTCGCAATACGATTATTCGAGCGAGGCTGACGTATATTATAAGCGTTCGAACGTTCCGAAGTCCCCTGAAAACCCCGATGGTATTGCTTTGGAAGAACTCAAAAATACCAAAGGAAGTACAATTCAAACCTATCAAAATTTTGAACCTCGCTTCTCTGCCAAGTTAGAAATTGGCAATAGTTCCTCCATAAAAGCAAGTTACAACCGTATGACACAATACATTCACTTATTGTCTAATACGGCGGCGGCAACACCCTTTGATATTTGGACCTCTTCGAGTAATAATATTAAACCACAAATTGTCGATCAAGTTGCGATAGGTTTTTTCAAAAATTTTGGTCCTACGGGAAATGAATACGAGGCTTCGGTAGAGGGATATTATAAAGACCTAAAAAATCAAATTGACTATGCCGATAATACCAATCTATTCTTGAACTCGACTTTTGAAAAGGATTTACTTTTTGGCAAGGGACGTGCTTATGGCGTTGAGTTTTTCTTGAAAAAGAATAAAGGAAAGCTAACTGGCTGGGCAAGTTATACGTTGGGAAAATCAGAAAGACAAATTGAAGGTTTGAATCAAAATAATTGGTATCCCACTCGCTACGACCGTACCCACACATTGAACCTTGTAGGACAATATGAATTGAACAATCGTTGGAGTTTGGGGGCTAATTTTTCGTACATCACGGGAGTTCCCTACAGTTTACCAGAACAGAAAATTATTCAAGAAGGAACCCCTATTCCCATCACGCCACAAGGTACACGGGGCAATGTTCGAGTACCTGATTATCACCGTCTCGACCTTTCGGCAACGCACCGAAACAAGCGAAAATTATTTAAAAAAGGCGATACAGAATGGGTTTTTAGTATCTATAATGTGTATGCACACCGTAATCCATTTGCTGTTTATGGAAAGATAAACGAAGATAATCCTTTGCAAATCGACGGTATTCAACAATCAATTATCGGCACTTTGGTTCCTTCGGTAACTTATAACTTTAAATTCTAAAAAAAAATGAAAAATTCAATTTTTATCACATTAATTTTCGCAATGTCTTTATTCTTAACGAGTTGCGAAGACGTAGTTCAATTAGAAAGCGTAAAGACCGATGCCTTATTGGCAATTGACGGTACTATTACCAATCAACCTGGTAACCAAGTTTTAAAATTGACAAAATCGCAAGGATATTTTGATAATTCAAAACCGCAACCCACTCAAGGAGCAATCGTTCAGGTTAAAGATAATTTGGGAAACATTTTTGATTTTAAAGACCCAAACAATGACGGCACTTACGCCTATATTCCAAAAGTAGCTACTCAACCCATGGGAGTCATTGGCAGAAAATACACGCTGCAAGTAAAAGTAGATGGCGAAACTTATGAGGCA
>JAZKDE010000151.1:0-19031 GCA_040387735.1 Bacteroidota bacterium
GCTTCAACGAGGGTTTTTACAAATCCCCTTTTACCCTCGGGTGCTGACCCTTATAGTTTTTATAAAGACGGATATTATTACTACACGCACACTTTGCAAAATAGTTTGACCATTTGGAAAACCAAAAACTTAGCTGACCTTAAAACGGCTCAGTCTAAAGTAATTTGGACGCCGCCAAAAGGAACTTTGTATTCCAAAGAATTATGGGCTCCCGAAGTGCATTTTTTACAGGGAAAATGGTATATGTATTTTGCGGGAGATGATGGAGATAATAACCATCATAGAATGTATGTGTTGGAATGTACCACCAATGACCCAATGACGGGCGAGTGGATTTTTAAAGGAAAAGTAGCCGATACCCAAAACGATAAATGGGCAATTGATGGCGATGTTTTTGAACACCAAGACAAATTATACATGATTTGGTCGGGTTGGGAAGGCGATAAAAACGGTCAGCAAAATATCTATATTGCCCGTATGAAAAACCCTTGGACAATAGAAAGCGAACGTTCAAAAATATCAGGCTCAGACTTTGACTGGGAAAAACACGGAGATATTCAAGGCGACCCAAATTTGCCTCATGTAAATGTCAATGAAGGACCTCAGATATTAAAACACGGTCAAAAAGTATTTATTATTTATTCGGCAAGTGGCTGTTGGACAGATTATTATGCTTTGGGTATGTTGACTGCCGACGCTAAAGCTGATTTATTAAATTCTGAAAGTTGGAAAAAATCTGCCGAACCTGTATTTAAACAATCAGTAGAAAATGGCGTTTTTGCTCCAGGGCATAATTCATTTTTTAAATCACCAAATGGAAAAGAAGACTGGATTTTGTATCATGCGAACTCAAAAGCAGGTCAAGGTTGTGGAAGTTTTCGTTCTCCGAGAATGCAAAAATTTACGTGGAATGTAAACGGAATGCCTAATTTTGCTATTCCCGTAAAAGAAAATGTAGAAATGGCAGTGCCTTCTTCAAAGAAAAGATGAAAAATATAATCTTAACGCAATCAGGGTTCAAACCCTGACTGCATTAAGATTATATATCCGTTCTCTGCACAAAATCTCGATAAATTGTTCCAAAATTTAGGTTAATTCCAAACGTATAATACAGTCCACTATATTGGTTTTGAAACATAGATTGTCCGACCATTTGTCTATTCCCAGCTTGTAAGTGTATGCCAAACCAGCGAGTTAGTTTGACAATGGTAGAAACGCCTGCTTGAATGGGAAATACATTCCCCGAAGTGAGTTTTAGCAATTTGCCATCACCATCATAGATACCATCCGAACCTTCTCCTATTCCAATTTCAATGGGAATATCTATCTTAAAAATCTTTCCGTTATAAATAGTGCGGGTATATCCTAAGCTCAAAAACCAAAGAGAAACCTCTCCGCTTACTTGTTGAGGCGGGGCCGAGGGAGCAGCTTGTCTTTGATTTTGAGCTCTAAATTTTTGTTTTGAGGAGTCTGTAAGTGTGTAATAGCCAAGCGAAAATAAGTGTTTATCTTTGAAGCGAAGCCCCGCATATCCGCCATAAATGGTAATCGGGGAATTCTTGACAAGGGTTTGTCGGAAATCAGCATTAAGAACGAAATTGGGTTTCTGTTTAAAAACCTTTTTTTCGGGCTCTTGTATTTGCAATGAGTCCGCTTGCCCAAAAATAGGATTGGCAATTAGTATGAATAAAATAAAACGTAATTTCTGTAAATAGAATGTCATTCTGTATCGTTTTTAAAGTAAAGTTAAATCTAAGACTAAATTGTTAGTCCAACGTTTAATCAATCTCAAAGTCTATTTTGTGTAAGTAGCGTAAATGTACTAAAAATGGATTCAGGATTAAACTTAGGAATTTAAAACTTGAATGAGTCGCAAATATTATCCTCTGCATTTCTTACTTTTCAGTAATATTGCAAAACCTTTATAAAATTCTCAAACCTTATGAAAACCCTCAATCAACTCATTCATGAAGTAGAACAAGCTCGTTCTGCATTTATTCAGTCGGTAAGTGGACTTAGTTTTGAGCAAGTCAATTTTAAACCTGCGGCTGATGTTTGGTCTGTGCTTCAAAATACCGAGCATATTGTTCGGGCGGAGCAAAGTGGTGTAAGCGGAATTTTTAAAGCGCTCGATGGAATTGCTAATCATAGGCCTGTTTGGGAAGGAATACCTGTACATCAAGGACTTTCAATTGAGGAAATTGTGGATAAAACGTGGCAAACCAAAGAGCAAGTTCCCGAAATTGCCGCTCCTATTTGGGGAGGTTCTATTGATTATTGGATTGCAATGTTGAAATCACAGAGTATATTATTAGCCGAATTGGGTAAACTTTTAGAAGGTAGAAATTTAGAAGAAATTATCTATCCTCATCCCATTTCTGGACCATTAAATATTTATCAACGAATAGAATTTTTACGTTTCCATCTCAATCGTCATCAGTCACAAGTAGAGAGGTTGAATGTTAGATGAATTCATTTAAAACGTGAGCAAATCCAAACTAAACCCACCCCAATGAAACGAATTTTACCAATAATTGTCATTTCTCAATTCTTTTGTACTTCGCTGTGGTTTGCAGGAAATGCTGTTTTGCCCGATTTGGCGAAATACCTCCACATTGAAACTGATAATATTGCTCATTTAGTCAGTGCCGTGCAGTTTGGGTTTATTTCGGGGACTTTCATTTTTGCTTTATCGGGAATTGTGGATAGATATTTGGCAACTCGTATATTCTTTGTTTGCTCTGTCTTGGCGGCTTTGTGTAATATCAGTATTGTTATCATTAATTCCAATGAAGTTGGTTTGCTCATTTCACGTTTTTTAACGGGCTTTTTCTTAGCGGGAATTTATCCAGTTGGGATGAAAATTGCTTCCGAGCATTACCAAAAGGGACTCGGCAAATCTTTGGGCTTATTGGTTGGAGCTTTGGTATTGGGAACTGCTTTTCCGCACTTTTTGAAAGGATTCAATGCCAATTATTCGTGGAAATACGTTCTTTTTGCTACTTCCAATTTTTCTGTATTGGGAGGTTCAATGATGCTACTTTTTGTACCAGAAGGCAAATATTCAACGGTTTCCAAGAAAATAAATTTTAAGGCAATTTCAGCAGGTTTTAAAATTAGAAATTTCAGAAGTCCCGCCTTTGGATATTTCGGTCATATGTGGGAGTTATACACGTTTTGGGCGTTTTTACCAGCTTTGATTTTGTCCTATAAAACCAAAAATAATCTACCACAAATCAATGTTTCTCAATGGTCTTTTATCATTATTGCCTCTGGTTCAATTGCTTGCGTAATTGGTGGTTATATTTCTGAGTATTTTGGCACGAAAAAAGTGGCAGTTTTTGCCCTTGGGTTGTCCTGTTTTTGTTGCTTGATTTCTCCTTTTTTACTGACCTACGCCAATATTTCCGTATTGTTTTGTTTCCTAATCTTTTGGGGAATGGTTGTGATTGCGGATTCACCTTTATTTTCAACTTTAGTAGCTCAAAATGCTCCTACCGAAACCAAAGGAACACTACTTACGATAACAAATTGTTTGGGTTTTTCTTTGACTATTATCAGTATTCAACTATTTGGAAAACTTTCTGAAAGTATCAATAGTCAATATTTATTCATGTTTCTTGCCATCGGGCCGATTTTGGGCCTGCTTGCGATGTTGAGAAAAAATGAATGAATTCAAGGCATTTAGTATAATGATTAAACTTGTGTCGGACAATTAAACCAATAAATCTTTGAAATAATTATAATTTTGTTGTAAATAGTAGTACGAAATACTAACCACAAGATATAAAATTTAATGTTGTTGAACCGTGTAAAAAAATGGTTAAAGAGGTTTGAAAAATACCTTTTTTACTATCGAGATGGTTTTTTTGAACTTCCTTATTTATCAAACTCTCCCGATATTATGATTGAGAGTTTGAAAAAAATGCCCATCACTTCGCATAATGCCTTAGAACAGGCAATTTATACCAACAATCCTTTTACGAAAGGAATACTTCGTTACCGTGAAATTGAAAAAGGATTTTGGTTAATTGCCACCGAAATACAGTTTAAGGTAAATGTACATACGAAAGCACTCCACGATGAGGAGGTTTCAGACTATTATTTCTTAGCTTTTTCTTTGTATCAGTGTGATATTCCATTAGTTAATATGCACGTCAACAAAATTGCGATGCCTAATAAAAGTTGGGCAATTTATAAGCCTGGAACTGAAATAGATGCCTATCATTATAAGGGAACTAAAGGGCTTTTTATGAATTTCGCTTTTAGTCGGGATTGGTTGAATAAAAACCTTTTTTCAGGAAAAGGAACGGATATTGAACTGCAAAGTTTCTTGGATTTAAATACGGGACATATCACTTGGGACGATGTAGTGCCTGAGGCAGAAATGCTTTCGCAAAAAATCTGGAGAAATCTCATAGCGGAGAATGAAGGGCAGTTTAATAATTTATTCCTGAAAATTCAGACGCTGCAAATTGTTTCAACGTTCTTTTCAAATGTCAATAAAAGGAAAATCTTAGACCAAATTTTTCCTCAAAATGAAGCGGATAGAATAGCACTGGTTAAGGTTGAAAAAATCCTGATGGATAATTTGACCGAAGGTTTTTCGGGGATTGAGTCAATCGCTGAGCAAGTCAATATGTCAGAATCTAAATTGAAAGTAATCTTTAAAGGAGTTTATGGACAATCTATTTTTCAATATTTCAAAGAAAAACAAATGGTTTTGGCAATGCAGTTGCTAAAAAATCCAGAAGCCCAAATTAAGAATATTGCTGCTTCATTGGGTTATGAAAATCCAGGGAAATTTACGGTGGCCTTTAAAAAATATCATTATATCCTTCCTTCTGAAGTCTCAAAATTTTAAATTTCTAATCAAAATATTGCCTGTTAAAAATGTCAGATTGGGCTATTGATTTGTCGTTTAGGACTATTGAATAAACTTTGTTATTGCTACTTTTGTCGAGTAATTTATTTAGCTCAAAACTCGTGTTCAAACCGCCTTTACGAGTACTCAAATAGTACTATGACAAAAAATACAGACAGTACCCCTTATTTTTTATTACCCAATAAGTATCGGCAATTTGAAAAAATCCCGTATTCGGATATTCTATACTTGCAAAGCAACAGCAATTATACTTTAATCCACTTACAAGACGGAACAGTCAAAATTTCCACAAAAACATTACTTTTTCACGTAAAAAATACTTTGAATGATAATTTTATCAGAATTCACCGAACCTTTTGTGTCAATAAAAGTCACGTTGAAAACTACGATAAGAAAGAAAATGTCGATTTTTTGCTTCTCAGAGGTGGAATACAATTGGCAATCTCAAGAAGAAAAAGGAGAGAATTGTTGAAAAAAAAGTCGCTGAGTTTCTCAGAATGAAATCATGAATGATTACCAAAATCACTTTGCCATTACTTTGATAGTTCAAAATATATTTACTACTAACACCCAAATATAATTGGCAGTCTTAACGAATTTTCCAACAATTCAGAAGAGGCAAATCAATACAAACTGGATTTTATACAGTTCGTAAAAGCTAAGAGGTCTCATTAACAGAAAATAAAAGCCAAATCTCCTGAACTAAATAAGGAAATTTGGCTTTTATAGTTTGTAAATCACCATCCTTTAAAATTAGCAAAAATGGATATTCCCAAGAAAATATTTGCCCGCCAACACGAAATAACATCCGATTTTTTGAAGGAAATAGATAAACATTTATTGGATATTACCGAAGGACGAGCAACTGAAATGTTTGAAATTAAGGATTTAGCTGATATTTTACACATTCACCCTCGCCATTTGAGTAATACTATTAAAGAAACTACGGGTAATTCTCCCTGCTATTATTACGAAGATAAAATTATGACGATTTCCAAGACAATGTTGGAAGAAAATAAAATGTCTATCCACGCAATTGCTACGCTATTAACTTATGACCCTTCGAACTTTACAAAGTTCTTCAAAAAATTTGCTCATCAAACACCCAAACAGTATCGAGAGACTTTTTTGCTCAAAAATACTGACACTGTCACCATTTAATCTGACACTATCACCATAATTGCTGCATTCATTAAGTCTAATTTTGTATCATCAAAATAATTAAAAATCAACATAATGACACAAACTAAAATTGCATTAGTAACGGGCGGAAGCCGTGGACTTGGTAAAAATATGGCGTTAAGTCTCGCCAAAAAAGGATTAGACGTAATCATTACC
The DNA here is from genome assembly GCA_040387735.1 of Bacteroidota bacterium. Taxonomy (GTDB): domain Bacteria; phylum Bacteroidota; class Bacteroidia; order Cytophagales; family Spirosomataceae; genus Arcicella. The sequence goes on from JAZKDE010000151.1 coordinate 6,224, forward strand.
TACAATAGCAAAGAAGACGAAGCCCTTGAAGTGGTAAAAGAAATTGAAGCAATCGGTCAGAAAGCAGCGGCATTGCAACTGAATGTAGGCGATAGCAAAAGCTTCGATGGCTTTATTAGCGATGTTTCTTCAACCTTACAATCAACCTTTAATACGGATAAAATTGACTTTTTAGTGAATAATGCGGGCATTGGTATTCATGCGTCTTTTGCAGAAACAACCGAAGAACAATTTGATACTTTGATGAATATTCACTTTAAGGGAACATTTTTCTTGACTCAAAAAGCATTATCTATTTTAGCTGACGGCGGTGGAATCGTGAATATTTCATCAGGATTGGCCCGTTTTTCAAACCCAGGTTATGCCGCTTATGCTTCAATGAAAGGAGCAATTGAAACCTTGACAAAATACCAAGCCAAAGAATTAGGTGCGAGAGGAATCAGAGCCAATATTGTTGCTCCAGGAGCCATAGAAACCGATTTTGGTGGAGGACTTGTTCGTGATAATGCCCAAGTAAATGCGTTTTTAGCTTCTGCTACGGCATTGGGTCGGGTTGGTTTACCCGATGATATTGGCGGAGTTGTTGCCTTTTTATGTACTGACGATGCTAAATGGGTAAATGGTCAACGCATTGAAGTTTCAGGCGGAATGATGCTTTAATTCATGGTGATTGAGTGAATTGTGATTGAGTGATTTTAAAAATCCTAAAATCCACTAATCACAGTTCAGGCCATACTGATTTCTTCATAAACAAAAGCCAAGTTTACTTCTTTTTGGGTAAACTTGGCTTTTGTACTTTCCCAACATCGAATCACGAACAACTAACATCTTCTATAACTTCTTGAAAACCATAAACATAAATAAAGTGTTATCAATATTCCTGTGGTAAATAGGAATTGAAGTTGATAGAATAAAATTCAATTTATTAAAAATCAACACGTTATATCGCTTAATTTTGTAGAATGATTACGATAAGAGAAAGACCAATTGGTCATTGGTTACCAATTACGAAGAAAGAAGTTGAACAGCGTGGCTGGGAACAATTAGATGTAATATTGATTTCGGGAGATGCCTACGTGGATCACCCTGCTTTTGGTGCGGCCGTTATTGGACGTATCATCGAGAGTGAAGGTTTTAGAATTGCCATTGTCCCACAACCGAACTGGAAGGACGACCTTCGTGATTTTAAGAAGTTAGGTACGCCCAAATATTTTTTCGGCGTAACGGCTGGCTGTATGGATTCGATGGTGAATCACTATACTGCCAATAAAAGACTGCGTTCAAACGATAGCTATACTCCAGGGGGCGAAGCAGGTTTCAGACCTGATTATGCTACCACCGTTTATACCAAAATCTTAAAAAGTATTTATCCCGATGTTCCCGTATTAATTGGTGGGATCGAGGCTTCATTGCGTCGTGTGACCCATTATGATTATTGGAAAGACCAGTTATTACCTACCATTTTGGAGGATTCTGGGGCGGATATGTTAGTTTACGGAATGGGTGAACAGCCTTTACGAGATATTTTGAGATTGGTAAAAAGTGGAATTCCATTAAACGAAATTCGTGATGTAAAACAGATTGCTTACTTGGACGATAAGCCCGTACCAGCTCACGAAACATGGGAAACTGTAGAATTAGCAAGTCATGAAGTGTGTTTGGAAGACAAATTAAAATACGCTTCCAATTTCAAAATTGTGGAGGTAGAATCCAATAAATGGCAAGCCAATCGTATTCTCCAAAAAGTAGGAGAGAAGACCTTGGTCATAAATCCGCCTTTCAAAACGATGGATGAGCAGGAAATGGATAAATCTTTTGATTTGCCATACACTCGTTTGCCCCATCCGAAATACAAAAATCGAGGAGCAATTCCTGCTTATGAAATGATTAAGTTTTCGGTCAATATGCACCGAGGCTGTTTTGGCGGTTGTAGTTTTTGTACGATTTCGGCTCACCAAGGAAAATTTGTGGCTTCTCGTTCCGAAGAATCAATCATGAAGGAGGTAAAACAAATTACAGAACATCCAGAATTTAAAGGATACATTTCAGATTTGGGTGGACCTTCTGCCAATATGTACCGCATGAAAGGTAAGGACGAATCTATTTGTGCAAGATGCCAAGCTCCAAGTTGTATCAATCCTGTGATTTGCTCAAATTTAGACACTTCGCATAAACCATTGACCGATATTTACCGAAAAGTGGACGCTTTGCCTGAGATAAAAAAAGCTTTTGTGGGTTCTGGGGTTAGATATGACCTTTTGGTAGATGATTTTAATAAGAATAATTCCGACGGAAATCACGATGAATATATGGAGCAATTAATCACCCGCCATGTTTCGGGTAGATTGAAAGTTGCCCCTGAACATACTTCCGACGCTACGCTAAAAGTAATGCGTAAACCAGGATTTAAGTATTTCAGAAAATTCAAGGAGAAATACGATAAAATTCAAGATAAACATGGTTTAAACCAACCTTTGATTCCATACTTTATCAGCTCTCACCCTGGTTGTGAAGAACAAGATATGGCAAATTTGGCGGCAGAAACCAAAGATTTAGGTTTTAGATTAGAACAAGTACAGGATTTTACGCCAACACCCATGACTGTTGCGGAGGTGATTTACTACACAGGCGTGCATCCATATACTTTGCAACCTGTTTATACCGCCAAAACGAAGGAAGAAAAATTGATTCAAAATAATTATTTCTTTTGGTACAAAAACGAATTTAAAAGCTGGATTAGAGAGCGTTTGACAAAACTAAAACGGCCAGATTTAGCTCAACAATTATTAGGAGACGTAAATCCAAACCCGAAAAAGAAAGAAGGTCCAAGAAAGGATTATACAACCTACAAACGTAAGTGGTAATTATGGTAGAGACGTTGCCTGCAACGTCTTTTTTATTATGTAGCTGTGAATTCCTGTCATTAATTAACAATACTAACCACCAACCAATACTCAAATGTCATTAATTGTAACTGTATATGTTCCTGAAGGGATTGTACTCGCTGGCGATAGCCGATTAACCCTCAATTGGACGGATAAAACCCAAAATGGAGAACAGCATAATTCTATCACAAGCTCGGATTCGTACACGAAAATCTTTTCAATTGCGGATAAATTTGGACTTGGTGTTTTTGGAGAAGTTTATATCAATGAAGTTAATATTTGTGGTTTTCTTAATCAATTTGTGGAGCAAAATATTGATGCTGACACGACCATTGACGAAATCCCAGAACGATTGATTTATTTCTTTGGTGAAAAATTTGATTACCCTGCAACCCATTTCTACTTGGTGGGCTATAAAACTGAAGATGGTATTGCAGTTCCTCACACTTATTCAATAAATCTTGCTAATAAAACTTATAGGAGGTCTAATTTTGAGGATGAGCAAATCATTAATGGGGTAAATTGGGGAGGTGAAATAGAGGTTTTGTCACGGATACTTTTAACGGTAAAATTACAAGCAGGTGATGACTGGACGGAATTGTCTAATAATTCTATTCCTTGGAATTTTATGACCTTGCAAGATGCTGTTGATTTTGGAGTCTATGCTGTTAAGACAACCATTGATACGATGAGATTTCAACAAAAAGAAAAAACGGTTGGTGGACCGATTGATGTTTTAGTCGTCAAACCTCATCAAGCACCGATATGGATAAATAAAAAAGAACTTCAAATTTATAAAAATAGCTAAAGCGAGGGGTGAGTTTTATGATTCATCCCTAATGCTGGAAACTAATTTAATGCCCGAAAAGAAAAATAATGAGCCTAAAACTCCGCATAAAATCAAAGTTTTGATGTCGGTTTTCCCCACTGATTTATCCATAAATATTACTCCTGCATAAATTAAGGCAGCAATTCCTAATACGGTTAATAGTGTTCCGAAAATTTGTTTAATATTCATAGTCGTTTTTTAAATGTATTAAAAACCATGAAATAATAGTGCCACTACAAAAACGTAGGTTAATGTAATATATGGGGAATAAGTTCTACATTCCCGTTAATATAAATTCCTCAGAATCAATTATTTCCACTTTCTTTCCCATCTTTTTCTGAATAATTTTGAAATGATGTTCATCTTCTGGACAAATTAATGAAATGGCCTCACCCGATGCCTCCGCCCGTCCTGTACGCCCAATGCGGTGAACGTAATCTTTGGGAGAACGAGGTAATTCGTAATTAATCACAAAAGGTAAAAACTGAATATCAATTCCTCTCGAAGCCAAATCGGTTGCTACCAAAACCCTTGTCTTTCCTTTTTTAAATCTCTGCAAAGCCTCCGTTCTGGCACTTTGACTCTTTTTACTGTGGATTGCCATGGCTTCAATACCATTCTTTTTCAGTTTATCCGTCAAATTATCGGCTGTTCTCACTGACGACGTAAAGACCAACACCTGTTGCATTGCCTGCGTTTTTATCAAATACCGTAATAAAGGACCTTTGTTTTCTGGGGCAACTCGGTAAGCTGTTTGTTTGATTAAATCGGTGTTCTTCTCAGCCGCTTCTACTTCAATTCTGATTGGATTGCATAAAAGCACTTCCCGAATCAGCTTATTTTCTGTATCCAACGTTGCCGAAAATAAGATATTCTGACGTTTGGCGGGTAACAACGCAAAAAGCTGATTGACTTCCTCCTGAAAACCTAAATCCAACATTTTGTCGGCTTCATCCAAGACCAACATTTCTATTTTGGAAAGATTCACCGATTGCGTTGAAACCAATTCCAATAAACGCCCAGGTGTAGCGACCAAAATTTCGGTATTTTTTAAGGTCATCATTTGCTGATTGAGCGAAACGCCACCAAATACCGCATTATGCTTGACTGGATTGGTCAAATATTTTCCAAAACCCGTAATGACATCCGCAATTTGAACGGCTAATTCTCGGGTCGGGACGAGTATCAAAACCTTTAAATGGAGGTTTCTACTTGCTTTTTTACGCTGAAATAATTCTAAAATAGGTAGTACAAAACTGGCTGTTTTCCCAGAACCCGTTTGAGCAATTCCTAAAATATTTTTTCCTTCTAAAATAGGAGGAATCGCTTGATTTTGAATAGGATATGGCTCTGAATATTGCTGTTCAGCGATGGATTTTAGAAGTGATTCGGACAAACCGAGCGTTGCAAATGTCATGATGTATAAGGAGCAACGAATAAGGTAAAGCGGTGCCTCTGCTCATTCGTTGGATTTTAGTTTTGAATTCTGTTTGCTTACTAAGCAAGGTCAAAGGTACTACGGATTCTCAAACTTTACTCGTTATCGGCTACAAGCAAGTCAAAGGTTTAGTAATTTTGTATTCTTTTAAAATCAACATCGTCTAACAACATGAGAAAAGCCTTTGATTTCTTACTCAGCAGTATCTATTTAGTTTATTTTTTCCTGATATTATTTATTTTTCATCCTATACAAATCATTTGCTTTGAACTTTTTGGTCAACGTGTTCACCAAAAATCGGTTCACTGGTTGAATTTCTTCTTGTTGAACGGAGCCAGAATTGTAGGAACGAGGCTTTCATTTATTGAAAAAACGACACTTCCCACAGACAAACCAATCATATTTATCGCTAATCATCAAAGTATGTTTGATATTATTGGCATGATTTGGTACTTGCGAAAAAACTTTCCAGTTTTTGTTTCAAAGCGAGAATTGGCGAAAGGAATTCCTTCTATTTCGTATAATCTCCAAAAAAGTGGGGCTGCCCTCATTGACCGTGAAGATGGAAAACAGGCGGTAGTCGAAATTGCTAAATTGGCCAAAATGATTGAAGCCACGAAGTTTTCGGCTTGTATTTTCCCCGAAGGAACACGTTCTCGCACAGGTACGATGAAACCTTTTGCGGTAGGAGGAGTAGCAATTTTGATGAAAAAAGCTCCCAATGCTTTAATTGTTCCTGTTGCCATTGAAAATGTGAATAAGATGAATCCAAAGGGATTTTTTCCGTTAAAAAGTTTTCAACACCTCAAGTGGACGGCTCTCACCCCCATTGATAGGACCAATAAAACGCCCGATGCAGTAGTTGAGGAGGCGAGAAAAGCCATTTCTGACATTGTTGAAAAAAATAATTAGAGGCGTTCTTTCATCATATTTTTTCCAAAATGTACGGACAAATATCATTTGCCCAAATTTCTTCTTTAATTCCCCAGCCAGCATCATCCCTTAAAAAAGGCGAAGAATCGAATTAATACCCCCAATTGTCGATTTTCTGATAATTTTCTAAGTTTTTTTTGCAATTTACCTTGCTTTTAAAACAACAACCTTTCAAAATGATGAGAAAATTACTGTTATTATCCGAAAACCTAAGAAAACCCACGAGGGCTTTTCATCTGTTTTTCGCTTTCCTTTTCTGTTTAGCATTCTCCAATCTTTCTTTTGCTCAAAATGCACCCGAAGAAAACCGCTTTTCAAAAGTTGTTTTGGGGGATAAATTGGATGAACCAATGGAAATGACACTGTTGAAAGACGGTCGAGTGCTGTTCATCGAACGTAAAGGGGCTTTGAAACAATATGACCCAAATACGGGGGCCATTAAAATAATAGCAACGATTCCCGTAAACACAAAATACACGAATGCTAAGGGAGTAAAACGAGAAGCTGAAGAAGGTTTAATGGGATTGGTTCATGACCCAAATTTTGAACAAAACCATTGGATTTATATGTATTATGCTGATACTGAAAAAACACAACATGTTTTGGCTCGTTGGGAATTGAAGGGCGAAGAATTAGTGGCAAGTTCTAAAAAAGTTATTTTAGAAGTGCCAACGCAACGAGAAGAATGTTGCCACACGGGCGGAGGAATGGTTTTTGATAAATCTGGAAACCTTTATTTGACGGTTGGTAATAATACTTCAAACAGTGGTTCAGACGGTTACGCTAACCTTGACGAACGCAAGGGTTGGGAATATTGGGATGACCAACGTGGTGCAGGAAATACCAATAGTTTAACGGGTAAAATATTGAGAATAACGCCACAAGCGGATGCTTCATACACTATTCCAAAAGGGAATTTATACGAAACATTACCAAACAATGGCGATGGTTTAGTGAAAAAAGAAATTTATACGATGGGACACCGTAACCCGTGGCGACCAACGATTGATAGTAAAACGGGGTATTTATATTGGGGAGAAGTAGGACCAGATGCTTCGGTAGATAGTGACCAAGGTCCAAGAGGTTACGATGAGTTTAATCAAGCTAAAAAAGCAGGTAATTTTGGCTGGCCTTATTTTATTGGAGATAATAAAATTTACACCGACTGGGATTTTGAAGCGAAAAAACCTCGTACTGATGTAAAATATGACCCATTGAATTCCATTAATGATTCGCCAAATAATACAGGCTTAAAGAATTTACCATCTGCCCAAAAAGCATTTATATGGTATCCTTACGGTATTTCTGAGGAGTTTCCGTTAGTAGGAAGTTCGGGAAGAAGTGCTACGGGTGGCCCTGTTTTCCACAAAACTGATTTTCCAAACGGTCAAAGAGTTTTCCCTGATTATTACGAAGGGAAATGGTTAATTACGGATTTTATGCGTGGCTGGGTTATGTCAGTAACGATGGACGAAAATGGTAATTATAAATCAATGGAGCGTTTTATGCCAAATACAGATTTTGGTAGTGCCATTGATATGGATTTTGCCCCCGATGGAGATTTATACGTCTTGGAATACGGTTCGGCGTGGTTCAGAGGAAATGACAACGCCAGACTCATAAAAGTTGAATACAACGGCGGAAACCGTATGCCAAAAGTAGTGGCTTTGGCGGATAATTTGACGGGTGCTGCTCCATTGAAAGTAAATTTCTCTTCAAAAGGAACGATGGATTATGACGGTGATAAATTAACCTATTTATGGGAAATCAAAAGTAAAGTAGGAAAGCGTGTTCTTAAAACCGAAAACCCAAGTGTAACTTTTGACAAACCAGGAACTTACGACGTTACTTTAACCGTAAAAGACAGCAAAGGCGAAGAAAACAGCGAATCATTGGAAGTAAAAGTTGGTAATGAATCGCCCGCAGTGGCTTTTAATATCAAGAAAGGAAACAAAACGTTTTATTTCCCGAATAAACCAATCGAATACGAAGTAAATGTTGCCGATAAAGAAGACGGAGATTTGAACAGTGGTAAAATCAAGCCTGAGCAAGTAGCAGTAAGTATTGATTATTTGCCAATTGGCTATGATAAAATCGAAGCTTCTCAAAATCACCGTGGCGTTGATGCGTCGGCTTTTGCTTCAATGGGCGAAAGAATGTTGAACAAAAATGACTGTAAATCTTGCCACATGATTGACAAAAAATCAGTAGGACCAAGTTATCGTGATGTTGCTACGAAATATAAAGGCGATGCCAAAGCCATTGAAAATCTTTCAAACAAAGTAATTGCTGGTGGTGGAGGTGTTTGGGGAGACCATAGAATGGCCGCTCACCCACAAATTTCACAAGCAGAGGCAAATATCATCGTTGACTATATTTTAAATATCAATGAACCGAAAACCGCTAAGTCGTTACCAACTAAAGGGAGTTTCGCAACTAAAATTCCTGATGGACAAAAAGAAAATGGTTCGTATATTTTGCGTGCAGCCTATAAAGATAAAGGAACAAAGGTGATGAAGTCCTTGGCGACGGAAGATTTAATCGTGTTGAGAAATGCCAAATTGAATCCAGAAATTTCGGATAAATCGAAAGGAACACAATTGACCATAACACCAATGCGTTCGTTCTCGATGGTTGGAAACAATGCTTACCTTGCCTATAATAATGTTGATTTGACGGACATTAACGAAATTGAAATAGCAGGACAAGCTCAAACCAGAGTGGGTGCATCGGGTGGAATTGTTGAAGTAAGATTAGATTCACCAACGGGAACGTTAATTGGGAAAAGCGATAAAATTGAACCACAAGAAGTAAGATTTGGTCCTCCACCTGCCGCTCCAGCGGGTAGTGCAGCACCAGCTACACCACCACGCAGAGTCGTAAGTAAATTTAAAATTGCTATTGTTTCTGCTAATGCTGGGCAACACGATGTGTATTTGGTCTTTAAAAATGATAACGCTAAAGATTCACAGATAATAATGTCTTTGTCGAGCATCGAATTTAAAGATAGTGACACAAAGTAAAATACGAATTTTGAGCCACCTAATCCCCAAAAGATTAAAGGAAACTTGAAAATTTAGTGTTTTGGTGGCTTAACAAAATGGACAATAAATTACCTTAATCAAAATTATAACATGAAAAATGAAATTTCACGTCGTGGGTTTATGTCTATCATTCCTGCGGCTACCCTTGGCATATTTCTTAGTAGAAATGCTATGTCGGCAAAAGACTCAAATGTTTTGAGTTTTGTAAAACCTAATTCAAAATTTGGTGGAGTACAATTAGGCGTAATTACATACTCGTTCAGAAGTATGCCGCATGATATTGACCAATTATTGAAATTTTGTATTGATGCAAATGTAAGTGCTATTGAAATGATGGGTGACCCTGCCGAAGATTTTGCGGGAAAACCTAAAAATCCAAATCCTTTCAGAATGGGGCCGCCGCCAAAAGCGGGTCAGCCAATGCAAAGACCAACAATGACCGATGAGCAAAAAGCTCAAATGGCGGATTATAATAAAAAAGTAGCGGAATGGAGAGTAACTGCTTCAATGGAAAAATTCAAAGAAATTCGTAAGAAATTCAATGATGCTGGTGTAAGCATTTATGCTTTTAAACCAAATGCTTTTGGAGCAAATAATTCGGATGCTGAAATTGAATATGGCATGAATGCAGCCAAAGCTTTGGGTGCAACTTCAGTTACGGTAGAATTACCAACGGACGCTGCTCAAACCCAAAGATTAGGAGATTTAGGAACTAAACACAAAGTTTATATTGGCTATCACGCTCATTTACAGGCAACAGATACGCTTTGGGATGTTGCATTGGCCCAGTCGCCGTACAATTCTATGAACCTTGACTGCGGACATTATATTGCAGTAGGTGGAAAAAATACCAATGCGTCTCTCTTGGCTTTGATTGAAGCAAAACACGACAGAATTACGAGTATGCACTTAAAAGACCGCACGGCGGATGGTAAAAACAATTTAGCGTGGGGACAAGGCGATACGCCAATTAAGGATATTCTATTATTGGTGAAAAGTAAAAAATACAAATTCCCAATTACGATTGAGTTAGAATACGACGTTCCAGAAGGTTCTGATGCAGTAAAAGAAGTTGGAAAATGTATTGAATTTGCCAAAAAGATTTTAGTGTAGAAAAATAAAAACCATCCCAAAACTAATTTTTGGGATGGTTTTTATTTTTAATGGATCAAGACATTGAAACCCTAAATTCGAATAAAAATCTTCTTCTTATACATCCAATCCAGTATTAACCACTCAAAAAAAAGAATCAATCCTCCGTGTACCAAAGTGCGAAAAGATACTCCGAAAATCGTATCATAATTCTCTCCCAAATGAATATAGAGCGATTTTGAGATGTAACTATCCACCGTGTGAGCCATCACGTAAGCGGCAATCGAGTTCATTCCGATAACCATTAGCCAATATCCCCATTTTTGTTTCTGACGAATATCAATCACGTAATAGAAAAAAGCCATTAACAAGAAGCACCATCCTCCGCTAAAAATCACCCAAGTAGGTGTCCAAATACGCTTTACATTCGGACAAATCCCCAAATAATTTAACAATTGCCCAATCACCAATCCTGCAACACCATAAATCAGAAAGGTCTTCAATTTCTCATTATCAGGTCTTTCCGAAATAAGAATATTCCCCGCAAACAATCCCAAAATCATTGTTCCCAAAGTTGGAATAAAACTCAAAGTTGCATAACCGCCCCCGTTGGCAATAAATGGACTTTCTCTCGGGAATAAATTCAAAAACCAAGTATCAAATGCCCAAGCAAGATTACTGTTTTTGTTCCAATGAGCTGCAAATCCATTTTGTAAATGTCCCCAATCTTTAGAAATCTTAACCACTTCGTAATTAAAATCAACTGGCGGAAGTGGATAAATCGCAAAAGCTGCCCAATAACCTATTACGATTACCAAAAACGTAATCACCTGAATTCTGAAAGATTGAAAACCAATAATAAACAAAAAGGTATAGCCCAAACCAATTTGAGAAAGTGTATCCTCAAAAGTATAGTAGGTGTTTTTTCCCCATTGAGAACGAAGAAAAATCCCCAAGGCAATCAATATGAATGAACGCCAAGCAGCGTGACCAACCAGTTTCCCGAATTTCTCGCCCTTTGCTTGGCGGTTGAGAATAGAATATGGGAGGACAACGCCCACTAAAAATGAAAAAGAAGGCTGAATTAAATCGTGAAGAGAACAACCAATCCACTCCACATGGTCTTGGTGGTGTGCCAAAAATTGCCAAAAACTACTTGCTGGAATAGCTTCCGAAACTCTTTGAAAATGTAATACTTCTGCCATCATCAATAACATGACAAAACCACGGTAGACATCAGCAGACTTTAAACGAATGGGTTGATTTGTTTGCATAGTTTTATGATTAGATAAATTGTGTTAGATAATTCCTTTTTTATTCCACAATTTCTTATAAATTTCACATTTATTTTATCATTTCTGTTCTGAACTAACCAGAAGGTTGAGTGAATGAAAACGACAATCCATTTTATAAACACCCAATTATTTATGACCATCTCAAAACTTTTACAAATTCTCTGTTGGGGTTGCCTGTCCACTTTGTTTTTTGCTCCGCAAGGATTTGCCCAGCAAGGAAAGGCTATTTCTTCACCCAATAAAGTCGTTACCCTAAAAGTCAATATTGCCGATAACGGTGATGTTTCTTATGCTACTATTTATAAAGGCAAAGTGATTATTGAACCTTCGACACTTGGTTTCTCATTTAATAAACCTGCGATTTTATGGAATAAATTTAATTTAGTATCCATTGATTCTTCAACCATTGATGAAACTTGGAAACCCGTTTGGGGAGAAGTCAGTAGCATTCGGAATAATTATAAAGAATTGAAGTTGAGATTAAAGGATAAAAATAAACCTGAGAACTTACTAAATGTAATTTTCAGAGTTTTTGACGATGGAATTGGTTTTAGATATGAATTTCCGCAGGAATCTGCCATTAAACATTTTATCGTAGGAGATGAATTAACCACTTTTAATTTGGCGGGAAACCATAAAACGTTTTGGATTCCAGGTGATTATGATACCAATGAATATTTGTACAATACCACAAAACTGAGTGAAATTGATGCTATTAAAGCGGCAGATAAAGAACCTGATATTGCTCTGAAAGCAGTCATTGGTGTAAATACTGTTCAAACGCCCTTGATGATGAAAACCGATGACGGCATTTATCTCAATATCCACGAAGCAGCTTTGGTCAACTATCCCGCCATGAATTTGACCTTGGATAAAGCAACATTTACTTTTACATCGCATTTGGTACCCGATGCTGTTGGTAATAAAGCCTATTTGCAAACACCTTTTCAAACCCCATGGCGAACCATTATTGTAAGCGATAAAGCAACGGATATTTTGTCTTCTAAAATGATTTTGAACCTCAATGAGCCTTCAAAAATTACGGATGTATCGTGGATTAAACCGCAAAAGTTTATCGGGATGTGGTGGGAAATGCACGTGGGAAAAGCAACTTGGGAGAAATCCTCGGGTAAACACGGTGCAAATACTGCTAATGTGAAAACATACATAGATTTTGCCTCCAAACATGGCTTTGACGGTGTTTTGGTGGAAGGTTGGAATGAAGGTTGGGAAGATTGGTTTGGTAATTGGAAAGAAAATGTATTCGACTTTGTCACGCCTTATAGTGATTA
>JAZKDE010000151.1:19041-22096 GCA_040387735.1 Bacteroidota bacterium
GTGATTATAGTATTGATTCGCTTACTGTGTACGCTAAACAAAAGGGAGTAAGATTAATTATGCACCACGAAACCTCTGGTTCGGCAACTAATTATGAGCGTCATTTCGATAAAGCGTATCAATTTATGGTTGATCACAATATAAATACGGTCAAAACGGGATACGTTGGGCGAATTATTCCGAGGGGTGAGCATCATGATAGTCAATGGATGGTGAACCATTATCAACGTGTTGCCGAAAAAGCTGCTGAATATAAAATTATGGTGGAGGCTCACGAACCTGTGCATCCAACGGGTTTACACCGTACTTTTCCAAATTGGCTCGCTAATGAAGCTGCTCGTGGGAATGAATTTAACAATGCACCTAATTTAGGACTTGTGCCAGAACACGAAACGATATTACCTTTTACAAGATTAATGGGCGGACCGATGGATTATACCCCAGGATTTTTCCATTTTCAGTTAAATCAATACGACACTTCTCGCAAAACTAAAGTCAAAACGACGCTTGCTAAACAATTAGCACTTTACGTAACAATGTACAGTCCTTTGCAAATGGCAGGAGATTTTCCAGATAATTTCAATAAACATTTAGATGCTTTCCAATTTATCAAAGATGTACCCGTTGATTGGGACGATACTAAAGTTCTGGAAGCAGAACCCGCCGATTATATTACCATTGCTCGTAAACAAAAAGGAAAACCCAATTGGTTTCTGGGAGCAATCACAGATGAGAATAGCCGTAAAACTTCTTTAAAACTCGGCTTTTTAGAGGATAATACCCAATACGAAGCAACCATTTATGAAGATGCAGAAAATTCAGATTGGCAAACAAATCCAGAAGTTTACAAAATAGAGAAAAAGGTAGTTAACAATAAAAGTATCCTTGATTTACGATTGGCAAAAGGCGGAGGCTGTGCCATCAGTATAATCAAATTGTGACACTTTCCGATTTTTATTCAAACGGTTTTAGGCTATGTCTAAAACCGTTTTGTTTTAATGAACTAATGGGTTGGAATCTTTCATTCGAGAAACGGAGTATTCGAGAATTTGCTCGCAGATAAAATAACATAGACTTAATCGTATGAGCGGTTAAATAAACGCTTATATATGGATATTTGTCAAAATATTTACTATATTCATCATTCATAAACGTTTTTGTTATTTTCATTTCTTCAAACCAACCTAAATCATGTTTCATTTATCAAAAATCAAATCCTCTTTCCTTGCCCTTCTGACGATAGGCTTATTATTTACCAGTTGTCATTCAGTTGATGAACTTATTCCTGCAAGTTCAAATGCAACAAAATCTGCCAAAATTCAAGCTGTCGCTTTAACAGAAGGCTTTGAGGTTGGCACAACAAGTCCCAAAACTGCTTATGATGTAGCTCCTGCAGGTTCAAGTAGCGGTGATAACGTGACGTTACAAGCGAGGTCTTGGAATTTGTATGATGCCGTTATCGGAAATTTATCTGCTGACTTAAAAGCAGGTTCGTGGTCGGCTCGTATCAGAAACACAGGAAAAATTACCATGTTATTTGATCAAACAACGGGTATCAGTACCGTTACTATTAAACATGGTACTTATGGAACAGACGTTGCTTCAACTTGGGGATTATGGTATTCAGTAAATGGCGGTAGTACTTGGACTCAATCAGGAACAAACATTATAACTACTACGGCACTTCAAACACAAACATTTACTTTAACCTTAACAGGAACCGTTCGTTTAGAAATTCGTAAAGCAACTGGTGGAACCAATAGAATTAATATTGACGACATAACCATCAATGACAATTCAGGAACTGGAACTGGCGGCGGCGGTACTCCGGGTAAGAAATTCTTGTTTGATGCCACAAAATATGAGAATGCAGGAAGTGCCGATTGGCAGATTGATGCTGACGGAACAGCTAATATTCCTTTATATACAGGTGGAACAACGGTTGAAACTGCTGCTCAAAGAATTCCAACACCATCATATACTGGTATTACCGCCAGTACTCCCGAAACTTATTGGAAAGGTGCGATGTCAGCTTGGGCAGTTGAATTAGTAAAAAGGGGTCATTTTGTGGAAACACTTCCTGTTGGTACTGCTATTACTTATGGTAATACTTCAAACCCCCAAGATTTGAGTAATTACGATGTTTATATGATTATTGAACCCAATCGTTTATTTACTGTAACTGAGAAAACGGCAATTATAAACTTTGTTTCAAATGGTGGAGGATTAATGATTGTTACTGACCACACAGCGGCAACTACCGCAGGTACAGATGCCAATGGTTATAATCCTTCAGATAGAGATGGTGATGGTTATGACTCACCTCGTGTAGTTAATGATTTAATGACTAATAATGGAATCAATAATAATAATCCATTTGGTTTTACCGTCGATTTCGTTGATATTAGTGAGCAGCCAACTACTAAAGTATATACAGGCACCAATACCAATGCCCAAAAAGTATTAAATGGTTTAGCAGGAGCGGCTTCAAAATTAGCGTTCTACAATGGAGCAACTGCAACACTTACGCCAACAACTAATACCAATGTTCAGGGTTTATTCTGGCGTATGAGTGCAACGCTCGGAGGTAACACCAGTGTAATGGCACTGTTATCAACTTATGGAACAGGTCGTATTGTATTTGTCGGAGATAGTTCTCCTTCGGATGATGGTACTGGAGATACAGGCGATAATTTGTTTAATGGCTGGTCTGGAGATTCCCCTTCTGGATTTACATCCCATCCAGCATTACACTTAAACGCATCGCTTTGGTTAGCAAAAGCTCAATAAACGATACAAAACTCTGGATATTATAAATTGAAAGCCCACACTTGAGAAGTGTGGGCTTTCAATTTATACAGAATATTGATTTATGTGGATATGAGTAGTTCTTAATTATTTCATACTTTCTCCACTTTGTATGTATACTAAATCTAAATATCCACTCAACTCTAAATGAAAGTATGACATCAATATCTATTTTAACCGAATAGTATCTATTTATTTTTGAGTGTTCTCCTCAAAGGTTTAAATAAGGATAATTGCATGATAAATA
>JAZKDE010000152.1:0-4204 GCA_040387735.1 Bacteroidota bacterium
ATCGTACAATTCGTGAATATGTTCCTTACTGATGCCTTGCTCAAACAAAACCTTTTCGGTTTTCATTTCGATAATTTGTCCTCCATTGTACGCCAAAATATAAGATTCATAAGTATGCAGTCCCAAATCTTTAGCATAATTAACCATGGCCGGAGTTGGTCTTCCAGAAGCTAAAACGACATAAACTCCCATTTCTTGGGCTTGCCGAATGAGGCTTTTATTTTTATCAGAAATCAGATGGTCGTCCGTTAATAAGGTGTCGTCCATATCTAACACCAACATTTTGTACTTCATAAACTTTTTTTTACAAAGGTACTTGCGAAACTTTGAAGTTATTGAATTTGAGAGGAATATGCTTAAAAACTCGAAAATTTGGCTTTAAAGTCATAAAAAAAACTTAAAAAGTACAGTTTTTTTTAGAAACAAAATCAGTTAAAACTTGAAAACCTTTAAAGAGCAAAAAAGCCTGAGCATAAACTCAGGCTTTTTAAATATCATCATAACTGTTGATATTATTTTACCAACTTGATGTGAGATGGAGAAAACTTAGTCAAGTTAATACCTTTAACAGCTTTTACATATTCTTCAATGGTAGGAGTTCTACCAAGAACCGTAGAAAGCACAACCACTGGAGTAGATGAAAGTAATGATTCACCTTTTTTACCGTCTGTATCTTCCACAACTCTACCTTGGAACAAACGAGTAGAGGTTGCCATTACGGTATCTCCTTTGGCAGCCTTTTCTTGGTTACCCATACAAAGGTTACATCCTGGACGCTCTAAGTATAACATTTTTTCGTATTCTGTACGTGCTGCTCCTTTAGGTGCATTATCATCAAACTCAAAACCTGAGTATTTCTGCAATACTTCCCAGTCACCTTCCGCTTTCAATTCATCAACGATATTGTAAGTTGGTGGTGCAACTACAAGTGGTGCTTTAAACTCAACTTTACCATTTTGTGCTTCAATGTTTTTAAGCATTTGAGCCAAGATTTTCATATCGCCTTTATGAACCATACACGAACCGATAAATCCAAGGTCAACTTTTTTGTCGCCACCGTAGTAAGACAATGGTCTGATAGTATCATGGGTATATCTTTTAGACACATCAGCATTGTTTACGTCTGGGTCAGCAATCATTGGCTCAACAATTAAATCTAAATCAACCACTACTTCAGCGTAATATTTAGCGTTAGCATCAGGTCTAAGCGCTGGTTTTTCTCCCGATTTAATCTCTTCAATTCTCTTATTTGCTTTATCAATCAATCCTTGAAGAACTTGGGTTTTATTGTCCATGCCTTTGTCAATCATGATTTGGATTCTACTTTTCGCAATCTCCAATGACTCGATTAAAGTAGCATCTTCAGAAATACAGATAGACGCTTTTGCTTTCATTTCCGCAGACCAGTCTGTAAATGTAAAGGCTTGGTCGGCAGTAAGGGTACCAATATGAACCTCAATAATTCTACCTTGGAACACGTTTTCTCCACCAAATTGTTGAAGCATTTGTGCTTGCGTAGCGTGAACAACATCACGGAAATCCATGTATTCTTTCATAGCACCTTTAAAGGTAACTTTTACAGAATCTGGAATTGGCATTGAAGCCTCACCCGTAGCAAGAGCCAAGGCAACTGTACCTGAATCAGCACCAAAAGCAACCCCTTTCGACATACGTGTATGTGAGTCACCACCGATAATAATTGCCCAGTCATCAATCGTAATATCATTCAATACTTTGTGAATTACATCGGTCATTGAGTGATAAACACCTTTAGGGTCACGAGCCGTAATCAAACCAAATTCGTTCATGAATTTCATCAACTTTGGAATGTTTGCTTGAGCTTTTTTGTCCCAAACTGAAGCTGTGTGACAACCAGATTGATAAGCACCATCAACCAAAGTAGAGATAGTTGTTGCCGCCATTGACTCTAATTCCTGAGCAGTCATCAAACCCGTAGTATCTTGCGAGCCTACGATATTTACCGTAACACGAGCATCAGAACCTGCGTGTAAAATTTTGCCTGGTGTGGCACCCACAGCATTTCTGTTGAAGATTTTCTCAACCGCCGTAAGTCCCTGACCTTCAATAGAAACCTCTTTTGAAGGAGCAAATACTGGAGCAATAGCAATGCCTAACAGTTGAGAAGCAAACGTTTGGATTTTTTTACCAAATACAATCGCATAAGAGCCACCTGCTTTGATAAATTCCATTTTTTGTGGCGTGAAAGATTTAGAAATATCAATCAACTCTTGCTCGCCATTATATAACTTTTTCGTTTTTGTATTAATCGTAAGAACCGTACCCGTAGCAATAGAATAGGTTTGCTCAAGGATAGGTTCATTATTTGCATCACGAATAATTTTACCTTCTGCATCTACTTTTTTAACCCAGTTTTTAAGGTCAATTCCAATACCTCCAGTTACATCAACCGTAGTAAGGAAGATTGGAGAAATACCGTTAGTTCCACCAACAATTGGAGCATAATTTACGAAAGGAACATAAGGACTCGCTTGCTTACCTGTCCAAAGTGCCACGTTATTTACCCCTGACATTCTTGATGAACCTACCCCCATTGTACCTTTCTCTGCAATTAACATCACAGATTTGTCAGGATGTTGAGCTTTCAATGTTTCAATTTCAGCTTGAGCAGCAGGAGAAATCATACATTTTCCGTGCAACTCACGGTCAGAGCGAGAGTGTGCTTGATTTCCTGGAGAAAGTAAATCGGTTGAAATATCACCTTCACCTGCTATAAAAGTAACTACTTTAATTTCTTCAGCTACTTCTGGAAGTTTTGTAAAAAACTCTGCTTTTGCATAACTCTCAAGTATTTCTTTTGCCGTTGCATTACCACTTGTGAAGGCATCTTTCAAACGTTTCAAGTCTAAATCGTATAAGTAAACTTGCGTTTTCAATACATCGCCCGCTTGTTTTGCAATGGCAGCATCAGCACCTAAAGCTACATCTAATAATACTTCAATTGAAGGACCACCTTTCATGTGCGACAACAATTCAAAAGCAAAATCAGGAGTGATTTCTTTTACAACCGACTGACCAAGTATAATCTCTTTTAAAAACTTAGCCTTTGCACCAGCCGCAGGCGTAGTTCCTGGCAAAGTGTTGTAGATGAAAAATTGAAGTGAATCGGCACGATTCTCATTGTTCAAATCTTTAATTTGTTCAATAATTTCGCTTACCAATTCAGCACTATCAATCGGCTTAGGATGAAGTCCTTGTGTTTTTCTTTCTTCGATTTCTTTAAGGTAATCGTTATAAAAGTTCATATTAAGTTATTTTCAGTTATAATTGTATTTTTCCTTGAAAACTTTCTACATCAGCAAACTTGTTTTAGAATAAAATTAAGTTTTTCTGTGAAAAAATTGTCCTACAAATTTATAAAAAGCAACTTCGATTTAAAAATTTTTTAAAGAATAGCCGTTTTAACATATATTTTCTTTGTTTTATTTAATTTTTATTTATGTTATTCTACAAATTAAGCGGAGAAGCATTAGATTTTCACTATATTTCAATCATCAATCAAACCATATAAATGAGTTTAGAATTCTTACCATTGTCACTATGATTACAGATAGCAAAGAACCTAAAATACCTTCAACTTGTTGTGTAAACAGAGAGAATGACAAATAATAATTATTGTAAACGAATTATTGTTTGATAAATCCTAAAACTTGAAAAACTATTAACTAAAAAACATATCATGGCTTTTGACATAGAAATGATTAAAGCAGTTTACGAAAGAATGCCCTCACGAGTTGAGGCGGCTCGTAAACTTGTTGGCAGACCGCTTACTTTAACTGAAAAAATCCTTTATTCTCACTTGTGGGAAGGTACTCCTACCGAAACGTTTGAGAGAGGTAAATCTTACGTAGATTTTGCTCCAGACCGAGTAGCGATGCAAGATGCGACAGCTCAAATGGCTCTTTTACAATTTATGCAAGCAGGTCGTCCACAAGTAGCAGTTCCTTCAACGGTTCACTGTGACCACTTAATTGAGGCAAAAATTGAATCAAAAACTGACCTTTCAGTTGCGGTTGATAAAAACAAAGAGGTTTATGATTTCCTTTCATCAGTTTCGGATAAATACGGTTTAGGTTTCTGGAAACCTGGGGCTGGTATCATTCACCAAGTTGTTTTGGAAAACTATGCCTTCCCTGGAGGTATGATGATTGGTACCGACTCTCAC
>JAZKDE010000152.1:4214-30523 GCA_040387735.1 Bacteroidota bacterium
GTAAATGCGGGTGGTTTGGGAATGATTGCCATTGGAGTTGGTGGTGCTGATGCTTGCGGTGTAATGGCAGGTTTGGCTTGGGAATTGAAATTTCCGAAGTTAATCGGTGTAAAATTGACAGGTAAACTAAACGGTTGGACTTCTGCAAAAGACGTTATTTTGAAAGTGGCGGGTATTTTAACCGTAAAAGGCGGAACTGGTGCCGTCGTTGAATATTTTGGCGAAGGTGTTACTTCAATGTCTTGTACAGGAAAAGGAACAATCGCCAATATGGGAGCTGAAATCGGGGCTACGACTTCTACTTTTGGATATGACGATTCAATGGCTCGTTATTTACAATCAACAGGACGTGCAGAGGTTGCTTCTTTAGCGGACGGAATCCGTGAGCATTTAACGGCTGACCCAGAAGTTTACGCAAATCCTTCAACATATTTCGACCAAGTAATTGAAATTGATTTAGACACACTTGAACCACATTTGAATGGTCCTTTCACGCCAGATTTAGCCACGCCTATTTCTAAAATGAAAGAATTAGCGGAGAAAAACGGCTGGCCAACAAAAATTGAAGTAGGTCTGATTGGTTCTTGTACTAACTCATCTTACGAAGATATTTCTCGTGCCGCATCATTGGCTCGTCAGGTAGCTGCGAAAGGGTTAAAAACTAAAGCACAATACACCGTAACGCCAGGTTCTGAACAAGTTCGCTACACCATTGAGCGTGACGGATTTATTGAAACATTTGAATCTATTGGAGGAAAAGTATTCGCTAATGCTTGTGGCCCGTGTATCGGTCAGTGGGCAAGAGCGGGTGCTGAGAAAGCGGAGAAAAATACTATCGTTCACTCTTTCAACCGTAACTTCGCTAAACGTGCCGACGGAAATCCAAACACGTATGCTTTTGTAGGCTCACCAGAATTGGTAACTGCTTTGGCAATTGCAGGTGATTTGACATTTAATCCTTTAACGGATTATTTGACTAACGAAGCAGGCGAAAAAGTAAAATTAGATGCTCCTACGGGTGACGAATTACCAACAAAAGGATTTGCCGTTGAAGATGCTGGCTACCAAGCTCCTGCGGAAGATGGTTCTGCGGTTGAAGTAAAAGTTTCTCCAACGTCTGACCGTCTTCAATTATTAGAGCCATTTGCGGCTTGGGAAGGTACAGATTTGACAGGCTTGAAATTATTGATTAAAGCAAAAGGAAAATGTACAACTGACCATATTTCAATGGCGGGTCCTTGGTTAAAATATCGTGGACACTTAGATAACATCTCTAACAATATGTTGATTGGTGCGGTTAACTTCGCTAACGATAAAACAGATAACGTTAAAAACCAATTGACGGGTGAATATAGCCCAGTTCCTGCTACACAACGTGCTTATAAAGCGGCGGGTATCGGAACAATTGTAGTTGGTGACCAAAACTACGGCGAAGGTTCATCTCGTGAACACGCTGCCATGGAACCACGTTTCTTGGGTGTGAGAGCAGTTTTAGTAAAATCTTTCGCTCGTATTCACGAAACTAACTTGAAGAAACAAGGTATGTTGGCATTAACATTTGCTAACGAAACAGATTACGACAAAATCCAAGAAGACGATTCTATCGACATCAAAGGATTGACAACATTTGCTCCAAATACTCCTTTGACAATTGTACTAAACCATGCAGATGGCACTTCGGAAGAAATCTTAGCAAATCATACTTACAACGAACAACAAGTTGAATGGTTCAAAGCGGGTGGTGCTTTGAATATTATTCGTGCTAATGTTGGGAAGTAAGAGTTGTTTGAATATTTATTATGAAAAATGCCCTTGACGAAAGTTGAGGGCATTTTTTGGGTTTTAGATAATTTTATACCTTTGGAAAAAAAGTATTTACTGATAGAGGATTACAAATCCTTTTTATCAATATTTCGAGATTGTCCTTCGAAACATCTTGAACAGCGTAATATCAAAAACTTAATGCTAAGTTAAAATAATTTTTTAAGATAGGGTTAAAAGAAAACATCATGAAAACATTTCTAAATATTAGTGGAACCTACTCTATCCCTTACCGCAACGATTCTACCACTTCTTTTACATATTTTATCGTAAAATCAATTTCTTCCTCAGTCGTATATTTTCCCAAGCTAAAACGAATGGTTGCATAAGCCAAATTATCCTCTAAACCAATGGCTTTCAGCACATAAGAAGGTTCGACAGTGGCAGAAGTACAGGCTGAACCGCTCGAAACGGCAATATCTCGAAATGACATCAAAAGATTTTCACCATCAACGCCTCCGAAAGAAATATTAGTCAAATTGGGTAAACGATTTTCAATATTTCCATTGATTTGAACATCAGCAATATTTTTTAGAATTCCTTGTTCTAATTTATCTCTTAAAATGCTAATCCTCTGATTTTCAACTAATAATTCATCTTTAGCAATTTCACAAGCTTCTCCCAAACCCACAATTCCCGTAACATTTAACGTGCCAGAACGAAAACCTCTTTCGTGTTTTCCGCCATCCATTTGAGCAATTAATTGAGACGCTTTTGACTTTTTTCTAACATATAAAGCTCCAACTCCTTTGGGAGCATACAATTTATGTCCCGATAAACTCAATAAATCAATGTTATCTTTTATTACGTCTATTTCTATTTTCCCAATCGCTTGTGTGGCATCTGTATGAAATAAAATATCATGTTTGCGAGCCAATTTTCCAATTTCTCGTATCGGCTGAATTGTACCTATTTCGTTATTAGCGTACATAACGGAAATCAAAAAAGTGTCTGATTGAATGGCATTTTCAATCTGCTCAACGCTAATTAATCCGTCATAATCTGGTTGTAAATAAGTTGTTTCGCAACCGTATTTTTCTAAATGCTTACATACGTCCAATACGGCTTTATGCTCCGTTTGAACTGTAATAATATGCTTTTGGGAACCAGAAAAAAGTTCAAATAATCCTTTGATAGCCAAATTGTTAGATTCCGTTGCACTACTCGTAAAAACAATTTCTTTTGCCTCCGCCCCTATTAAGTCTGCAACTTGCTGACGGGCATTTACGACAGCCTCTTGGGCAGTCCAACCGTATAAATGTGAGCGTGAAGCAGCATTACCAAAGTTTTCAGTAAAATAGGGCAAAATCTTTTCTAATACCCGTTTATTAACGGGTGTGGTGGCGTTATAATCGAGGTAAATTGGTAATTTCATTGAAATAGTACAGTTTTCAGAACTGGCAAAACACAAAGATGAAACAGGTTAAAACCTATGCTAGTTAAACAAAAAAGTGGAGTAAACGTTTGCTTACCCCACTTCAAATATGGTCAAAAATTCTTATTTTCCTCCGAATAAACCGCCAAGAAGACCTCCCAAGCCGCCTGCTCCACCTTGTTGTCCACCACCCATGAATTTACCAGCGATATTCATTACATCATTCATGTCAACTTTTCCATCAGCCATAACGCCCATAATATCACTCATGTTGAATGAATTATCGTTAGGGTCGTTAGTTTTAGAAATCATCGAACCCAAAACACCAGGAAGAACTTGAGAAACAATTCCAGCAGCAGCACCATTGCCCATACCGAATTTTTGCATTAAGCCACCAATTGCTTGTTGAGCAATACCTACCACGATTGGGTTTGACATTAATCCAGCACCACCGTTTCCAGCTTGTCCACCTAAAAGACCAGCTAAGCCAGCCAAGCCACCTTGTCCACTTTGTGCTTGTTGTTGCATTCCACCCGTGATAGCACCCAAAATTGTTTGCATTGCATCATTATTATGCTCATTTGGAATAGCTGGGTTATTTACAATTGCATCTTGTGAGTGGTCTTGAATCAGACCCATTAATTGTTCTAACATGGTTGTTGTTTTTTAATTGGTTATTTTTCAGTTTAAAATGCAATAATAGATAGACTTTTTCTAAATTCAAGGATTATTTAACGTTTATTTCAAATTGCGTGCTTATGACAGCTATTACACCCTCCGAGTCACAGGAAACTCCCATTTATTTTTTAAAAGAGCAAATTCAAGCCTTAACAGCGGATTTATTATATCCATCAGAGTCTGACGAAAAAATTGAGTATTTTGAAATGGAGCTTTCAACTACTGAAAAGTTATCCATCGCCAATTTCAGAATGTTTAACGGAATTCTTCCTGAATTAACAATTCAAGAAATAGATGTTGAATCTTTTTTCAAACCCTTAATAAAAGTGGAAGATTGGTTTGGAGAAGATGAAAAAAAATGGGCTGCGGATAGTCTTAAACTCAAAGAGCTTTTACAGGAAAAAACCACTGAGATTCAAGTTTTCAAAGTGGGGGAAATCGCCATTGATGTTTATCTGTTTGGAAAGGCAGAAGATTGTAAGTGGGTAGGTCTCAAAACGAAGGTCATAGAAACGTAACATAGATTTTTAGCCTATACTAAATTTAAAGATACAGACCAAAGTCGGTGTTACTTTAATCAAAAAAAAGAGCGATTCAATTGAACCGCTCTAAATTTCCTATTTTACTTTTGCAATAACTGCTTTGAACGCCTCTGGGTGGTTCATCGCTAAGTCAGCTAATACTTTTCTGTTTAATTCGATACCTTGTTGGTTTAATTTACCCATGAAAACTGAGTAAGATAATCCTTCCTGACGAGCGGCAGCATTAATACGCTGAATCCACAATGCACGGAAATCTCTTTTCTTAACCTTACGGTCACGGTACGCATATTGAAGACCTTTTTCAATCTTGTTTTTGGCTACCGTCCAAACGTTTTTACCTCTTCCGTAAAAGCCTTTGGCTAATTTGAGCACTTTTTTACGTCTTGCTCTTGACGCTACGTGGTTTACGCTACGTGGCATAATTTTGTTTGTTTTTTGAAATTTGGCGGCTAAATTTTAACACTTAAAAAGCCAATTTTCTGGTTGAACAATAACTAAAATCAGTTGGCAGTTAGCAGTTAGCAGTTAGAAAAATTTCAATTAGCACTGTTAATTGTTTACTGTTCACTGAAAAGATATTACATAACTAACATTAAAGTTACTCTGTCCATATCTGCTGAACTTACTAACGTTGCGTGTACTAAGTTACGCTTACGTTTTGTTGATTTTTTAGTAAGAATGTGGCTATGAAAAGCGTGTTTACGCTTGATTTTGCCTGTTCCTGTAACCTTGAAGCGTTTTTTTGCTCCAGATTTGGTTTTAATTTTTGGCATTTTGTTAAACGTTTAAAAATGAAATAGTATAAAAATTGTAAAATAGTCTACAAAGATACGGAAAAATTGCATATCAAGTTTTGATTTCTAAAAATACTCTTCAAATCTTTGATAAAGGGATGTAATATACGCTCGGTTGCCATTCGGATTTTTTAAACTTTTGGTAAATTCGTACCAAAGTCCATCCCCAACGGTGATAAATTTCCCGATTGATTTAGGTTCGTTACGTACTGCTTTGTCTTGGATAAAATCCCCAATAAAAACCTGCCCAATTAACTCGTTCGCTTCTTCCCAACTAATACTTCTGCTTTTATTTTCTGAATCAATTTCGGTAAACGCTTCAACGCTACGGTCGATATAATGAAGCGTTAATCCAAATTTAGAAATTGCTTGCCCTGACTCTACCTTCTTGAAAACCAATGACAAAGGCAATTCCTTTCCGTAGGTTTCATAAACTGCTTGGGATAATTCATTAAGTAAATATTCCCATTCTTCCTGATTTTTCGGATTACCGAATACTTTGTTATCAACGGAAATTTCCAGAAAGTTTTGTTCTTCTTGAATCGCCTTTTGGTTATTCCTTTCGGGCATTTGCTTCAAAATATCCAAAATTGGTTGTTTCCAAGCATTAGAAAGTTCTCCTGCCCAAGCCAAATCTTCTTCCCCGGTGAAACCTTCTTCCAAAATTTCTTCGTCTGAAAGTTCATCTCTGTAAGTATAGGCGATTTCAAATTTGGTATCAATAAAATCTTTCTGAAAATCTAATGTTAATAGAATTTGATGCGAAAAAGGCGGGGGTAAAATATCCGCCGTTTCAAATTTAATCTCTAAATGTTTAAGGTCTTTGATGTTCATTTTGTTACTATTCGTTTTCAGTTTTGAATAACTGTTTTTCAAAAGTATAATTTTTTCAATAAAAATCAGGTATAAATTGAAAGATATAGTAAATAATTATCCTCAGACCTCCGACTGATTTTTGTCATATCTCAAGCATAATTCTACCCATAATTTTGTAAGAAAAACATTTATGGCAATCCTGATTTTCTTTTTAGCTCACTGGTATTTATCCTTATTTTCACAAACTTTTTTCTTGCATCGTTATGCGGCACATCAAATGTTTACGATGTCTAAAGGATGGGAGAAGTTCTTTTATTGGGTTACGTTTATTACACAAGGTTCATCTTTTTTAAGCCCCAAAGCATACGGAATTATGCACCGTTTGCACCACGCTTATGCGGATACTGAAAACGACCCACACTCACCGAGTTATTCGGATAATTTGTTTGACATGATGTGGAAAACAAAAATAAATTATAACGATATTTTGAATGACCGTGCTGGTATTGAACCAAAGTTTTTGAAAGGTGTTCCTTACTACGAATTCCTTGAAAAATGGGGAGCAAAATGGTTCGTTAGACTCGCATGGGGAACATTATACACGCTTTTTTACATAAAATTTGCAACGCACGCTTGGGAATATTTATTATTACCAATTCACTTTTTGATGGGTCCTGTTCACGGTGTTATCATCAATTGGTTTGCTCATAAATACGGGTATATCAATTTTAAAGTGAATGATACCGCTAAAAATTTATTGCCATTTGATTTTTTGATGATGGGAGAATCTTACCACAATAATCATCATAAATTGGGTGGGCGAGCAAATTTTGGCATAAAATGGCACGAATTTGACCCAACTTACCCAATTATTTTATTATTAAACTCACTTCACATCATTAAGTTGAAACGCAATAATGATTTGAATTATATGTAATCAAAAAATATAAACACTTGATAATCAGACTTGATAATAATCTAAACCTATTTGTCAAGTCTGATGAATTCTATATAAATATTTCCTTTTATAACCAATTAAAGAATATGGAATTTCAACCAAAAACATTTACACTCGAAAGACAGATAACCAGAGAACAGAAGGATTTTTTTAATCAATTTGGATTTATTCATTTCAAAAACTTCATCTCAAAAGAAACGGTAGAAACCTTTAAAATAGAAGCTCATCGTTTAGAAAAAGAATGGCTCGCCGCAGGAATTGACAAGATGAACGGAATTCCGTTAAAATTCGGCAAAGATGAAAAAGGTAATCCGATGATTCAAAGGCTCTGTTTTTTATCACAACACAGTAATATTCTGCACGAATATTTACAAGACCCACGTCTAAATGCTTTGTTGGAACTGATTCCAAATATCAATAATAGAATTGGAGAAAATGAAAAAGATGGCTTGGTTTTCAATCATTATGTGAATGCTGACAACAGTAAATTTTCGCAAATGGGTTGGCATACCGACAGCCCGAGAGATTTGTTTTTGGGACAAAAAATCTTAAAAATGCTCAATGTTGGAACGCATTTAGACGATTGTCCAGTGGAAAACGGCGGTTTAAGAGTTTTACCTGGCACGCATAATTTGAGTAAAATGAAGGTTTTATTTTTGAAAAAACAATTCATTGACCATAATCCAGACGAAAAAGAGGTTGGATTGAATATTGAGGCGGGAGATTTAACCGTTCACGATGGTGACCTTTGGCACAGAGTGGAGGTTTGCCCTTTTACTGGCGAAAAATCACGGAGAAGAGTGATGTATTTCCCGATTGTTCAAGGTAAATACCAACCCAAAAACGAAAAAAGCAAAACTCCTTTTTACCACAAACTGGGAAAATTGGTCGTTAGATAGTTAAACAAAAATTATGAAAAAAGTCTTAGAAAATCGGGAGGATATTGAGCTGTTGGTAAATAACTTCTATTCTAAAATTCGCCAAAACGAAACATTAGGTAATATATTTGACAAAATAGCCCAAGTAAATTGGGAAAATCACCTACCAAAAATGTACAACTTTTGGGAAATGATTTTATTTGGGAATGAAGGATACGAAGGCTTTCCTTTACGTCCGCACTTAGCGATTAATTCTATTCATCCATTAAATCCTCAACATTTTCATGAATGGTTATCGCTTTTCGATGCAACCGTGGACGAAAATTTTGAAGGTGAAAAAGCGGAAGAAGTTAAATCAAGGGCAAAAAATATAGCATTATCTTGGGCATATAAAATTCATTACATGAATCAAGAAAATGCTATAAGTGCCTAAAGCAACACTTTAAAGTTTTAAAGAATACCAAAGCCCAATAACCATTTTTATACAGTTTGAGAGAACAATTTCCCTGTGATTTGTTCTCTCGACATTCTTTTATCAAAAGCCATACAAATATTCCGAATAAATGGCTTTCCTTCAGGGTTTACTTTAAGCGAATTTTCATTGAAATTCAATAACCCATCCGCTGCAAAACCTTTCAGTTTTTCGATTAGTACTTTTCTTTCTTCAAAAGTAAAATCTTCAGCATTCCAAGTTGTTTGCAATTGACACATAATATCCAAAATTTGCTGCCGAACCGTTAAATCTTCGTCCGAAAGAATATGTCCTTTCAATAGAGGCAATTTATTTTCATTCAACAAGTTAATGTACTCGTCAATCTCTTTTACATTCTGAGAAAATGCCCCCCATGAGTCACTAATTGATGAAACACCTAATCCTAAAAGCACCTTTGTTTGGGTAGTTGTATAGCCCATAAAATTACGATTGAGCGTCCCGTTTTCCATTGATTTAAACAGTGAATCGTGTGGTAAAGCAAAATGATCCATTCCGATTTCAGCATACCCATTTTCTTCAAAAAGAGTTCGCCCAACTTCGTATAATTCACGCTTCAAATCAGCCGATGGTAAATCTTCATCTCTAAATCCCCGCTGCCCATTTCCTTTTAACCAAGGTACATGAGCATAGGAATAAAATGCTAATCTATCGGGTTTTAATTCGAGCGTTTTAGCAATCGTATCTCGAATTGAAGTTATTTGCTGAAAAGGCAATCCAAATACTAAATCGTGGCTAATTGACTGATAACCAATAGCTCTACTCCATTCAGTTACTTGTTTCACATTTTCAAAAGATTGAATTCTATGAATAGCTTTTTGAACAATTGGGTCATAATCTTGAACCCCAAAACTCACTCTTCGAAAACCCAAATCATACAAGCTTTTAAGGTGTTGATAGGAAGTATTATTTGGATGTCCCTCAAAACTAAACTCAATTTCATCACTTAAAGTAGCATATTGTAAAATACCATTAATCAACATTTCAAGCATTTCTGGCTGAAAAAAACTGGGCGTTCCTCCACCCAAATGTATTTCAGAAATACGTGGTTTTTCAGAAAACTGGTTTAAATACAATTGCCATTCTTTCAAAACTGCTTGAATATAAGGTTGCTCTACGTTGTGATTTTTGGTAATTCGCTTATTGCAACCACAAAATGTACAAAGGCTTTCACAATAAGGTAAATGAATGTAAAGACTTATGCCGGTTGAGGAATTGGTGTGGTCAAAAGTTGAAGATAATAATGACAACCAATGAGTTTCGTCATAGGAACTTACTTGCCAAAAAGGAACGGTTGGATAACTGGTATACCGTGGACCTGCCACGTTATATTTATTGATGAGAGGATTCATAAAATTACATCTATTTGCTAATTTTCAAAATTACGGCTCACAATAGGCATAAGATTATGATAAAAATCAGCAAAAAAAGTGATTGAAAACCCCACAAAAAAGAAGCCTCCCAACGGGAAGCCCTTTTTCTATAATCCTTACTTTGTTTTCTTTTGAAACGAAAGTAGTATTTCGCTATAATATTTATTATTCCCCTAATAAACCATCACATTACTCATCGTAATTGTGGGTTCGTACTGGCATTTTTCAGGGTTGGGTAAAAATTTAATTATCTTCCAATCGTATTCAGCATCTGATATTGTTCCAACGCAGCCATAAATCTTTTTACAATTTTCGTCAGCATAAGATTGATAACTTTGCATGAGAGCTACATTGTCAGTTGCATAAAGCGAATTAAAATTATCAATCATTTTATTAAAGCCTTTCACATTAACATTGTGATTAAGTGATTCAACCAAAACAATCTTCGTGTCGCTATCAACAGCGTAATTAGACACATCAATATGGCCGATAGCTTTTTGTAAAGTACCAAAATACACGTGACACATTCCTGCTTTTCGCAGTTGAACGAGCGAATACTCGCTTTGAGAATTTATTGAGTTATTATCCATTTCGGGCAAATTAACCTGCTGATAATTCCTCATGATTGGGCTTGAGTCGTGTTTGCCGAAAAAAATAAGGGCAGACAGACCCAAAACTAAGGCGGTTTTTTTCATTTGTTTAATTGATTTATGGGTGAAATGAAAAAATTAGTTTTGAACAGCCTGATATTCAAGCACATAAGATTACTAATATCAATTAGTTCCTACAAGCAAAGTTTTACTTTTTTTAGAAGAAATATTGATAGTCGATGTAAATTTGATGATTCACATTTTTTTAAAAAAATTAAGGCTAAAAAAAAATTAATTTTACCCTGTTATTTTCATTCAAAAATAGATACAATTTATTCGATAATTAATTTTCAAACGGATTTATCCTTATTTCAAACCAAAATTTCACGTTATGACCCACACGGTACAAGCCAAAGAAACTCTATTTAGCATTGCTAAAAAATATAGCATAACCGTTGAACAACTGACGGTAAATAATGGATTAAATTCAACGAATTTATTTATTGGTCAAGTATTAAAAATTGATTTACCCACGCCTACCAACAATTCGCCAAAACCACCAACAGCGATTGTATCAGTTTTTGAAAAGAGAAATACATTTCAAGTCAAAAAAGAAAACAAAGGCACTTTCAATAATATTACCTTGAGTTACCCCACTCCGACTGGCAATATTTCCACGGGTTTAATGAGGGATAATTTTCCATCACCCAACCTCGCCAATACCAAAGGCGTGAGTTACGTCGGAAAATCATTATTTGGAACTAATATTCCTTCATTTTCCGACTTATGCCAACAACCATTTTACATAGATTTACTACATTTCATTGCAAAAAATGAAGGATGTTTCGACGCTATAAATAGTTTCGACCGTGCCATTTTCTCTTTCGGATTTATCCAGTTTACGGGGGCTTTAGCGAGTGGTTCAATGCTTACAAGGGTCTTACAAAGATTCAAAATTCGGGATGAATATGCCTTCAATGATTGTTTTGGACAATACGGGATAAATATTCAAAACTATAAAGTTCCCCTTTTTCAAGTTGAAACTATTTCAGGCATAAAAGAAGGTGATGCTGCCTATTTAGAAGTAGCCAATAATTTACAATTAACCACCGCATTTATTGCCAGCGGGTTTCGGAGAAGTATGATTCGGTCGCAAGTAGAAATTGCTTTGGAAGAATACGTTTTAAAAGCACTTTCAGCAACGCAATTAATCCAAATTAACGGTCAGAATATTCCATTAAATCAAATTATCCGAACACAAGGTGGCTTTGCCCTTCGAGTAGATTTATGCGTGAATCGTGGATTGGGAGGTTCTTTGATAGTTTTGAAAAAAGCCATAGAACAAGTCATTGCAGAAAATAATTTAACGAATCTTGCCAATCTAAATGAACGCCGATTAGTCGAAGTAGTGGCGATGAACGATATTGAAGCTTGGAAAAAACAGCGAGTCTTAAAAATATTGGATAGCGGTTTTAGCTTTGTAAAATGAAAAAGTACCGCTAAGATGATTTTATAACCACAAAAATGAAGAAAACTATCCTACCAAATTGGCGAAAATCAATTGCCAAAACGCCTCATTTTGCCAAAATTTATAAAGACACGTATGAAAAAAATGGAAGAGTACCTGTTTCGGAAGAATACATATTAGGCTGCCATTCTTACTTGTTTTTCTACAAAGATAAGTTGGTGGGTGGCTGTATTTTTAATGATGGGCAAATGCAACCGCTTCGGTATTTTTCAATTATTAAAACGGGAGAAGAAGTTGATTTACTCCTCGATATTGACAATATTGAGGAAGAGCATTTGATGGAAATATGCTGTATATTTTTAGAAAGGAAAATTTCTCCGATTTACAGAATATTATTTTATGTTGAGATTTTAGCAAAAACCTATCAATACGCCCGCAAATGGAATAAAAAAGGCATATTAGGCGGTAGCATTGAAAAGAAAATTCAGCTCATGCAAATGAAATTGATGCCACATATTATTTTAAAAACAGTCATCAATAAATCGTTAAAATTTTCGGGCAACTCAAAAGGCTTAGTAATGTTGTACTATTGCCCAACGAATGAATTCATTTTTAGAGCATTTTACGTCATTATAGAATATTCATTTTTAAGAATATTCAAACAAAAAGCAATAAAAAAGACACAATCATTGTCGCCAAGTTCTCAAACGTGACGACAATGATTAAGATCCGATTAATTCAGTATTCCACTTCTTCTTAAAAAATGAGCAACCTCTTTTGCGGTATTGAACGTGTAATATTCCCCTAAAAACTCTTTGGCTTTAGTAATAATTTCTTTATTGTAAAACTTCAATGTTGAGGCTTTTACATCCGTTTCCTCTGCAAATTCTTCCAAAGATTTGGTTCCATTATCGTTAGCATAAGCGTGAATGATAATCATTTCTTTGGGTGAAAAAGGTGAATTTTCCCAAATAAAAGCTCGATTGATAAACATATTATATTTTTCAACCAAATCGGCAGGAATATCCGTAAATCTTGGTTCTGGAGGTTCATTATTGAAGGTATTTTTGATAATTGTAAACTCCGATAAATATTGGGTCAATTTCCCTTTATTCGTAAACTGAAACGGCGAAATTGTTCTTTTGACCAACATCATTTCTCCCTGCGAATTTTTAAAAGGCATTTGAACAATAAATTTCGGTTTCAGGAAGGATAAAAGCGTTTTTTCTTCAATGTTAAATTCAAATATTTTCCTCCACATCAAAGCTAAAAGTTGAAGTATTCCTTTGGATGGAATACATTGTACGTACTGCATCATATCAAACTTATCCGAATGGAAACCAATTTCCTCCAACCCTTTGGCGTGAATAATAGTAAAATCTTCCACATTAACCACAAAATAAAACTGTTCGTACCTGAGCCCTTTTGAAATATTATCTAACTCGGCCAGTTGTTCCTTTTCAGTGACTAAAAATTTTTCGGTAGAATCTTCAATAAACTTGTTTTTGGTAAATTCTTTCAAACTTTTGAACTCTTCAATCGGTGTTTTTTTACTTTTCATACGGCTGTTTATATATAGAAAATTATTACCTCTCCCATAGAGGTAATTTATTGTTTTTTAAAGTTACAAATTTGTGCAAGTAAGTAGCAATTAAAATAACCAAATCTTATTTTATTGTTTTAAACAAAAACTAAACCTTTGGTAACCATGAACGCTATTTTTCAAAACGATGCAGTACAAAATAATCAATTGCACCTTTTGAGAGAGCGAACCAGCTTAAAACTCACTGATATAATCCTGCTTGAGGCAAAAATCAATTACACCAATATTTATTTGATTAATGGCAAAAAGATAATTATTGCTAAAACACTAAAAGCATTTGAAGATATTTTAACAAAGCACAATTTCTACAGAATCCACCGAACATTTTTAATTAACCGAATACACCTAAAAGCCTACGATTCTGATTTGGGAGAGGTTTTACTCTCCCAAAATCTAAAAGCAGTTGCCTCCAGAAGGAGGAAAATTTGTTTCGAAGTGCAGATAAATAAAAATACCATTTAGAAATCAGTATTTAGATGGAAAAAATTAGTCGATAGTTCTCCCTTTAAGCAAAAAAGCGATGTTTAATTAAACATCGCTTTTTGTTTTTATTGGCTAATTCACCTTTATATAGTTACTTTTTTAATAATAATCTCCTCATTCATAACCATTTGAGTACTTTGCAAATCTTTAAAATTAAAAACTTGTCCTTCTTCTCGAACATTATTTATTAATTCAAAATTAAGCGTTTCAACCAACCATCCCGCTTTTTGTGGTTGTTGTATTGCCAAAATACCATCCTCAGGTAAATCTTTATCTGGAGTTGTGTAAATTGCTCCATAACCAAAATTAACATCCACACTTGGCGACCATTCTGCATTGTTAATCGTCTGAGAAACAACTACATAACATTGATTCTCTAAAGCTCTTGCTCTCGCACCAATGTGTACTCGAGTCGCTCCACGAATTGTTTCGGTACAACTTGGTGCTAAAATTAACGAAGCACCATTCGCACATAAAATTTGGGAGCCAATGGGAAATTCAATATCGTAACAAATTTGAATGCCAAAACTACCCCAATTTGTTTCAAATAAATTCAAAAACTTGGGAGCTGATGAAATTCCCCATTCTTCATTTTCAAAACGAGTCATGAAAAATTTATCTTGATAACCAACCAAACCATTTTTTGAAAATACAAATACTCGATTATAGATTTTATCATCTTCTAAAACAGGGAAACTGGGAGCCACAATAATAACCTCATATTTTATGGACAATTCAGAAAAAGTCCGACAAAATTCTTTTTTCAATGAATCCATTTCAACAACTTGCCCACGAATATCATTTCTAATTTCTTCCGAAAAAAGACTCACCAATTCCATTGAACCATATTCTGGAAAAAGTAACAATTTCGCTTTTTGAGCAATGGCCGATTTTACCCATTGCTCCGTATGGTTTTGCCAAAATTGGAAATCTTTGTGAAAAGTGATAGGATATTGAGCAGTTGCAATTTTGAGTTTCATAGATTCATTAAATATTTTTCGTCCAATAAATCATTGGTTTTGAAGTTGATACTGATTCATTAATATCTAACCAATCAAATTGACTTTGCAAAATACCTTGTCTTTGATAACCTCTTTTCTGCCAAAATTCATCCAAAGGGCGATAATCTTCTGGCTTTAAAGGATAATTATCAGGACGTTGAACCGCACAAAAACAAGTTATCTCAAATTCTCCAAAACTCCGAGCATGATTTTCTCTTTCATCAAAAAAACGATTTCCAAGTCCTAAACCACGATATTGAGCGAGTAAAATACTTTCACCAAAGTAAAATATTTTATCAATATCCAATCCAACTTCTAAAAAAGGCTTTTTAACTTCATCTGTTTCGTCAACCAGCGGAATACAAGTCGTTGCTCCCACCATTTTATCATTATCAAAAACGGCAAATAAAAACGATCGAGCCG
The DNA here is from genome assembly GCA_040387735.1 of Bacteroidota bacterium. Classification (GTDB taxonomy): domain Bacteria; phylum Bacteroidota; class Bacteroidia; order Cytophagales; family Spirosomataceae; genus Arcicella. The sequence continues at coordinate 19,508 of JAZKDE010000152.1, forward strand.
AGCGAGCGTATATTTTCAAGTATTCTTTTTCGTATTCGAGCGTACCTTCGTACAAATAAGGATAATCTTTGAAGACAGTTATTCGTAATTGTGCCAAACTTTCAAAGACGGTTTCAATGTCTTTGCCTCGATAAATTTTGTATTTCATTTTTTATGAAACTAATTCAATCCACAACGGAAGGTTATAGTAAGTGGTTACTCGTGAAATTTTCCCGTCAGTAAGTGCTAAAAAAGAAGCCGCTGGCAGAATATAAGTTTGGTTGTGAGCGGGAGGCAAACCTTCGTCAGCTTTTTTATAAATACCATTTACTGTAAATTCTGCGGCAATTCTTTGGTCGGAAGGTTCTGTAAAAAATACCATATCCGTTAAATTTTCTTCATAACATTCATCCATTTTTTGAAGAAATGCAGTAAAATTTTCGATTCCAATTCTTACATCGCCTTGATTACTTTCGTGTCTTATTTCGGAATGAAGCAATGACAACATTCCGTTCCAGTTTTTCTGATTGAAATATTCGTAGTATTGTTGAACAATTTGTAGTGAATTCATGTGAAATTATAATTAAAGTTCATCGTTTTAAGTCGCAAATCTACAAAGAAAAGTAGTTTTCAAATTCAATATTTTCCAAAATCAAACCACAATCAGTAGATTTGTGTTTCTTAATCGTGTCATCTCCAACATTAACTATCCCAAAATGCTAAATTTTAAAATACGTTACCTTTTATTTTGGCTAACCGCTTATTGCTCCCTGCAAAATATTGTTGCTCAACCCGTCAAACCGATGCCTGCTGGTGAGGTTTTGTTGAATCTCAAAAAACTGAATGTTCTTGGAACTGCTTTGTACATGGCGGCACATCCAGACGACGAAAATACAATTATGCTGTCGTGGCTTGCCAAAGAACGAAAAGTTAGAACCGCCTATTTATCAGTAACTCGGGGTGATGGAGGACAAAACCTTGTTGGCTCAGAACTATCTGATTTATTGGGGCTTATCAGAACACAAGAATTATTAGCGGCTCGTTCAATTGATGGACCAGAACAATATTTCACTCGGGCAAATGACTTTGGTTTCTCAAAAAATACCGAAGAAACCATGCAAGTTTGGGGAAAAGATGCGGTCTTAGCCGACGTTGTTTGGCGTATTCGTAATTTAAGACCCGACGTAATTATCTGTCGTTTTCCACCTGATGCTCGGGCAGGACACGGGAATCATTCAGCTTCGGCAGTTTTAGCAGAAGAAGCTTTCAAGATTTCGGGCGACCCAACTAAATATCCAGAACAATTAAAATACGTAAAACCGTGGCAAGCGAAAAGAGTCGTTTGGAATACTTTTAATTTTGGTACGGTTGCTCAAACGCAAAAACCCGCTGAAAAAGATTGGATTCAAGTGGACATCGGAGCGTATAATCCATTATTGGGGAAATCCTACAATGAAATTGCCGCAGAAAGTCGTTCACAACATAAATCACAAGGTTTTGGCGTTCCTCGTGGACGTGGTGCAAGACCCGAGTATTTTGTACATAAATTTGGCGAAAGAGCCGACAAAGACGTTTTTGATGGCGTTGATATTACTTGGAATAGAGTAAAAGGCGGAGCCACAATTGAGGCTTTAGTGAATGATGCCATTAAAAATTTCAATCCAGAAAATCCTTCTGCTATTGTTCCAACCTTAGTAAAAGCGTATCAATTAGTGAATAATTTGGAAGATGAATATTGGAAAACACAAAAGAAAAAAGAATTAGAAAACTTAATTATCGGTTGTTCTGGTTTGTATTTTGAAGCCAATCCAAATGAGTTTTCGGCTGCTTCGGGCGAGAAAATAAATGTCGTTACTACCGCTATTAAACGTTCAGAATTACCCATATCTCTAAATAAAATTCGGTTGATTGGTTTAGGAAAAGATACCACGATGAAGATGGATTTGGGGAATAATGAACTCCAACGCCTTACATTTTCCACTGAAATCCCGAAAGGACAACCATTCACGCAACCATATTGGTTGGCAGAAAAAAAGATGGGTAAAGGAATGTACCGAGTTGATAATCAAGAACTTATTGGTTTACCTGAAAAACCAGCGGATTTACAAGCGGAATTCTCATTTGTTATTGACAATCAGCCTTTCACATTTACAACTCCGATAATATTCAAATATACCGACGAAGTACGAGGCGAACTTTATCGTTCATTCGAGATTCGTCCCGAAATAAGTGCTAATATTGCCGATAAGGTTTACGTTTTTGCGGATAATCAAGCCAAAGACGTGGAAATTACTTTAAAATCAGCGAAGGCAAATGTATCAGGAAATTTGAGTTTGGAATTGCCAACTGGGTGGAAATCAAACCCTGCGACTATTGATTTTACTTTGGCAAATAAATATCAAGAACAGAAGGTAGTTTTCAAAGTTACGCCATCGGCAAAAGACTCAGAAGGGCAAATTAAAGTATCAGTAAAAACCCTAAATGGTGTATTTGACCGAGGAATTCGTACGGTTGCCTATGACCATATTCCACCGCAAACACTTTTCCCAATTAGCGATGCGAAAGTGGTTAAATTAGACATCAAAACCAAAGGAAAAACGATTGGCTACATTGCGGGTGCGGGTGATGAAGTTCCTGCTGCATTGCGTCAAATTGGTTATTCAGTAACAATGCTTACTGAGAAAGAATTTAACGAAGACTTATCAAAATTTGATGCAATTGTCGTGGGAGTTAGAGCGTATAATACTGAAGAACGGTTAGTATTTTACCAGAAAAAACTGATGGAATACGTAGAAAAAGGCGGAAATATGGTAGTTCAATACCAAGTAAATAATCAATTACAAAAAGTGGAAGGTGGAATGGGTCCATATCCTTTTAAAGTTTCGAGAGAAAGAGTCACTGTTGAAGAAGCAGAAATCAGATTTTTGAAGCCTGAAAGCATTTTATTAAATCAGCCAAATAAGATTACCAGTAAGGATTTTGACGGTTGGATTCAAGAAAGAGGACTTTATTTCGCCAACGAATGGGATTCAAAATACGAGACAATTATCTCATCAAATGATCCAAATGAAAAACCCTTAGATGGCGGATTACTTTACACGAAATACGGAAAAGGCAATTATATTTTCACGGGCTACGCTTTCTTCCGCCAATTACCCGCAGGTGTATCGGGAGCGTACCGTTTATTTGCAAACTTTATTTCGGCTGGAAAATAAGAACAATTCTTTAGATATATTTTGAAAAATTGCAATTTGTATAAATCAAAAAAGGAAGAGATTTTCCCTTCCTTTTTGATTTATTTTCGGTCGAACTTTACGAATAAATATAAACTCAAAAGTAAAATAGTTATTTCAAAAACAAAAAGTGCATTGATAATTCCAACGGCATCTGCTAAATAACCGAGAAATACAGCAGGAACTCCAAAACCAATATAACCGTAAAACATATATCCAGCCACTGCTCTCGCCCTTTGTTGCTCACCTAAATTGGCGATTAAGGCTAATCCTCCTTGATAACTAAATCCGTAAGCAGCTGAACCAATAATGGCAGTTCCGAGTAAAACGACAGGTAATATTCCGTAGATACATCCCAAAATAACCAATCCAAAACCGAAAGGAATTAATGTAAAGCCTAATTTTAGACTTGTTTTAGGAGCAAATCTGGCTCTAATCATTGGTTGTAAAAAAGCTCCCGTCCAGTTAATTAACACTAAACAAAAACCAGCATAAGCGGTAAAACCAAATTTTGCCAATTGGGTAGGAATAATTGAAATTACCACGCCCGTTGTTGCCCAACAAATGGCAATCGACATATTTATTGGAAATGAACCTTCTGGAAAATAAGGCAATCTCAAAATCGAACCGCCAATTGGTGGGAGTTTCGGCAAAAAAAAGGCTAAAACGATTCCGATAAAAGTAATGCCAACCGCCAAAAAATACGTAACAGGAGAATGAGTAAAATGTATCAACAACGCAACACTCGTCATAAATGCCCCACCACTAAAACCAATGGCAGTGGACATAGAAGTTGCGTTAGCAGCACGAGTTGGAGCGTCTGGATTTGGAGCCAATATTTCAGCTAAATAGGCAGTTCCGGTTCCCATGCTTAGTCCAAGAGCAATACCTTGAAAAAAACGAGCAATAATTAAAGCATAAACAGTTGGGTAAAGCGAAATAGTCAAATCCGAAAATAAAGCACAAAACAAACTGAAAATTAGGACAGGTTTTCTACCAATTCTATCCGAGATTCCACCTAAAAATATGTAACATGGTAACATTCCAATGACATAAGTAGCCAATACCAGAGAAGTTTGACCATTGTTGAAACCCGCCAATGCTGCGTAAGGACGAAAAAGTGGCATGGAAAGATTAACAGCGAGCGTTATCAGGAATAAGGCAAATGGAATGGTTTGAGTTGATTTTATTTTCATCAATGGTCTTCATTTTGAGCTATTTTGTTACAAAAGTAAAACAAAAGCGGATTAGCAAACTTGCCAATCCACATTTGTTTGTAATAAAACTTGCTAAAAGCTATATTTATGAATTCCAAAGTCAAATAAAAAGGGTTAGTGATAATTTCACTAACCCTTACAAAATTGCATCAATAATATTTTATTTTTTTGTTACACGAATCGAAATTCTACGGTTTGCGGCACGGCCTTCTTCGGTATCATTCGTAGCTACTGGATTTTCTTGTCCGTACCCTTCAGATTCTACACGAGCGTCAGTTATGCCTAAAGTCAATAATTCAGCTTTTACACTTGCGGCTCTTTCAGACGATAATTTCAAATTCGCATTAGCATCACCCGTATTATCGGTATAGCCACCTAATTTGACATTTACGTTTGGATATGCTTTCAAAATTTCAGCGATATTCTTCAATTGTTCCGCCGATTCTGGTTTTAATGTTGATTTCCCAGTCTCAAAAGTCAAGCGGTCAAAATCAAACCAAATCGTTTTATCAACCGCTTTCGATTTATCTTCGATGAATTTCAACAAATTATTTTCAATTCCATTTTCGGGAATATTTAACGTAACGCCAGAAGACAAAGCTTTGTCTAATTTTGCTCCTAAATTTTTAATTCCTTCAGAAACGGGCAATTCAGATGCTAATTGAGGAGTCATTGCTTCTACATTAATGCCGTCCATTGCTTTTGTTTCCATTGAAGTAACGGCGATATAAGGAGCAATTACTAATGACACAATCGACATCAATTTAATCAAAATATTCATTGAAGGTCCTGAAGTATCTTTGAATGGATCACCAACGGTATCACCAGTTACTGATGCTTTATGTGGCTCCGATTTTTTATAATACATTTCACCGTCAATCAAAACACCTTTCTCGAACGATTTCTTGGCATTATCCCAAGCTCCACCTGCATTTGACTGGAATAAGCCCATCAAAACACCAGAAACAGTTACTCCTGCCAATAAACCTCCCAATACCTCTGGTCCCATCGTAAAACCGACTAAAACAGGTGTAATCAATGCGATTGCTCCTGGAAGAATCATTTGTTTGATTGATGCTTCCGTAGAAATAGCAACACATTTTTCGTATTCTGGTTCTGCTTTGTATTCCATAATTCCTGGAATTTCACGGAACTGACGACGCACTTCATTAACCATTTCCATTGCCGCTTTTCCAACTGCTGAAATACACAATGCACTGAAAATAAATGGAATCATTCCTCCAACAAACAAGCCTGCCAATACGTCAGCCTTGTAAATATCAATAGCTTTAATACCCGCAATGCCCACAAAAGCCGCAAATAAAGCCAATGAAGTCAAAGCAGCAGAAGCAATGGCAAAACCTTTACCCGTTGCGGCTGTTGTGTTACCAACTGCATCTAAATTATCAGTACGTTCACGAACTTCTGGTGGCAATTGAGACATTTCAGCAATACCTCCTGCATTATCAGCAATCGGTCCAAAAGCGTCAATAGCTAATTGCATCGCCGTCGTTGCCATCATACCCGCTGCAGCAATAGATACTCCGTAAAGTCCCGCAAATTTATATGAAAGAATGATACCCGCTGCTAAAACAAGGATTGGTAAAACCGTCGATTCCATACCAACTGCTAAACCGCCAATAATATTTGTAGCGTGTCCCGTTCCAGATTTTTCAATAATTGACAAAACGGGACGTTTACCCATTGCAGTATAATATTCCGTAATTAATGACATCAAAGCACCAACTACTAATCCAACTACAATAGCCAAGAAAACGCCGTTTGAAGTAAATTCAAAACCACGAAGATTAAGTGTTTCGGGTAACATCTTTTTTACCAAGAAATAAGACGTAACAAAAGTAATAAGTACTGAAGCCCAGTTTCCTAAGTTTAAAGCCGCTTGAACTGATGAATTTTCATTTTTAATTCTCACAAAAAACGTTGAAACTAATGAAGCCAGTAGACCTACTCCCGCAATCATCATTGGCAATAAAATTGGCGAAAAACCACCAAAATTATCTTTTACGTCAATTTCTTGACCCAAAACCATTGTTGCTAAAATAGTTGCTACGTATGAACCAAATAAATCGGCACCCATACCAGCCACGTCGCCAACATTATCACCTACGTTATCGGCAATTGTTGCAGGGTTACGCACATCATCTTCAGGAATTCCCGCTTCTACTTTACCAACTAAGTCAGCTCCTACATCGGCCGCTTTTGTGTAAATTCCTCCACCCACACGAGCAAATAAAGCAATTGATTCGGCTCCTAATGAAAAACCAGCCAACACTTCAATGGCTTTTTTCATTTCATCGGAAGTCAAAGGCATATCCTTAGCGAAGACATTGTAAAGCACGATGAAAAGTCCACCAAGCCCTAAAACGGCCAAACCTGCCACGCCCATTCCCATAACAGAACCAGCGGTGAAAGAGACTTCCAACGCTTTAGACAAAGAAGTACGAGCCGCTTGAGCTGTACGAACGTTGGCCTTGGTGGCAATTTTCATTCCGATATAACCCGCTAAGGCCGAAAGGAATGCACCAATCAAAAAGGAAATAGCGATGATTGGTGAAGAATGAATTGGATGTTCGGCGGTACCTTTGTTAGAACCTAACCAAAACAATAAAATGGCGGTAGGTATAGCAAAATAGGCTAAGACTTTCCATTCAGCTTTTAAGAATGCAATCGCACCATCGGCAATATAACCCGAGAGTTTTTGCATATTTGCATCTCCAGCAGGTTGTTTAGAAACCCAACTGTAACGCCACGCTGTGTACAGCAATCCGATTAGTCCAAAGACTGGTACTAAGTAAACGATGTTATTCATTTGTTAATTTAGGGTTTGTTTTGTTTAGTGGTCAGGAAATGTTGGAAAGTCTTGATTAATTTTTAAAAAACTTCTTTTAAAACCTGATGCTAAACGGTTGAAATTATTATTCGTAAAGATTTGTCATGTTGGAATTGGGTAACTGATTTTGTAAAAACAAATTAACCTCCAATGTTTCAAACATTTACATCCTTACAAAGATACGTTTTTAGGTAGTTTAGATAAAAGCTCTTGAGTCATAAAATTGGATTAATCCTACTAAAACATTGATTTTTTCGTGATTATCTTGAAAAAATACTGTCATTTATACCAAACAATATCACAAATAATTCATATTTTAACCAAAAATTATGATAATTGTCATCTCTAATTCAGTAACATGAACTTTGAAGGTCAACTAATTTTCAAAAAACATAAATTACTTTTATGTCAAAATAACAAATCAATATTTCTTCAAACATTACATTTGATTTGTCACTTATCAATTGATATAAGTTTCCAGTCCATTATTAAGAATTGTCAACAAGAAATACCCAATGAAAGAGATTAAAGCAATAATTGATGCCTATCAAAAAATTGATTTCACCAAGAATAAAGCCGCATTAGCCACAGTTGTACGGGTTGAAGGTTCATCATATCGAAGAACGGGAGCGAGAATGTTAATTGCTGATTCTGGTGAATGGGTTGGTGGTATCAGCGGAGGTTGCTTGGAGGGAGATGCTCTAAAAAAAGCCAAATTAGCAATGGCTCAAGGAAAGGCAACGATGGTAACTTATGATACAACCGATGATGACCCTTACCAAATTGGAGTGGGTTTAGGTTGTAACGGAATCATTGATGTGCTATTAGCACCATTAAATCCAGAAAACTCAGAAAATCAAGTCCTCACTTTACAAAATTGCCTTGAAAGTCGTAACCCAAACGTCATTATAACGGTTACAAATCTGAAAGGTAAGTTTGAAAATATCGGTCTTGGAGAAGCTTTCAGATTTGAAAATGAAGCGGGATTTAACGGTAAATTTCCACTTTCTGAAATAGTAAATGATTTGATTTCAGATATAAAGCGGTGCCAACAAAATGAAAAATCGGAATCTATAAAATATCCATTACCAACTGGTGAAATTCAGTTATTTATTGAAATTCTAATTCCCTCGACCCATTTAATTATCCACGGCGGAAATTATGATATTTATCCGATGGTAAAACTGGCAAAAGAAGTTGGCTGGAAAGTTTCGGTAGTTTGTAACCCTTTGAAAGTGCATAAATCACTTTTTGAGATGGCAGATGCCGTTATTGAAAAGGAAAGGTCTTTAGAAATTGAAATTGACCCGTATTCAGTTGCCTTATTAATGGCTCATGATTACGAAACTGACTTTAGAAATATGCGTAATCTCCTCAAAACTAACATTAAATTTATCGGAATGTTGGGTCCTAAGAAACGTACCGACAAGATGTTTACGAAATTAGAAGAAGAAGGAAACCCTGTGTCGGAAATTGATTTGGACAGAATTGCTACACCAGTCGGCTTGGATATTGGAGCCGCCAATCCCGAAGAAATTGCCATTTCAATTATTGCAGAAATAAAGACTTTTTTTACTGGACGCAGCGGGGAAAGGCTAAAATTTAGAAATGGAGCAATTTACGGTTAAGCACAATTTTCATCTTTTTACAAACTTCCTCTGATAATATTTTTGGTCAATTTTTACGTGAACAACATAAACGCCAGATGCAAAATTTTGTGTATTTATTTCCAAATCATTATCCCCTCCTACTCCGTAAGTATCTGAATAATAAACTCTTCTACCCAAAGCATCAAATATTTCAATCAAAACGGGCTTAAAATCTTGTAGATTAAAACCCAATGAAATTCGTTCAATGGCGGGGTTTGGATACAAGTTCAACTCCTCGCATTCGGGACATAAATTTATCGTCTTTGCTTGCGTTTGCTTTCCCGAATTGGTGCAAATAAGATTCAATTTTGCGTTTGTTATCAGGAAACTACTTTCGGGAATTTTGATTTTAATACTATGCTCTCCGTCGGAAAGAGACGGGAATTTGAAAGAAAAGCCATGTTTTGAGTCTCCAACAAAACGTTGTGATTCTGGATTTAAACTGTCAGCCAAAGCAATTTTTATCGTTTCCCCATCCAATTGTATTTCATATTTTACAGATTCAGCGATATTACTTTTGTTAACAACCCAACCGTAACCACCTTGACAATCAGCTTTTTGCAAAATTCCTTCGTATTCTGAATTTACACCAGAGTTTGCACATTCTGGTGATGAATCTTTGATAAAATCTTCTTCTAAAATAACTTCAACGGGTTGTCCGCCATTTTTATTAATGATATCCTGCCACAGCGGAATCACTTTGCATCTGCCCGAACCTTGCGTACAACCGCCTTCAAACAAGAAATCGGACATTTTGTAAGTAATTTTCCCCTTCGGAACAACCTGGATTGGTGAACTATTATTAATCCATTTATTCTTCAGAATTTCAATAAACTTCGGAGAGTTATCCAAAAGTTCCATTAATGTTTTACCCTTAACATTTGGAAAAACGGCTACTAATTTAGCCCCGTGAATAAAAGATTGGTCAATTTGCTGAAAAGAATGTGAAGCATAAACCGCTGATTCTGTTTGACTTGGAACTAATTCTACAACCTCCGCTTCATTCATCACCCATTTATTGGGAACATTACTCCGAATCAAATCCATCGAAAAACGATGATTATAAGACAGTGCATTATTGGTTTTCACTCCGTCTGTTCCCTCCGCTAAATCTTGGAAAGCCATTGTTCCCCTTCGCACCGATAAATCATCAAAAACGGAACCATAATCGTTGATAACCTTGAAGGGACGATTAACTTTTACCGATTTGACGGTTTGAATAAACTCGGTACTAAATCGTTTGAGCATGAAATGGCGGAAATTATACCAATCTTTTCCGTCCTGTCCTTCAAAGGTATATTGAAAATAAATGCTGTATTTGGGATTAATTTCGTTGAAACTCTTCAAATTATTATAATCACTTCCCCAGGCATTTTTTAACGTTGTCAAATCGTTGCAATATCTTCTTCTAAGCCAAACTCGGTACGCCGCTTTCATGGGTTCGGAATAATCAAAAAGTCCTTCTTCAACCGAATTTCCGAAGGGGTAACCCAATTCTTGTTCGCCAGTTGTTGCTAAATTTACGTACAAAATATCACCATTTTCTTGGTATTTTTTGTACCGTTCCAAAACTTCAGTGGTAAAATTTTTCATCCGATTTAACGTGGAAGTTGCCGCAAAGGAAGTCATACTACGTTTTCCTGGGCCAGATTGAGCGTAATCATACCTTCCATTGCCATCAACCATCACATCATTGGGGTCAAAATTCGAACACCATTGATTTTTTTTGTCATCACCACACCAACCATCAACCCAAACTCGGAGTCCAATTTTCATACCTAATTCAGCCGCCTTTTTCATCTGATTATCAACCTGAATCCAAGGGTTTGCCGTATTAGCTCGATACACTTTTACGTAGTCCCAAAGCACAGCAATATTGACCGCATTGAAACCTAATTGATGCGCTTTCTCGATTTCTTTAACCCCCAAATCATCTTCTTTTTCATCAATATTCACCAATACCAAAGCCAAATAACGTTGGTTATCTTGGGCGATAAGTTGCTGATTTACAAGCAGAAAAAAAAATAAAATTAGTTTTCTATACATTCTTATAAATTTTAACCAAATCAAAATATTCAATTTTTATT
>JAZKDE010000153.1:0-21402 GCA_040387735.1 Bacteroidota bacterium
CCCATAAATACATTGTTTTGTCCAGAAGTATTGATGGCACCAGAAATTACACCATAAAAACAATTAAATGAACCTGTATTAAAAGAACCAGTATTTACCCCCAGAAAAGTGTTTGCGACACCACTTGAAAATGCTCCAGATTTTGAGCCTAAGTAAGTATTATCTACACCAGTTATATGAAAAAATTTATTTACCCCTACTTTGATAACATCAGTAGTGGTAGAAGGTGCTACTTCTCCTGCATACATTTGTTGAACCTCTGTGGTAGTTAATGCTCGATTATATATTCTCACTTCATCTAATGAGCCTGCAAAAAAAAGAGGACCTGTGGTATATGCTCCTATGGTTAGTTGAGTAGAGGTGGTATTAAGAGTTACGTTGGTTTGAGTCATTTGTAAAACACCGTCAAGAAAAAGATTAGATGTTGTACCATCAAAAGTGTAAGTCATTAAATGCCAACGATCATCATAAAACTGTAAAGCATCTGTTAATGCAGAAGAACTAACAGAATAAGCGAAAAAGCCTAAATATTTTGTTGACATTCCAATATTAATATGGGTGCCAATGATACTACTATTGTTTAGAGTACTAACACCCCAAGAAACCATATACTGCGATGTTGTTGGTGTAGTAGTTTTAAACCAAACCGACATAGTTCTTGCAGAATTACCAGTTAACTGATTCCAACTTGCACTGATAGCACCATCTACACCATTAAAATAATACGCTTGATCAGCATTACCGTAACGGTCTTTTGTAAGTATGACTCCACCTCCAATTCCTCCATTTCTACCATTCCCACTCGCATCATTTACATTACCAGTAAATGGATAATAGGCTATTAACCCAGCGGTTGGGGCTTGAGAAAACGTATTGAAGTTGACTAAAATTAAACCTAACAATACAAATATTTTTTTTGATAAATTTTTCATAATTGTTTTATTAAAATCATGGTAAAATAATAGTACCGTTGTTGTCATAAACTAAAAAACCACTACCCTTTATGAGGCTTTTTGCATAGCCAAGATTCGTTACACTTACTTGGTGATTGATGTAAACCTCATCATTAATGGTGGGTACTCTACCACAAATCCACGTATTAGGGTCATGCCAACTGCCGATTTGTTTGGAGATGATGACATCACCAGTAAGACAGCCTGAAATACCACCAATGATTAGTGTTGCAGAACCCAAATTTGGGCAGTAATCTCGACTACAAGTAGCGGTAAAAACCGCCGATGAACCGTACATATTGACATTGATAGGCGAGCCAATTTGCCCCGAAGACCATTTGACAGTGCCATTGACACAGCCAAAAGCAAAAAGTGTAACGGGCTGCCCATACTTCACTGCATTGACTGATGGAATAGCTGTAATAGGCATAGTTTCACATTGGATAATGGAAACAGTAGTACGAGCAAAACCATTATTGGCACAACCCGCCACCACACATTGAGCGGTGTATTGCGTAGTTACCGTAGGATTTACAACTATCTGACTACCCGTTTGATTAACAGGTTGCCATTGAATACTCCCACCCGTACAGCCCGAAGCCGCCAACGTACTTGGTTGGCTTGGTGCTACTGCCTCTGGACTTGCCGTAACTGTTGGGTTAGGACTACTGCCTCTCACCTGTTTACTGATACGATTGCCGTTGGAATCGTAGGTGAGAAGAGTAGTAGATTGGGAATAAGTCAATCTACTAAATAATGTCAATACTATGCAAATACTAAGTTTATACATTTTTAAATTAAGGATTAATGATTGGTTTATCTTCTACTCTGAGTCCAAGGCTTTGATTCTCATACCAGTGGGCCTGTATTTGAACACCATTCCCATTTTGGAAAGAACTACTAGTCATCTTCTTCCAATCTTCTGCTCTACCTCCATATGTTTTTAATAGTCTATCAATATCCTTAATGCCTTTTCTATTTGTAACCTCATTATATCGCCCTGAAGCTATGACTTTCCCTGGTTCTCTAACTTGTGTATTGTAGGCAGACCACATTTCACCAGAAAGGGGTTTGAAGATTTGGCCAATTGCCCACCGTATTGCATTAGGAATTCTGGCAAGTGGTAATAAAAATTCAGGGTATACTGGCTCAATAGCATCTGGATATTCCCCTTTATAATTATTAAACATCATTACAAAAGCACCAGTCATTGCTCCATTTTGAAAATTACCACCTGTAAGCTCAGAAGTTACTCCACCTAAGATTGCAGACGCAGCAACACTACTTCCAAAATCACTATTAAAGTGATTCGCTATCAAATCCTCAGTTCCACCAGATACAGCACCCGTAATAAATCCATGTGCAAATCTTCCTCCATTTACTTCTGTCATGGTTCCTTGAACTAATCCATGGCCAATGATTTTAATTCCAATTGATTCTGCTCGTTGTAGAGGAGTAGCCAGCCAAGGTAGATCTCCTAATGCACGTTCAGCTAACGTTCCAACACCATATGTCAAAGCCGCCGATACTCCCCCAATAACAGCCCCTTTCAAACCAGACTTTAAAGCATCAGTTAACTTTCCTCCATTCAATAAAGTACCTGTAACATTCGAGGCAAAACCAGCCGCTGCCCCAGCAACCCATCCAGTTAAATTTAATGCCCAAGGTACATAAATCGCAACGGCAATTGTTAGCAACGGTTTCCAGTTTTCTTTTACAAAATTTACTACCGTACTTACTGCTTTCTTTACAGCTCTGAAAATCTTCTTGAAGAAATAGCCACTCGGGTCAGTATAACTTAATGGGTTGTTTTCAACATAACTATACCGATTCAGGGCTTGCAAATCGGTTATGTCTTGTATAAACGGGTCGGGTTGTAAGAATCTCCCCAGAACAGGGTCATATACCCGCCCGTTCATATCAATCATTGCGAAGAGGTCGTAATGCTCGTGATTGGTAAAACCTCTTTCGTGGCTACCATTATAGGCAGTCGTTAGGGCTGTCCAATCGGCATTTCGTCTTTGTCCCCAAGCATCAAAACTCATTTCTTCAAGTAATACTCCACCGTTTCCTGTAAAACCAGTATTTGAGCCTAAATGGTCTTTGAGGTAGTATTTGAGGGTAGTGGTGGTGCTTGCACCTTGGGTTTCGGTTACTTGCAAGCCAATTCCTCCAATAAAATTGGTGGTTTTGGTTTTGCCATTACTAAATGTTTCTATTTCGGTAATACCGCCAATGTAGAGTTTGGTACGGGTCAGCACATTACGCACGTACATTTTTTGCATGATACGCTGTTGGTCGGGTCCGTAAAACACTTCTACCCGTGCCGTATCATTTGATATTTCTTTTACTTTATTGAAAGAATTATAAACGGTATTGATATTGAGCGTAAACGAACACTGCACGTTGGCGTTGTTGGTACGCACATTGAGCAATCGGTGTGGTCCGTTGTTCACCGTTCCATATTCATAATCGCCTACATCAGATTTATAAGTAATGTTACCGAGGGCATCATATTGAAGTGTAGTGGCTGTAACATTATTTAATTTGGTGGCTGTCAGTCGATTTACATCATCATAGTCAAACGTTTCGGTTTTGTTTCGTAAAACATCTCTGCGTTGGGTCAAATGAGCCAAGTCGTTAAAAACAAAACTAAAATGCTGTAAAGTACTGGTATTGTTGAAAGACCGAATAGATTGTAAATATTGGGTTGCGTCTTCAAATTGTCTTTCGGTTTTTACACCATTGCCATATTCTTGCAAAAGAACATTTCCTCTGGCATCCATCGTGTTGAGTTTCCAAAACAGACTATTATCGGCATTGTTTCTTAATTCAGATAAATACCCATAAGCATTGTACAGATTTTTTAGCACCAGTCCAGAGGCAGGATAGCTCAATGTATTGAGTCTGCCCTGAGCATCGTAGGTATCGGAAGTGGTGTAAGTTTGTCCATTTACCGTAACCGTTTCCTGATTTTTTCTGCCCAGATTATCAAAAGAAAATGTATGCGTAGAAACATAACTACTAACAGCATTTAGTTTTCCAATGCCTTTATTACCCGTATCATAAGTATTTGTAGTGGTGCCGTCCACATCAACACGAGTGAGCAAACGCCCCAAAATATCGTAGGTCATCGTTACGATATTGCCATTGGGGTAAGTCTGCTTGGTCAATTCACCAAAACCATTGTACTCATAGAGATACGTCCCCATATCGGGGTCTATCATTTTGGTTTTAAAACCCCTTGCATCGTATTCGTTGGTCGTGGTATTACCTTTAAAATCCTTAATGGTCAATAATCTATCGGCAACATCATACGTGAAAAAGACATTATTTCCATCGTTCCAACGGCTTTCCACAATACGGTCTTTGATGTCTTCTACGTCGGTTTTCTTTTGGTTTTTGAAATTATAAAACTCCATAATCTGACCACCGTATTCGGAAGTAGCCGATTTTATACCACCCGTTTTGGTTTCTCGCAAGGCTACCACTCTGCCTAACCTGTCTAATTCCTTTTGGGTATAGCCCGTTGAAGTTTCACCTTCGTAATAAGGTAAATTATCTTTGATGATTTCTCGAACATCTGGCGATGTTACTCGGCTAAAAATATGGTCAGAAATAACCCATCTGCCATCAAATCCTTTTAATTTTGTTTGAATACCACGGTTGTAAGAATCAAAATGTTCTATGGCGACTTGTCCTACGCTATTTTGGGTATAAGTCAAGAAAACAGCATTGGAAGGGCTTTGAAAATGAGTGGTACTTGCCTTTCGATAAGAAATAGCTTTCCAAGTTCCATCGGGCATGGTTTCTTTGGTAGCCCTCGAAAAACCGTCGTATTCATAAGTTGCCGTCAGACCGTTAGGGTCGGTTTGAGTTAAAGACAGACCAAATTTTTGTTCATAAGTAGCCGTGGCTGTATGCCCAAGAGCATTGATAGTCTGAACGATAAAACGCTTCGTCAGGGCATCATAAGCCGTTTGAATCATTCTATCTTGATAAACCGAACCTGTCCAAGCTCTTGTAGTGCTTTGGGTAATATTCCCGAAAACATCGTATAAGTAGGTTTTAATAATTCGTTTTTCGGCAGCCAGATTAGCGTCTGAGGTTTCTTTGGTCAATAAACCTGTGGTTGCATCATATTCAAAAGCAGCTTGACGAACCTCGGTTGTAAGGCCAGTCCCTAATTTATGAACAGTAGATTGGGTAAGTCGTCCTAAAAGCCAAGTGGTGATGTTGTCTGTATAGACATTGACCGTAGAGTCTTTGATACCCTGCCCATAATCTGCAACTGTAAAAGTTGGATTTCCATAAGCATCGTTCAATTTACGGGTTTTACGAGTTTTGTTTTCAACAAAATTTTCTTCAACTTTCTCTTTGGCATACGCATGAAAACTCGTTGGGTTTACTGTTGGATAGCCGATCAGAACAGGATTGTGAGCGGTTCTCGAAATGAGTACATCATTCTGATAAAAACGCTCGGTTTTAATTACTGTTTCACCTGAATATTTCCACTGGTCATTTCCTTGTCGGTAATAGCGAGCATCGTAAATGCCAGTAATAGTATCAGTTTCAATGATTTTTGTAAACCCACGAAAACCTCGACCTTCTACATTGATAGTAGCACCACAGTAACGAAATTTCTTAGCTATTTCATCACCCGTTGTGGTAGTAGTTTTAGTTTTAGAAACAACGTATAATTGAGATTGAATATCTACATTTGGAAAAGTTACTTGCCCTGCCTTTTCATAAAGCGATGAATTTAGCAAATTGTCAAAAATTATTTCAGTGACTAAACCTGCTCCGTTGGTTATTTTCTTGATGGTAAAACCTTGGCTTTGTCTCATGCGTTGTACAAACCATTTGTTATTAATGGTATTGTAGTAGAGCAAATCACTGTGTGAACCTTTCAGGAAATTGCCAATTAAAGGCTTAGGGTTAGTACCAGTGTCTTTAAAACGAAATGTAGAAATTGCATCGGCAAGTGGTAAAGAAAAATTGAAGTCGAACTCGCCTTTATTCAAATAGGTTCTATTTGTACCATTGACAGTCTCATAAAAAGTTATATCAATCAGACCATCAGCGTTGAAATCATTCAGAAAGACGTTTTGAAACGTGCTGATGATTGACACCGTCGTGGTTTTGTGATTAACGGCATTTTCAAAACTTTTATCTCCTCTATTAGGAATAATAACGACTTGATTGGAAGATGGCTTTATCACTAAGATATCGGGCAAATCATCACTATTCAAATCAACCAAATTGACCTTGTTAGTTGTACCTGCTAACCAAGAAGTTTGGAGAGATTGCCGCTGACTCGAACGGAAACGTCCTCTGAACTGATTTTTACGATTGGCTACATCAGCAAGATTTCTAAAGGATTCTGCATAAATGACTACATTGTCTCCCGTTGTTTTATCATAAATGAAAATATCGGTTAGTCCATCATTGTTTACATCATCAAACAATTTTTCTGGCTCTGTTGTACTTGACCACCCAATGTTATATCCACTACTGTTTAAATCGGGTTGCACCACCATTCCGTAAAATGATTGTGGCGTTGCAGTGTTTGTTGGAAGATTTAAAGCAATTCTTGCACCCGTTAAAATTGGCTTATTGCTAACGGCTTCAGTCTGTAAGTCAATAAAATCAGAGATACCATCTTGGTTGATGTCAATAATATAATCATCCCATGGAGTGTCCCCAATGGTAACAAGTTTAGCATAATAGACACACGGGTAGGTATATGCTGCTCCTACAATTGGAGAGGGAGGATTTGAAACGATGAACAGGCCGTCATTTGCTCCTGCAGTATTTGGCTGCCAAGTAACAATGATATCATTGATATTATCTCCATTAACTTCGCCTGTTTGAACTCGCAAATTGCTCCCTCCCCCAGGAATATTTGTAGTACTTCCGCTACCCGATGAAAGAGTAAATCCACCAGAGCCATTATTAATATAAAATTGAACTACTACATCGAACGTATTGACTGGAATGTCCCAAGTCGCAATATCTGTTAAACCATCACCGTTGAAATCGCCAAACAATCTTTTTTCAAGAGTAGTATTGGGAATAGTGGTTACTTCAATGGACGTTCCTAAACCTAATTCAATATTCGACCAATCAAAAACGGTTGGTTCTAAACAGATTTGGGGGTTACTACCATCACATTCTTGAATTTGTGTTAGTAATGAATATTGGTTGAGGGTATAAGAAAGTTTATATTCTCTTACCAGTGTAGTTTGGTAGAAAACTTGAACACATTTTAATCTTTTTTGATAAGTATTTTTTTGTTGGTAACGAATACCATAAACACTTGATTTGTCGGGACGGTCTTCCCAGACAAATTTAACTTTATTGTATGGTAGTAAACCTCCTGAAATATTTCCAGTGTAATTAATCTCATTGGGATAAATTTCACCAGAGGTACTGTTTTGAATGTAAGAAAAGGTCATATAATTCCCTTTTCTATCCTCGATTTTATTAACAAGCCATTGGTAGCCTACATTTTTTATTGGGTCAACTACACGGCTATCCGAAGTATTGCCATACTCAAATATAAGCCCCGACTTGGTAAATGCTTTGAAACTTTGAGGACTTTGAGTAGTAGTGTTTTCATTGAGAATTACACGAGTAAAACTATTCTGTTCGGTATAGTAAATTGTTTGATTATTTCCATAGTTATCATCAAACGCAATAGTTGTTCTGATAGAATCGGGAGCTAACACAAGACGTTCCCCATCCAAACTAAAACGATCAGATTTGTTATAAGCAATTCCCAAAGAAACAGCTTTGGTTTGTTGGGTTGCATCAGAAGTTTCATCCTGAGCTCGGGTCTTAGAACTACGAGTGATACTCGAAAGCCCACTTAATGACCAACCTAATCCTACAAAGCTATTACCTCCTTGACTACTGTAACTCAACCCAACTTTTGGTTGAAGTCCAGCAGTACCTGCAGGAATAACAAAGGGGATATTGTAAGTGGCAGCTCCGCCATCAGATACACCAAATCCACCTTGTGTGTAACCAAAGTTGTCTCCCGAAACAGAAGTTTGTGCAAAAAGAGAAAAATTGAAAAAAAACGAAAGAAATATCTTTGTGAAGGTCTTATATTTCATAGATTTCAAGGAGATTCAATTTGTTACATAAATGTATTGTTATAAAAACTTCTCTCCAAAAAAATATTTACCTTTTTATTATTTGGTAAATTGATATTTTTCTTTATTTATTTCTCTTCTAACTCAAACAAGTATAGATGTTTATCAAGTTGAACATATTATCAGAAACTCGCATTTTTAAATGCGTTCAACCTATTTATTATCTCATTATTTTCAACCAAAACTTAACTCATGAATTGTAGTCTTAAAATTCCCTATTAGCATAAATTGTGGACAAATTCACTACCTTAAACTCCGCAAAACCCTCCCCTCCAGCATACTCTTCAATCCACCCCGATAAGTATCCCCAATCCGAATGGGTTTATCCTCTCCATTTCTATTAACCAGTACATAATCTTCGTGAATCAAATTGATTTTATCAATTGCCACTATATAAGAACGTTGGACTCTGAGAAATATAGTTTCGGGTAATTGAGCCATTAAGTCTTCCATCGTCATGACAAAAGTTATTTCATCATGTTCGGTAAAAGCTCTAATAATGTTTCTGTTACTCTCAAACCAACAAATATCCGTTAAACTCACTTTTTGGTACGTTTTCCCAACCTTGATGTATAAATAATTATCCGCTACATTATGAACATTTGCCCTGATTAGCTTGTGAGCCTTTTGAGCGGCTTTCAGGAATCGTTCAAATGGATAAGGTTTGTGTAAATAATCCACTACGTTATATTCGTAACTTTGCAAAGCATATTGAGGGTGGGCAGTCGTCAGAATATAGTGAAAGTCATTCCCCAAAATATTCATAAAAGCCAATCCGTCAATTTCTTCGTTAGGCATTTGTAAATCTAAAAAAATCAAGTCAACGGGATTTGTATTGAGAAAATTTAATGCTTCAACTGGACTCTGAAAAGTTGCTATGAGTTCTAAAAATTCAATTCTACTCACATATTTCACTAAATGTTGAAGCAATATTTCTTCATCTTCAAGAATAATGCAGGGTATCTTTTTCATCTTCTAATTTTAAGGTTAAGGTTAAAAAACACTCATAATATTCATTTTCGTTAGTGATACTTAAAGTATGTGTTTGCGGGTACAGAATTTCTAATCGCTTTTGAATATTTGTCAAGCCTATATTGGTTGAAATCACCATAGCAGCTTTATTCTTACGATTTTTAGTAGAAAATATAAGCGTATTATTCTCAGTCTTTAACTTAATTTCCACGGGATATTTTTCATCTTGTAACTGCCCGTGCTTCAAAGCATTTTCAACAAAGCTCAACAATAGCAAAGGATAAATTTGCGGTTCACTATTTTCAATATCCACGTCTAAACTAATAAATAATTTTCCTGCGTATCTTAGTTGATGTAAATCTATCAGGTTTCTAATTTGTGCAATCTCTCCTTGTAACGAAACCATATTGCCAGTAGAATCTGTAAGGCTATACCGCATTATTTCTGATAGCTTCAATATTCCTTTGGCTAAGTCTGCATCAAAATCTTCTGCTTTAGCGTAGAAATGCGATAAAGTATTGTAAAGCAAATGGGGATTTATTTGTGCCTTCAAAAAGTGTAACTCGCCTTTGGTTTTCTCTTCTTGCAAAAGGGCATTTAGTCTTACAATTTCATACTGGTCTTGTATAGCCTTATCAATATCATTTTCTACATCAGGAATTACATCAAGCATGTCTCTGGAAATGCCATTAAAAAAATAGGCAACTATCAATGCTTGAATAATCATGACCACCCACACATTAAAATACCGACTAACATTTGGCGGATTTAGACCTGCTTTCTTCAATTCAATTTGTCGAAGTAAAGCGACTGGCTCATTATTTTTCAAATCTATTTCGTATTTTTTTGCTTCTGTAGGAGTCAGAAAATGATATTTATAATCCAAACCTTTAGAAATAGCAACATAAGAAAGTGTTGAAAGCGTAATGAAAAACCAAATAAATGCCGAAGTTCTACCCAGTAGAATAATGGTAATGATGATTAGTGAATGTCCGAAAGCAAAATCAGTTAAAAGAGAGTCATTTGAAGGATTTCCAAAGCCAATCATATTCAAAAAATTCATGAGCATTAATGAAATGATACTCGCCGAACAGAGGTATCTATCTATTTTATCGGTTCCAAAAGAATGTTCTAATTGTTTAAAAATGGATTGTTTAATTTTTCCAATTCTGTATAAATTGAACACCATTGATAAAAAATTAGCAACCCACACGAAAGCATAAACAAAGCCCAATAAAGGTTGAGGCACAAAATTCCCTGAACCCAATTTCTCAGAAATCAAAAAAATGGGACATAGAATCAGATAGGTAAGATTTAAGTAGATAATGAGATAAACTCTTTTATTTTTAAAGGTTATCCTCAGTTTAGTTCTGGCGGCTTCGAGGTTTGTTTTAGTTTCCATAGAGTTTAGGTAAAATCAAAAGATGATATGTAAGCTTCGCCTCGTTGAATAAACGATTTATTATGGTTAATAGATTTTATCATGACATGAGTTTTTACGTCTTTTTTAATTGCATTAAGCAAGCCTAATTGCTTCTTTTCTTTAAATAATTGTAGATATTGAGATTTACTATCTAATTGAAATAGTGCAGAAGACATTGAATAGAGATTCAATACTCCTTCAATTAGTGGATACAGTTTATCTTCTGAACCAGATTCTACAAAAAGCCCTTCAATTGCTAAAAAATCGTACTTTTGGGGGTTAATCAACCTTTTCAAAATTGGGATATTGGGTAAAATTTTTAACATTATTTTTCCACCTATACCTTCCATTTCGATGATTTTCCAGCGTACTGGATTCGCTTGTAAACCTGCTGTAATCTTCCCATTTTCTTTGATTACGAAATAATTGTTTTGATAATTAATATTCTCGAAGGTTCGGAATATTGTGTGAGCATTCTGCAATTCGAGTTTTTCTAATACTTCGGGCAACTCTTGTTCATTTAATCGAGAAACTCGTCTATCAGCTTTCGGGTAAAGTCGGGAGAAAATAATAGTTTCAAGGGTAGAAATTGAGGAAAATCCCAATTTTTGTGAAATATTGAATGAACGGGTATTATTCTCTTCAATGTAAGAGTATAATATAGACGGACTCGTGCTGTGGGATTCTACATAATCAACGGCCACTTTTTTTAGTAATTTGCCATAATTATTTCCTTGATGCTTTTCATCAATAGCTAAGTATCGACCATAATATCCAAGAACTTTGTCTGTGCCAACCCATATTTCTCTTTCACAGAGACAGTAAAACCCAATGGTTTCACCCTGTTTTTGAAGTTTAAAAAACAGAGGATTTTTAAGATTTTGTAGTTTTACCTCCTGACCAGTATGTTGATATTTCGGACCCTTCGTGCCATAAATAGTCTTTTTTAACAAAGAAACAATCGAGCTATCAAAAGTTTTCTCTACTGAAATAGAAACTCGTTTATCTCGATAATGTATAGTTTCTTTGACGATAATACGCTTTAAATGATTCAAAATAGATTTGGGTTTAGTCCTATAAAAATGACACTTTATCCTCTAAAACGAAATTTTGATTTTAATATGATTTAATACAACGATAATTTTACGAATTAACCTTAGAATCAAATCGTTGTAACGAATGAAAATTTACTGGAAAGACGAAGTGGCTTACGATGAAAAACACAATTTTCTTGCTATCATCCACAAAATGCCCAACAATTATTTTTGCGGATTCTTAAACTATCGAATGGAAGATATAGACTATCGGCAATTGGATGTAAAAGAATCTACACTTGATAAAGCAAAAGAGAAAATGGAGACTATTTTCAAAGAAATAAATGACATTTCTGAAATTGTAAATTTACTTTCGAGTCCCTACGATAATAGTGAATTGCCAAGTAAATTTTTAGATTTTCTTTCTGAATTTGCGATTCATCGCCCGTGAAATGGCTTTATCTTTTTTTCTTGCTTTCATTTCTTCTATCATTGCTTTAATTGAACTACCATCTTCTGAAATAATTCCCTGGAAGATGGTGGTTTTATTTGCTTCGTATTCAAGTGATTGGACAATATCCATATCAAAAGACTCAATAAATTCAGTTTGATACTCATTTTTGTTTTCAATGGCATTTTCTAAATTTTTTGCAGAAAACTGGCGTTCAATTTCACTTCCTTTTACCCACATAGAAGACCCATCTTCATGAACCTTCCCGAATGATATTCCAACATTCTTACCATTACTATCCTGCTTGATTTTTACTTTTATATCCAAACCTTCAATCTTATCTTTGAAGTCTTCCAAAGAATCAACTTCTTTTAATAAAGATTGAATGATTGGTTTTAAACGTTTCTTGAAATTTTCTTTGGGATTCAATTCGTACTTTGTGCCACTAATTATTGCATGATTTTCTCCTTGCTTTAAATGGTCAGCGGGTGTTAATTTATACTTCTTAGTGATTCTCTGACAAATTTGTTTTCCTCGAAACCCTTCCATCGAATCTTTGTAACGCTGACCGTTATTCGTAATTCTATTGGCTACTAAATGAATATGCGGATGCTCAGTGTCAGTATGTAGAAAAGCTGCAAATTGCGTCTGAGACAAACCCATCTCTTTCACATAATCAAGCACAATATTGACTAACAAATCTTTGTTTAATTGCTCGGCATCATTTTTATGGAAACTCAAGAAAGCATGAAACACTGGCTTTTTAACTTTATTATTCAACTTAGCTTGTTCTTGAAAAGATTCAATTATTTCTTTTGGATTTAGGGAATCCATATTACTACACAAAACCGTAGCATTATCCTTTCGTTCCTGTGAATCTCTGGCTCGAATATTATATTCAACGGCACTTTTGAATGACGCTCCAGCAGGATTAATCTTTCCTATCATGATAACCTTTTACGTAATTATATTTCAACTCTGAAATAAATCGAATGAGTGAATTTAAGTCTTCTTCAATCCTTAAATTATTCCCTAAATGAATCTGATGGGTAATCTGATTTAAATTCCTGGCAATACCCATCAAGGATTTTATCATCAGTAAATCTGACTCTGAAAACCGATTTACCGTTATGCCTGTTACAATCAATTCCCTAATAACTTCCGAAATTGTATTACCTGATTTCATCACCAATTCCTTCAATTTATCATGCTCTTTCTCTAATAACTTTACCCGAATGTATCTTAGGTATTTATCTTTTTCTTCTTTTTTAGGAGCTGCCATATAAACGAATAACATTAAACATAAATTATAATTTTAATAAATACAATATCATAATATTTTTCCTTAAATGTGAACTTGAGAGCTTTATTGTTATCACAATAACACCGCTTGCCTATTCAAAAATAATTTATATTAAAAGACTTCAAGGGAATAAAATACTATTTTATATACATTTAGATGCTTTAATTGCATAAATAATACTAACATAATAATAAAGTAGTAATAAGTTAGTAACATCTTAGTAGTAAGTTAATACCATATTATAAATAAGTTAGTAATTAGATATATTTTTAATATTTTTTATTAAATTTATAAATAATATAAATACAAGATACTATTTTTGAAAAATATTTAAAATCAGGTATGAAAAAAGAGGATATAATTTATGCTTTTGAGCATTCAAATCGGAATAGATACATAAAACTATTTGACTATTATGAAGAGTGGTTTATAAACAGTGACTATTTATCCATAGAGATTTCCCGTAAAATAAAGGATGATTTAGACATTCAAGTAAGTACAAATTCTATCCACTATATCAGAAGTAAAATTATGCCCAAACGTCTTGCTGAAAGGATTGAAAAAAGACGAGAGCCTGTATTTAACCCTAAAATTGAAACAACAAATTATTCAACAAATGAAAATCTTAACTCAGAAAGTAATTTTGAGTTCAACGAACCTAAAAGTATTGACCATAATCAAGAAATAGTAACGTTTAGAAAAAGTAAAATATGAAACAGATTAATTTTATTATGCAAAATAAAGGAGGTGTTGGGAAATCAATGCTAACGTATTTATTGGCATTAAACCATCAAAAGTCAATTATTGACAACAGTGACAATATTGATAAAATACTATTTTCTGATGGGGACATTTTGAATCTTACTACGGATAGACAATGTAAGTTCCTGACCATTGCTCATGTGAATTTGATGGATAAAAATCAGAAGTTTCAACGGGATAAACTTTTACGATCTTTAGAATATTTCTCCAATGTTGAAGCTGAAACAATTTACATCGACTTTGGAGCATCCGAAAGTGGACAATTTCCTGCTTTGGTTTCTCTGGATTATTCCAGTGAATTAATTTATGATTTTGCCCAAAACTTTAACATAGAAATTATTGTCAATGTGGTCGTCGCTGGTGGAACCTCTTTTATTCCATGCACTGATTTTTTAAAGAATGTTGTGAAGGCATTAGATCATAAAATAACTATTAAGGTTTGGGTTAATGATTGGACTTTTAAAAATGATTCCCCCGACACAGTAGCAGAGTTAAAAAAGTTTTGTTCTAAGGAAAATATCACGGTTAACCATTTTGGAAATTTTGATACGGATAGCTCAGTTGGCTCTGAAATTCTCAACAAAATTAAAATAGGCAGTGGTTTTAATGAGTATGATTTCATTCATAAAATGACCCTTCGAAAAGAACTTGATAGGCTATGAAAAAACAGCGAGAAATGGTTTCAAAAGAAGAAATCGTCAGAATTCGTGGAGCTTACACAGCAAAGTATGGAATCATCCCCGATGATTCATTAACTTGTTTGCTTTGCGAAATGGCCGAGATTTCTACAAAAATTGATAATTCAGCTCAATCTTATCAAGTGAATAGCTTTTGGACGGCTTTTGCTTTGGGCTTAGGAAAATTCGGGATGGTTTTGATTATATTTCTATCAATCATCTTACTTTCTGTCTATCGAAATTATTACGGTAGCATTGGGCAAAAAGAGAAGTTTGACCACATCAATCAAATCTTGAGTAAATACGAAAACATTTCTGATTTTGAGGATTTTATCAAAGATGCTAAAAGAGCAGTGAATCCCGTTGGTCTTCCAATGGGAACGTATCTAACTTTTAAAGTTTCAAAAAAGATGAAGGATAATTTTAACGCTTCCACTCAGGGCATTCTCCTATCTGACAGTTTGGTTTATGTCCCTCTTTACTTTAAAACCAAGTCTGAGTGAAGCGATATTTATCAATATCTCTTTTGAAGCATTCCGATAATGAGTAAGAAAATAAGAACCATGAAAAATTTAGCATTCGAAGAAAAGTAAATTTTCAATGGTTTTTCAATGAGCATCCGATGAGTAAGCGGGAAAATAAACAAAATGGCAACAGCACACACAAGAGCAATCTTGGCATTGTGAAAGATAAAAAACTGGTCATATCCATAAGCAAAAAAGCCGATGGCAATAATGAATCTGATAATATCTGCTCCTGAAATGTGCATAAGTATTGCTTTGTAAATCTCATAACAAAGATAATTATTTTCAATAAATTTCAGCATTAAAATTATCATAATTTATAAATTACATCTTCGATTATATTCATCAAAATCTACTTAGGCTAAAATTCGTTTTAAACAGATTAAATTAGTTTTAGTCCTCATTTTAGGTCGTTTTATATCAGTATTATAAATACTAATTTATATTTTTTATAAATTATAAATAGTTTTGTATCTAAATCTCTTCAATTTGATGATAACCTCAATTTTAAATATCATTTCCTTGACTTTAGTGTTTAGTCAGCTTTTGTTAGTCATACTTTACACATTAGGCATTTTGTTTTATAAATATAATAAATCAACTTCTGAAGGATTGAATGAAAACATTAGTAGTTTAAGCACGGATGAATCGGTTGAATATTACTCAGAGGAAGAAATCATTGAGACTTCAAAGAAAGATTCGGATTTTGAAAATTATGATGACTACTCAGCTTTCACAAAAGCAAAAGATAATGTCATTATTGATACTAAATCCACAAATGAGATAGAGGAAAATGAGCATACAGATGCTGAGCAAAAGTTAAACTTAACTGAAAGCGAGACTTCAACAGAATTTATAGAAGACTCTGATGAAGATTATGTTCTTCAAGATACCATTCCAACGGCAAGGGTTGAAGAGGAAGATTTTGAACAAATTTCTTTCGATTTACCAGTCGAGCAAGATAATAGCATTACGATGGTGACGGAAGAAGACATCAGACGAGTATTTCAAAAACAAGAATCTAACGATTGGGTAGTTCGCTATCAAAAAACTAATCCTTAATAATTTATCGCATGAAAAAAGAAACACTCACTTTTACGCTCATCCTAATTGGACTAATTGCCTTTGGCACTTACGCCCAAACGGGTAGTTCAGACCCATCGGCTGGCATCGCCAAAGCAACCGATTTGGTCAATAATTTTTATACAAAACTCGTCAATCTCATTTATGCGGTGGCGGGTTGTTTGGCCATTTATGGCTCGTTTCGAGTATTTTCTAAATGGCAACATGGCGACCAAGATACTGGAAAAGCAGCAATGGCATGGTTTGGAGCAGCTTTATTCCTAATTGTATCGGCAACGGTAATTAAATCATTCTTCTCCGCTTTGGGATAAAATGAGAAAATTTGAGATAAATCGGGGAGCTAATACGCCTCTCGAATTCAAAGGCTTAAAAGGCCAACATTTGCTGTATTGTGCTATTTATATCATCGTGGATTTCTTAATCATCTTAATTCTTTATGTGCTTGGGCTACCCATGATTCTCTGGATTATTTATAGTTTGGTTTCCATGATTGGCGGTATTGGCTCTTTTATTTATCGCAATAAAAAATACGGTACGAAAGGCTTACTTGATCTAAAAATGAAAGAATTAACCCCGAATGTCATTGAAAAATAACCTGATTCAAAATGTCTAAATTCTCAGAACTTCATCCGTATGAAATCCTTGAAGATGGTTTGCAGCTATCGCACAACGGGGATATTTCTTATACTTACGAGTTGAAATTACCGCCCGTTTATTCTCTTCGGGATAACGATTTTGATAGTCTCATTGATTTATGGACACGTGCATTGAGTATGATGCCCGCAGGTTATGTCATACAAAAAACGGATTGGTTTTATTTGGCGAAATATTCACGGAGTGAAGCAAAAGGCAGTGCTGAACTTTTAGCGATTTCAACGGATATGATGTTTTATAATCGTCCTTTTTTAAATCATAAGTGCTTTCTAACGATTACCAAAGTATATAATCCTGATAATCAAAGCAATATCAATATTTTCAATCGAAATGGTAATATCCCTACTGTATTGAAAGATAGAAAGTACATCAAGAGTTTACAATTGGATGCCAATAGTTTTATTGCCACCATTTTGCAGAATAATCTTATTGAAGTGGTGAATTATGGACATTTAAAAGGCTCGAAGTCTCCTTTAAATACTTTAAAGTTGGTCGAATACGAAAACGGACTATCGCTTTATCATAATTTTGGAAATTTGTCTTTCATGGATAAACACATTGCCAACCATGATTATTCACGTGATTTTAAAATTGGAACAAAGAATGTAGCAGTATTTCCTTTGCAAGATATTGAGGATTTCCCAACGCATATTTCAACGGCTTATCGACATTCAAAGTTGAGTACTAAATCGTCAAATTTTCATTTATCGTCCGTTTTCCCCATTTCAATGGGACTAAATTGCAACCATATTTACAGTCAAGTTTTTAAGACAGTTGATAAAGATGTGACCATTAAAAAATTACAAAAGGGAATCAATGAAAAATCATCTTTAGCTTTTTACTCGCAAGCAAATGCTTTGAATGCTGAAACGCAAAATACGTTTCTAAAAAATATTTTAGAAGAGAATTTACAACCCATTCAGTTTCATGGCTCATTAATAGTTTGGGATAATGACCCGAATCAGTTGGAAGCTAAAGCGGGGACTGTTTCAACGGCACTTTCGGAAATTGGTTTTCGGAAGGTTGAAATGAGAACATTGAATGGAGCGGGGTATTTCTGGACGGCAATGCCATCGAATGCAGGTTACATTCCCGATGATTGTTTTATTCTGAATTATACTGATACTTTATCTTGCTTTTTGAATTTTGAGGGTATTTATTCGGAAAGTACGCAACCCGTAGGCATGAGAGTAACCGACCGAACGGGCAAACCCATGCTTTTGGATATGTTTGTGGAACCCATGACCAAGGGATTAATTGCCAATAGAAATGGTTTTGTAATTGGTCCTTCGGGTTCTGGAAAGTCATTTTTTACCAATGATATGGTCAATCAACTCTACGCACAAGGTAATTATGTAACAGTGGTTGATGTAGGACATTCTTATCGCAATAATTGTGCGTATGAAAATGGGGTATATATCACCTATGAAAAAGGTTCAAACTTTGGGTTTAATCCGTTCTTTATCAATAATTTCAGTGAATTTCAAGATGATGAAGAAAACTCAATCAAGAATACATTACTAACCATATTATGCTCAATTTGGCGGAAAGAAACGGATAATCCAACCACTCGTACCGAAGACGTAATCCTTTCGGCGATGTTAAAGGAATATTATAGCTACGCTGAAAATTTGTCCAAAACTCAAAGAAAATATTTACTGAGTTTTGATACATTTTATGAGTACGTGGAAGGTATTTTTTCCGTAGAATACATTGATGCTAAGAATATTCGGGAACAAGATTTTGACCTCAAAAACTTTCTATTAACGCTTAGTCCTTTCAAAACGGGTGGTGAGTACGGTTATCTTTTGAATAGCCGAGTACACGGCAATTTATACCAAAAGAAGTTCATCGTTTTTGAGCTGGATAATATCAAAGATGAACCCATTTTGTTTTCGGTAACGACCATTATGATTATGTCTCAATTTGTGCGTCAATTGTACCTTGAACCACAAAAATTCAAGTTTCTAATCATTGAAGAAGCATGGAAAGCCTTGATGACTCCCGTAATGCAAGGTTTTTTAAAATGGTGTTATAAAACACTCAGAAAGCACAATGGAAGTATTGTAACGGTGACGCAGGAACTCAATGATTTGGTGGATAATCCCGTGGTGAAAGATACGATTCTGAGTAATTCAGCCATTAAAATTCTACTCGACCAAAAGAATTATGAATCTCAAATGGGTTTTGTGCAGGAAATGTTGGGGCTAAGTCCCTCCGAAATTTCGCTGGTAAAATCAATTAATATGGATAATGTGAAGGGCAGAGTTTACAAAGAATTCTTTATCAGTTTCAGTAGTATTTTCTGTGCCGTATATGGGTTGGAAGTTTGCCCAGAGAAATATTGGCTTTATACCACCAATAAAACCGAACAATTTACGCTCAGTGAAATTCGCAAAAAGTATCATTGTGATGTACGAGAAGCAGTTCAGATTGCGGTAAAGCAACAACGAAAGCCATTGGTGTTAATGAACAACGAATAGATATTAAAAATTATAATCCTTACATAACCTTTATCTGTTTAATCTCTAACTCAAAAGTTAATGAAAACGATTCTCATTTTATTCCTTTTCCTAATGTTTAGTCCTATTTATGGACAAACGGGAAATAAAGAAGTTGATGATGCTCTAAAAGAATTGGCAGGGAAATATGCCAACGGACAAGCACCCACGAATGATGATATGGCCGCACTTTTAAAAGCAATGGGGGTTAATCCATCGCAAGCGGGTACGGATAATTTTGCTAAAATGCAACAGGATTTAATGGATAAATTTAGTGCCAATTCGAGTGACTTTTTTTCCAGTGCAAAATCTATTCTTAAAGGTGTGGTCAAATCTATTCCCATTATTGGCGATTTATTGGGTGGGCTATTTGGTCCCGATGATGTTTCGGATGCGGATACCCACGATAAACTTGACCAAGCCAATATCACTTTGGATGAAGTCAATCAGGGAGTTGCCAAAACTGCCGTATATACAGAAGCGGTATATAAATTAATGGCGGAACAGGAGAAATTATTACTCACGCCCAGCAGTGTGGTGAAGACCCATCCCTTCAATGAAAACGCCAAAACTTATTGTAGCAAAGTAATTGAAGTGGCCAATTTTTACATGAATGCCGTAGATGAAGATAAATATTTAACCGACCTTGAGAAAACCTACGCCAAAAATAAACTAACGAATTTTAAAATTTCTGCCACTCAAAAGTCTGATAAAGAATTACCGATGGTTACGGTGGCCAGCAAATACAGAATGACTGATAAAGACCGTATTGCCACATTGGAACAAATTGCTCATAATTCCGAAACACTTTATAAAGAAGTGCTTGCATTTGGTCACAGAATAGAATCCACTTCCAAAGAGAGAAGAAATAAAAGTGCGGAATACATTTTCGGGAAGGAATATTTCGCTCCTAAAAATTAAAATTATGGCAGGGTTTATTGAAGGATATGATAAAAATCTCCAAGCGATTGGACAACAATTGGATGGCAGCACCTCCATTTTTATCAATACGGGTATCAATATTGTGACATTAGGAATGCTTT
Organism: Bacteroidota bacterium; assembly: GCA_040387735.1. Classification (GTDB taxonomy): domain Bacteria; phylum Bacteroidota; class Bacteroidia; order Cytophagales; family Spirosomataceae; genus Arcicella. The sequence goes on from JAZKDE010000153.1 coordinate 20,541, forward strand.
TGATGGTGGCCAGAAGAGTTTATCGGGTATGGGGAATGAATGAACCCTTAGATATATACGGAATGCTTCGCCCCATTGGTTTTGGACTATTACTGAAGTTTTATTTGGTATTTATGGGAGCGGTTGATTCGACTTTAGAAGTCGTAAATGAAACGGTCGTTGGTTATGTAAATGGTGGAAAATCTACCATGATTTCAGCATTGGTTGAGCTGGACGAAGCCAATGCAAAATCAATGGATGAGAAAACCAAAGGGGAAGATTTAGGAAAAACACCCATTGAAGAAAGTCCAAGTGATGGTTTCTGGGACAGTGTAACGGGCGGTGCAGAATGGATTGGAGCAAAATTTTTATCCGCTATTCAATACGCCATTCGATGGTTGGCGTTCATTCTTTTGATTTTTGGCTACGTTTTTCTGTCCACCATCAGGCTTTTATATCTACTGATTCTAAAATTAATTGGACCAATTGCCATTGCTTTTTCAGCCTTTGAAATTTTCTCTGATTCTTGGAAAGGTTGGCTCAGTAATTACATCAATGTGTCTTTATGGCTACCGATTGCCAATACATTCATGTTCATCTTGTTAAAACTATCAAATTCAATGGTGGATAAAACTAATATGGATGAAATTCAAATCAACATGGCCTTAATCATTCTTTACATCACGGGTGTATTCGGTTTTTTCAAAGTACCTGATTTAGCCAATTTGATTATTTCAGGTGGTGCAGGTGCCATTGGTTCAAATGCAATGGGTGTGAGTGCTTCGCCCGTTTCGGCGGTGGCTGCTTACATGGGCGGAAAAGCAGGTTCGGCTGGAAAAGCAGGATTTGAGATGCTAAAAAATACCTTTGGAGGCAATAAATC
>JAZKDE010000154.1:0-31802 GCA_040387735.1 Bacteroidota bacterium
GAAGAATATGAAGCCCTCCGCAAATTTTACGACCAAATTATCCAAAAACACGCCGAACAAATTGTCTTGAAAAAGAAATAAAAATGCTCTATGCGATAGGCTATAAGCGAAATACTCACAGTCTATTGCATAAATTTCAGATCCTAAATCCATGAAAAAAATCCTTTTTACCCTATCTATATTCATTACAAACTTTACCTGTATTACTGCCCAAAATCAACAATGGGCTACCGACAAAATCCCCGCAGAATTAACCGAAAAAGCTCATGCTGTTATTCGTTTGAGTGAGACAACTTTTACGGTAAAAAACATTGGAGAAGCGACGGAGAAAAAACACTACGTCATTACAATTTTGGATGAACAAGGCTTAGATAATGCCTCAGTAACCATTTTTTATAATAAACTCGAAAAAATAAATAATTTTGAAGGTGTTTTATACGATGCTAAAGGCGAAAAAGTAAAGAAGCTAAAAAACGATGATATTAGGGATGGAAGTGCCAATTCCGACGGCACTTTATTCTCCGATAATCGCTATAAATATGGAGCTTTCAAATACGCAATTTTTCCATTTACGGTAGAATTTAATTATGAAACGACCAATAAAAATATGCTTTTTTATCCTTCGTGGTTTCCGCAAGAAGATGAAGAAAACGTCACGGTAGAATCATCTTATTTTAAGGTAAAAATGCCCATTGGCATGGAATTACGCTACAAAATGCTCAATGGTATGACCAAGCCAAATATTGAAGATGTAGATGGTGGAAAGGCATATTCATGGCTCGTGAAGGGATTGAAAACTTATGAAAATGAGCCTTATTCTCCCAAATGGACGCACTATGGCATGGGCGTTTTAACAGCACCTGCTGAGTTTGAAACTGAAGGATATAAAGGGAATGCCAAAACATGGAAAGACTTGGGAGAATTCGATAATTTATTGGCAAAAAACCGAGATATTTTACCCGAAAACATCAAGCAAGAAGTACAAAAATTGGTCACAGGGATTAATGACCCAATGCTAAAAACCAAGAAAGTTTACGAATACTTACAGTCAAAAACTCGGTATATCAGCATTCAGTTGGGTATTGGCGGTTGGCAACCTTTTGAGGCAAAACAAGTAGCCGAAAAAGGTTATGGCGACTGTAAAGCATTATCAAATTATACTAAAGCACTCTTGAAAAGTGTAGGAATCGAATCGCTTTATACTTCGATAAGGGGGGGAGAAAGTCAAAGAGAAATTCAGACAGATTTTCCTTCGCAGCAATTCAATCACGTTATTTTATGCGTACCCATGAAAGCCGATACTATTTGGTTGGAATGCACTTCCCAAGATAATCCGTTTGGGTATTTAGGCACTTTTACCTCCGACCGCTACGCTCTTTTGGCTACGCCCGAAGGTGGAAAATTGGTAAAAACACCTACTTATAAAGCAGCAGATAATCAACAAAACAGAAAAATAGAAGTCAATCTTGCCGACGATGGCAATGCAACGGCTGAAGCAACGACAGTTTTTACGGGTATTTTACAGGAAGATTATACCGAAATAAAAACCTCTTTGAATCCAGAAGACCAGAAAAAAGCATTGAGTAAAACCATTAGTATTCCAAGTTTTGAATTGAATAATTTTAGTATTCAAGAAGAGAGAAGTCGGATACCTTCGGCGAAAGTAAAATTGGCATTATCAGTCCGAAAATGTGCCTCAAAAAGTGGTACAAGAATGTTTTTAACACCTAATTTAATGTCGGCAATCAATGGAATTCCGCCTATTTCGGATAAACCACGAGTACATGAAGTCATCTTGAAAAATGCTTATACCGAGATTGATACCGTAACTTATATTTTGCCTAAAAACATTCAGATTGAAGCCAAGTCGGATATGATGAAATTTGAAAGTAAATTCGGATTTTATTACACTGATATTCAAGTAAAAGACGGAAAATTGCTATATATCAGAAAATTTGTCAGAAATCACGGAAAATTCCCTGCAACAAGCTATGCCGAATTAGTTGATTTCTACAAAAAAATCACCAAAGCCGATAAAACACAGGTAGTTATGAAGTTTTAACCCCCTTTTCAATGCCCATTTTCCTCCTCACATTTTTCATCAGTTTTGTTGGTTCAATTCATCCTGGACCTCTGAACTTGTCAGTTATTCAAGTTACGCTAAAAAAAGGACTTGGCATTGGGCTTTTGGTGACATTGGGCGGTGTAATTCCAGAAATAATTTATGGGTATTTGGCGGTTGAAGGAGTGATGATCTTTGAACAATACCCGACAGTTTTTACCATCATGCAGTGGGCGGTCGTTCCTATTTTATTAGTCTTAGGCTATCTTCAAATAAACTCTTCTAAGACTAATAAAACAGAAATTAAAAACGCAGAATCCAATCATATCAATAGTGTAAGCAAAGGCTTTTTCCTTTCGCTTTTTAACCCTCAACTCCTCCCCTATTGGATTGTTATTTTAGTTAATTACCAAAATTACGAACTTCTAAAAATCAACACGCTAACCGATAAGTTGTTCTTCGTTTTAGGTACAAGTACAGGTGCATTCGCCCTCAATTACGTGTATGCCTACATTGCATATAAACAACGTGAAAGGATTTTTAAATACCTTAACCAAAATCATTTTGAGCAAATTATTGGTTGGACATTTATCGTAATGGGTCTAATTCAGGGAATAAAACTGCTGATTTAAGTAAATATTTGAAATGAAACTCACAAAACTTAAAACAGTAAATTTCTGTTAGTCAGCACTTTACAAAACATCGAAAACTTAATTCACCTGAGCATTTACGATAAGCCCTTCTGTAATCACAATTTTACTTCCATCAGAACCAACAGCTGTACCCGAAAATGTGGCATTTGCATACGTTAAAGAACTTACTGCTTTCGTTTTAGTAATGGTCAATGTTCCCGAAGAACCTTTTGAGTCTTTTGTGATAAAATAGCTCACTTTCGAGGCTTGTTTGGTGAATTGAAAAAGTCTGTCGTTGGTTTCTTCAAATTTATATGCAGTTCCTACTGCAGCACAATTAACCAAAGCCATCGACAAAGCTTCTTTTCCACCTGTAACATCCAATGCTCCCGTAGCTGAGAAATTACCAGCTGTTATTGCACCTGCTCCTATACTACTTTTCCATTCAACCCCATTGATTTTCATGGAAACATAACTGGTAGCGGTTGCGGGCGTTACATCACTTGATTTTGAACAGCCTAAAAGGCCGCAAAATATTAGGAGAAAAACAATATATACTTTCATGATTTTAGAGTTTCAAAGAGGATAATTTATTGCTTGATAATCAACACATTAAAAGCTGTCCCTACTGCCATTGCGGTCAAGTCTTCAATAAAAATGGCCCAGTTTGTACCTGTCCAATAAACGCCATAAGGCTTAGTGAGATAAATACCCGTAGGGCTATAATTATGCGTAACTATCAAAATATCATTGGCATTATTAGCAAGTGTTGTATTTGGAATCGTCAAAACGTGTCCTGCCGTATTTCCTGCACTTGAAACAATTTTAAAGGCAGGTTGTGCCGTTATACCACCCGCCACTTTAATGGCACCAGTAACTTTTAGGGCTGTTGAGGCAATTAATTCTAAACCAATTCCTCCCGATAGATTGGCAAATTGAGCCACTGGAATAGTTGACGATGTATTCTCGGCATAAATACCATAACTGCTTGAAGAGATTGCCGCCAAACCTGTTCCTGATGCACTTCTAAAATATCCCCCATAACCACTGCTGGCTTCTCCTTGAACAGCATTGCCTGTTCCTGTTGCATTTGAGAATACACCTATTCCATTAGCAACATCAAATCTCCCCGCATCACCACTTGCATTGTTATTCACAAATCTCCCAGCTGCATTTGTGGAAGAATTATTATTTGCATAAATGGCATTTCCAGTTCCATTATTATTTACAATTCTTGCTGCCGCAACTGTACCTCCATTTATCTCAGCGTACAAAGCATGATTTGTTCCTGCAAAACCATAGAGAGCATAATTTGAAGTTGAAATTCCTGAAACACCATACCCAGAAGTTGAAACGCCTTCTAACCCACTACCAGAAGTTGAAGTACCTTTAACCCCTGTACTTGTACCACCAGAAGTTCCTAAAACACCAAAACCAGTAGCAGAATATCCGTACAATCCTTGGCCTGAACCACTATTAAACCCTTGTATAATACCTATATTATTATTCCCTGACATTGTAAATGGAGCATTTGCTCTACTCAAAATTTTCCATGCGCCTTCATAAACTTGTAATTCGCCAATTGATGTATTATAAATCATTAAACCATTGGCAGGAGAAGGTATGGCATCACGTTGTGTTGTCGTCAAACGAGGCATCAAAAAACCTTTGGTCGTACTACTCACATCTAACATAGCAGATGAAGCAGGCACTGCACCCGTTGAATTTACCCCCATTTGGGCATTGGCTGTTTGTAGAAATACACACAGCAAGATTGTCGATATATAATAAATCTTTTTCATTTTTTTCGTTTGGATTAATTGTTTATTTATATTTTAGAGATGAGCTTTGAATTCAAAAATTCATAACTCATAAAGGGCATTTCGCTTTCTACGTGAAACTGGCAATTGCGTTTCATCTTTTAAAAAAAGGTGCGTAACGTGCTTTATATCAACTTCTTGTGTATCTTTCAAATGCTTTTTATTAACACAAAATGCACGATGAATCCGAATGAACGAATCGTTTAATGAGTGCTGAATATGATACAGAAGGGTTCTCGGAGAAATTTTCACCTTGCCATTATAGAGGTGAATCAACGTATAATTGATGTTGCCTTCTAAATAAAGTATGTCATCAAACGGAATTTTATCTTTCCGCTTGTGCTTGTTAGGCAACAAGAAAAATCGAGTATTTTGAGTTGGATTTATCATGAGTTGGAGGTATGTTTTGACTGAACAAAGTTCTTCTGAATTACCAAAAATGTAAATCCTTAATTTAGGGGAAATCGTATCCCTAATTTTAGGGATATTTGAAAATATTACTATGAAAAAAACACTACCAATTATACTTTTTATCCTCAGCTTTTCAACTTTCGGACAACGGCAGAAAATTGATAGTCTCAAAAACGATTTGAAGAAAATTGAAGCCATGTCTCCTTCATTGGCAAGAGATACGCTCAGTTCCAAGAAAATCAAATTATTGATGTATCACTATTCTTTTGTCAATACCGACTCGTCTTTACTTTATACTAAAAGGCTTTTGGCCATTGCAGAACGAAGAAATATTGAAACCGACATTATCCATTGTTACAATTATTTTGGGTATTTGTACGGCTTAGACGGCAATTATTTCATGGCTGCCCAAAATTATTATAAGGCACTCGGTATGGCTGAAAGAAGTAATAATGAAAAACGGATTTTAGACAGCAAACGAAATTTAACGGAAGCCTACATTGGTTTAGGAGATTATGTAAAAGCCTTAAAATTTGGCAATGAAGCCCTATTATTAGCTAAAAAGAGAAAAGACAACAATGAAACTTTGGCGAGTTTAAACAATTTAGGAAGTATTTATCTCAACCAAAAAGCCTTTGATAAGTCAGAAAAATACTTCCAAGAAATGAAGACTTTAGCCCTAAAACTAAAGGATAACGACTTCATTTCTCTATCTTTTTATTATCTGGGAAAGGTAGAATTTGAGATGAAATACTATGACGAAGCCCATATTTCCTTTAAGAATTTACTCAAATATTATGAACCCCAAAGCATTAATTATGCAGTTACCCAAATTGACATTGCTGAAGTTTTCATTGCTCAAAAAGAATATAAAAAGGCAATTCCGATGATATTAGAAGCTCAAAAAGTAGTAAAACAACAAGGTGGAGAAAATTATTTACCAACTTCTTATAAACTACTTTATGAAGCCTATAAAGCACAAGGAAATAGTCAAGAAGCTCTGAAATTTCACGAAAAATTCATGAATTTAAAAGATAGTATTTCTACTGAAAGTACCCAAAGCAGAATAAAATCTTTGCAATTTGAATACGATAATACGCTCAAGGAAAGCCAGTTACAAAAACAAAATATTGAATTATTAAAAGAAAAGGCACAAAAACAACAAATCTCCCAAACTCGAAATCTATTTCTTTTAGGTGGAATTTTAGCCTTGATTTTGGCAGGTGTTTTATTTTGGAATAATCGTAAATTGAACCTTAAAAACCAACTTATTGAGTCGCAAAAAACCCAAATTATGTTGGCTCAGGAGCAATTAGAAAATGCTAACCAGAATTTAGAGTTTAGGGTTATCCAAAGGACGCAAGAATTAGCACTTGCCAACGATGAGATAATTCATAAAAATGAAGAGATAAAAACGGCTCTTTTTACGGGTCAAAGCATTGAACGTAAGCGAGTTGCCTCCGAATTGCACGACAATGTAAGCAGTCTTTTATCGGCAGTAAATATGAGTATGCAAGCAATTAGCGGTAAAACCCTTACTGAAAATGACCAAAAGATTTATCAAAATGTGCGGGAAATGATTAAAAATGCGTACTCAGAAGTTCGGAATATTTCGCACAATATCATGCCCGCAGGATTAGAAAAAGATGGACTTTTAACAACCATTGAGCAACTTTTAGCGAAAATAAATCTCAATAAACAATTGTCGTTCAACCTTGAATCGAAGGGAATGCAAAGACGATTGCCCGTACAAATTGAGTTGAATGTTTATAGCGTCGTTTTGGAATTGATTAACAATATTATCAAACATTCGGAAGCGACAAAAGCCACGATTTTAATGGTAAATCAGGACGATTATTTCAGTTTACAAGTCAAAGATAATGGTGTTGGATTAGGTAATAATAACGGAAATTTTGGGAATGGTATGGGAAATATTAAAGCAAGAATTGAAGCTTTAAATGGTAGTTTTTCTTATGATTTTGAAAATATCAAGGGAGCAAATTTTGATATAAAAATACCTCTTAACGCTGATTAAGAGGTATTTTATAACCCTTCTAATAAGATAATTTATCGAGTTGTAGCTTCGGCAGTTATTGGAACGGCAATATTAACCTCCATTGTGAGCATCTGACGATGTGGCATTCCTGGGCATCCACCAACGCCACATCCTGGCGGATTTCTCGGAATAACAATTCCAGCAGAACCATCTGGCGATAATTTATTTGCTGAATAACCCGCTCCAGATAATTTCAAAAAGTTACTAATTAGTTTATACGTTGATCCTTCATCTTTAAAAAGCAAAGGGCCTTGAAATTTGTTCGTTGCGTTATCGCCAAAAAGGGCCTTCCCGTCTAATAATGACGATACAGGAAGCTGTAATACATTGTTTCCATCCACTAATTCTATGAGCGTATTATTTTTAACAAGCGAATAATTGCCGTACAAAAGAATAACCTTTTGCGTAGTGATGGCAGCAGTTCGAGCAGAACTACTTTTAGACGATGGCTCAACGGCGGTATTACACGAAAATGTAAAAATAACCACAATCAGCACAATGAGGGAAAGGATGGTCTGTTTCATATTATTGTTTCATTATTTGTTTTATGGGGTAAATTTAGGAACTCTTTAAGCCGGATGTCAATCCTTAATTTTAGGGATTTTGTTACAATATTCCGTGTTTCAAAGCATATTTTACCAAGCCAACGCTGGTATTTACGCCAATTTTTTGAAAAAGATTTTTACGGTGACTTTCTACCGTGGTGGGACTAATAAACAATTTTTCAGCAATTTGAATGCCTGATAATTCTTGAGAAATGAGTTTGAGAATCTGGATTTCTCTATCCGTCAGAATAGATTTGAGAGCTTCTTTTTCGGAAATATAAACTTCATTTTGAGCTTCGGCAAGACTCAAAATGGCTTTGTCGCTAAAGTATTTTTTATTATTAATTAAACTCGAAATAGCTTCTTCTAACTCTTCTTTTTCGGCAGATTTGAAAATAAAACCATCCGCACCCGCCTGCAAAGCATCTTTTATGGTCTGAGCATCTTCGGAAACAGTCAGCATCAAAATTTTAATTTTGGGATATTGTTGTTTCACTTTCCAAACCAATTCCACGCCATTCATAACGGGCATCATCACATCCGAGACAATAATATCCACCGATTCTTTTTCAAGAATTTGCATAGCTTTTTGTCCATTGGAGGCTTTACCTACTAATTCAATTTCTGGAATGGTACTGATTAGCAGACTGATGCTTTCTAAGAGAATCTGATGGTCTTCAACAACAATTACTTTTTTCATGGGTTTTGTGGTATTTATACGGTAAATTAAGAGTTTTACACCACAAAATAGCACGATTTGAGGATAAGTTAGTGAATGGTAGAGCCGTAGGGGTAGAGTAGGGGTAGAGACAAGGCAATGCCTTGTCTAACGTCGAATATTGTTGAACTATTGAGAAAATAAATTGCCTTCTCTAACGTCGAATATTGTTGAACGTACTACTAACACTGAGACAAGGCAGTGCCTTGTCTCTACAAAAGAAATAGACAAATTATAAACCCATATCATTGAAAAATTTATCATTTTCCCACGTTAAAGGATTATTGATGATATATTGACTGACATTTTCAAACGACTGCCCATCCCTAATAATATTATCCCAAAATCTGGTTTGCCAACCAAATTCTAAAGTGGGAAAGGTTTTATTAATATGCTTTGTGCAGATAGATTTATAAGAACCAATGATAGAAGAAACAGTATCACTACCTTGATTTCTCAAACGAGTTTGTCCAATCGTTTTATCTATTAATAATTCAGGAATTGTATCTGTATAATTTTGGATTGACTCTACTTTATAACGCTCTTTATCCAGAATCAAAACCCCGTGAATATGATTTGGCATAACTATAAATTCGCCAAGAGTTACAAAAGGAAAATGCTTAGGAATTTCGTACCAAAAGCCTTGAACAATAGCTCCTTTGGTAGATAATTTCATTTTACTATCTTCGCATTTTCCAAAATAGTGAATACGATTTTTAGTACAAATAGTGATGAAATATGCACCATCAGTGCCATAATCCCAATTTTGAAGTCGTGCAGAGGGAATACGATATTTCCCTTGAAATTTATCGGTGTTTTCAGACATTTTGTTGTTGTAGAGACAAGGCACTGCCTTGTCTAATCGGTAGAATTGGGTACGATATTTTATTTTGAATGTGCTAATTACTTAGATTTTGCCTTGTCTAATCGGTAGAATTGGGTACAATAATTTTATTCTAAATTCACATAATCTCTTAGGTTTTACTTTGTAAAACTGGAAAAAGAGTTTGACATTCTTCTCTTTAATTAATTTTGAATGTATGTGGTTGCTATACATTGCGATTAGACAAGGCATTGCCTTGTCTATACTAAAAATGCCATCATCCACAATCCACATCGACCACCAAAGAAATCCCTTTAAAATCTTTCGATAATCTCAGATTCATCACTTCTTCGGCGATAAATGCTTTGGCAGCTTTTAGGTTGAGGGTTTTCTCTAATTTTATCATTACCTCAAATAAAAACTGATTTCTGATGCGTTCTACCAATGGTTTTTCTGGGCCTAAAACTCGTTGTTTGCTCAGTTTTTCGGCTAATTTATTGGCTAATTCTTGAGCCGCTTTTTCGGCAATGGGTTGGTCAATATGCTTAACAGTTATCTGAATTAATCTCGTAAAAGGCGGATATTGAAAATCTTCACGCTCTTTAATTTCATCTCGGTATAAGCCAACGTAATCATTTTCAATAATCTGTTTTAGGATTTTTTGCGATGGATTATTGGTTTGCATCAATACTTTCCCTTGCGTGCCTCTCCTACCCGCACGCCCCGAAACTTGGGTTAATAACTGAAATGCTCGCTCGGAAGAACGGAAATCAGGAAAGTGAATCATTCGGTCAGCATCAAAAACACAAACCAAGCTAACTTTCTCAAAATCAAGCCCTTTCGCAATCATTTGCGTACCTACGAGCATATCTACGCCACCACTTTCCACCTCATTTATCAAGGTTTGAAATGCCGTTTTAGTACGAGTGGTATCCAAATCCATACGGGCAATTTTTGCCGCTGGGAAAAGAATTTGTAATTCTTCTTCAATTTTTTCAGTACCATAACCTCTCGTCCGTAACTTCACCGAACCGCAAGCCTGACAAGTTCTGGGCATAGGTTCGTGGTGTCCGCAATAGTGACAACGCAATTCCTGACCGTTGTAGTGATAGGTTAAACTAACATCGCAATTATTACAAGACGCAATGGTATCACAGTCTTCACACTGAATATACGGCGAATATCCACGACGGTTTTGGAAGAAAATAGTTTGCTCTTTTTTCTCTAAATTTAGTCGAACTCGGTCTAACATCAAATCCGAAAAATCGCCTTTTACCATTTTCTGTTTTCGGGCAACTTTAATATCAATCAGCTCAATATCAGGTAATTGTGTATTTCCAAAACGCTCTTTCATTTCCACAAAACCGTAACGATTGGTTTGGGCATTATAAAAACTTTCGATGGAAGGCGTGGCTGAACCCAACAAAACTTTTGCTTTTTGTCGATGGGCAATGACTACTGCTACGTCACGAGCGTGATAGCGTGGAGCAGGGTCAAATTGCTTATAAGACGTTTCGTGTTCTTCATCCACGATGATTAAACCCAAATTATCAAAAGGTAAAAAAACGGCAGAACGCACGCCAACCACAAAAGAAAATTTACCCGAAACTACGCCTTTCCAGACTTCCACCCGTTCATTATCAGAAAATCGTGAGTGATAAATTCCCATTTTATCGCCAAAAACCTTCCGTAATCTGACCACAATTTGGGTGGTCAAAGCAATTTCGGGCAGAAGATATAAAACTTGCGAACCACTTTCTAAAACTTGTTCAATCAACTTAATATACACCTCCGTTTTGCCACTTCCCGTAATTCCGTGCAGAAGCGTTGTGTCTTTTTCTTGAAAACTATTCATGATTTCAGAAAATGCCTTTTCTTGAGATGCTGAAAGGATTGGCGTTGGAGCTTCCACAAAATCAAGGTCTTCCTCAAAACGGCTCACCACAATTTCAAACTGCTCTAAAATACCGTTTTTTACAAGCGTTTTTATCGCACTATCTGAAACCTCTGCTTTCGTTAAAGCACTCTTTTCTAAACCTTTACGATTCAATTCTGGCGAACGTAAAACAGGTACATAGCGAAGATAATGCAATAAAACATCTAATTGTTGAGGCTTTTTTTCTAATTCTCCCAACAAAATTTTTAAATAATTTTCATCTTCGTAAAAAGAAGTCAGGCGTATTTTTTTTAGAATTTTGGGCGAATATTTCTCCCGTACTTCCTCAAAAACAATGATGGCTTTTTTCTGAATCAGCGACTTAATGATGTGATACACATTCTTGACTTCGGCAAAACGGGCAAGTTCATCATAATTCAAGGATTGATGTTTTTTCAATTCTTCGATGATGTCAGTTTCACGCTCTGTCAGGAGGTCAGGATATGAAAATTCGGGGTTATATTGAACTTTTGAAAGGCTTGATATTTTGAGTCCCGACGGCAATGCCACGTTCAGCACTTCTCCAACCGTACACATATAATACTCTGATATCCAATGGAATAAGTCAATTTGTCGGGGTGTCACCAACGGGGCATCATCCAATAATTCAAGCACATATTTTGCCTGATATTTTTCGGGAGGTTTATTGTGGAGTTTAGCCACCACCGCAGTCACTACCTTAGTTTTGCCAAACTGCACAATGACTCTCGCCCCCACACAAATACTCGCAGCGTACTCACGAGGCACACGGTAGGTATATAAATTCGGAATGGCGACGGGGATAATCACGTCAGCAAAGACGGTGACTTCTTCTTGAAATTCTAAGGATTGCATGGTGCAATTTACAACAAAAACATAATTATTTTTATGGCTAATTTTCAAGCTAAAAACACAATTAACTGTTAACCAATTAATTATGCTTTTAACTCATTGAGGAAACGGTAGTTATATTATCATTATTTTGATGTAATTTTATATCGTCATCCAAAACTAAACAATCTCTACATGAATATCTTTTCCAATTTGTCAAATTATATTGACCAAATAGTATCAGTTTATCCATTTCCAGCTCAAAAAAGAGCAATGGTTCGTGGCCCCTTTAACTATCTTTTATTGCTGGTTCATCAACTTGGCAATTAAATTCCAAAGGCTTCTGCCAAGATTTCTTTATCATCAAAATGATACTTAACTCCTTTGATTTCTTGGTAGTTTTCGTGCCCTTTTCCTGCTACTAAAATTATATCCCCCGCTTCTGCTAATTCATTTACAGCCAACAAAATAGCTTCTTTTCTATCCTCAATAATTTTTGTTTTCTTGAAGTCAATCGGTGGAATGCCTTTACGCATTTGCTCCAAAATTTCGGCAGGGTCTTCGTTACGTGGATTATCGGAAGTCAAAATCACTTTATTGGATAATTCACAAGCAATTTTTGCCATAATTGGGCGTTTGGTCGCATCACGATTACCACCACAACCCACTACGGTAATTACTTGCTGATTCCCGTCTTTGATTTGATTAATAGTTTTCAAAACGTTTTCCAAAGCATCGGGCGTGTGTGCATAATCAACAATTCCTACTTTTTGGTCTTTCAGCGAAACAATTTGTTCAAAACGCCCTGGGGCAGTTTGTAAAGCTGACATTTGCACCAAAACTTCGTCTTTATCTTCACCAAGCAAAATTGCCGCACCGTAAATTGCCATCAAATTATAAGCATTGAACGTTCCAATCAATTGAAAATGAATCTCTTGATTGTCAATTTCCATTTGCAAACCATAAATACTATCCGAAATAATGCGTCCTTTTACAGTTGCTAATGTTTCCAAAGAGTAAGTATTGATGCTTGCTTTGGTATTTTGTAGCATCACTCCTCCACGACGGTCGTCGATGTTTGTCAGAGAAAAAGCTGTTTTTGGAAGAGCATCAAAGAAACCTTTTTTAGCTTTAATGTAATTATCAAATGTTCCGTGAAAATCAAGGTGGTCATGAGTAATATTCGAGAATATCCCGCCCGCAAATGTTACACCCGTAATACGATGTTGTACAACTGCGTGCGAACTTACTTCCATAAATGCGTGCGTACAATCCGCCTGAGCCATTTCTGCCAATAATTTATTCAAATTAACGGCATCGGGCGTAGTATGCGTTGAAGGAATAACTTCATCATCAATTTGATTTTGCACCGTCGAAATCAAACCACAGCGATACCCTAAAGCACGAAATAAACGGAATAAAAGCGTAACCGTTGTTGTTTTCCCATTTGTCCCCGTGATACCAACCAATTTTAGTTTTTTAGAAGGATTATCATAAAACTCTGATGCTAAATATCCTAATGCTTCAGCAGCATCTGGTACTTGTAAAAAAGTTACAGAATCAGGCTGAACTTCTGGCAAGTCTTCGCAAAGAATTGACTTTGCTCCCATCTCAATGGCTTTGGTAATGAAAGTATGTCCGTCCACTTGTGTGCCTTTCAAAGCCACAAACATTGAGCCTTCCGACACTTTACGGGAATCAATAATGATTTCGGAAACCGCAATATCAGCATTTCCAACAATGCTTTTCTTTTTGAGTGATGAGGTTAATTGAGATAATGTTTTCATATTTTCGGTAAATATAAACCCCCGATTTATGGCGGGGGTTTGGTAGTTTTTAAATGGCTTAATCTATACTCAATAAACCTGCTTAGCCTTCAAATCTGTAATTAATTTTGAATCAATCAGGAATGTATGTTTTTCACCCGACCCGACTTTAATGTAGAAATTGACTTTCATCGGTACATCAAAAGAACCTTTTTGAATTCTGATACTTAAAGGACGGTCAACGCCACTTTTATCTGATTGTTTTTCAATATTTTCAATGTCTTTACTGTTGAATTCACGCTTACCCACGATGGCATTATTGGGTAAAGTCAATTCAGTAATTAATCTTTCATTAGACTTTAATTTTCTACTGAGGGCGTAATAAATACCCATTTCGGCAACATCTTTTTTGTTTTTTGTGTCAGCTAATTCATTGTCAGCATCATCAAAACCATTGGCATAAAATCCGACATTGGTTACTGTTACGTGGATTTTATTATCCAAAATATCTAAAATTTCGTCCGTTTGTTTCAATTCGCCTTGCAACTCATTAAACTCAGCTTTTTTGATGGCTACGGTACTTTCTAAATCTTGAATTGTTCCTTTTTGGTAAGAGATGATACTATCTTTTTCTTGCAAAATTTTCTGAAAATTAGCAATTCGTACTTCATATTCTCCGATGGTTTTGGTCATTTGAGCTTGCAATTTTGCTTTATCTACGGATAATTGAGCAATTTGCTTTTTCAATAAAGCCATCATGGTAGCACGTTCACGGTCATTTTTATCATTTTGCTCCGACGAAATACTCTCTAATTTAGTTTGAAGAGCGTCAATTTTTTTCTGTTTCTCTTGGATATTGGTACGATTATCTTTGATGTCATCCCGCAACCGTTCGAGGTCAGTATTAATCGTTTTAATTTCTTCGGCATTCATCTGTATTTGACTTACCTGTAAATCAGTTTTCTTATTTTGTCCAAACTGATTATAAAATAAGTAAAGTACACCAAGCAATAATAAACCAAGCAAGCTATTTCGTAAAAGTGATGATTTATCTGAATCATTTTCAGATGAATTATTAAGAAACGACATATATATAATTAGGGTTAAGTTTTAATTGTTTAAAGAAGGCTTGTTTTTTTAATTTAATACTAAGGCAATATTTCGATTTTTGACTGCATTCACCCCTGGCGGAATAGATTGACTAACTACTTTACCTATTCCCGTAAAACTAATCTTAAATCCTTTATTTTCAAGAACATACATTGCATTTTTCAAAGTCATCCCTCTTGTATCTGGCACTCTTTCTTTGGGATTATTGTGAATTTGATATTCTAACTTTCCACCATCTCCACGCACAATTGACCATCCTTCATTAGTAGGGACTTTTTCGATATTAAATTCTTCACAGATTGTTTTAATATCTGCGGTATGTGCAACTTGCTTTTTAGTGGCAAAACGCCTTAAATCAACCTTGGCGGATGCCAATGATTTGTGCATTCTAATATCACAAGCATAGATTTTATCAGCAATTTCTTTGAAAACTGGGGCCGATGCTTCCGCCGCAAAAAGGGCTTCTTGCTTCACGCCACGAGGATTATCAATCATCACGACACAACTATATTTGGGTGCATCGGCGGGAAAATAACCAATAAAGGAGGTGTAATACATTCCTTCTCGGTATTTTCCATTAATGAATTTACGAGATGTTCCTGTTTTACCCGCAATTTTATACAAATTATTCTTAATATTCATGGCAGTGCCTCTTTCTACGACTCCTTCCAACATTTTTTTAACCTTTATCAAAGTTTCTTTACTACATAAAGGTTCTTCATATTTTAATTGCGAAAATTTGTAATCATCCTCAATTACGTCGGCAATTTTAGTGTGTTTTACAATAATCGGCTGAATCCATTTTCCGTCATTCGCAATGGCATTATAAAAAGCTAACATTTGCAATGGAGTCAAAGATGTCCCATAACCAATTGAATTCCAGGGCATTGCTGTAATATCACCAAGTTTTGGCTGATTAATTACAGGTCTTGCATCGGGACGAAGTTGAAAATTCAACGGTTCATCTAAGTGAAATTGGTGGAGTTTTTTATAATATTCTTGCTCTTGCCCTTTAAAATACTTTAACATTAATTTTGCTGTCCCAACGTTTGACGATGTTTCAAAAACTTCTTGAGCCGAAATTGTTCCGTGTGCTTTTGTGTCCCTCAAAACTTTATTACCAATCGTTAATGTACCGTCTCCAGTGTGAACCCATTCTTCATTTTTTAGCCCACCAAACTCCATTAATGCTACCATTGAAGGCAATTTAAAAACTGAACCAGGGTCAGAAAGTCCTAAAACGGCATGATTATAGGTTTCAGCGTAAGACAGCGTATCTCGCAAACGAGTAAGATTGGTCATCGCCTTTATTTCTCCAGTCGCCACTTCCATTACTACCACACAACCTTTGTCTGCGTTTAATTGTCGAAGGTATTTAATAAGTGAACTTTCCGCAACATCTTGAATATTGACATCAATTGTCGTGTGAATATCGACCCCAGGCACAGGAATTGACTCCTCTCCTCCGTCAATTGGTCGCCAACTACCACCGACAATTTTCTCAAAAACACCTCTTCCGTTAGTTCCTGCCAACTGAGCATCAAAACTGTTTTCAATTCCTACTTTTTCAGTCTCTTTTTTGTACCCAATCGTTCTGAAACCCATCTTTCCGAATGGATTATAGCGTTCATTTGACTTCTCAAAAACAACTCCACCTTTAAATTTACCATCTCTAAAAATTGGCCAAGTTTCCATTGCCTTTTTTTGCTGAAAATCAAGCTTCTTTTCGTTGAGACGAATATAACTCACTTTGTCACGACGAGCTAAATCAATGGATGCATAATAATCCTTCCAGTCTTTATCACCGTAAAAATTAGCCAATAAATGACAAAGGGAATCTATTCCGTCATCATAAATCTTACCATTCACTTTATTTAGTCTTGAAACCATTGGGTCGAAACCAAGCTTATATTTGGGCAATGAAGTAGCTAACAAACTACCATCATCGGCATAAATATTTCCTCTCACAGCATCCACTACCCGTTTTTTGACGTAAACACGCTTTGCTTTTTCACGCCATTTTTCACCCTCAATAGTTTGTAACTGAACGATACGCCAGACAATTCCTACTGCAAAAAGTAAGATGAACAAAAACATAAGGCGAACCCTAAATATAATGTCTTTTTTGATGTTCATTTGTAATCAGAAGTTATTTGATAGCGATTGGAGAACCTATCATTCTTTCTATTTTATTTTTCTTTCACGCTTAATATTGGATTTGACGTATTTTTTGATTGTTCAAATCCTAACTATCACTTAATCTTTCACAATGATTTTAGTGGGTGGTGTTTTATTCTCTTGTAACCCCATTGGCTCAACTCTTTTGATGATTTCAGACTGCTTTCCTGCCTTCATAAAATCTGCTTTCTGGGTGGTATAATCGGCTCGTTCTTCTTCTACTTCTGTCTTCATTTTATCAATTCTGTGAATGAGACTTTCTGCATTCAAAGAAGAAATAATATAAATCACAATTAATCCCGAAATCCAGGCAATATAACGTAATTGCGAAGCGGGAAAAACGCCACCCAAAATTTTATCCATGTTGAAAACACGGTCGAAAAAAGCAAAAATTCCTCTGTTTGGACGATAAGTTGAGGATTTTTTATTTTGATGTTTTGAAACGTTCTTTGCCATATTTTAAAGAGTACTCAATGTTGCAATTCTCAATTTAGCACTT
This sequence comes from Bacteroidota bacterium, assembly GCA_040387735.1. GTDB lineage: Bacteria > Bacteroidota > Bacteroidia > Cytophagales > Spirosomataceae > Arcicella. The sequence continues at coordinate 17,367 of JAZKDE010000154.1, forward strand.
CGACTTCTATTATTGATTGATAATTCTTCAGGCGATGCTTCGATTGGTTTTCTGGTAATGCCTTCCAAAGGTTTCGTTACCGTTCCAAAAACGATGTCTCGGTCTAATTCTCCGTTGAAATTTCCTGCTTTAATGTAATTTTTAACCAATCTATCTTCCAAAGAATGAAAAGTCATAATTACCAAGCGGCTTTCTGTATCTCGCAATAAATCAGGCACTTGCTCTAAAAACTCTTGAATAACTTCTAATTCTTGATTAACCTCAATTCGGATGGCTTGAAATACTTGGGCAAAATACTTAAACTCCTTAAACTTGGGAGCATACTTTTCTAAGACGGCTTTCAATTCGCCAGTCGTTTTGATGGGAGCATTCATCCGAGCGGTACAAATAGCATTAGCGAGGGTTTTGGCATTTTTGATTTCGCCGTACATTCCCAAAATTTTGTGCAATTGAGCTTCAGGATATTCATTAATAATGGTCAACGCCGAAACCTCCGCTTTTTGGTTCATTCTCATGTCTAAATCGCCCTCAAAACGGGTTGAAAAACCACGAGAAGGCTCATCAATTTGGTGCGATGAAATACCAAAATCGGCTAAAATACCATCTACTTTTTTTACACCATAAAGTCTAAGATACTTTTTGATATTCCTAAAATTGGCTTCAATAAAGGTAAAACGATTATCGTCGAAAGCAAGTGAATTCTGTTTAGCGTCGGGGTCTTGGTCGAAGGCATAAAGTTTGCCATTTTCGCCTAAACGTTCGAGAATTGCTTTTGAGTGACCTCCACCACCAAAAGTAACATCAATATAAACCCCATCAGGGCGAATATTCAGCCCTTCAAGACACTCTTGAAGCATAACGGGGAGATGATATAACTTATCAGAAGTCATCATTGGGGATTTTTTATGAGTAAGGATTTACGAATCTTTTGGAGTTGATTCAACACAAATTTATGGATAAAATCCTAAAAACAGGATAGGTTTTTTCAATTTTATGATAACGATGAATTTAAAAAGGAAAAGAAGATTATATGCAAAAATGAATTAGAAACACACATTAGGTCAATTTTGAATTTATATCCATCACGGGAATACCTCATTTAAATAAATTCGGATTTATTAAACGGTAAAACATTCACTGGTATTTGGTACAAACTACTCATAAAAATAAACTTACTTTACAGTCGAATATTTATCAAATTCTATCTCAACTTACATCCATGCAAAAAATTTATACAACTATTATCATATTGTTCACCATTATTCCTCAATTATTAGCTAAAAGCTACACTACGAAACTTGATTCTCTCGTAAAGATTAAGCCCGACTCAATCATCCGTGCAGAAAGAGATTCCGTTCTTGCTCCACCCATTGGTTTTGACCAACGCAAGGCAAAGACAAACGGTTTTACAGGAGGATTTAGTAGCTTGGTATCCATCGCTACGCCTATTTTACTTAGTCCCACGAGTAATAATTCCGTTGTTTATGGCAGTACCGTTAGTCTTTATTGGAACAAAAATAATAACGTAAATGCTTGTGATTATTACGTTAAAGTAGTTGATTTAACCACCCTCACTATCCTTTATAATTATACACCCTTGGGGGATGTTGCGTCTTTTGAAGCTCGAAATCTTGTTGAAGGTAGAACGTATGCTTGGCTTATACGTGCCGTAAACCGAACAAATACGAGTGAAGTGGTTGAGACAGTTTTCAGCAATTTTACAATTAATAACACCAACGCTCCCACACTTTCAGTAACGAGTATAAGTGGTACAAATTTCTGCGGAAGTAACCGCCAAATAACCATAAATTATAGTCGTACTGGTAGTTTTAACTCGGGAAATATAAATTATAATAATTACTACAATTACGGGAATACGTTCGTGGAATTATCGAACAAAAACGGGGATTTCATTAATCCTATACTAATTTCTGCGACTTACCTTTCTTCAAATTCGGGGTCAATATCAATTTCTTTACCCGATAATTTACCATACGGGCAAAATTATAAAATCAGGTTATTCTCTTATGGCCCAATTGTAACGAGCAACGTAAGTACTGCCATGACGATTGGAACAATTAGTAATCCATCTATTTACAATAGATTTGATTCGTCGGTATTGTACAATTCCATTGGTCTGTGTGCGGGTAGTACGGCAACCGTTAAAACCAATATAACAGACTCTACGGACGTCGTTTTTCAATGGAAAAAAGATGGTATAAATATTACGTCTGGAGGAAATTATTCTAAATATACCATCTCAGCGAGTGGTACTTATACGGTTGCTATCACGCAGGGAAATTGCCCAACCGTTACTTCTGCGAGCGGGCCACAAGCATATAGTATATCAGGAGGAAATTCTACCAATTTATGGAGAGATGGGAATATTATTCAGTGTACAGGAGGTGAATCCCGATTGACAATGCCTCATTGGAGCGATAATCCTACTTATAAATGGTTTAAAAATGGAATCTTAATTAGTGGCGAAACTCAAAGAATTTACACCGCTACCCAAACAGGAACTTATTCGGTAAATGCTACGGATGGCAATTGTATAACTTCTGCTACCAGTGATCCGCTGACTTTTGGTTCTGCCATTAGTATTTCATCTACTTTCGGGGCGAGTACTATTTGCAGTACAGGCGGACAAACGTATTCATACGCCAATCCTGCGTACAGTCCTAATTTAGCAACTATTTATCAATGGAAAAGAAATGGTACTAATATTTCGGGAGCAAACTCCAATTATCTTACCATCACACAAGCAGGTGTATATAATGCCGAAGTAACACAAGGTGGATGCGTGGCCACTTCTCAGGGATTTGAAGTAAAAGCTTCTACAACTTTAGACTCCATCAAAATTATTCAAGATTACTCCAATTACTGTAATCCAAGCTATATTTACTTATCTACCAATATTTCCCTTCAAAATGCTACTTACCGTTGGAAAAATACGGGGATTACTGTTAACACCAACAGTTCTCATAATGCTATTGAAGATGGAAATTATACCGTAACCGTAACGCAAGGAACTTGTAGTACAACATCAAAACCTTCGGCGGTTTCTTTGAATACAAATAGAGAGATGTTTCTTTTCCTTTCTACAAACTCCTCTCCGATACCAAGAGACACGATTTATATTTGTCCTGATGCCTCTCAAAATATTTATGTCAACAACTATCCATCGGGAACTTATCAATGGTACAAAAATAATGTAGCTATTAGCGGAGCGACTTCCAGTTCATTTTCTGCTTCACAGAGGGGTTCATACACCTTCAAGGTTACAGCAGGTTCTTGCATACTTATCTCAAAACCAATTTTTGTAGAGAATACACTGCCAAAATTCAGCCTCAATGCAACGCCAAAAAGCAATAACCTTTGTAGCAATAATATCTTTACGCTTGATTATTACGATAAAGGACTTTACCCCTATTATTGTAGTCGTTGGAAAAAAGACGGTGTTACCTTCAATACGTGTGCATCTCAGGTAAATGTATTAGAATCTGGTATTTATACGGCTACCGTACAACAAGGTAGTTGTGTGGTAGAATCTGAAGCTTTAAAAATCAGTATTGGCGAATCAGTTAAAGCATCACTCAGTGGCAGTGGAATTATTTCCTCGGGGGGGACTGCCAAAATTTATGTAAGCTTTACTGGAGCAAGCCCGTGGACATTTACTTTATCTGACGGTACATCAATTACAACCGCTCAAAATCCATATACTTTAACCGTAAATCCAATGACTACAACAACTTATACTTTATCATCTGTCATTGGAGCTTGTGGTACAGGCACGGTTTCGGGTAGTGCAATGGTATCGGTTGGTTCTTGTAGTACACCTACTTCAATCTTTACACAACCCTTGAATCAGATTAAATGCACGGGGTCTTCGGTTTCATTTTCTGTTACCGCTACTGGAGGAGGAACATTAACTTATCAATGGAAAAAAGATGGAGTAAATATAAGTGGAGCAAACTCCTCTACTTTAACCATTAATAATATAAAAAGCACAAATTTAGGTAATTACAATGTTGAAGTAACTGGTAGTTGTGGAATGATTTTATCGGAGATTGCTACGCTTAAAGTCACGAATGAAGTGCCTTTTTTCATATATACTCCTGCAATATCAGTGGCTACGGGTTCAAATATTTTACTCCAAACATACACTTATACCAGCATTCCTGTTGCTACTTTTGCGTGGCAAGGCCCCAATGGTTATACCTCAAATTTACAAAATCCGACTTTGACGAACGTAACAACAAATAATTCTGGCACTTATACTATTTCTGCCAGTAATACGCAAGGATGCGTTGGACAGGCTGTTGCATCAATCACCGTATTGACTCCCACTATAACCATCAATAGTTTGTCGGCTACTACTTTTTGTTCGGGACAAACTGGTTCAATTAGCTTTTCAGTACCTTCTGGAGCATCTACAACTTACGCTGTGCAACTTTCTAATAGCGATGGTACTTTTGATTATTACCCAAATACATTAGGCACTGGCACTGGCAGCCCTATCAATTTTATATTACCCTCTTACAGTTCTGGAACAAGCTATAATTACAAATTAAGAATTGTCGATACCCAAAATACAAATCAGATTAGTTCTCCGAGTGCTGTCATATATTTTAATACTTTAACGGCTTCTGTAAAAAATATTATCGGAGACAACAACAGCAGTTATATGTATCTCTGTCAGGGTAGTTCTGTAAAATTATACGCAAGACTAAACACAACGAGTAGCAGCAATACAACTTATGAATGGCAAAAAGATGGAAGTATCATTTCGGGAGCAACTTCTGCTACTTATACAACCAATCAATTTGGACAATATAAGGTAAAAATTACTTCTCCAGGCTGTGGCAATGCAACTTCTGATATTCTTACCCTTTCGTTAACTAATTATTCTGGTGGTTTTTTTGGAGGTTCAGACAGTTATCAATGTGCAGGAATTTCCTTGGAGTTAAAAGCAAATTATAATTCAGAAAGCACGTCATATATCTGGAAAAGAGATGGAATAACTTTGTCCAATCAGACTACTCCCTCATTAGTCGTTACGCAATCGGGAACATACTCTCTTGAATCTATCGACCCTAATTGCTATTCTAACTATCCTTCATCCCAAAAATACACCTTCGGAAATGTTATTCCTACGGCATTATACAGCAATGATACCGTAACAATATGTCCAAATTACGGAGCTTACATAAGTACATATAATAACAGTAGTAATAACTATACTTACCAATGGAAAAAAGATGGCAACGATATATCAAATGCAGGAAATAGTTATTATTACGCTTCTACGCCAGGTATATATTCACTACAAGTAACACAAGGAAATTGTAAGGCTATTTCAAGAGGCATATTAGTACAATCAGGCGGAACCCCTTCCAACGTTATTAAAGCTTATGGTGGCACGAATATCTGTACAGGAACAACACCTTCATATTTGTTCATTGATGGTTTGATTTGTGCTTCATATCAATGGCAAAAAAATCAAGTAGATATTGCCTCCCAAGCAAACAACACAAGTTATTTCCCATCTGAATCTGGTAATTATCGAGTAAAAATAACCAATGGAAGTACCGTGAGTTATTCAAATACTATCACTATTACGGCAGGAAGTTCGCCAAATTATGTCATCACAATTGGGTCTGATACCGTATCTTGCATTCCTACTGGTAGGTATTCTCTCAATTATTATAATCTTCCTTCCAATACCAGCTTTCAATGGTATCGGAATAGTAGTGCCATCTCGGGAGCAACTTCTTCTGGATACAGCATAAATGATAATGGTTTGTATAAATTAAAGGTTACTATAGGAAATTGCGTTGGATATTCACAAGAAGTCAATTTTACTACTCGTAATTATTTAACGAAACCTATTCTAATTTCAAATCAGGGAAAGATTGTTTGTAATAGCACTTATACATTCCTAAATACTAAATATACAACCACTAATTATGATTATGTAGAATGGAAAAAGAATGGTATTGTTATCTCTAATACCTATAATTCCTATAATTTTATCATAACAGAGTCAGGTAATTATACTCTTCGAATAGTTCAGGGAAATTGCTCGGTAGAATCTGATCCTATAAAGATAAATCTTGGGGATAAACAGCAAAGTATCAAAACTGCCGATTGGAATAATGCTACAACATGGTCTTGCGGGACAATCCCAACAGTTTCGGAGGATATAATAATCAATAAAACTCATATTGTCAGTTTGCCAAATAACATTACAGGCTTCTTAAAGAATCTGGAATTGAATGGTTCTATCATTCAAGGTTCAAATGCTAAATTGAAGTTTTTGACGAATTGACTCGAGACGGCAATAAATAAAAAATCCCAACCTTTTCGGGTTGGGATTTTTTATTTTTAACGACTCAAGTACAAATTACGTTCTCCATAAACCTTTCTGAAGAAATCATCTTTCAATGAATCAATGAAATAAATCGACTCGCCCGTTGATTTCATTTCTGGACCTAATTCCATATTTACATTCGGGAATTTATTGAATGAGAATACTGGAATTTTAATTGCCCATCCTTTTTTCTTTGGTTGGAAATTGAAATCCTTAATCTTCGCACCTAACATCACTTTCGTAGCGTAATTTACATAAGGCTCTTGGTAAGCTTTACAAATAAATGGTACAGTACGTGAAGCACGTGGGTTAGCTTCAATAATATAAACCACTTCGTTTTTCACGGCAAACTGAATATTTAATAAACCTTTCGTTTTCAAGGCTACCGCAATTTTCTTGGTATGGTCTTCAATTTGTTTGATAACATTTTCTGATAAATCAAACGGAGGAAGTACCGAGTGCGAGTCACCCGAGTGAATACCCGCTGGCTCAATATGCTCCATAATTCCGATGATGTACACATCTTCACCATCACAAATTGCATCCGCTTCTGCTTCAATGGCATTTTCTAAGAAATGGTCAAGCAAAATTTTATTTCCTGGAATATCTCTTAAAATATCAACTACGTGTTGCTCTAATTCTTGTTCGTTAATAACAATTTTCATTGATTGTCCACCCAAAACGTAAGAAGGACGAACTAACAATGGATAACCTAATTCACGACCCAATTCGGCAGCGTTATCAGCATCTTCGCAAACACCAAATTGAGGGAAAGGAATATCATTTTCTTGCAATAAAGCCGAGAATGCTCCTCTATCTTCCGCCAAATCAAGGGCTTCAAAAGAAGTTCCAATAATTTTGATTCCGTATTTTGATAATTTTTCCGCTAATTTCAAAGCCGTTTGTCCACCCAACTGAACGATAACGCCTTCTGGTTTTTCGTGCTGAATGATGTCGTAAACGTGTTCCCAGAAAACGGGTTCAAAGTATAATTTATCGGCAATGTCAAAATCTGTCGAAACCGTTTCTGGATTCGAGTTAATCATAATTGCCTCATAACCAGCTTCTTTAGCTGCTAAAATTCCATGTACACACGAGTAATCAAATTCAATTCCTTGTCCGATACGGTTTGGCCCTGAACCCAAAACAATAACTTTCTTCTTATTCGTAGCGATTGATTCGTTGTCAAGTGTATCCGAACCCTGTGAGAATGTCGAGTAAAAATAAGGTGTTTTTGCCTCAAATTCAGCCGCACAAGTATCTACACATTTATATACACGCTTAATTCCTAAGTTGTTACGCTTGTCATAAACCTCCGATTCCATACAACGAAGCGTGTAGGCAATTTGACGGTCGGCAAAACCTTTGTGTTTGGCTTCTTCTAATAATTCTGTTGGAATTGAATGAATTGTGAATTTTTCCATTTCATTTTCAACTCTTACTAAATCTTCAATTTGATATAAAAACCATTTGTCAATTTTAGTCGTTTGTTGAATTGTTTTGAACGAAATCCCCAATTTGAAAGCATCATAAATATGGAAAAGACGATTCCACGAAGGATTTGCCAATGAATACATAATGGCATCTTGATCACGAAGACCTTTGCCATCTGCTCCCATTCCGTTACGCTTAATTTCGAGCGACTGACAAGCTTTTTGAAGTGCTTCTTGGAAATTGCGACCGATACCCATTGTTTCACCAACCGATTTCATCTGTAATCCAAGACTTTTATCTGCTCCTTTGAATTTATCAAAATTCCAACGGGGAACTTTTACGATAACGTAGTCGAGTGCAGGTTCAAAAAATGCTGATGTTGAACCAGTAATTGCGTTAGTCAATTCGTCCAAATTGTAACCAATTGCCATTTTCGCTGCAATTTTCGCAATTGGATAACCCGTTGCTTTTGAAGCTAAAGCCGACGAACGAGAAACTCGTGGATTAATTTCGATAGCGATAATTTCGTCATTATCAGGATTCAATGAAAACTGTACGTTACAACCACCCGCAAATTGACCGATAGCATTCATCATTTTGATTGCCATATCACGCATTTTCTGATAAATGGTATCAGGTAAGGAGCCACGGTAATGGAGTCTCCGGTATGAATTCCCATCGGGTCAAAATTTTCAATCGAACAGATAATTATTACGTTTCCTAAATTGTCACGCAATAATTCTAATTCATATTCTTTCCAACCCATAATTGACTGCTCCACCAAAACTTCGTGCGTTGGTGATGCGTGCAAACCTTTATTAAGGGCTGCATCAAAATCTTCTGGTCTGTGAACAAAGCCTCCGCCCGTTCCACCCAAGGTAAATGATGGACGAATTACTAAAGGAAAACCTGTTTCCTGAGCGATTTCCTTTCCTTCTAAAAATGAGCGAGCGGTACGTCCTTTACAAACACCAACGCCAATTTCAATCATTTTCAAACGGAATTTCTCACGGTCTTCGGTCGTTTCGATGGCATTGATATCCACACCAATAATATCGACACCGTATTTTTGCCAAACACCTGCTGAATCACAATCAATGGCTAAATTTAATGCTGTCTGCCCACCCATAGTTGGTAAAACGGCATCAATTGGAATACCTTCAGCGATGTGTTTTTCTAAGATTTCGATAATTGAATTTTTATCGAGTGGCTTCAAATAAACGTAATCGGCATTAAGGGGGTCAGTCATAATGGTGGCGGGATTGGAATTTATCAAGGCAACCTTGATACCTTCTTCACGCAACGAACGAGCCGCCTGAGAACCTGCATAGTCAAACTCGCAAGCCTGACCGATGATAATTGGACCTGAACCGATAATAAGAACGGACTTAATGGAAGTATTCTTTGGCACTTTCTTGTTATTTTTTTGAGAATGAAAGCGGAGCTTTAGTTATGATTTATGAGTTAGCGATTTCGTGATTTATAAAAAAGGAATTTCATGTTTCCTTCATTCATTAAATCACTCATTCACAATTCACAATTCACTAACGTATCTCCAAAAATTGTACAAAGGTAATAGAAACCGCTGAATGAAAAAGGCTTCATTTTTTTTTCATTGATTTATTAAATTTTTTCTTGAAGAAGTTAAAATTGAAAAAATACTTTATACCGTAGATTATAAGCATTAGGCAATACGCATATTACATAAAGCAAATTAAATAAACCATCAGGTCAGAACTTGGTTATCATTTAGTAGTTTTTGCGTAAATTTAGAATCTTAAAACAAAAAAAAATGAGACATTTAATTTTATCCGTTTCGTTGGCAACGCTTTTCATGAGCTTTAAACCAATAGACAAAACGCCAAATAAAAGTACAAAACTAAAAGCTGATGCTGATAATGGGGGAATTACACTTCCAAAAGGTTTTGGGGCATTAGTCGTTTCAGAAGGTGTAGGAAAGGCTCGCCACATTGCCGTAAGTGAAAAAGGCGATATTTATGTTCGTCTTAGTAAATTAAAAGATGGTAAAGGAACAATCATTTTGAAGGATACCAACGGCGACGGAAAAGCTGACGAAACAAAAGGTTTCGGGAATTTTGTGGGAACGGGAATTGCCATCGGAAATGGTTATTTATACGCTTCTTCGGATTCTTCAGTGTCACGTTATCCTATGAAAAACGGCATTCCTGACGAATCTAAACCAGAAACCATTGTTACAGGTTTGGAATTATACAGTGAACACGGAACAAAATCTTTAGCATTGGATGATAAAGGACACCTTTACGTAACTTTTGGAGCTCCTTCAAATGCTTGTCAAGAGAAAAACCGTACAAAAGGCTCAAAAGGAATGATGCCTTGTCCAATTTTAGATTGGCACGGTGGCGTTTGGCAATTTGATGCAAACAAGAAAAATCAAAAACAAGCGGATGGTTTCCGTTATGCAACGGGTATCAGAAATATTGTGGGTATTGATTGGAACAAACAACAAGGTGAATTGTACGCAATGCAACACGGACGTGACCAATTGACTACGCTTTATCCAGAAATGTACAATGCTGAACAAAGCGCAGAATTGCCTTCTGAGGAATTTTTATTATTGAAAAAAGGTTCAGATTTTGGTTGGCCATATTGTTACCACGACCGTTTTCAAAATAAAAAAATCCTTGCTCCAGAATACGGAGGTGATACCAAAGCGCAAGGAATCTGTGAAGGAAAAGATAAACCAATTATGGCATTTCCGGCTCACTGGGCACCAAATGCGTTGATGTTTTATACAGGAAATCAATTTCCTGCAAAATACAAAAACGGAGCATTTATCTGTTTTCATGGTTCTTGGAATAGAGCTCCTTTGAAACAAGGTGGCTATTTTGTGGCTTTTGTTCCTTTCGGAAAAGACGGAAAACCATCTGGCGATTATGAAGTATTTGCCGAGGGTTTTGCAGGAGGTTCAGAAATTAAACAACCAAACGATGCCAAAGCTCGCCCAATGGGATTAGCTCAAAGTGCTGACGGTTCTATTTATATTACCGATTCTGTAAAGGGAAAAGTTTGGAGAGTGATTTATCAGTAAAAATTGTACCTTGGTTCTCTTGAACCGAGCATTACTAAATACGTTATTTGGTTCAAAATTTGGGTTACATTCAATGAAATACATCATCACTTTATCGTTGCTTACGCTATTTTTAAGTTCTGCAATGATGCAAAAAAATATCGTTTCAAAAAGACAATCTGCTAATTTTCAAGCTGATTCTGGCAAGATTATTTACGAAACTTACTGTCTCCCTTGTCACCAAGAGGATGGAAGCGGCGTGCCTAATATGAATCCTCCGTTAGTAAATACGGATTGGGTTTTGGGTGATTCACTCCGACTAATTAACGTTATTCTGAAAGGACTGAAAAATACAGAAATTAATGGCGATAGTTTTTCTAACGAAATGCCATCTCACGATTTTCTGACGGATAATCAGATTGCCGATGTACTTACTTACGTGCGTAAAAGTTTTGGAAATAAGGCAGGGGGAATTAGTCCCGAAGATGTAAAAAAACAAAGAGCTAAAAAATAAGCTTGTTTATAAAATCTTTAAAACCTTTCCAGAATTTTTTGGAAAGGTTTTTTTATGTAGCACAGGAATCCTCCCTGTGAACTTAGTACATTTTAGATTTATACGAGAACGGGCATCTCCCGAAGACTCATGTTACAATTATGACAAAATCACAAATACAGTATTTCATCGGAGCAATTTTAGTTATTGTTGGTTCGATATGTTTTGCGGGGAAAGCCGTTTTGGTCAAATATAATTACATCCATTATCATGTGGATACGGTTTCTTTGCTGGCTCTCAGAATGTTGTTTTCCGCTCCATTTTACTTGATTATTCTATTTTTTCAGAATAGAAATCAGGCAGAAGTTCCAAAATTGAACCGTAAAGAATGGGTTTGGATGTTGGTAATCGGTTTGGTGGGCTATTACTTAGCTGCATTTTTTGATTTTTGGGGTTTGAACTACATCACCGCCAGTGTTGAAAGACTCATTTTGTTTATTTACCCAACTTTGGTCGTAATTCTTTCGGGGATTTTTCTCAAAAAAACGATTCATAAAATTCAATATTTTGCCCTCATTATTACGTATTTAGGCGTGGTGTTCGCTTTCATTCCCGACCTCCGCATAGGTTTGCAAAAGGATTTAATCACGGGTTCATTTTTGATATTTTTGAGTTCGCTGACGTATGCTTTGTATTTGATTGGCTCGGGTGAAATGATTCCTAAAATTGGAGCTTTACGATTTACTTGCTACGCCATGCTAATTTCTACCGCCATAATTATTGTACATTATTCAGTGTCGATTGGTGGAGGTTTATTGTCGTACCAACCCGAAGTTTATTGGTTATCAATCACAATGGCGGTTTTTACAACGGTGATTCCGTCGTTTATGATTTCGGAAGGAATTAAAAGAATTGGTTCGGGAAATGCCTCGATTATTGGCAGTATTGGACCAATTGCTACGATAATTATGGCAAATATTTTCTTGGATGAACATATTTCTACTTGGCAAGTCATTGGTACATTCATCGTTTTGGGTGGTGTGTTGATGATTTCTTGGAAAGGAAAAAAGTAATCGAAAGTAGTGGCGAATAGCATTCGCCAATTGTAATTCAAAATGGCGAATGAAGTTCGCCACTACAATAATTTAACGTCATAGGTTTTAAAACTTATGACGTTTTTATTTTTACATTTAATCCATTCTTCGAGTATTAAATTCCTCATTTTTTCTTCTGAAAGAAAGTGTCAATTTATTTAAAATATAATTTTTTAAATAAAAAAATGAACATTATTTGCAAACATACTAAGGGTAGCCCAATTAATTCTTGTCATAATAATTAGACAAGACGTAACAACTGCCTTTATGTGGTCAATTACACTTGTTTTCCAAAAACAGATAATTATTTCAATACCAATTAATTGACTCCAAAAAGTCTTTTATCATGTCAGAAAATGTAGCATACGCATTCAACGGAAATTTGCCAAAAATTCGAGTTGTTGATGAACATAGCGTTCAGGGGAAAATCGCAGATGCTGAGATTTTTATTAGACAAGCATTTCAAGAGGATACAAAAAAAGGCTATGAACTACTTTTTAGGCGTTATCACCGTGCTTTGTGTAGTCATGCGGTGCGTTTTGTGTATTCCAAAGAAGTAGCGGAAGATATTGTGGGAGACGTTTTTTTGACCTTCTGGAAAAATCAAGTTCAAACCAATATTACTACTTCTTTTCGCTCGTATTTGTACGCATCCGTCCGCAATAGAGCGTATAATTATCTGCAATGGGAGTTTAAAAATGACTCAGATATTGATGAAATTCCAGAAAGTGTACTGAATCAAATATTAGAAGAAACGCCTCAATCAATGCTTCAATACGACGAACTTTTTCATAAAATAGAGAAAAGTATTACCACGCTTCCGCCCCAATGTCAGCGAGTATTTTTAATGAGTCGCTTTGAAAATAAGAAAAATAAAGAGATAGCTGAAGAATTAGAAATCGCCCTAAAAACCGTTGAAGCCCACATTATGAAGGCGCTGTCTCAAATGCGAAAATCTTTAGATGGTTATTTAGTTTCGCTCTTAATTTTTCTAATTTCTCGCTAAGGGTATCTGTACTTATTTCTTGTCAAAACAGTAGAACAAACTAAAAATGGACAAATCAGTAAATAAAAATATATTGTTCGAGCTTTTTTCGGGGCGAGCAACTCCGCTACAAAAAAAGTTAATTGAACAATGGCTTCTCGAACCCGAAAATCGAGAATTATACTACGAATGGTTAGATGAATGGGAAAATCAGTTTATTCAGATTTTACCCAATACGGAGGATGCACTCCAAAAATCACTGCAAAAAATTGCTCAGAATGAAGCGTATTTAACGCCCATTTCCGTTGAGCCTACACCTAATTTTTTTCAACACAATTTTCGTTGGTTAGCGGCGGCGGCAGTCGTTTTGCTAATTTCTTTCGGTGTTTTTATCACGAGAGATTTCATTTTTTATAAACGCTATCAAACGGCTTTTGGCGAAATTCAGAAAATACAATTACCCGATGACAGCCAAGTTTCGCTTAATGCCAATTCTACTTTAAAAGTGGCTCGTTTTGGTTTTGGGACAAATATTCGTGAGGTCTTTTTAACGGGAGAAGCCAGTTTTTCGGTAAAACATACGATTGATAATCAGCGATTTATTGTCAAAACCGATAAGAATTTTGAGGTGGAAGTTTTAGGAACGGAGTTCAACGTATATGCTCGTCAGGAAGAGGCAAAAGTTGTCTTGAACAAGGGGAAAGTAAAACTGAATTATTTAGTTGGCAAAAATGCCAAACAGTTGACCATGAAACCTGGGGATTTGGTCACTTTTGACCTAATTGGACAGGCAAAAATCCAGCAAATTGCCCAACCACAAAATTATTCTGCTTGGCAAGAACACCGCTTTGTCTTTGAACAAACGCCCTTAAAAGAGGTCGCAACGATGATTCAAGAGAATTTTGGGGTAAAAATTGAATTCCGAGATGAAGCCTTATCCCAAAGAACTATCTCAGGTGCTTTTCACGCTGAAAATGCCGATGAACTCCTCCAAGTCATTTCCGAATT
>JAZKDE010000155.1:0-10486 GCA_040387735.1 Bacteroidota bacterium
GTAAAAGCTCCAAAATTGATAAAGTCTAACGAACCTATTTTCGGGAAACCAGTAGCTATTTTTAACGGCAAAAATTTAGACGGATGGCAAATTATTGGCAGAGAAGACCGTCCTGCCGCAGGCGAAAATCAATGGGTTGTTGAGAACGGTGTTTTAAAAAGTCCAAAATCAGGTGCAAATATCAGAACGACGAAAACCTTTGGTGATTTCAAATTACACGTTGAATTCCGTGTACCAGAAGGGAGCAACAGTGGCGTATATCTACGTGGACGTTATGAAGTACAGATTACTGATGGCTTTGGCGTAGAACCGTCTGCTATTGAACTGGGGGGAATTTATGGTTTTGTGAAACCTTTAGAAATGCCGGCTAAAAAAGCGGGAGAATGGCAAAGTTATGATATTACTTTAGTGGGCAGAGTGGTAACAGTAATGCTAAATGGCAAAACAACTATCTATAAAGCTGAAATACCAGGAATTACGGGTGGAGCAATTGATAGCAATGAGGCAGAAGCAGGTCCAATTATGTTCCAAGGCGACCACGGCCCAATTGAGTTTAGAAATATCACAATTGCTTCGGCGAAATAATTATTTTCTAATTCGATTCTAAATTTAAAACTCAACGGAAGTCGTCGTGTTAAATGACGACTTCCGTTGAATCCTTCCTAACGATTCCTACTCGAAGTATCTGTCCTTGATAACTGAATACGTTGTGTTCCTTGATAATTAATCGGAACGTTAACAAATATTCCTCCACGTCCCACCTTAGCATTTCCCTGAACCTTCACTTTAACATTCGGATTAAGAAAAATCTGAGCCGTATTTGCCAATATATCTGTCATGGATGCTTCCGTGACAAAAGGCACAAGGGCAGTGTCTAAAGGAGCTAGACGGACCATCTCTGTGATAGAAGTATGTCCTAAGAATCTGTCATTAAAAAATATGTCCATTTCCGCCTTTTTAACATTGAGGGCATATTTATTCGGATTATAAAATTTTATATCCGACATAATAACGTTGTTTTTAGTTCCTACTTTTCCTAATCTGAGATTCTGATAACCCAAGTAAGTCGGCTGTATAGGTTTGCTACATCCAATGGCAAAAAATAGTATGATGGAAAAATATCCAAAAATTGCTGTCTTGTTTCTCATTTTTTTAATTTAATACTGAAAATTGGTAATCTGGAATTATAACGAGGAACTACGTCAAAAACTTATGCCAATAAAAATAGAGTTCCATAACATCACTACTTATCATTCCACAAAATTGTCAGATAATGACAAAAAACTACTTCTTCAATTCTGTTCGATAAACCACCTTTCCTTTTTCATTAATTACTTGTACATTCATGCTTTTTGGACCAACCGAGAAAGTCATAAAGCCATAGTCCGATAAGGCTAATTTACTAATGGGTAGTTGTCCAATAGGCGTTGCTTCCGAAGCAGAACCTGATACAAAATAATGCGTTTTTCCAGCGGGTAAAAGATGCTGAAGGTCGTGGTCGTGCCCGCACAAATACGCATCAACTTCGTAGCGGTCTAAAATTCCTTTCAAAGAACTTCTGACGGCACGTGTATCATAACCTTCTCTACGCTTTTCAGTAGCGGTAAATAATGGGTGATGTCCTACGACTAACTTCCATTTAATATTGGGAGATTTATTAGACAAGGTTTTTTCTAACCATTTTTTCTGAGCCGTACTGTCTTGACTAATGACATTTGGGCCATAATCTTTGTTAGCATAAAATTCTGGAATCAGTGGATTGGTATCAATAAACGCAATCAAAACTTGATTAGTGGTATCGCCGTCAATGGCAAATGTTTTACTGAAATAGCGGGCTGGCATTCTCCATCTACGACTAATCTTTGAGTAGGCAACTTGAGCGTCTGGATTTCCACCATAATCATGATTTCCCAGAACAGAATACCAATCCCACTGCAAAGAAAAAGCTTTGTAAATATCCTCAAAAGATGCCTTCCACAAAGGGTCAAATTCACTCATAACGCCTCTTGGGTAGAAATTATCTCCCGTTGAAATAATAAAATCTCGGTTGATTTCCGCAGCGGTTATTCCCATTTGTTTGGCTACGGGAATCTGATGGTCTTCACCAACACGTCCCCAGTCACCCATGACGATAAAATTCAAAGTTTTCGGGTACTTTCTCAGGCTTGAATCTGCATTTTGAGCAAATGAAGCCATTCTTGCGGTCAGTAAAATTGCCAATAAGGCACAATAAAGGTTTAGTTTTTTCATGATTTAGATTTTTGGAAAGTACAAAATTAGCTTTACCGAAAGATTATTTTTAGTTTTCGACAGGCTTTTATTGAAAATTACCATAAATAAAATCGTACTTCGTAAATTTGAATTTCATCAATAAATAATTAATCTCATGAACAAAAACCTTCAATCGCTCTACCAAATTGCTCAAAAACCTACTCGCAAAATTATTGGTTTGATGTCTGGAACGTCGATGGATGGACTTGATGTGGCTCTTTGCGAGATTTCGGGGGCGGGAGAAAGTACCAAAATCAAATTATTGAATTTTGATACGGTTGATTATTCCGAAGAAATAAAAACAGAAATTCGCAAAGTTTTCGCTAAACAAACCATTGATTTCCAACACCTTGCTTTGTTGAACGAATGGATTGGCGTACTTCATGCCAATATGATTTTGGATTGTCTGAAAGCTTGGAATATTTCTACTAATGAAGTCGATTTAGTTGCCTCACACGGTCAAACGGTCATGCACGCTCCCAAGATTTTGCACCTTCAAGAAAAATTCCCGAATGCAACTTTACAAATTGGCGATGGCGACCATATTGCCGTAAAAACAGGCATTATCACTATTTCAGATTTTCGACAAAAACACCTCGCCGCAGGTGGCGAAGGAGCTCCGTTGGCCGTTTATGGTGATTATTTTATCTTTGGTAAAAAAGGCGAAAATCGTATTATGCTCAATATGGGTGGAATCGCTAATTTTACCTATTTACCCGCCACGATGAATCCAGAAGAAGTTTTTGTAACCGATACAGGAACGGGAAATACGCTGATTGATGCTTTTACAAGACTTTATTTTCCAGAAAAAGCTTACGATAAAGATGCAGAAATTGCCCGACAAGGTTCAGTAAATCAAGTACTTTTGGAGGAATTGAAAGCTGACAATTTCTTTAAAGGGCCATACCCAAAAACCACGGGTCCAGAACTTTTTAGTATCGAATACGTCCACAAAGCTCAAGAAAAAAGTAAAACCTCCGACCTTTCAGTTCATGATTTATTGGCAACTTTAACTCGTTTCAGTGCCGAGACAATTGCAGAGGCGATAAATTTTACAATTAATAATACTTCTTACGACATCAAAGACTTCAATATTTATATGTCGGGCGGAGGAATGCACAACCCATTATTGGTTGAATGGCTAAAAGAATTATTGCCTTGTAATTTTCTCAAAACCAATGATTTGGGAATATCAGGTGATGCCAAAGAAGCCGTACTTTTTGCCATTTTAGCAAATGAAACTGTCTCAGGCGGAGATTCAGATTTTGGTTCTCGCAGAGGAATTCCTTCCGTTTCGATGGGAAAAATATCTTTCCCAAGCTAAGATTTCGATGTTCAGGTTTTAAAAATCACTAAATCACAATTCACCAATTCACAATTAAAAAATGTCCAAAATGAAATTCTGTCCACAATGTGGAAAACCTTTGGAAACCCAATTTAGAGACGGCAAAGACCGCATTCAATGTACTGACCAAAGTGAACTTTGTGGTTATGTTTTCTGGAATAATCCTACGCCCGTAGTTGCCGCCATTGTTGAACACGAAGGCGATATTATTTTGGCTCGCAATGCCGCTTGGCCTGAGACTTGGTACGCTCTTATTACAGGATTTTTAGAAGCTGGCGAAACACCCGAAGAAGGTATTTTGCGGGAGGTAAAAGAAGAGTTAAACCTTGATGCTGAAATCGTGGAGTTGGTCGGTTTATACGAATTTCACCGTATGAATCAGCTCATTATTGCCTATCACGTTCGGGCAACGGGCGTGATACAATTGAGCGAAGAATTGGTGGATTACAAACGTAAGAAAGACCATGAAATTCAGCCTTGGCCAGCAGGAACAGGCAAAGCCGTTCAAGATTGGCAAGCAAAAAGGGGAATTTTTAACGAGATGGTCTCTTTTAAATAATTGTGATTTAGCGAGTTGTGAATTGTGAATAAAAAATAAGAACGTGATATTCGCAACTCACAATTCACTAAATCACAATTGTTAAAGTCCCATCGCCTCAATCAATTTCACATCTCCCGATTTTAATCTCATTTTTTCATCAAAAATATTCATTTTCAATAACCATTCTTCAAACTCTGGAGCAGGTTTTTTCCCCAATAGATGCCTAATATAAAGTGCATCGTGGAATGATGTGCTTTGATAGTGTAACATCACATCGTCAGCCCCAGGAATGCCCATGATAAAATTACAACCTGCTGTTCCTAAGAGGGTTAATAAAGTATCCATATCGTCTTGGTCGGCTTCGGCGTGATTGGTATAACAGACATCAACCCCCATGGGAAGCCCCAATAGTTTACCGCAAAAATGGTCTTCCAAGCCCGCCCGAATAATTTGTTTTCCATCGTACAAATATTCTGGACCAATAAATCCCACGACGGTATTTACCAAAAGTGGATTAAAATGTCTCGCCACCGCATACGCACGAGTTTCGCAGGTTTGCTGGTCGAGTCCGTGATGAGCATTTGCCGAAAGAGAACTTCCTTGTCCCGTTTCAAAGTACATCAAATTATTACCCACCGTTCCACGATTTAATGAAAGCCCAGCTTCGTAACCTTCCTGCAAGATGTTCAAATTGACGCCGAAAGATGTATTCGTAGCTTCCGTTCCGCCAATCGACTGAAAAACTAAATCTACGGGGGCATTACGTTCAATGGCTTGAATGGTGGTAGTAATATGACTCAAAATGCACGATTGCATCGGAATTTCAAACTTTTGACGAACCGCATCCAACATCTCCAAAAGCCGAATGACCGTCGGAATATTATCCGTCGCAGGATTTATCCCGATAACTGCATCACCGCTTCCGTAGAAAAGTCCATCAATCATACTGGCGGCAATTCCCCTAAAATCGTCCGTCGGGTGATTAGGTTGTAAGCGAGTCGAAAACCGTCCTTGTAAACCAATCGTTGTTCTGAATTTAGTGATAACCTCACATTTTGAAGCCACGGTAATCAAATCCTGCACTCGCATAATTTTGCTTACTGCCGCCACCATTTCGGGCGTTAGACCTTTCTGCAAACTCGTTAATATTTGTCTATTAACGGTTTCTTGCAGAAGAAAATCCCTGAAATCTCCAACAGTTAAATGACTTACGGGAGCAAATGCTTGCTCGTCGTGCGTATCAACAATGAGCCGAGTTATTTCGTCTTTTTCATACGGAATCAGATGTTCCGTCAAGAAGGTTTTGAGTGGAATGTCCGCCAAAGCCATCTGAGCGGCTACCCTTTCCTGAGCAGATTTTGCCACCACACCCGCCAATTCATCCCCCGACCGCCGAGGCGTTGCCTTCGCCATCAAAGTTTTGAGGTCTGGGAAATGATACGTTATATTTTTGATGGTTTGTTGATACATTTTTGGAAAGATTTTAATACAAAGAAAAGAGATTTTGCCATCTTACTTATCAAAGTATCATGAAAAATGGATAATCTTTTCGATTATTTAGACAATCATCTAAATATTTTCAACAAAATATTTGGAAGTAAATAATTCTTATTTAGATATTTGTCTAAATATTTACTTATAAACATTTACAGCTATGAAAAAACCAAAAACGCTATTGATAATAATAATCATCTTGGCTTATGTTTCGCCATTAATTGTAGCCATTTTATTCCATGAAAAACCTTTTTTTGAGTCGTTTCTTAGCTTTACAGTTGGGTTTATGGGAGTGCTTATTGTTGCCTATTTGGGAAAATTAATAGAAATTATCAAGAGCATTTACAAGCCAGAAAGTCCTGAATTTGAAAGACTTAATTTGAGATTAAAAATCATTTGGGCAGTATTTTGCGTATTAACTTCGGGACTTCTCCTTTACTATTCTTTCAATTATACACAAAATATGGGGTACAATGCCTTTTTTATTCTTTTCGGAATATTCCTGATGATTCAAGGGAATTACCAAAGTGTTTTACCTAAGAAAATAGGACTCCAAAATAATATGGTAGCCGCTTATGCCGATACCTACGGCGACACTTTTTACAAAAAATCCCAAAAAATTACAGGCAAATTCGAGTTTTATTTTGGTTTATTAATCGTATTTATTTTCTTGATTATACCCAATACCAAACAAGTTGCCCTTGGCGGAATATTTGGCATTTTCATACTTTACTATTTGGGTTCATGGGTCATTATTTACAAAAACACACAAATTATTGCCGAATCTGAAGCTAAAAACAAAACCTCATGAACATACTTTTTAAAGCCCTAAATGATACTACCCGACGTGAGATTTTGGAAATGCTCAAAGACGGAGACATGAATGCGGGTGAAATTGCCGATAAATTTAATATGACAAAACCCAGTATTTCACATCACCTCGATTTACTAAAACAAGCCGATTTAGTCATTGCCGTAAAGAAGGGGCAATTTGTAGAATATTCCCTCAATATGACGGTAATGGACGAGATTATGGCTTGGTTTGTTCAGTTTAAGTCTTAATAATTAAACATTTACACTATGAAAATCAAAGAATTAATTCAAAAAATTGCACTCTGCATTGTGCCTGTTGCTTTGTGTATTATAGCCTATTTAATTGCTCAAGACGCTGAAAATAGCAAATCAGATTCTTTACTTTCTGGCATTTCAACTTTTAATGCTACGATAATCGTCATATATATTTCTCTTGGAAGAGATAGAATGATTAATGGAGATGAGAAAATGCTATACTTAGCAAAAAAGGTTGATTCTCTAATTATTCTTAATCAAATCTGTTTAGGAATTATTTTGATTCTATTTTACACCAAATTTTCAGGAGTAATTAGTCTAACACAGGCTTATACTTTTATCTTATTGATTCTGTACGGCAACTATTATTCATTAAGACCAATGCCAGCGGAAAGCATTTCTATCTACTTTGAAGATGAAGATATATGGCGAAAATATTGCAAATTAAGAGGGCGTTTATTCTTTATATTTGGAGTGATAGGTTTATCATTAGTCTTCTATTTATCTCCAGAAGGACTTGGAAGAAACTCGACAATGATTATTTTTGGAACAATGTTAATAACTTTCATACTCACCTACTTCTACGCCAAAAGAGAATATTTCAAGAAATTTGACCGTTAGATATTTCCCAAACAACAATTTCCAAATCTTATCACCGTTATTCTACCAAATAATATTAAATTGTAACTGTATCGCTGTAATTTTTCAAATGGTACAAACTTCTCCGTGTTGGTCCTAACCCTAAAACACGCTAATCTAAATAAAAACACCTCTGCTGGGGTCAGAGGAACTCTATTTCAAATGAAAAAAATCACTACACTGGTTGCTGGTTTGGCGTTGGGGCTTCTTTCCAACCATGCGACTTTGGCTCAAGAAGATTTGAGCAAAATGCTTCTTCCAATGGATTCTCGGGTGAAAACGGGCGTTCTTCCTAACGGTTTAAAATATTACATCATGAAAAATGCTGAACCCAAAAATCGGGCTCAGTTGCGTTTGGCGGTTAAAGCGGGTTCGGTTCTCGAAAATGACGAACAACAAGGACTTGCTCACTTCATGGAACACATGAATTTTAACGGTACAAAAAATTTCCCTAAAAATGAATTAGTTAATTTCCTGCAAAAATCTGGGGTTCGCTTCGGAGCAGATTTGAATGCTTATACGAGTTTTGACGAAACGGTTTATATGTTACCCGTTCCGACAGATTCAATTGAGGTTTTCAAAAAAGGAATGCAAATTTTAGAAGATTGGGCTCATAATGCAACCCTCGACCCTTCTGAAATTGATAAAGAAAGAGGCGTAGTTTTGGAAGAATCACGTACAGGAAAAGGAGCTCAAGCACGTATGCGTGACAAATATTTTCCTGTGATTTTGAATAATTCGCAATACGCAAAACGTTTGCCGATTGGTAAGGATGATATTTTGAAAAATTTCAAATATGATGTTTTGAAACAATTCCACCAAGACTTTTATCGCCCAGATTTAGAGGCAGTTACCGTTGTTGGAGATATTGACGTGGCAATGGTTGAAAAGATGATTATTGAGAAGTTTAGCGGTATTCAAAATCCTGCCAACGAAAAGGAAAGAACCAAATACAATATTCCTTTGACGGGTGGAACGGACGTTGCCATTGTTACCGACCCTGAGCAACCAAATACGATTATCCAGATTTTGAACAAACAACCAAAACGTAAAGACGTAACTTATCAAGACCGTCGTGATGGAATGGTTCGTTCATTATTCAACCAAATGTTATCGTCTCGTATTCAAGAACTTACACAAAAAGCTGATCCTCCTTTTCAATTCGGATATGCAGGTTACGGTGGATTTTTAGGAAATCTTGATGCCTTTACTTCTTTCGTAGTGGCCAAAGGTGGAAATGTTGAAAAAGGTTTGAAAGCGATTTTAGAAGAAACTGAAAGAGCTAAAAAGTTCGGATTTACAGCTTCTGAATTAGCTCGTGCGAAAACCCAATATATGGTCGGACAAGAGCGTGCTTATAAGGAAAAAGACAAAACAGATTCTGAGCAAATGGCAGAAGGTTTAGTCGGAGCATTTACTGAAGATGAAAATTTAACTTCGCCAGATTTTAGCTACGATTTCACGAAGAAATATTTAGATGGTGTAAAATTAGAAGAAGTAAATGCTTTGAGTAGTATATTGATTACGGCTGATAATCGTGCGGTAATTTTGATGGCTCCCGAAAAAGACAAAGCAACTTTACCAACCGAAACTCAAATCAGAGAATGGTTGAATACTGCGGGTAAAAACGTAACGGCTTATGTTGACCAAACGGTGGACAAACCTTTAATTGCCAAATTACCAGTAGGTTCAAAAGTTACGGTGACGAAACAAATTCCAGAAGTAGGCATTACAGAATTGACTTTTGCCAATGGCGTCAAAGCGGTTTTGAAACCAACTGACTTCAAGAATGATGAAATTTTGATTGGTGCGTACAGCATGGGTGGAACAAATTTGTACGCTGATAAAGATGCAGATAACGCTCGTTTAGCTTCTACAATTGCTTCAATTGGTGGTTTGGGAGAGTTTTCTTCTATCAATCTTCGTAAAATGATGACGGGTAAAGTGGCAAGAATTACGCCTTACATTACAGGAACATCAGAGAACTTCAACGGTTCAACTTCACCAAAAGACCTTGAAACTTCTTTACAGTTGGTTTATAGCTATTTTACACAACCACGTTTTGACGGAGAAGTTATCAAAGGATTTTTAGCAAATCAACGTGATGCCTTGGCAAATCAGCAAAAAACGCTTACGCCAGAAAAGGTTTACAACGATTCATTAAGTGTTATTTTGAGTAATTACGCTCCAAGAAATTTACCGATGACGGTAGAAAGAATGGAAAAAATTGATGCTCAACGTGCTTTTGATATTTATAAAGAACGCTACGCTGATGCTTCTGATTTTACGTTTTTATTCGTTGGAAATTTCAAAAATGAAGAAATTAAGCCTTTGTTAGAGAAATATTTAGGCGGCTTACCTTCAACAAAACGTAAGGAAACTTTTAAAGATTTAGGCATTCGTCCGCCAAAAGGAAAAGTTGAAAAAACACTTTACAAAGGAACAGAACCTAAAGCTCGTGTTACAATGGTTTGGTCGGGCGATTATGAAGTTACGCCAGAAAACGAAACGCAAGTTGAAGCACTTTCGGAAGTATTAGAAATCAAATTGATTGAAAAATTACGTGAGGAAGAATCAGGCGTGTACGGCGTGGGTGTAAGTGGTTCAACAGCTAAAACTCCTGCAAAACGTTATAACTTCAGAATTGCCTTCCAATGTGCTCCTGAAAATGTGGAGAAATTGGTAAATAGAACAATGGCAGAAATTCAAAAAGTAAAAGATTCTGGAGCAGAAGCTACGGATATTGAGAAATTTAAGGCAGAAACAAAGCGTCAAACTGAAACACAATTACGTGATAACAATTTTTGGTTAGGTTATTTACAAGGACAATACCAAGATGGCGAAGACGTAAAAGAAGTATTGAAAGAAGACGAAATGTTGAAAAAAGTAACGGTAGAAAGTACCAAAGCCGCTGCTAAAAAATACTTCGCTGAAAACATGATTAAGGTAATTATGTTGCCAGAGAAAAAGTAAAAAATAACGTAACTCGAAGTTTTACTACAAATTCGAAGTAAAACTTCGAGTTACATTTTATCCAAGAACCAACTCACTCGCACGAAGCAAATCGCTCGTTGTAATTTCAGAGAAAGATTCTTCTGGTTTTTCAGTTAAGTGAATTGTTTTTACGC
>JAZKDE010000155.1:10586-13940 GCA_040387735.1 Bacteroidota bacterium
GTAATTTCAGAGAAAGATTCTTCTGGTTTTTCAGTTAAGTGAATTGTTTTTACGCCCGCTTTTTTACCCGCTTTGATGTCTCGGTGAGCATCACCAATCATCCAAGAAGTATTCGGGTCAATTTTATATTTTGCCATCGCCTTTTCAATCATGAGCGAATCAGGTTTACGAGTCAACGAAGCCGACGTAAATTTCTCGTGATGTGGACTGAAATAAATATCATCTAACAAATTTCCACATTGTTCCTGAAAGTAATTATGGCACATTAAAACGTCTTCACGAGTATAAATACCCTTCGCAATTCCCGACTGATTGGTAATCACAATCAATAAATATCCTGCCGCTTTTAATTTTTGGAGAGCCTCAATCGTACCTTCTGGAATAATTAAATCTTCAAGGCGATATACATAATCGACTCTATCCACATTTAATACGCCATCACGGTCTAAGAAAATACATTTGTTCATAGTATTGTTTTTTGTACAAAAATTTTGACGAGCATAAGTTTTCAAGAAATTTCACTTAGACAAATCAAATAAATAGGTATTCAAAATATATGAATATACAATTATTTTTTTGTACAAAATATATAAATTAATTATAAAAGACAAATTTGTTCACAAAAAAACGCAGACTTTTTGATATTAGCCTGCGTTTTTCAAATTAATTATCAAGTGGTATAAAGGCAATTAATGGTTAATTACAAACTAACAAGCTGATAATTAAGCCTTTATATAAAGTTGATCATCTTAAAATAATCATTATAAAAACCACTGAATTTCCATTAGACAGGTTGGAAACCTGTCCTACTTTATTAACCTTCAAGAACCATATTATTCTCGTACTGTAACTTTACCAAATTAGCATAAATTCCGCCTTCAATTGAAATCAAAGCATCATGTGAGCCTTTTTCGGCAACTTCGCCCTCTTTCAACACATAAATGGTATCTACATTGCGGATAGTTGCCAAACGGTGTGCAATAATGATTGTCGTGCGGTTTTGCATCAACACATCTAAAGCATCTTGCACCAATTTCTCTGATTCCGAATCTAAGGCACTCGTAGCTTCGTCCAAAATCAAAATAGCTGGGTCTTTCAAAATAGCACGGGCAATGGCAATTCTTTGGCGTTGCCCGCCTGATAATTTCACTCCACGTTCACCCACAATTGTTTGAAATTGCTCAGGGAAAGAATCAATAAAATCGAAAGCATTGGCTTTTTTAGCGGCAGCAATTACTTCACTTTCGGAAGCATTTGGGTTTCCGTAAGAAATATTCTCATAAATCGTTCCTCCAAAAAGCATTACCTCTTGCGGAA
The DNA here is from genome assembly GCA_040387735.1 of Bacteroidota bacterium. Lineage (GTDB taxonomy): Bacteria > Bacteroidota > Bacteroidia > Cytophagales > Spirosomataceae > Arcicella. The sequence goes on from JAZKDE010000155.1 coordinate 11,904, forward strand.
CAATGGCAATTTTTTTACGTAATTCGGTCAAATCATAATCATTAATATTTTTTCCTTCAACCAAAATTTGTCCGCTTGAAAGTTTGTAATAACGCATCAATAACTGAACAATCGTTGATTTTCCTGCTCCCGAATAACCCACTAAACCAACTTTTTCACCTGATTTCACTTCCAAGGATATATTCTTCAAAACTTCCATGTCTGGACGAGATGGATACGCAAATGCAACATTTTTATAAGCAATTTTAGGAGTCGAAGGGTTTACTACTTCTGATTTCTGACTTACGACTTTTTCATCTACATTTATTTCTGATTTCTCATCCAAGATTTCCAAAATTCTTTCTGATGCTCCAATCGTTCTCTGAATTTGGGCATACATATCGCCTAAGCCACCAACTGAGCCACCGATGAAGCCAGTATAGATAATAAATGTAAAAAGGTCTTTAAAGGCTAATTCACCATTTAAAACCAAGTTCCCGCCGTACCAAACTACACCAACAACGCCACCAAAAAGCACGAAGATGATAAATGAGATAAATCCACCTCTGAATGTTGCTGCTTTCAAAGCATAATCAACCACTTTTTGAACCGATGAACTGTATCTTTTTACTTCTAAGGCTTCGTTGGTAAAGGCTTTTACGACATTGATTGACTGCAAAGTTTCTTCTACGATAATATTTGTGGAAGCCAATTCGTCCTGTACTTTTTTGGCATTTTTACGAATAAATCTTCCGAAAATAATGGCAGCAACTACCAAAAATGGAAAAGTCATCAACATAAAAAGTGTCAATTTGCTCGATAAAAACGAAATCAAAATGATACCACCCACGAGCGTAAAAATCTGACGAAAAAGCTCAGCTAAGGTGATTGAAAGTACATCTTGTAACTGCGTAATATCCGTCGTAATACGGCTCATGAGCTCACCTACACGGTTTTTCTCAAAAAATGGAACTGGTAAGGTAATAATTTTGGTGTAAAGAGCCTTGCGTAAATCTCGCATTGATTGCTCCGAAACTCTTGTAAAAGTATATACTCTAAAAAATGAAAAAGCCGCTTGTAAAATCAACAGCACAACAAAAAGTATGGTAACGTCATTAAGCGTTAAATTAACCGATTGCGGACTTAGCATCGACTGTATTTTCTGCCCAATTCCGTTATTTGGAATATTAGCAAGAGCCTGATTAACAGGTTTTTGAGGAGAAACAATCGCTCCAACCATTTGCCCCATCAACAAGGGAATACTCATGGAAGTTATCTGCGAAAGAACTAAAAATATAAACCCAATGAAGAATGTTCCTTTGTAAGGAAGCGTAAATCTAAAAATATTCAAGGCTTTATTAAAACCTTCCTTACTTACTTTTTTTTTGTCTTCTGGAGCTACTTCTGCCCCGAAATTGCGTTTTGCCATTTTTTGTGTGGTATTTATTCCTTCAATCAAAACCGTAAAACTTACGAAGTAGTTCGAGTTTTAGCTTGTGATTTACCAATAATGAAGTGCAAAATTAGGTTAAAAGAGGGTTTTAACTTAAAAGATGTTAAATGATTTGTGGCTTATTTAAAAAACTCCGTGTTTTGGGGAGATAATTTCTATCTAAAAACTATGAAAAAACTCTTCTCCCTCACCTTTTTATCTTTCATTCAGTTTTCTTGTTTTTCTCAAACTACTCGTTTAGAAGACCTCTGTCAAGTTTTTCATTTACCCGATGGCAAAGACACAACAACATTCATTGTTTTTGGAACAAAAGAAGACCTAAAAATCAGAAAACCTCTCTTTTTCTTCCGACAAGGTTCTCGTCCCGAACCTTTAATTGAGATTTATCAAGGCAAATATTACCCCAGATTTCCCTTTCAAATAAAACCGCACAAAAATGATTATCATTTCGTCATGGTTCAGAAGTTAGGCACTCGTTTAGTTGCCGACTCTACGTATTTAGCAAAATTTGAAGAAGGCATGAAAACGGGAGATACCACGTTTTTGAATCGAAAATATATGGTAAATAATAATCTTGATAAAGCTACTTCACAATGCAATCAAGT
>JAZKDE010000156.1:0-3331 GCA_040387735.1 Bacteroidota bacterium
TTACAGAAGTCTATTCAGTTTTTAAATCACTTTTTGTCCTGTATGTCCAGTAGTACAAACTTCCCACGAAAACGATTTAAATGTCTTTAAATCAATTAGTTATAAGCCAAAAAATTATAATTCAAGATTCATTGCTTTTTTCATGTCTACTTCCAGAATATCTACCAAAACTTCATCTGAAAAATCATATTCCCCTTGGAAATTGACATGACTATAAGCAAACGCCGCTGAATTTGACAATGCTCTTTGAATCTCTTTTCTCTCTTGTGGATTCGCCTCAATGATTTTTTGGGTTTGGTACAGGTAATTGTAGCAAACGATTGAATTAATTAATAGCTGTTTACTTCGTGCCATGACTAACAATTCCTCTTTAGTGGCAAATCTAATGAGTCCATCGTGTCCTAAATTGAGTTCATCCGATAATTGGTGCAAACTTTCAATTTGGGTTAGTTGATGGTTAATAATACGTCTGAGGTCTTCCAAGTGCATATATTTTAGTACAAAAATGGTTTGAACAAGTTTCCCCAACTCTTGTAAAGCAATGTTCAAAGGATGTTTATTGGAATACGAAGTAAGCTTTTTCAATAGAACGGAGGGCGTAATATGTTTCAATTTGAGCGTTGTAATTAATCTTAAAATGTTGTCCCATTGCTCTTCAATAATCTTGATATTGACATTATTTCCAGCATTTATCTGGTAATCAATTTGTTGGGTAATGGGCATTGCATCCATTCCGTAGAGTTTTACCTTATGGATTTGTTTAAATCTCGGCTGAAATTCAATTTTCATTAGATAGCATAAGGCAGAATTGATGAAACTAATCCCATGTTGGTCAGTGGAATGCAAGCGATTTGTTTCCATGTCATCTTCTTCATTTTCCTGATTTTCACCCTCTTTCATAATCCTTTCCTTTTTCTTGGGATTTTGGGTCAATACGGGCTGATAATGAAGTAAACCGTCAATAATAAACCATGCTTCAAAATCACCCGCTGAAAAAGTGGTCGTATAAGTCAAAGGATAATGCTCTGAGAGAAAGGAGTAAATGATAATGCCTTTCTCTTTCCCAAAATATTTAGAAGAATAGTTGGCATGAATGGAATTAAGAGCCATCATAAATTTTTGTCCATCGGAGGCAGACCTCAAAAGGTTTTCATCCTCCTTGAAAACCGCATTGATGGGCATTGAATCCATTAAATCCACGATTGCCTCATTGGCCTCTAAGAGATTTTTAGCGGTAATGTGCCAATTAGAGGTTTTTTCGAGTGCTGCCAGCGTAATATTCTTGGTCTTTTTAGCCATTAATCCGATCCCTAAATTACACCCCCAGCTAATGATAGTGGCAAAGTTTATCCTATTTGGCATAATATCTCGGCGATGTTCTTCCATTTTATGGGTAAGTTTCTTAGTAAATTCTGTGTGTAAATTGACCGTGTGCAGTAACTTAAAAATAGGTACGTATAGGTCTGAGGGGTATAAATCTACCGTTGAAGCTATGGTAGCTTGTTTTTTAGGTGTAATAAATTGAAGCGTATTGTTTTTACGTTTTTTAACGAAGGGATTTAAGCCTTTGTTGATTGTATCGAAGGTTTGTTTAAATTGAGAACTCAGATTGTCTTCCAGATTTTTGCGGATATTTTCCCACTCTTTTAAGTACGTTATTCCCGCTCTTTCCATCAAAGATTCTTTGTTTTTCTTCCACTCATCTTGGGGAATCATGTAATCTTCAAAAGGCTTAAACTGTTGCGAAACGCCCACATTTATCTTACCCGATTTGAGAGATTTATGAACGTATTTCGCTAATAAAACTTTATATAATGGCTCATTAAAGCTATTTGATCCCTCTTTTATTTGTTTTCTTTCTTCCCGATTGAGAAACTCTACGGGGGCATTTGGATTAAGTATCCCTTGTTTTTTCTGATAAAACTTTAAGGCAAGTAGCACTTTATCATCGGGTTCAGTAGCCGTAAATTCAACGTGCCTTAACATCTCAGCAATGCGTATCTGGAAAGCCCTTGATTTTTCCGTCATGGCTTGGTAGAGTAGTTTGTTTTCCTGAGCTTTGGTAGATTCTTTATAGAGTTTTTCAACCGCAGGGACTAACTTTAAAAATTCATTGTGTTGGGGATTTTTAATAATTTCCATGATAATTTTAAACTTCTCTTCTATCGTTTTTTCCAATGAAAAGGCAGTATCTTGGAGTAGTTTTATCAAGGGAGCTTCGGCTAAAATACCCAAAAATATTTCTGCTTGAGTAATTTGAATTTCTGTCTGCCATTCCAATAGTAATTCATTTTTTCGATTATCAGCTTGTCGAAGGGTTTGTTGGGTAGTGGACATGAAAGTTTGTATCATCACATCATTGAGATAGTGGTATTGATGCTTTATAAAACACAGAAGAAAAAGGTATTTTTGGTTACGTTGCTGAATTTGAAAAACGTGGGCAGAAAGCACGTAATTAGCATAATATTCAATAAGTTCATCCGAAAGTTTGAGAGAATTTATCAGTCCAATTAATAAGTGATACAGTTCTTTTAATTCTTTCAGTTTAATCATATTCTCTCGGATGGCAGAGAGTTTCATTAATTCAACCATTGTCTTATAACGAGAAATCTTATAGGTATTGCGTCCTAACACTTCATCGGGAAGTTTGTCAAATAATCCATCTAAGGCAGTAATTTGAGCTGTTGTTGAATCGGTTATAATTTTTTCAAGTAATATTTTCTCGAAACTTTGAAGAGTTTGAGTTATGATAACCGCCAAAGTATTGTACGAAGGAACCGAGCGTCGGTCGCTTCGATACCCTGAGACCGAAGATAATCACACAAAGACCTAAAAATACTGGCGGGGCTGAATTGCTTGGTTGCTAAATGATTAGCTTCTTCCAGCGTAAGTTTTCGATATGATCCCGCAAAGCGATGAATCGCAAATTCTTGTAAAACCATTTCTCGATGGCGTGCTATGGAACTACTGGCGTAGGAGGATAAGTCGATAGCTTCTCTCTTAATTTTCAGAATACGACAAACGTAAAGCAAATCATTTTCGTGAAAGGTATTTACTCTAAAAAAACGACCACAGGCTTTGAAGTAACCCATTTGAGCTACCAGACCAACATCATTGACGGGTGAAACAAACTCATTTAGCTTTCTTTTCAATCCCACAGGAATTTCAAAAAAGACCTTTCTTTGTTGATATGAAAAGATGGGAGGGTTTTCAAATTCCCTCATTTCCATAGGATTGAGTATGTCAATAGTTCGCATGAGTATATTTATTTAAACGACCGTTTATTTTGCCTGGTTACCACTTCATAGCCTTGATTGGAAATTAGATAATT
>JAZKDE010000157.1:0-27748 GCA_040387735.1 Bacteroidota bacterium
CAGAATCGGACTGCCGACCTCTTCCTTACCAAGGAAGTGCTCTACCACTGAGCTACAAAGGCAAAACCCTTTGAAACTACAAATGGTCAATTGTTAATCGTTTTTAGCTAAACTAATAACTACTAACTAATTAACAACCAACCACCTATCATAGTTCCTGATTGGAGCGGGAGACGGGGCTCGAACCCGCCACCTATAGCTTGGAAGGCTATCGCTCTACCAAATGAGCTACTCCCGCTTTTGAATCATTAGTTATCAGTTTTGATTAATAGTTAAGCTGAAAACAATAATAAACAAATTGAAATCTACTTACTATTAATTTTTACTGAAACAGTGGGGGCGGATGGATTCGAACCACCGAAGGAATACTCCAGCAGAGTTACAGTCTGCCCCATTTGGCCACTCTGGTACACCCCCATTTTCTTTACTTGAATCACTCACGTTTAGTGTTCTGGTGAAAGAGTGTGCAAAGGTAATTGTATTTTTTATTATGTCAAAGGCTGTACCAAAAAAATTTGATAAAAATTCTGTATTTTTTTGCTAAAAGACAAAAAAAGGAGAAGAAATATAAGCGTAAATGTCTAAAAATAAACACTTTGTTCTTTTATTACCTCTCACGTATTTTTTTTAGAAAAAATCTTTTTATAATCTTATTCCAAAGCTAATGCCTCCGATTTTGGGTCCCCGACCGTCTTGAAATAGATTATTCATGTCATAATTGACAAATAAATCAGGGAAATCTTTCAGTCCTAATTCAAAAGCTAAGCCGTAACGTACGTTATTTAAGAAGAAACTACTGTGATTCCATTCTTTGTGTCCGTTATCTTCTTCTTTGGTTTTGGTATAGCTATCAATGCGATATCCCACGTATCCACCAGCGGCGATGTAAGTGATGGTGCTACCTTTTTTGAAGGCTACATAAGGCATCACTGGAATATTGATATTAGCTACGGTTAGTTTATTGCGGCTTAGGGACACTTGGTTATTTTTACTGTCTCGATAGTCGGCAAAACCAATGTTGTCGGTGTTTTTGACAATAAAGGCATTGTTTTCCAACATAAAATTATACCAAGAAATTTCTAAGCCATAACTAATTTTGAAAGCTGCTTTTGTCCCTTTACTGACTGTTCCGCTACGGGTCCAACCAAAGCCAAAGTATCTTGATCCAAAGGGGCTTAATTCAAAGTCTTTTGTGTTGTATGCTCCGCCGATATTACTCGTATTGGAGAACGCATTTAATCCAAGATAAATATTAAAACCAGAACGGCTATTAAAGCCTGAATTTCGACGATTAATACGGGCAGAATCTCTTAAAGTAATACTTGTCTCACGTCCTCCATCATTAACATAAACACCATTCCATCCGACTCTCACTTCATCTTTACCATCTTTGACCACTACGCCTCCTAAACCAACTTTTACCTGTTTGTCATTGTTCCCATTTACACCACTTTGGTGGTCAATATTAACGGATTCGTTAGTGTTGGTTTTTGTGTTGGTGTTAATGACGACTTTGATACTTTTGTCATTCTGAGTAATTACCAAAAGGGTGTCTTTGTTCAAATCGCTATTGACAATTCTTCGGATACCTCTCCACGTATCATCGTCGAGAGACATTCCGCTTTTTTGAAATAGCTCTTGGAGATTTTCTCTGAGTGTTTTGCTACCATTTGTTTGGTTTAGAAGCGTCTGATTACGTTTGTCGATACTTATTACCGTCGAATCTTTTTCTCCTCCGTTAGCAAGAGCTTGGATATTGTTTGAAAAAATGAGGACTATGGTAGCGATGATTGAATAACTAATTCTTTTTAGCGTATTCACGGTGATTGATGGTTTCATGTTTTTGATTTTTTAAAATAGTTTAGATGTAATCACATGGGAATTATAAGGAAATATAAGGTATTCAAACTTTTAATACCCTGTACTTTATGTTATCTATCGCAACTATGTGTTTACAATATTTAAGATGCAAAGCTGTTTGTGATAGTTGCATCTATTTTTCATTATTTTCTCCTTTTGTTAAAGCATTTTCAATTTTTGCATCGGCACGGGCTAAAACTTTTTGTGGTTTAATTCCTACTTCACCCCAATTGACATCTTCGCCGTTCTTTGCACGCTTTAATTGTTGCCAAATCTTACCCAAACGGCTTTGTTTCTTGATATTTTCTTCATTCGGGTCAATTTGAGCAACCGCTTCTTGTTGGGTTTCTATCATATTCAAGACGATTGTTTCTTCTTCAACTTTGGGCTTATTATTTTCAAGGACTAAAACAATGGTATTGGATTCAAATGTTTTTTTGATTTCAGGTAATAGGGTAGGAGTCAGTGTATTTTTAGCACTTAATATTTCTTCCAATTTTGGCGGTTTTGTACTTGTAATTGCATTATTTGCTTGGATTTTAAGAGCTTTTGTAAAGCTCTTTTTACCTTCAAATATAGTTTCTTTTTCAAGGTTTGTTACAACAGTTTTAGCAATAACTTGCTCTTGAGTAGCTTCTTTTTTTGAATCTATTTTAACCTTATTAATCTGAGCAAGATTAATGTTTAAAACACTTTTTCGTGAATTATACCAATATCCACCCGTACCTAAAAGTAAGGCTAAGGAAGCCGCAGAGGCAAATTTCCACCATAAAGGCAAGGTTCTGCTTTGTGGTTTTTGCAATCTTGCCTCTAATTTTTCCCATGCTTGTGGGTGTGGTTGACGCTCGTAAGCGTGCAAGCCATCGGAGAAGATTTTATCTATGTTTTCTTGCTTTTTCATTTTCGTTTTCACGTAAGACAGGCTAAAGTCCGTGTTACGTTTTATACCATCTGTATTACTGCATTTTGTAAAATAACTCTCGCACGGGAGAGTTGTGATTTTGAGGTGCTTTCGGTGATGCCTAATTGTTTGGCAATTTCAGCGTGGGAATAGCCCTCAATGGCGTAGAGATTAAATACGGTTTTGTAACCAAGTGGTAATTTTTCTATCAATTTTAATAAATCTTGAATTTCAAGGTCAGTTCTAAATTGTTCAGGTTCAGGTTCGTAAAGAATTTGGTCATAGCTGGTTTCAAATTGGGCTTTTTTATTACTTCTGAGATACATTAATGATTCATTGACCATTATCCGTCGAATCCAACCTTCAAAACTTCCTTCCAATTTAAAAGTATCAATTTTTTCAAAAACTCTAACAAAACCTTCAATCATTATTTCCTCGGCCTCAAAATCATCATGAACGTATCTGAAACATATTCCGAACATTTTGGGAGAATATTTTTCGTAAACACGTCTTTGAGCTTTGGGGTCGCCTTTTTGACAAGCTTTCACCAGAGCTTCTTCGCTTTGGAATAAATTAAGTAGTTTCACGGTAATGTTTTGGTTTAAATCCGTAGGTCTGAGATTTTATAATTTGAAGATGAAATAGATGGAAGAAAGGTTGCATAAGAATTTATGAATTTTCAAATTTGTAAAAAATAGTTAATTTTCGGTTATGAGTTATTAGTTAATAATATGTAAAGCATTGATAACCCAATAGTTGATTTTAAGATATTTTAGTGACTTTTTATTTGATGAAATATGAATGTAAATATTTGTAAATCAGTGACTTTGTGAAAAAATAACCCAAATATTAACACCTACCTTTAACTCATTATTCATAATTTATCATTAAAATATAGATGAATTCACTTCCTATTGGCATTTTTGATAGTGGTATTGGCGGATTGACCGTTGCTCATGCTGTTACGAGCCTTTTACCCAACGAAAATATCATTTATTTCGGAGATACTGCACATTTACCTTACGGAGATAAATCTTCGGCGGCAATTCAAGCATATTCCATTAAAATTTGTAATGTTTTATTGCAACAAAAATGTAAAGTAATCTTGATTGCCTGTAATTCGGCATCGGCGGCGGCTTATGAACTCGTGCGGGAATATGTGGGTAGTAAGGCGAAGGTAATAAATGTAATTGACCCTGTAATAGATTATTTATCAAATACTTATTCTGAAAAAACGATTGGATTGATTGGAACAAAACAAACGGTCAATTCCAATATTTATCGTAAGAAAATAGATGCGTTGAATAAAGGAATTGCCTTGAAATCGCTGGCAACGCCTTTGCTGGCTCCGATGATTGAGGAAGGTTTTTTTAACAATAATATCTCGGAAAACATTATTCAGGAATACCTCCGAAATCCAGAATTAGATGGGATTGAAGCCTTAATTTTGGGCTGTACTCATTATCCACTGATTAAAAAACAAATCGAAAACTATTACCAAGGTAAGGTTTCAGTTTTGGATACTTCTGAAATTGTAGCTAAGAATCTGAAACAATATTTGACAGAGAATCAGCTTTTTAATTCAATGAATTCGCACATTAAACATTTTTATGTATCAGATTATACAAACTCATTTGAAACTTCCACTAAGATTTTCTTTGGTGAACAAATACATTTAGAACATTATCCTCTTTGGGAGTAAAGTATCATTATTTTAAACCAAAACCCCATCGATACAAATTTTTTAATGATTTGTATCGATGGGGTTTTGGTTTATAAGCTATAAATTATTTACTAACTTAATGCCTTTCTGATTCTTTGTCTCAAAATAGTTTGGGGAGACATATTTTTCTTAGAACTTCTCCACCACAAATAACCAATAATTGCTACTAAAAGATATGGGGCTGATAGTAGATACAAAATCCCATGATTGAGGTTTGATGCAATTTGACTACGTCCGTTTGAAACTGTACTTTCTACCGTCATACGGCACATCGCACATTGAGCGATGCTTTGAGAGATACTCAAAAGAAATATGATTGATGCAAAAAATAGCTTTTTCATATTGTTAATTATAATATGGAGAAATCATTAAATATACCACTACACCTGTAACAGAAACATAAAGCCAAAGTGGAAACGTCCATTTAACAATTCTTTTGTGTTCCGTGATTTGCCCACTCAAGGCGTAATATACAGCACGAAGTACAAACCATACCACACCAATTGATAAAACAATATGAGATACTAAGAGTGTATAATAAATGGGTCTCAGAATTCCGTCGCCACCGAAAGGAGTTGATTGATTTGATATGTGATATAAAATGTACAATACCAAAAATAACGCACCTTGAATGAAGGAAAGACCCATCATTTGACGGTGCCCTTTGATATTTTTATTTTTTATAAAAATATATCCCAGAATTAACGTTATCGAAGTCGTTGTATTTAAAAAACCAATGACGTGAGGAAGTATTTTCGTCCACGTTCCCAAGTCAATTTTGGTTCTAATTCCAATTAATAATGCTACCGCTATTGGAATGGTGATGGATAAAATATTAACTAAACGTGTGTTTTTAGTGCTTTTGTCTAATGTTAGTGATGTCATTTTAATAAATAGTTATTCAACTTTTTGTTTGGTAAATTTTTAGAAGTACCCTAATTTCCAGAATCAGTCTATCCACATCTTTTTTATCAGTTCCATCATAAAAACCTCTAATGTGTCCTTCCTTATCCACTAATATTAACTTCTCAGAGTGGATAAATGTTTCATCCGGAGTTTTTACCGCTTTATCATATTCTGAAGCATCCGCTACTGGAACATAATACCCCTTTATGGCTAATGGATATATTTGAGTCTTGGTTCCCGTCAAAAAATGCCATTTACCGGCTTTAGCATCAAATTTCTTCGCATATTCCCTTAATATCTGTGGCGTGTCGTGCGTAGGGTCAACTGAAAATGAAGCTAACTGAACATCATCATCGTTTGAAAAAGTATCTTGTACACGAGTAAACTCAGTAGACATTTTCGGACAGATTGAATTGCAGCGAGTAAAGAAAAAATCTGCTACGTAAATTTTCCCTTTCAAAGATTCTCCCAAGAATGCTTTGCCATTTTCATCTGTTAATTCCCAAGCTGGAATTGTGTGAAAGACAGTATCCATTTTTGGTTGATTCCAGCGTGGATTTGGATTTTTTCTCATCATTACATTGCCAGTTGTTGAGTCTGTCAATGGAATCATATAAGGCAATTCGTAGTGATTTTCTCCGAAGCCTTTGAGGTATAAAAAAATTAAAGCTGGAACAACTAATGCAGCGATTAGAATTCCAGCTTTTATCATTTTTTGAGACATAATAATTAGTCACTTTTAACAAGCAACAGTCAGTTTCAATAATAGTATTTTGTTGGTAATCAATATATTAGTTACACTAATCCCTGACAAAAGTCTCCATTTTAATTTATCTATGAGCTCCTCCTTCAAGAAGTAGAGCAACTAATAACCAAGCGATGGTAATAACAGGGAATAAAACGGCCCAAATCAATACCTTAACTTCATGCTTTAAGTGCATGAATTCACCTACAATAAAGAAAGCTTTAACAATAGTCATTCCCGCAAAAATTGCTACTCTCAAATGATTACTTGGCATTGTGAATGCAATTACAAACTCTATTGCGGTCAATATTAGAAGAATCCAAAACGTTTTCCAAATAGCTCCTGTTTGTGCAGGTGCAATTACTTTTTCTTCGATTACTTGTGAATGTGAAGCCATTTTTTTTAATATTTTTTGATTAACAAAATCTTTTCAATTTTCCCTTGAAAGGAGGATTTTAGGAAAGTAATTACACTAAATAGAAAAATGTAAACACAAATACCCAAACTAAATCTACAAAATGCCAATAAAGACCAACCTTTTCGACCATTTCATAATGTCCACGACGTTCATAAACACCTGTTGCGGCATTGAAAAATATCAAGATATTTAAGATTACACCTGAGAATACGTGCGTTCCGTGAAATCCTGTAATGAAAAAGAATAAATCTGCAAATGCAGGAGGTCCATAAGGATTACGAACTAAATTAGCCCCTTCAATAGCATTTCCAGCGGCATCTTTAGCAGCTAAAGCCAATTCTGGTCCATGTATAAAGTGAGACCATTCCCAAGCTTGAGAACCTAAGAATGTAAAACCTCCTAAAATTGTCCACAACATCCATTTTTCTACATCAGCACGGTCGCCACGGTGTCCAGCTTCTACCGCTAAAACCATTGTTACAGAACTGAAAATTAAGATAAAAGTCATGATTCCTACGAAAATCAAAGGAGCTTCAACACCATGTAAAAATGGCAATGCAGCAAATACTTTGTCAGGAATTGGCCAGTGGGTCGTTGAGAAAAAGAAAGCTTCATGAGCACCCGAATAGGCATTATTACTGAAACGAATCATTCCGTAAGTAACCAAGAGGGCTGAGAAAGTGAATGTATCAGAAAGTAAGAAAAACCACATCATTAGTTTTCCATAACTTGCTTTCATTGGTTCTGAACCACCCGTCCAAGTTAATTTTTCAGGAACGGCAGGAGCGTGTATTGCAGACATTTTTTAACGGTTTTGATTAAAAATTGATAACAGAAATTATCTATTGAAATATAAAAATAAAAACAAATATAACCAGAGACCATCTAAAAAGTGCCAATAAGTAGCACATAACTGAATTCTGGTGAGATTTTTGGATTCTTTGGTGAATCTAAATGATGAAACTAAAGAAATTAATAACACAATTAGACCTGAAATTACGTGTACTGCGTGTAAGCCAACGAGTACATATATCCAAGAAGAAGCTACATCACTTCCCGCAAAGTACAACTGATTTTTGATTAAATCAGAAAATCCAATGACTTGTGTTATTAAAAATCCTAAACCGAACACAAAAGTAATAGAAATTGCCGTTTTAAGCGTACTGAAATTATCTTTTTTTGCAGCTTGTACCGCAAAAAACATTGAAATACTACTCACTAACAGTATTCCAGTTGAATACCAGAATATTATTGGTAGTTCAAATTCATGCCAACGTCCTTCTGCTTTACGGACTAAATAGCCCGAAGTCCATCCCGCAAACATCATAATTATTGATACGATTGCGAGCCAAAGCATGAATTTTTTGGGATTCATCGTGAGCGTTTCTTCCGGCTCATCGAGATTTATGTTTGCTAAATGTTCTTGTGTCATTGTCTTGTAAATTTGTTATTTCTCAACCTGTCGTTGAACTATATATCATTAGCAATTTTATTCAAAATGCTTTCTTAAAAGTTTACAACAAGCTTAGATTTTGTCCATCAAAAATGCAATCTGTACGATTGGCAAATAAATAAAAGAACCAAACATCATCATCAAGGCCGCTTTGTCAGTTGGTCTTGACATTAAGTAGAATGTTTGGGATAAAAACAATACGCCACATAATACTGCAACAATAGCAGAATTAAAGCCTGTCATTCCTAATACGTGAGGAATAAAACCACACGGGACGAGGAAGATTGTATAAATCATCATTGTAAGAGCGGTACGCAAATCTTTGTGACCATTATTAGGCAACATTTTAAACCCCGCTCGTTGATAGTCTTCATCTGCTACCCAAGCAATTGCCCAAAAGTGGGGAAACTGCCAAAAAAATTGTATAGCGAAAAGGATTCCAGGTTCTAATCCAAAGTGTCCTGTTGCTGCCACCCAACCAATCATCGGAGGAAATGCTCCAGGAAATGCTCCGACAAAAACAGAAATAGGACCAACTCTTTTTAATGGAGTATAAACAAATCCGTAGAGAATATATGAAAGTAGGCCTAAAAGTCCTGCTTTGTAATTAAACTCAAAAAATAATATATAACTTGATATTGTTAGTAAAATGATACAAAATACTGTCGCTTCATTGACACTCAATCGTCCAGTTGGTAATGGTCTATTTTGAGTACGTTTCATTAACTTATCAAGTTCTTTTTCCTTGATTTGGTTAACAATATTTGCGGCTCCAGTGATGAGAAAACCGCCAAGGCTAATCAATGTTAGTTTCCACCAATCAATTCTTTCTACTGCCAAGCAATACCCAAATGCTCCCGAAAATGCCACCAATGCTGAGAGTCTGAATTTTAATAATTCGTAATATGCTTTTACTTTTGAAGCGGTATTTAATGAGATGTTTTTGTCTGTAGTAATCATTTTTTTCACGATTTTGCAAACCGTGTTACATTTTTAAAATTAAGCAATAACAAAATTACAAATTGGATTCCCAACGACACAATAGCTAATGTTAAATGAACTGGTTGCAAAAATGCAGGAACACCCAAATAGGCCATTGTTACTCCACTCAGTATTTCGATTCCAACAATTACAATTAATGCTTGAGTAAATTGGTAAATAACACCTTGTTGTTGAATATTTCTTCTTAACTGCCAGATTAAATATAAATGTAATCCGAAAATTAGTATTGAGTACGAGCGATGAATATAAAAAGGAATTCCCATTTGTTCTATCCAAGTTTGCCGATTATATCCAAAGAATGGATTCGCAATAACCCTATCAATTGCTTCTCTTACTTGTGTTCCTAAAAGTACCTGTGATGTCGATAAAACCAATAAAAGAATCAAAATTTTACTAATGGTATTTTTATTATTTATCGTTTCAGTTACTACTACTTCCGACCATGCTCTTGCGATTGCGTATAATAATACGAAAATGACTAAAACTGCCAGCATCATGTGCATCGTTACTACACCAGGTTTCAAGAAAGAATCAACCACATATTTTCCTAAAACTCCATTGGCTCCAATTAGTAGGACTCCTAAGAAAGATAAATAAACAATTATTCTGTCTTTTTTCCAGTAGTAAATAATTGAGGCTACAAATGTTGCCAATACAATAATACCTGTAAATGCTCCTAATAAGCGGTTGGCATATTCAATCCACGTTTTTGTTACATTAAACTCAACCTCTCCATGTAGCTTTTCTGCATATATCTGTTGGTAATTATTGGGTAATTGATTTATATCCGTTGGAGGAATTAACATACCAAAGCATTTTGGCCAGTCGGGACAACCCATTCCTGAGCCTGTACTTCTTACAATTCCACCCGCTAATACCAAAAGATAAACAGTTATGATTGTGACTATACCTAATTTTCGGAAGAGCATTTGTCTGTTGTGTGCTTTCAGCAATAAGCTTTGAGCTTTTAATTTAAACATGATAGACAATTTAATTTGGTCTTTCTCCTCAAAGCTAATTTAATGCAAGCCTTTCTTAGAAAAATCAAAATGAGAATTGTCAATAAACAAAATTGAGAATACACTAACCAGAATTGTCTTAGTTAATATATTCTCAATTTTAGAGGTATTTATTTCTTAATGATTGTAAACTGAATTTTGCGTATCTAACAAACCTTCAATTTCTTTTTCTTTCGCAATTTCTTCATTTTCTTCAGGGAAATTTGACTCAAGTGTTGCCGAATACGGTACATTTTGAGGAATAAAATCAACTGCTGAACCTGGTTTGCTATAATCATAAGGCCAACGATATACTGCTGGAATTTCTCCTTCCCAGTTTCCGTGAATACCATCTATTGGAGCTGTCCATTCTAATGTATTTGAATTCCAAGGGTTTTGAGGAGCTCTCTTTCCTTTGAAAATCGAATAGAAGAAGTTTACTGCAAAGATTGCTTGAGCTAAGAATGTAAGAATTGCCGCAATTGAAATAAACATATTCATATCAACAAATGCTTCCATTCTTCCATTACCCAAAGCAGTAAATGAATAATAACGACGAGGAAAACCAGCTAAACCAATGTAGTGCATTGGAAAGAATACACAATAAACACCCACAAACGTCAACCAGAAGTGAATATAGCCAGCATTTTTATTCATCATTTTACCAAACAACTTAGGGAACCAGTGATAAACACCCGCCATCAAACCAAAGAATGAAGCAGCACCCATTACTAAGTGAAAGTGAGCTACCACAAAATATGTATCGTGTAAGTTAATATCAAGAGCTGAGTTACCTAAAATAATACCAGTAAGACCTCCAGATATAAACAATGACACTAACCCAATCGAGAACAACATGGCAGGTGTAAAAATAAGATTACCTTTCCACAATGTAGTAATATAGTTAAATGCTTTTACTGCTGAAGGTACGGCAATAATCAATGTTAAAAACATAAATACTGAACCTAAGAACGGGTTCATACCTGTTACAAACATGTGGTGAGCCCAAACAATAAATGCCAAACACGTAATACCCATCATAGAGCCAATCATTGCACGGTATCCAAAAATTGGTTTACGTGAATTCGTTGCTATAATTTCTGAAGTAATACCTAAAGCTGGTAGTAATACGATATAAACCTCTGGGTGTCCTAAGAACCAAAATAAATGTTGATACAAAATTGCCGATCCTCCAATATTTGGTAATGCTTCACCCCCAATATAGATTTCTGATAAATAGAATGAAGTTCCAAAACTACGGTCAAAAATCAATAACAATGCTGCTGACAACAAAACAGGGAATGATAAAAGACCTAAAATTGCTGTAAAGAAGAATGCCCAAATTGTTAATGGCAATTTTGTGAATGACATACCACGGGTACGCAAATTGATAACTGTACAAATATAGTTTATCCCACCCATTAATTGAGAAACGATAAACAATGCCATACTGGTTAACCAAAGTGTCATACCTAATCCTGAACCTGGCATTGCTTGAGGTAATGCACTTAGTGGTGGATATATTACCCAACCTCCTGAAGCTGGCCCTGTCTCAATAAATAATGAGGAGAACATAATCACTGATGCTAAGAAGAAGAACCAATACGAAAGCATATTGATAAATCCTGAGGCCATGTCTCTCGCACCAATTTGTAATGGTATTAGGAAGTTAGAAAACGTTCCTGAAAGTCCTGCGGTTAATACAAAGAATACCATTACGGTTCCGTGCATTGTAACAAGCGCTAAATAAAATTCTTTTTCCAATTTTCCTTCAACAATCCACTGACCTAAAACTGGCTTTAACCAAGTTAAGTCCATATTAGGAAAACCTAATTGCAAACGGAAAATGATTGACATTGCACCACCGAAGAATGCCCAGATGATACCAGAAATCAAATACTGCTTTGCAATCGTCTTGTGGTCTTCCGAGAAGATATACTTCTGCACGAAGCCCAACTCATGATGCTCATGCTCATGTTCGTGTGCGTGAGAGTCTGTTGCGTGTAGTGTTGCAGTTGCCATAATTTATTCTAATTTGTTCTTTGTTATATCTAAAATTATCTCAATGATGTTGAAGCTGCTGGTGTTGCTCCACTTGCTTGTGTACTATCTGATTGTGCTGCTGGAGCTTCAATATATTTTTGAGCTTTTGATTTTAATTTCTCAGGAACTTTTGCCAAGAAATCAGGATTCTGAGTCAAAAATGGTTTTTGTTGTTTACACCAAGCAGCGTATTCTTCTGGTTCATCTACAAATACAGTAATTGCCATACCAAAGTGTCCACGTCCACAAATCTCTGTACAGTTCAACTTGTAGTTAAATTCAGGATTACCTGTAATATAGCGCATCTCGTCTGTTGACTTATTAGGTACAAACCAGAATTTTGTTGGCATACCTGGTACTGCATCCATTTTAACACGTTGGTAAGGTAAGTATACCGAGTGCAAAACATCTTGAGCTTTTATTTTCAATAAAACAGGTACTCCTTTAGGTAAGTGCATTTCATTTGCTGTAAAGTCATCAAATGATTTTTCATCTGTGTAATCAATACCTAAGGAGTTTGTATCATCAATTAGTTTATAATTGTTGTTACCTAATTTATTATCATCATTACCAGAGTAACGTACATACCATCCAAATTGGTGGCCTGTTACTTCAATTACAACAGCATTATCAGGTGCTTGCGCTGTAATATCTCTCCAAGTTCTCCAACCTGTAAAAACCAAAACTGCCATTACAATTGCAGGAATAACAGTCCAGATTAATTCTAACTTATGGTTTACTGGATAAAATGTTGCAACATTTCCTTTTTTGTAACGGTACACAAATGGAAATATAAATAATAAAGCATTTGTTACAAAGAAGGCAAAAGTGATTACTCCCATTGAAATCCAGAACATTTTGTCGGTAATCAAACCATGGTCTGATGCTGCAACAGGTAGTAAATCTGGCTTTGAGTACAAGAATGACCAAGCTGCTCCAATTGAACCTAATACTAAAAATACAATAAAACCGATTGCATTTATGTTATTTGCTCCATCTACTGGTGATTCTGAGTCTTGTTCAGCTCCTTGAATACCTTTTGAAAGAGCCATACTCTTATTGACAATCATTATTGCCAATGCTAAGAATACTACCGACAAAAGACCTATTAAATATGTCATTTTATTAGCTAATTTTTGGTTATAAATTCCTGATTTGTAAAACTACTTGAATTTGTATGACAAGTAGCTGATAACTTACTCTTCTATAAAAAAATGTTCAGTATAAATGTTTTATCTATTCCCTTTTTTATAGAAAATAATTGGTTGTCTTTCGACAACCAACTTGTTCTAAATATCGTGGTGAAGAGCTTCTTCTAAGAATGGATGATTCTTTGCAACTAAAGAAGCTTTTGTCAATTGGTTCGAAACAACATAGATAAATGCTGATGCAAATACTGTAACCATTCCAAACTCCACTAAACCATAGCCCCCATTTGGTCCGATTGTTCCAGGCATAATCATTTGATAGAAGTCAAGATAGTGCCCTACGATGATGAAAACACAACAGATTTTCAAGAAAATTGGAGTACGTTTTGCATCACGAGTCATCATAATTAAGAAAGGAAAGAAGAAGTTGAAGAATACGTTCAATATCTCAGTAGCCTTATAAATTTTATTGTGACCTTCCCAACGTTCTAAGAAATAGATTGTTTCTTCAGGGAAGTTAGCATAGTAAATCAATAAAAATTGAGCAAACCATACGTAAGTCCAGAATATTGAGAATGCAAACATAAATTTACCCAAATCATGTAAGTGATTAAAATTTACATATTGCATATAGCCTTTATCTTTCAACAATAAAACGGTTAATGTCAATGTTGCTAAGCCAGTTACGTGCCATGAAGAGAACATATACCATCCAAACATTGTTGAGAACCAGTGTGTATCGATTGACATAACCCAGTCCCAAGCTGACATTGAACTTGAAATACCCATTAAAAGGATAAAAATTGTTCCAATTTTTACCATTGAATAGAAGTTTTCAGTTCCTCCGTCTAAGTCTTCTGCTAACGATTTTTTACGCATCCAGCTCCAAAGTCCTAACCATCCTACAAAAAAGAAGGCCATACGTCCAAGGAAAAACCATTTGTTTAAATATCCTGATTTTCCAGCAATAATTTTGTCATAATGTTCATTTCCTTTTTCAGTAACACCGTGGTGCATCCAGTGAAATATTACATCACCTTTAAATAAGAAAACAAGAATTAATACTGTTCCTGTTACCACTAAAAATGGAGGAAATGCTTCAGCAACACGTTTAACTACTGATGACCATCCAGCTTTTGATAAATACTGAAGAGATACGAAAAACATACCAATAACAGATATACCAGTGAAGTAAACCCCGTTTAACCAAAGGTTTGCCCATATACGGTTTGTCCAGTCGTAGTCTCCATGATGTGCAACAGCTCCACCTGAAAGGTGTTCTCCTTGTTCTGCACCTTGTTGAGCAACAGCATGTGCAGCTTCGTGATCTCCACGAGATAACAAATAGATTCCTACAACGAGTGCTACTAATCCTGCTAAGAAAGCATATATAACTCTTTTGCGACCTTCTGCCGTGAACTCAAAATGTTCTTCGACATTAGATGGGGAAAAATGTGAATGTCCCGCCATTATAATTTAAGAATTTTATAATTTGAAAATAACTAATTTTGGTTAGCAGGTTAACATGAAGAACAACACTCTTTCATTATGGTAACAATGCTTATCGTCTAATCTTGAATTACTGTTGTTGTAATTGGTGTACGTAAAGTACAATTTTCCAACGGTCAGATGACGAAATTTGTGAACCATGAGCCCACATACGTCCTTTACCGTGTGTAATAGTGTGATAAATATGTCCATCATTAAGATTTTTCAAAGCATCTGATGAATATACTGGTACCCCTTTATACATTTTAGCAACGGCTCCATCTCCTTTGCCTGCTTCACCATGGCAGTGGATACAATATCTTTCGTACTGCAATTTACCAGCATCAAGATTTGCTTCTGTCGGATCAAACGGATTCGTTAGCAAAGCTTCAGAAGAAGCCATATCACCAGATTTGATATTACGAGAGATTAATTCCATCTCTAATAAATCTCCGTCGATAGAATCTTTCTTAGCTTGTTGTCCGTAGTACTTGCGAGGAACAGTTCCTTTTACGGGTAAACGCATATTCATTCCGTAAGGGTTGATATGATTTGTATCACCTTCTGATTGAGAAAGTGGCTCATATCCTACAGAATGGTACATATTTGGAGCAAATTCTGTACCTGAATCGTTATGTTTGTCTCCGCAAGATGTCATTGCCAAAGCAACGATTCCAGTTAGCAAAAGACTTTTTGTTTTATTGGTAAACATAATTTTTAAAATTAGTATCAAGTCATATTAGGAATTAGTAATTAGGGATTGGAGATTAGGAAAAAGCTATATCATAACTCTCTACCTCATAACTCATACCTTATACCTTATACCTATGAACTAAAATTGTTTAACATTTACTTCGATTGCACCTGATGCTCTCAAAATTGTCTCGATTTCAGATTCTGATTTTTTGTTATTAGCCATATTTACAGCCATAATAAATTTATCATCAGTACTTCTCAAGTCAAACGTTTTTGGTGTTTTACCAGGCCATAAGCTATTTGATACTAAGAATGTTCCAACCATTCCGAAGGCAGTAAATAATACTGTTCCTTCAAATGATACAGGAATCCAGTCTGGCAAAGCAAAGTAATCTTTACCCCCGATAATCATGGGCCAGTCGAAAACCATTGTATAGTTAATCAATGAGAAAATACAAGTTAATCCTAAACAGCCAAACATAAAGGCTGCAATTGGAATACGTGTGCGAGGATGTCCGATTGCTACGTCAAGTCCGTGAATCGGGAAAGGCGTAAATACTTCTTCAATCTTTACACCGCTGTTTTTCACTTCAGTGACTGCGTGCAACACTTCATCATCATCGTCGAAAACTCCTACTAAATATCTTTCTGTTGAATCCATTGTTTTTTGTTAGCTTTAAGCTTCGAGCAATGAGCTTTTAGCCTGATTTAAGTTTTTATGTGAAGTGATTATAATCAGAATTATTGTTGAAGTAGATTACTCCTTCATTCCATCATTCACTCAATCACTAATTATTAATGAACTGTTTCTTTTGATTTTTCTCCCGACGATTTCTTTTTGTAAGGATAATTTGTCGAAACTCCTTTCATTACTGATTTTACCTCAAACATATTGATTACTGGTAAGAATTTAGCAAACAAGAAGAACAATGTAAAGAATAATCCGAAAGAGAAAATATAATCACCAATATCATACATCGTTGGTGTGAACATTGCCCAAGAAGAAGGAATATAATCACGGTGTAATGAAGATACGATAATTACGAAACGCTCGAACCACATACCTACGTTTACCACAACTGACAAGATGAATGATACTAAAATACTTGTACGAATTTTTTTGAACCAAAATAATTGAGGAGATACAACATTACAAGTCATCATCATCCAATATGCCCACCAATATGGCCCAGTTGCACGATTAATGAAACAATATGATTCGTATTCTACTCCTGAGTACCAAGCAATGAAGAATTCAGTCAAATATGCAATACCCACGATTGAACCTGTAACAGTGATAATGATGTTCATCATCTCAATGTGTTCAATTGTAATATAGTCTTCCAATTTGAATACTACACGAGTAATCAGTAAAAGACTTTGTACCATAGCAAAACCTGAGAAAATCGCTCCTGCCACGAAGTATGGAGGGAAGATTGTCGTGTGCCATCCTGGGATAACAGACGTTGCAAAGTCCATTGATACAATTGTATGTACTGAAAGTACTAATGGTGTTGAAATACCTGCTAAAATCAAAGAAACGTATTCGTAACGAGCCCAAGTTTTTGCAGAACCATTCCAGCCTAAACTGAATGCACCGTACCAGAATTTAGACGCTTTTGTTTGAGCTCTATCACGGATAGTAGCTAAGTCAGGAACAAGACCCATGTACCAGAATACTAATGATACAGAAAGGTATGTAGAGATGGCAAAAACGTCCCAAACTAATGGAGAGTTAAAGTTTACCCATAATGAACCGAACGTATTTGGTAAAGGTAATGCCCAGTGAAATAACCAAGGACGACCCATGTGAGCTAAGATAAATGATGCGGCACAAAGTACTGCAAAGATGGTCATTGCTTCAGCAGAACGGTTAATTGATGTTCTCCATTTCTGACGGAACAATAATAGTACAGCAGAGATAAGTGTACCAGCGTGACCAATACCTACCCACCATACGAAGTTGGTAATGTCCCATGCCCAACCTACTGTTTTATTCAAGCCCCATACTCCAATGCCTTGCCACCAAGTGTAGCCTAAACAATAAGCACCGTAAGCGAATACTAAGCAAGATACACCAAAGGCGATTTTCCACTCTTTGGTAGGTTCGCCTTCTACTTGCTTACAAATATCATTTGTAACGTCGTGATAAGATTTACCGCCTGAAACAAGGGTTTCTCTTATGGGTGATACTACGTGCGACATATATTTTTTAATTAAAAATTTAGAATCAAAAATTATTTACAAACTAAGCGTGTTCTTTGTGTTCAACCACTGCTTCTTCTTCCTTCTTTACTTTTTCTTCCTTGTTACGGATTTTTACTAAATAAGAAATATTTGGCTTCACGTTGATTTCTTCAATTACACCAAAAGCACGTCCTTTGTGTTCTACTGCTAATAATTTAGAGATTTCTGATACTTCATCATTCATATCTCCAAAAGTAATAGCGTTTGTTGGACAAGATTGAGCACAAGCTACTTGGATTTCTCCGTCTTTTGGTCTTCTCTTTTCTTTCTTAGCTTCTAATTTACCAGCTTGAATACGTTGGACACACATTGAACATTTTTCCATAACCCCACGTGAACGAACTGTTACGTCTGGGTTAATCACCATACGACCTAAATCGTTGTTGAATTGGAAATCATACTCATCTGTTTGGTAGTAACGGAACCAGTTGAAACGACGTACTTTATATGGACAGTTGTTAGCACAGTAACGAGTACCGATACAACGGTTATAAGTCATTTGGTTCAATCCTTCAGTAGAGTGCGTTGTTGCTAATACTGGACAAACAGTCTCACAAGGAGCATTATTACAGTGTTGGCAAAGCATTGGTTGGAATACAACTTCTGGATTTTCAGAAGCATACTCTAATCCTTTTACATCTTCGACGTCTGCATCAGAAGAATAATAACGGTCGATACGCATCCAGTGCATTTCTCTACGATTAATAACTTCTTGGCGACCTACTACGGCAATGTTATTTTCAGCATTACAAGAAACAACACAAGCAGCACAACCAGTACAAGTGTTCAAGTCAATGACCATTCCCCATGCGTGATTATTATATTTGTGACCATTCCACAATGATAAATCAGTAGCAGTTTTCTTTCCTTCAGCTGTTGAAACTGTTGGCTTGAAACGACCCGCTTCTACATTTTTCTTGTAAGCACTCAATACTGTTTCTTGTACAACTGACTCACGAGCCATTACGGTATTGTGAGTTTGTGTACGAGCAATCTTAGCAGTTTCTCCAGTTGCTTTTACTTGTACATCACCTGTGTTTGAAAAAGCAATATTTCCGTTGATAACTGATGCAAATGGATAAGCATTAGCTCCTACTCCATTAGCTGATTTACCTGCTTTAGTACGCCCATATCCAATTGCGATGGCTACGGTATCATTTGCTTGACCTGGTTGAACAATAAATGGTAACTTAACAGACTTTCCATTTACTACAACTTCTACTTCAAGCGTATCTAATTCTACTTCTTGATCTAAACCTAATTTTTTAGCAGTGGCCAAAGAAACCATTGCGTAATTTCCCCAACAAGCCTTTGATACTGGCTCAGGACATTCTTGCAAATATGGGTTATTAGCTTGTGAACCAGTACCCATTGTTACTTTTTCATAAATTGCTAATTCCATTTTGTCAGAGTTCGCTTTGTAGTTTTTCGCAATTGAAGCAAAACTATCCGCTAAACCTGTTTGTGGAACACTGAAAGATACACCTGCACCTGGTTCGTAAATACCATCATGAAGAACTTTTGACCATGCTGTTTTACCACCTAAAGTTCCAGTCCAAGCATTTTCAAGATACGTTGCGTAATCTCCGTTCAAACCAGCCCAAGTTAAAAGACTTGATTGTGTTTGACGAGTTTTGAAAATAGTTGAAATTGTTGGTTGAGTGAATGAATAGAAGCCTCTTTTTGGTTCTGCATCATTCCATGATTCTAAGTAGTGAGAATCAGGGGTATTATATTTACAAAGCGAGCCTGTTTCATCTGAACGGTCGTTTGTTGAAATTGTCAATCCAATTTTTGGTAATGCTTCTGCTAATTCAGCTCCACCTGGGTGGTTATATACTGGATTTGCATTGTAGAAAATAACTGCTCCAATCTGTCCCGCTTTCGCTTCGTTGATAAAAGTCGTCATTTCAGCATCTGAACCTTGACGGTAATTTACTGCGTTTCCTGCGTCAATTGTTGTGCCATAAGCTCCTAATAAAGCATTAATTGCAACAACTACTGTTTGAACCGATGGGTCATTAGAGCCAGAAACTACTATTGATGCTCCTTTTGTAGAAACTAAATCAGCCGCCGCTTTATCTAAATGTTCAATTTTAACAGATGCTGATGAAATGGCAGCACCGCCTACTTTACTGGCAATAGCATTGTAAAGAGCCGTCACAACTAAACCTTCTTGAGATGGTTTATAAGTTGAACGGTAATCAGCATTTGCACCAGTGTTTGACATAATTGTCTCGAATTGATAATGACGAGACATTTCTTTATTCCCACCTTCTGCTGAATTTACTCTACGAGTTTTTGCCCATTGGCCAGCATACTCTGTCGGAGCAATCCAAGTACCTAAGAAATCAGCACCAATTGAAACGATAGTTTTTGCTTTACTAAAATCAAAACTTGGTAAAATACCTCCATTAGCTTGAACTAATCCTGATACAGAGTTTGCATCATAAGTTACTAATTTAGTAGTTGGATATTTTGCAATAAAATCACCGATTACTTTTTTAGTAGTGGGTGACAAAATTGTGTTCGATACAATTCTAATTTGACCACCACGAGCGGCTACTTTACCTAATTCCGCAATAATTTCCTTATCAGCAGTTGCCCAATCTTTTGATGACCCAGCAATTGATACTCCTTTAAGTTTCTCATTATCATAGAGGCTTAAAACAGAAGCTTGTACTCGTGCAGATAAAGCCCCTTTACTAATAGAAGATGCTTTATTTCCTTCAACTTTGATAGGACGACCTTCACGAGTTTTTACTAATACTGAAGCATAATCTCCACCATCAACGAAAGATGAAGCGTACCAGTTAGCAATAGTTGGTTCAACGTCTTCTGGCTTATTCAAGTAAGGAATTGCCTTTTTTATAGGTGCTTCGCAAGCTGCCAAAGCAACGGCAGATACTCCAAAACCTAATACTTTTAAAAAGTCACGACGAACAGTGTTTGTTCCGTCAATCAATGCCTCTCCTTTATCATCTGCTGTTGGAGCGTCACCAAATTCACGATGTGCGTGTTTTACAAACTCTGAGCTGTTTGTTAATTCCTCAATTCCTCTCCAATACCGCTTTTTATTATTTTCCATATTTGTAATATGATTAGCCTTGAGCTTAAGCTTTTAGCTTTTTTAATATCTTGATTTAAGTTTGGTTGTTCTTCGTTTTGGTTTTCTTTATTAGTCAACTAATAATTTAAAACTCAAAGCTCATAACTAAATCTTAATAGTGGCATTTTGAACATTCTAAACCACCAATGTTTTGTACTTTCAATGGTTCTTTATGTTCGCTATTATGCAATTCTACTAACTTGTCATAGTAGGCGTTTCCTTTTGCGTTAACGTCAGTTTTTCTATGGCAATCAATACACCATCCCATTGTTAAAGTTGAACGTTGTTGAACAACTTCCATTTTAGCAATGTCTCCGTGACAATTTGAACACTCTAATCCGCCAACATTCGTGTGTTGTGCATGGTTGAAGTAAGCCAAATCTGGAAGGTTGTGTACACGTACCCACTGAATAGGCTCATCTTTTTCAAGAGAACGGTAGATTTTTTGAATTTCTGGAGATTCACGCTTAATGGCATTGTGACAATTCATACAAATATTCGCCGAAGGAATATTTGCACCTTTTCCTTTGTAAACGCCTGTATGACAATAATTACAATTGATTTGGTATTGACCAGCGTGAAGTTTGTGAGAGAATTGAATCGGTTGTTCTGGAGCATATCCTTGGTGAATACCAACACCGTAAGCTGCATCAATAGTTGCTTTCCCAATTAATAAAGTAATCAATAAAGCAGCACCCGTTTTGAATGCACTATTAGCCGTTAGCTTCTTTCCATTTTCTGCAATTCTTTTTAAGAAAGGAATGTTTTCCGCTTCTGGAGAGTCAGGAGAAACTGTTGCTAATTTTGAAAGACTTGAAACGATGGATAATAAGGCAACTAATACCAAAACCATTACCAATAACAAGGCAACCATAATATATTGCATCATTCCACCGTTTGAAGAACCTTCGGCAGGAGTTGCACCAGCTACAGGAGCACCAGGTACAGGAGCTACAACGGCAACCGCTTGTGCATCAATATAAGCAACAACACTTTTGATTTGTGCTTCAGAATATCCTGGGTAAGGAGTCATCTGTGCTTTGTTGAATTTGTTGTACAAATCAACCGCATATTTATCGCCAGAGGCAATAACCGCTTGTGGATTGTGTACCCATTTAACTATCCAGTCAATGGGTCTTCTCTGACTAATCCCTTTTAAGCCTGGGCCTACTAAAGTCTCGTCAGTTACATTGTGGCAAGCTGCACAATTGTTTTTGAAAATTTGTTCACCTTCAGCAGGGTCTTGAGCCTTCACACTAACGACTGAGGCGAAGAAGCCTAAAACCGCCATTAAAGCAACAATTTTCAAGCGTTTCATGGTTATCATAATCGTTTTATTACAGAACATTTATATAAAATTACGCTAATTAAATTCAATATTTTATGGAAACTTATTTTTATTTTTAGCGGAAGAAAAGAATATTTTCCTCTAAAAACTCAATTTTAACACTTTTTCGGGTTACAAAAGTACAATCGGAAAAATTATGAACCAATTAAAATTTTGCTCATTTTTAATACATTTTATTGATAAGCGGTCTATTTAGAATTTTTCTAATTTATAAAAACGAATGTTTTTAATTTATTCAGAAAGTATTGCACAATATTAAGAATAAGATTTGGAGAGTAAAAATTTACTCGAAAATATAAAGTAAATCAGGAAGATTGTATCCACAAACTTTAATGAAGAAAGAATTTGTGTCAAAAAAATGTTTTGCGAGAAGTAGTTTTTGTGATTGAGGAGAAGCGAAGAAGAATAGAAATAGCGGATTTACCCGAAGGAAATCCGCTATTTGATTAAAAATTGATACTAAAACTTAAACGTCCAAAGAAGGGTGTTCCTGGGGTGAAGTGAATTTCTTCAACAGGGACAGTTTCGTTTTTTAATCTACTTTCAGTATCAAATTGGGTTTCTTTCCATTTAACATTGAATAAATTTTGAATGGATAAGCCAAAACTATAATGATTTTTGGTATAGTTGATTTGTAAGTCATTGACGAAATAACCTTTTGCCACCACTGAATTATCTTCATTAGCTGGACGGTCGGCAATATTTCTGTATCGTAATGAACCGCTAAGTCCTGACGGTGTTTGTAGGGAAAGTCCGCCTGTTGTGGTAAAAACAGGTGCGAGTGGCAAGTAATTTTTACCTGCTTCGGCATCTAATGAACGTGGCGTAGCGGTGTTTAAATCGACATCGACATAAAGTAGTTTAGATAATTGATACCTTAATGAAACGTCAACCCCGTAACGACGTGAGCGACCGCTGGGTTCAACAACGCCCTCATCGCCGACATAAATAAATTCTTGTGCTGACCATAAATACCACAAAGCGGTATTTATTAACAATCGTGGAAATGGTTTGTAAATCGCTCCAAAATCTGAACCATAAGTTGCAGGTAGGATATTAAGTCCTGCTTGTGGCACAACCACTCTTGTATCGTTGGAGTGAAAACCTTTGCCTGTGTTTAGATATAATTGCAAATGGGGGTTGAAAGTATAGTAAAAATTCAATTTTGGTGAAATAATGGTTGCTTCGGCTGTGCCGATATTATTGGATGGGTTTTGTAGTAAATCTTCGTATTTATTGTGAAAATAGTCGAACCGAATGCCAGCGTTAATGGTGAATTTATCAGAAACCTTAATCAATTCATCTGCATAAACGGCGGCATTAATTTCGTTGATATTTCCGTATTTGAGTCGTTGAGTAGTAATAACTCGG
Source organism: Bacteroidota bacterium (assembly GCA_040387735.1). Classification (GTDB taxonomy): domain Bacteria; phylum Bacteroidota; class Bacteroidia; order Cytophagales; family Spirosomataceae; genus Arcicella. Next base: position 23,457 of record JAZKDE010000157.1, read on the forward strand.
TCTTTTGTTCTGGATAATTCGGTTCCGTTAGTAATATCTTGACGGTACTGTATACCAAATGTGGTTGTCCAATCACTTTTCCCGATGGTGGTATTCGTTGAAAAACTACCATTGTATCCAAACAAATTACGGTGTTCTTTCTGTCTGATTTGGTCGCCATTGATGCTGTCATTCAAGAAAAAAGTAAAATTTGAATATAACTCAAAATTATAATTACTGTAAAATAATTGGTTTTTGATGACGTGATTTCGTGGGGTAATGGTTGTAAACTGGGCGTTGAAATTAGTTCTGCTCGTTTCGCCGCCTTCGGTTGGGTCAACTGAACCAAAAAAACCAGTAAGTCCCGATGCTACGGCACGGTCGGGAATTTGTCCCGAATGATTCCATTTACTCCAAAAAGTAGAACCTGTCAGGGTAAGATTGGTATTGGGTGTGAGGTGTCCGTGGAATTTTCCAACGACATTCAATCGTTTAAAATTCTGGGGATTGTCAAAATAAGAATTTGTGTAAGAATATTCCGAAGCAATATAAGCGGATTGGTTTTTGGTTTTTCCTCGCTCACCTAATAAGTCAAGTCCAGCCACAGCCCGAAATGTATCGTATTGTCCGCCTTCTAATTTTATAAAAGAATGGTCAATGCTATTGCGAGTTCGAAAATCAACCCAACCTGCGGTTGCTAAATTTCCTTTTTCAGCATTATAAGAGCCTTTCTTAAAATCCACTCCTTGAATTAATTCGGGAATGACAAAATGTAAATCTGCATAACCTTGTCCGTGTGCGTGCGAAACCATATTGACGGGCATTCCATCAACGGTTAGGCGAATATCCGTTCCGTGGTCGAGGTCGAACCCACGAAGGAATATTTGCTCTGCTTTTCCACCACCTGCGTGTTGTCCGATGAATAAACCAGGCACCATCCGTAAAACTTCCTGTGAATTGATGATTGGTCGCAATTTAATGTCTAAGCTGCTAATCAATTGTTGGTCGTGCGGGCGTTGAGAAGGCACAACAATTTCCGTAAGTTCTACCGATTTGTAACTCAATAATACTTTGACGAATGTATTTTGGTCATCTTTTACAATAGCGGTAAGAACCTGAGCTTTGAAACCGATATGAGAAAATTCTACTTTATAGGGAGCAGCGGGTAAATCTTCAAAACGAAATTGTCCTAATTCATTGGTTAAAACAACTTTATTGAGTCCCGTTAATTGTACACTAACCCCTTGTATCGGCAAATTTGTTTTTTCATCGTAAGCAACTCCTGTGATATTTCCCAAATGGCCAAAAGCTTGTGAAGAAAATAAGATTAATAAAAGTAGTATTAGATGTTTCATAGTTTCAGAAGTTGATAAATCTTTAAGATGTCAAAGATATTTCAATTGGTTTTATCTAAAATAAAAATCTTTATACTTAGAAAATTTTTTCTAAGTATAAAGATTTTATAAAAGTTGCCATTTTATAAGATTACGCTAATGTCAAAACATTTAGTTTATCGGACAGCTTGAACAATTGGTTCGTAACCATCATAATGATTAGTATTGGCCAAAGTTCTTTCAATTTTGCCTGCATCATTCATTAATTCTGGGTCTTTGCAACCTGTGCTTAATGCTACCAACATATATTCGTGGGCCTTTTTGAAGTCATTCATTTTGTAAGCAACCACCGCCAATGCGTGATTTACATCAATGTTACGGGGTCTTTTTTTGTATTCAATTAAGCCATATTTTTTAGCGATATCCAATTGGCCCGATTTGGTATAAAGTTTACAAAGTTCCAAATCTACGGCGTGTCCCGACTTAGCATCTTCGTCTAACATCAAAGCTACTTCGGCAAATTTTTGTTGTGCTTTTTCTTTATTTCCTTGTAAAGCGTAGATTTCCGCCATTTCCTCATGGAACGAAAACTCAGGCATAATTTTAGCGGCTTTGTCTAATAACACCAAGGCTTTATCATATTCTTTGTTAGCTTTCAAAACTCTTGCTTGTCCACGAAGGGCAAACGCATAACTTGGACGAACTGCTAAAATTTCTGTGTATTGACGGTCAGCTTCTTTCAATTGCCCAGTTGTTTCATACAAATGACCGAGTGTATTTTTACTCCAACAGTAAGGTTCAGAACCTGGTAAACCCGCTTGCACTGCCATTTTCATTGCATCAATCGAACCATTGACATCGCCATATATTTCACGTAAATAAGAGGCTCTTGAATATGATTCCAATGAAGGTTTTAGGGCTTGCATTTTGTCGGACATCAAAACGGCATCTTTGTAAAAACCTAATTCCACGTTTGCATCAACCAAAACACCATAAACATAAGCATTGTCAGGATTGATTTTACGAGCTGCTTCTGCCAATTCACGAGCTTCAGCAAATTGGTGTTGCGACATTTTTACCGATGCTTTAAAGGTTGTTGCTTCAAAACTTTTAGGATTCAAATATAAAATGCCATCCAATATTTTCAGAATTGCAGGGTAATAATAAGGGTGTTCACCAGTGATGCGGGCTTCTGCCAAATAAATAGTGGCTATTTGTAAACGAGATTTTGCATCGCTTGGGTCTTTGCTAATTTTTTGCTTTAGTTCCTCGACTTTTTCTTTTGTTTTTTGCCACTCATCCGCTTTGGATAAATCGCCTGTTCGCTCGAAAAGTGCTGGGATTTCCATACTTACGGTTCCATCTTGAGCAGATAAACTATCCGTTTTTGAGGTTTTTGTACAGCTTATTTGGAATGCCAAAATTAAGATTATAAGAAAATATTTTGAAGTTTGTTGATGAAGTATAGTAAATGATTTCATGTCTTTGGATGGTTTGAATAATGTTATATGTAATTGATTTTCAGTAATTTAATATACGGAAGATTAATGCTTTTGGATTTAGAAGAATTGAAATAATTTAGCCACAAAGTCACGGATTCTCTAAGTAATTTATCTTTCATACTTAGAATCTTCGTGTCCTCGTGGCTAATTCACTTTGAAACTTAGTTACGAATAATCTTTACTGTATTTCTTCCCGTTGGTGAAACGGTTCGTAAGAAATAAGTGCCAATTTCTTTTCCTAATTTGAATGTTTTGCTTTCTGTACTGCCAGCTTCTTCAATAGATTCATGACTAATAATTTGACCTTGGATATTAACTAAATCCATTTCTAACGATTCGCCTTTCGCTCCTCTAATTTCTACCGTTACATTATCGCCATTTACGGGATTTCCGAGAACAGAAACAGACAATTTGCCTTCAACGGGTTCTACCGAAGTACGTTCACTTTTATTAGTAGAATTTGTTGATTTTCCCGCATAATTTCCGCCACGAAAACCTCTCCAAGGATTTTGTTCATAAGGGAAAACGGCTTTAAATGTTGTATCATTCTTAGTAACACCCGCATTAAACGTCAAAGCACTCAACAATTTTGGCGTAACCGGACTGGCTGTTACGTTTGGTGTATAGTCATCGTACCATAAACCAATGGCTGCTAACACAACCCCGCCAACTGCTTGTAATTCAATCGTTGTTACGTCATCTTCCAAACGACGACCATTAGGGAATCCATCCATATTTGGGATGAACTGTAAATCTTTCGAGCTATTAAAACGACCGTCTGTAAGTCCTAAAACTGCTGCGTAAACCAATCCTAAAGAATTGAAATCGCCGCTATTTCGTGGAGTAGCAGGAACTGCCATGTTCAAGCGTAATAAATCTCCCAATGTTGGTAAGAAATTATTAATAAACGGTTTGCCTGCGGCTAAAGGATTGCCTGCTTTGCCCGTAGCCAATTGGTAAGGAGCTAAATTAGGTACGCCAGTATAGAAAATAGGTAAAATATCTACCGCACGTGGACTGGTTGGGTTTGGTAATAAAACACTACCAAAAGCACCTTCAGAAAGAGCGGTTCCGTTTAAAGCCGCATTTCCTTTCAATCCGTACAACCCAGCTTTTCCATTACGGAAATCGAATGAGCCTAATGATTTTGATTGAATTCTTAAAGCTGATAAACCAGGAACTGCTCCGCCAAACTGAGAATCATCCATGTATAAACCCAGCTCAGGATTTGAAAAATATGAAGCAAATTGTAAGTCTTTATCTGGCCCAACTGAATTCCATTTGTCTTTCAATCCCAATGGAATTATTGCCTCATTTGTCAGAGGCATTCCCAAGCGTGAAACTTGTACATATTCTCCATCATAACCAACATCTCCTGCTTGATATAAAGTTTTGATTTTCTGACGACTTGCCGAAGCATACACACCAATTACGTAGTCAGAATCAAGAATATTATTTGCCATCGCCACCGATTTAC
>JAZKDE010000157.1:27758-39148 GCA_040387735.1 Bacteroidota bacterium
TTCAATCACAATTGAGTGGCAGTTGAATTTAGCAACCCCATCTTTTCCACTATTCGGACGAACATTTCCTACATCAAAAATACCTCCTAAATCCACAAAAAATGGGTCGTCAACAGGGCCGCAGAATACCTTTTCCCCCGTACTTGCCGTCGCAATTGATTTGGTTACTAACTCATTATAATCGGTAGCTCCCAAACCAACTGGTGTGCTTTCGATTGAACGTGGTCCAATGTTAGGTGGAGGAACAATTCCGTTTGAAATAATAGTCGAGAAATTTCTACCACCATCCATACTTCTTTCGCAAGTGTAAGTCGTTTTTAGATTTTCTTTGCCAAGTCTAATTAAAAAGAAAGTCGAAGGGTCTTCGTTCACTCTTTTGAAAGTAAAACGATAAACGATATCATCACCAGGTGTTCCAGCATTGTTATCCACGTGAATTTCGTAGCGGATTCTTTCACCAAAAGTGTACCAGTTTGGTCCTCCCGCAGGATGCTCAAATGGAATATAGTTGGCAATCAGTACAATGTTCTCTGGGTTTGTTGGACTTTTGAAGGCATACAAATCGGTATTATCTGCCAAAGGGTCGTTTGAAATTAATGGAGCTTCCCGGTGGGATGAAGCCAATGACTGCGAAGGAATCTGACAAATCAGAGCCAGTAATCCCATCAGATATATTAGTTTTTTCATTGTTTTATGAATAAAATTTATGAAATGTTGAGTTTGAAGAATGAAGTAAATTCAAACCAATCATTTGGTAATTGGTAGGATTAATTCATTCTCTTTTTTATCCTTCCTTTGTTGCAAAGATTAAAAACGAGCTTTTGCTGGATAATCAAATCCTCTCCACGGACTTGCCATGTACGGGAATCCCGTTTTGAAAGGAGCATCGTTTTTAGTTGGCCCTGCGGTAAATCCTAAAACACTACCCAATTTTGGTGTAACTGGACTTGCCGTAACGCCTGGTGTAAAGTCGTCGTACCATAAACCAACTGCGGCTAACACAACGCCACTAACTGCTTGTAATTCGATAGTTGTTACGTCATCTTCCAAACGTCTGCCGTTCGGGAAGCCGTCCATATTTGGAATGAACTGCAAATCTTTATTTCCTGCATACATTGGGTCAGTTAATCCTAAAACTGCCGCACCCACCAATCCTAATGAACTGAATTTAGGGTCATTGCGAGGAGTTGGAGGAACAGCCATATTCAAACGAAGCATATCGCCCAAAGTAGGTAAGAAATTATGGATGAAAGGTTTGCCAATTGCCAAGGGATTTCCGTTCTTGCCAGAAGCCAATTGATATGGAGCTAAATTGGGAACACCCGTATAGAAAATCGGAAGGATATCAACCGCTCTTGGACTTTTCGAGTCAGGTAGTAAAACACCACCAAAAGCGGCTTCGGCTAAAGCGGTACCCGTTAAAGCAGCATTGCCTTTCAAACCTGCCAAACCAGCTTGTCCATTACGGAAGTCGAATGAACCTAAAGATTTTGATTGAATACGAAGGGCATTTAAAGAAGGAACTGCTCCACCAAATTGTGAATCATCCATATAAAGAGCTAACTCTGGATTTGTGAAATATTTTGCAAATTGGAGGTCTGCTCCATTGTATGGAGTTGTTGCATTCCAACGGTCTTTCATCCCAGAAGGAATTATCGCTTCGTTTACCAACGGCATTCCTAAACGAGATACTTGAACGAAACCACCATCGTAAGCAACACCATCAGTATATAAAGTTTGGATTTGCCGACGACTTGCCGAAGCCCAAACGCCAATGACATAATCAGGGTCAAGGATATTGCTCGCTTGAGAAACACTTTTTCCATCTTTTTGCAATAAATTGATTGGCACTTTAATAGCGATAGTGTGAACGTTAAATCTGTTCAAGCCATCAATTGGTGCATTGGTCGTATTACCTTCTGGACGGAAATTCCCAGCATCAAAAGCACCCGCCAAATCAACAAAGAAAGGGTCGTCAACTGGGCCACAGAAAATTTTCTCTCCTGATGAAGCACTACCAATTGCTTGTTGTGCCAAAGCGTCATAAGAAGTACCTAACCCAACCGTTCCGTCTTCAATTGAGCGTGGTCCAATATTAGCTGGTGGTACAATACCATTCATAATAATGATACTAAAGCTTCTACCTCCATCGGTACTTTTTTCACATACATAAGTCGTTTTTAAATTTTGTTTACCAAGACGAATATTGAAGAAAGTTGAAGGGTCTTCACTCGAACTTGTGAATGTAAAACGATAGGTAATATCATCCCCCGCTGTACTGGTTTTGTTTTTGATGTGAATTTCATAACGAATATTACTTCCAAAAGTATAATAATTGGGACCTCCTTCGGGAGATTCAAACGGAATATAATTGGCAATAATCGTAATGGTATTCGGGTCATCGGGGCTACGGAAGGCATACACATCGGTATTATCCGCCAATGGATCATTAGAAATTAAAGGAGCTTCTCTGTGACTGGAAGCGAAGCCAAGGTTAACTACTGACAGAGAAACGAAGAAGACAAAGCATTGCAGCCATCTTCTTAATGGTAAACCAATTCTGTTCATTAGACTTGAGATTTAGTATGGAGTGAAAATAAAAAACACACATTAAGTCAAGAGTACAACAGTTGCAAGCAATTGTTATCTCTTTGATTTACATACGATTAACCCAGTGGATTGGATTTAAAGAAAGATTGGTTAGTCTTGAATGCTAAAAGAGAAAAGACAAAATAGATGTTGGAAATGGAATGAGTAAAAATCTATATTTAGTCCGAAAGATTCATTCCTGACTACATGCAATGATTTCAAAGCATTAATTGAGCATAATGTTCTACATAATGAGGAAAATTGAGGTGATTTTCAATAAAGGAGAATACTTCGCATAATTTAGAGTCTATCTTAAAAAAGATAAAAAATATATAGAAATAATTTAAAATTTACTTCAGTTGAGTAATCTATAAAAGAAGATTGATGAATTTGGGTAATAAAGGAATCAGTTATATTGAAGATTTAAAAGGGTAATTTTTCGAGGAATAAATAGAAAAGAAAAAGCCTTGAAGAATCAAGGCTTTTCGTAATTTTTAGAGGTCTCGAGCGGATTCGAACCGCTGTGGAAGCTTTTGCAGAGCTCTGCCTAGCCACTCGGCCACAAGACCATCTTATTTATTGAATGGGTTGCAAAAGTAATGCCGTTTTAATTAAAAACAAAGGATTTGTAAATTAAAACAAAGATTTTTATGCTATATTTTTGGGTTAAATAAGTACGAAGCTGATAATCAGGACATTAAAGAGAATGTTTTTTTAATAAAAAAGTCCTGTTAACATTTGTTGACAGGACTTTTTTGTATTCTCTAAAAATTAGCTTATTCAGCTTTCGCTTTTTTATCTAATTTCTTTTTCGCTTCTTCACGAGCTGAATCTTCCATTTGAGCTTTCAATGCTGAGAGAGCATCTAAATCACCTAAAGTAGATTTCTCAGCAGAATCAGCTAATTTCTGTACGTCTTTAGCTGTTTTCTTTTTCTCTTCTGCTACAACTTCTTCTTTCGCATCATTGTAAACACGAACGTGTGAAAGTTGGATTTTACGGTCATCTTTGTTGAATTCAGTTACTTTGAAGTCTAATTGTTCGCCAACCTCGGCTACTGAACCATCTTCTTTCACCAATTGCTTCAACGCTGAAGAACCTTCGATTCCGTAAGGTAACTCTAAAGTAGCTCCTTTGTCATTTTTCGCAGTAACAGTACATTTGTGTACCGAACCTACTGTGAAGATTGATTCAAAAGTATCCCAAGGGTTTTCTTCTAATTGTTTGTGTCCAAGAGCTAAACGACGGTTATCTGCATCAAGTTCTAATACGATTACGTCTAATTTATCACCTACTTTCACAAATTCAGATGGATGCTTGATTTTCTTCGTCCAAGATAAATCTGAAACGTGTACTAATCCGTCGATACCTTCTTCTAATTCAAGGAATAAACCGAAGTTAGTCAAGTTACGAACAGTTCCAGTATGCTTAGAACCTAAAGCGTAACGAGCTAATAAATCTTGTTTAGTCCAAGGGTCCTCAGTTAATTGTTTGATACCCAATGACATTTTACGGTCAGAACGATCAAGAGTCAACACAACTGCTTCGATTAAATCACCAACTTTCAAGAAGTCTTGTGGGTTACGCAAGTGTTGCGACCAAGACATTTCTGAAACGTGAATTAAGCCTTCAACACCTTGAGTGATTTCTAAGAAAGCACCGTAATCTGCTACGTTTACAATTTTACCTTTCACTTTAGAACCAATCTCTGTTGTTTCTGCCAAAGCATCCCAAGGGTGAGCTTGTAATTGCTTCATACCTAACGAAATACGTTTCTTGTTTTCGTCGAAGTCCAAAACAACCACTTGGATTTTTTGGTCAAGTTTAAGCAATTCTTGTGGGTGATTGATACGACCCCAAGAAATATCAGTAATGTGAAGTAAACCATCAACACCACCTAAGTCGATGAACACACCGAAATTAGTCATGTTTTTGATAACACCTTCTAATACTTGTCCTTTTTCAAGGTTAGTAAGGATTGACTGACGTTGTTGTTCAAGGTCTTTCTCAATCAATACTTTGTGTGATACTACTACGTTATCGTTAGCGTGGTTGATTTTAACCACTTTAACTTCCATTTTCTTTCCAACAAAGATATCAAAGTCACGGATTGGTTTCACATCAATTTGTGAACCTGGTAAGAATGCTTCTACACCATAGATATCCACGATAAGACCACCTTTTGTACGACGTTTTACAAAACCATCAATGATAACATCTTGATCAAGAGCATCTTCAATGTTTTTCCATGCAGTCATTACTTTAGCCAACTTACGAGAAAGAATCAATTGACCTGATTTGTCTTCTTGGTTTTCTACATAAACGTCTACTACATCGCCTACTTTCAAGTCAGGCATATCTCTAAATTCTGAAGTTGGTACTAAACCATCTGATTTGAAACCGATGTTTAAAATAACTTCACGGTCAGTAATCCCTACAACCGTACCTTTTACTACTGCTTTCTCAGTAACGACATTTAACGTTCCTTCGATAAGAGCTTCTAATTGAGCTCTTTGCTCGGCAGAATAACCTCCACCGATACCTTTTGTGCCGACTAAATCCCAGTCGAAATCTGCTAATTGATTAGCCATGTGTTGAGTAAAAGCTCTTTTTACATCATCGTCTCGAGCAAAGGACGAAGAATTTTGTGAATTCCGTTTAAAGTCAATAAATGAGTGATAATTAGCGTGAATACCAAGGAATTAACACTAATTTATCAAAAGCTCACCTTTTCGGGGTTTTAATCGGGGTGCAAAGATACGGATTTTTAGGTAATTAGTTGAAAATGAGGGGAGTTTTTTTGTATTTTTAGAATAGTTAGCCCTTCACTGCTTTCTTTACGAAATACGCCAACCCTAAAATTGACCCTCCAATTAATCCCAAAATCAAAAATTGTGTGATATTTCCTTCGCTTGGGTGTTCAATTAATTTTTTGATTTCCTGAGCTTGGGCACCAATCCATATTGAAAGAATAGTTCGGGGTAACATTCCAAGAAATCCTGCGGTGAGAAAATTACGCAATTTTGTACCCGAAAAAGAGAATAAAACGTTGGTGACCGCAAAAGGCAAAACGGGCGACAATCGAGCGAGCAGAATAATTTTGAATTCGTCTTTTTGAAGATTTTCTAAGACTTGTTTCACCTTTGGTTTTTCAGAAAGAATTTGCAAAAAACGTCCTCCGTCAATCATTTGAGCGGTTTTAAAACCTAAAAAGGAAGCAATCCAGTAGCTTATGGCAATAGGTATAAAGGCGTTCCAACCTAAAAAATACCCACTTAATAAAGCGATAAAAGTAGTAGGAGTTAGGGCAAATGCCATCGTAAAACAAGCAATAACGAAAGCAACTATCCAATTTTGAATGGTAAATGCTTGAATTTCTTGCTCGTGCGTAATTACCCAATAACTAATCGAAGAGCTGACCAATAAAGGCATGAGTCCTAAGAAAAAGGTATAAAGGATCGTGAATGAGTTTTTACGGATAAAATCAAGCATGGGAGATTTTTGATGTTCGATGTTTGGGAATTGTAGTATTTGCCTTTTCCCAAACATCCAACATCGAATTACGAACCGAAGCGTAGGACGCATCGAAATTAAAATTCATTAAACTTTAAAGGTAATAAATCACCAATTGAATCAGTAATTAATATTTGATTGTCAGCCCCCAACATGAGTAAACGGATAGGTTGCTTTTGACGATTTTCGTATTCTAACATTGCCTGACGACACGCTCCGCATGGAGGAACGCCTCTAAAAACATCGCCCGAACCTGGACGAGCAATCACGGCAATAGATTTAATTTTATGGTCGGGATAATTAGCACCAATCCAAAAAATCGCCGATTGTTCCGCACACGAACCCGACGGGAATGCCGCATTTTCTTGATTATTAGCAATAATAATTTGGTCATCGTCCAACAACACGGCTGCTCCTACATGAAATTTTGAATACGGGGCATAAGATTTATAAGTGGCTCTACGGGCTTCCGACAAAAGTTTTTGTTCAATTGGTGTAAGTTCGTTTTCGTTGTCGTACTTCTCAAGCGAAATTGTTAAATTAAGTTTCTGCATATCAGTTCATTAGTTGTTTGTTTATGAGATTTTGAGATGGGGAAACTGATAACTAATTTCTGACAATAATAGTTCAATGTTTTTATGGCACACCGTAGAATAAGTATCAATATTAAATTTCCATGAATTGTACAATTGTTTCAAAATAATGTATAATTTGCGGACACATAGAAAGGATAGAAAATTTAGTTTAAAGAGGTAATACAAAATGAAAATCACGAAGTACATATTCACATTATTTGCTTTTGCAGTGTTAACAGGCTGTGAAGTAAACGATTATGTACAACCTCAAGAGTTACCCGAACCCACACAAATGGGAAAACAGACTTTTGGCGTGAAAATTAATGATGCAATTTGGACTCCTTTTCAGCGATATAGGTCTAATCCAAATTTCAAACCTGTGCCTGTGGTGTGGGGACGTTTTCAGAGTGAAACTTTGAGATTAACCGTAACTAATCAAGAAACTCGTGAATCAATTAGCTTGATGGTTGATAAAGTGAAAGGCCTGGGCACATATAAATTCATGACGTATTTTCCGAAAAATGCCATTGAATTTACGCCTTATGCAAGTGTATATCAGCGTTGTGTAGGTGAAAATTGTGGACAATACCCAATTGCTCAAACGGGTGAAAATGAAGTAACGATTACGCATTTTGACCCAATCACTAAAATTTATTCGGGTACATTTAGCGTAACTTTTTATAATAAAGACAACCCTTCAGAAATATTTAGTTTGAAAGATGGAAGATTTGATATTAAGAGTGAATAACCGATTTCAAAATCCCAACCGATTCTTCCATTTCCCTAAAATTCATTGACGCAAAGCCCATTCGGCAGGTATTTATTCCTTCGTAAGCCAAACCATTTGATAAATAAAGTCCTTTTTTGCCTACTTTTTCGGATAATTCTACCAAAGAAATGCTTTTGTCAAATTTTGCCCAAATCGCCATTCCGCCGTCTGGAATTTTAAAATCAATCACGTTTCCTAATTGTGTTTTGAGTAAATCACAAGTAAAATCTCTTCTTTCTCGGTAGGTTTTTAAGGCTTTGGTGGTGTAGCGTTTTAGCGTTCCGTCTTCCAACATATCGGCTAATGCTAATTCCAAAATTGTATCGCCTTGTCGGTCAATAATTCTTCGATGTTTGGCTAATTCTTCAATAATTTCTTGTTTCGCTACAATGTAACCAACCCTGAAAGTTGGGGCAATTCGCTTGGTAAAAGAACCTAAATAAATGACCAAACCATGTCGGTCGGCACTGGCTAAGGGCAAAATTGGGCGATTGGCATAATGATAATCGTAATCATAATCATCCTCAATAATGTAAAAACCGTATTTTTCCGCCAAGGCCAACAGTTTAATCCGCCGTTCAGGTTTGAGCGTTACGGTCGTTGGGTGATAATGATGTGAGGTTATATAAATTGCCCTGATAGATTTTCGTTCGCAAATTTCTTCAATGGCATCAACTACAATTCCGTCTTCATCAATCGGAATCGTATTCAGTTTTAAACCCAAACTTTGGAAGGTCATATTAGCGGCAGGATAACTCAATTCACCCACCAAAATTTCATCATTTTTCTGAAAAAGAGCCGAACCCACGAGAAAAAATGCCATTTGACTTCCTCGGGTACTCAAAATATTATTAGATGTAATATTCATGCCACGAGTTTCATTCAAAAATGCAGAAAAAACTTCTCGAAACCGTATTTGCCCGTAAGGATGTGTGTATTGCAAAATTGAAGAATCGCCAAATTTGATGTAATGCGAATACAAACGAGCTAATTCGTCACGGGGGGCGAGACGCACATCGGGCAAACCATCATTGAATGCCAAACGCTGCGAAACAACGAGCGGAATTTTGATAAATGAATTGTTCGGAATGAGGATTGAAGGTGTGTCTTTCTTTGAAAATATACCTTTTTCTGAAAATGAAATGGGTTTTACGGTGGGTAGTTTTTGCGTAATAAATGTGCCTTTTTTCGGGAAAACCTCAATCCATCCTTCCGAATAAAGTTCATCGTAAGCAGCCACAACGGTTTTACGGTGAACTTCCAAAAGCTCCGCCATTTGTCGAGTGCCTAATAATTTTGTTCCCGTTTTCAGAATGCCAGACTGAATATTTTGACTGATTCCATTGGCGATTTGGACGTAAATCGGCAAGGAAGAATCTTTGTTTATTTCGAGCAATGTTTTGAAAGGTATTTGCATCTGGACTACTTGTTGGTTTAATTGTGGAGTAGTATAGGTATCCAGTAAAGTTATAGATTTGTGTAAGAATTAGAAAATTTATAAACTAAAAATAGATACTTAATTTTTAAAGATATGTTACAGAAAACGTCCAAAACAACCCCAAGCCGCTACGCAAATCAGCGAATGCACTACGACGAAGCCATCGTTTTTTCAATTTTAGATGAAGCTCTATTTTGTACAATAAGCTATTCGGTAGATAATCAGCCATTTAGCATTCCAACGGCTTTTGTTCGGAAAGAAAATAAACTTTATATTCATGGTTCAGTTGGAAGTCATTTTTTGAGAGAAATTGAAAAAGGAATTCCCGTTTGTATTTCAGTAATGTTAACGGATGCTTTGGTCGTGGCAAAATCAGCCTTTCATCATTCGGTAAATTATCGTTCGGTGGTAATATTTTCAAATGCTCAGAGAATTGACGATTACGAAGCAAAAGCATTATTTTTCAAGGAATTGACCGAGAAAATTGTGCCGAATAGTTGGGAATATTTACGTCCGATGAAGCCAAAAGAAGTGGACAAAACGATGCTTTTGGTATTTGAAATTTCGGAAGCCTCGGCCAAAACTCGTGAAGGGATGCCAAGCGATGATGAAGAAGACCAATATTTACCGATTTGGTCGGGAATAATTCCCATTCCAAGCAACAGATTGACTCCGATTGCGGATGAATTGAGTGTGAATATTCCTTTGCCTTCTCATTTGGCAACCACATAGAAAAGATAGGGAACATAGGTTAAGAGGTATCTACGTGTCATTAAACCATTTTAGAATTTAACAGAATTATGAACATTTTACCACCATCGCCAAGTGATAATTTTGGGAATTTTAGTACCTATATCAATAAGGTTACAGCCCAAGATTTGCTAACTGGTTTGCAAGAAAATCAGCAATTTATTGAGCAAAAAATACTTGCTCTTTCCGAAGAACAATTAAACTATAAATATCAAGTTGGCAAATGGTCAATCAAAGAGGTCATTGGACATATTATTGATACTGAACGTGTTTTTGCCTATCGTGCTTTGCGTTTTGCCCGAAAAGATAAAACGCCTTTGCCAGGTTATGACGAAGTGCTGTTCGGAGATACTTCAAATGCAGGAAAAAGAGATATTCAAAAATTGATAGCAGAATTTGTGGCAGTTCGTCAGGCTACGATTTTATTATTTGAAAGTTTTAATGAAGAAATGCTCGCAGAAAGAGGAATTGCGAGCAATTTTGAGATTTCGGTGCGAGCGTTGGGCTTTGCTATTTTAGGACATTGTATTCATCATTTGCAAATAATTGATGAGCGTTATTTGTAATATTGAATGATTTTTTGACTTAATGGGCTAACGACAAATCTTCGTTAGCCTTTTTTATTGTCTTCAAAATGAGGAGGTGTATATTTGTATGAGTTTTGAAGCATAAAATTATTAGCAGGTTTTCCAATAACTCATCATTCATAACTCATAATTTATCACTTTTTAATATGCCATTAATAAAACCCGTAAAGGGAATTTCGCCCAAATTTGGGGAAAACTGTTGGTTTGCCGAAAACTCAACAATTGTAGGAGATGTGACGATGGGAGATAATTGTACGATTTGGTTTAATGCCGTCGTGCGGGGAGATGTTAATGCTATTATCATCGGTCATAATTCAAATATTCAAGATGGTGCGGTGATTCATTGTACTTACCAAAAATCACAAACAATTATTGGAAATTATGTGTCAATCGCCCACAATGCGGTGGTTCATGGATGCACGATTGAAGATAAAGTGTTGATTGGCATGGGAGCCATTGTGATGGATGGTGCAGTGATAGAAACAGGCTCAATTGTTGCCGCAGGGGCAATTGTTACGCAAAATACTCGTGTTCCCGCAGGTTCAATTTATGCTGGAAATCCTGCTAAATTATTGAAAATGGTTTCTCCAGAAGCATCCGAAGTTTTTATGCGGACGGCCAATAATTATGTAATGTATTCAGAGTGGTTTAAGTAACGGTGAACGGAAAAGGGTGGACTGTAAACGTTGTAACGTATTTCGTAACCCTTTTACTTTTCACCGTGTACCGTTCACCTTTTACCCTTTTCCAAAAAATGACAATATTCACAAAAATCGTTAATGGCGAAATTCCTTGCCATAAAATTGCAGAAGATGAGCGTTTTTTAGCGTTTTTAGATATTACGCCTTTAGCGGATGGACACACGCTCGTAATTCCAAAAAAGGAAGTCGATTATATCTTCGATTTAGAAGATGATTTACTATCGGGATTGATGATTTTCGCTAAGAAAATTGCTCCTGCCATCGCACAGGCGTGTCCTTGTCGGAAAGTAGGCGTTTCGGTAATTGGCTTGGAAGTTCCTCATGCACACGTGCATTTGATTCCGCTGAATTCGATGAACGATATTAATTTCACGAGAGAAAAATTGAAGCCTTCGCAGGAGGAGTTGAAGGCTACTGCGGATAGGATTAAAAGCTATTTAATTTAATATTTTACATAAAAGTTGTGCT
>JAZKDE010000158.1:0-9964 GCA_040387735.1 Bacteroidota bacterium
AACGCTTTAACCCTTCATCGTTTCTTAGATACAATACAGTTCCATGTACTTTGGTTGCATCCGCTAAACATGAAAGGTCATTTTCATTAAAGACTTTTTCAAGTAGCTTAATTTTGTCATTTCGTTGCATAGTCTTTATTTTCAAGTTCAAATAATCGGGCTTCTAATTGTTCATTCGTCCAAGTTGATAGGTCTATTTTTTTGAAGTTGTTTAGGTCGGGAAACAAAGGGATGCACCCTTTCCACGCTTCAAACTCTTTCAAAGTAAGTTCATGGTCGGGAACTTCAAAAGAGGGCTTAATCTCTACAATCTGATACCAACCATCTCGCTCGACTATTACGGTATGTATCACCATTTTATCAGTACCTTGTAAATGGTCTTTATTACCTGTCTCAAAGACTTTTTGCAATGCTTCAATTTTCTGTTTACGATTCATCATCTTGATTTTTTAAACGGTTAATTAATTCGTCAATCTCTTCATCTGAAAGAGAATTAAAGTCAATCTTTGTCTCTCTTTGTTTCGGCAGTACATACTCAATTAGTTTCAACACAAAGTTAATTTTATCCCTACCGTCTAACTCTTCCAAGTCAGATTCGAGTGTTTCAAATTGGCGTTCTACTATGCCATGAATAGTATTTTTGAGATTGGCAGTTGCTTTGTTTGGTGTTCCTTTCTGCCGTCCACCTGTTTTATTGCCTTGTATATCCATTGTCTAATTATGTCTATTTTAGATTTTTATTAATACGGTATATTCTGAAACTCGCAGTAAAATTTATAAAATTGTTCAAAGTCTCGTATCAATAGATAAATACCTCCCGACTGCTCAACTTCTTGCTGAACCTGCTTTTGTACGTCCGATTGCTTATCTTTCCCGTATTTAATTTCTAAGGACACATGAATTTTATTAATACAGGCGTGAACGTCGGCAGTACCTCGCTGGGTTGTTCCAAAAGTCATTACATTACCTCTCTTTTGTCCCTGTGATTGTATTCGAGTTGCATAATGTCCTTTCAATCTCAAAAAGTCTATGACGCATTTTGTGAGGTCGTTTGCTGAATTGTCTTTGTACTTCGTCCTGGGGATTGCCTTTGCTGGCATAGTCGGGAATTCTTCCAATTTCTTTTGATAAGATAGATTATCAAGTTTTTGGAGTGCTGTTAATTTCTTTTCTAACATAATAAGGATTTTTAGTATTTAATTCTTTAATATCAATATTTTACAGAAATATTTTCTTTTATAATTGCCAAAATCGGAAATACTTACTTTGGTATTAATTTTAAAAGAATTCCATTTTTGGAACGCTTCATAAAAACAACGCCTCTTGTTTTTATGCTTTCTTGCCAAATTGCAATAAACTTCAAAGGTTTACTTTCTTTAAATATTTGAATAAACTTCCATAGGTCGCATTTTATCAAAATAGGGGGGTGGTTTTAAAATCCCATACCTAAATGATGATTCAAATTTGAGTTATCCCATAAAAACGGGAATAAGCGGTTTTATGAGGATAGCGAAATTTTCCGTTCTCGTTACCGCAACATTCTAAATGTCTCGATTAGGTCGGCAAAAAATTTTGCTCACTTATGATAACCGTTAGATTCCAAATCAATTAGTCGCAACCTGTAAAGGCTTTCTTGATACGCTCCAATAACTTTACGCTTTGGCTCATAGCACTATCTCCATTATCAATAATTTGAATATGCTTTACGATAACTGATTTAATATCATTGATTGCTATGCCGTCCATGCAGAAAGTCCCATCAAACGGTTTACTATGCTCTACGAACCATTCTACAATCAATTTACCTCTAATCGCTAAGGGTGTTAAAGGGGTGTCGCTTTTTGCTACGTCCTCCCAAAACGGTATATCTTGAATTGTTATGAGGTCGCTAATCACTATATCACAATCAACGGGCTTAATTTTTTGCTCGTTATTATCTGACTGGGATAAATTTCCCAATGAGTTATTTTTAACCGTTACGCTTTCGTGTGTATCTGCAATGACTGTAATTTCAGTAACTGTGTCAGTTGCAACCGCTGGCATGGTTTCGAGTGCTGGCAATCTCAATAAATAATCTGCTAAATCTAAACCGCTGGCTCTTTCGTTCACCGTGGCGACTTGTTCCAATAAATCCGATACCGCAACCGATTTGCAAAACGCTTTCATTTCTTGTGCTTTCAGATTCCATTTATCAAAACCGTTCAAGTCAGGAAAGAGAATTACGTTTTTACCCTTCAATACTTTTAATTTTTCAATACCTAAACCCTCTTTGCCTCCGCACGCAACCCAAACAAATTTCGGAAAATATACGCTCGCTAATACGGCAGATTTTTCACTTTCCACAACTGCAATCGTTTGATTTTCATTAATCAAATGTTCACCAAATAGGCATTGATTAAGATTGAAATTTTCAAGTTTTAATTTGGAGTGTACCCAATTTGGAAAAGTCGTTTTGTCTCGCTTACAATCCTTACCAAGTGCCGTTTTGTCGCTGGCAGTGACATTGTATTTCATTACCTTACCACTCCTTACATTGCCCTGTAAATCCACTTGATAAAAGATAGCTTCACCGCTTTTAGTTGTACCGATATGGTATTTATTAACCAATAATTCAGCACGTTCTTTGCCAAATAAAGCTATCAAAAAGTTAGTGAATGTATTGGTAGTATTTACGCCTAATGTCTTATTAAAAATAGATTTATCAATATAAGAAACATGACGGGGCGGAGGTGCTGGGACGGGTTGCCATTTCTCAAAATCTAAGGGTTTATTTGTAGGATTTTCTTTAAAAAATTCTGCTGGCGTGAAGTGATAACCGCACCCGTCCGACCGTTCGCACCGTCCGCAATCGTC
Organism: Bacteroidota bacterium; assembly: GCA_040387735.1. Lineage (GTDB taxonomy): Bacteria > Bacteroidota > Bacteroidia > Cytophagales > Spirosomataceae > Arcicella. The sequence goes on from JAZKDE010000158.1 coordinate 2,854, forward strand.
CGCTAATTGTTCATTATTTGTTCTATCAATGTATCTACTAAACTTCTTCTTTTCGTTGCAAGCTGGGCAAGTGTATCTATTAGATAATGACTTGTAAGGCTGTAATATGTATCTGTGATTTTGGCTCATTTTTGTAAGTATTTGAAAATAAGGACTTTAAAAATTTAGTCTCGTACCAATTCGTACTTTCGTACCAATTATAAAAAGTACGAATGGTACGAATTGGTACGAATTGTCATTTAAACCATTTTCTAACTGCACCCTCTGAAACTCCAAAACGCTTGGCAATTTCAACGTTTGATATTCCCTGCCCTTTCAATTCTTTTGCCTGTGCCTTTACCTCTGATTTGTCTTTTTCAGATACTTCTTTCAAGTGTTCTTTTTCCGTTGAAAACTCAATAAATTCAAATTCTACAAAATTGGAATGTTTAACAATTTGATGCGTTACCACATTGTCAGCATCATAGGTTTTTTCACATTCCCGTACCTTTATTTGCTTCAAATATCTTAGGTTTTTATCCTTTGCACTCGCACCAATAGTGAAGCAACTATCAAAGAAATTGCCTAACATTGAACTACCAGCTAAATCATTTATTGATAAAGGTTTTGTAAAATCCCTCTTTGGCGTGTGTGCTAAAACCAATATTGATAGATTGTATTTTGATTTTAGATTTTTCAAATACTTCATCAACGTTAAAGCATCCTTAGCCTTTTCAGTATCATTTCTTAGGTAGGTCAAGTTATCAATTATTAATACTTTTGCACCCGTGGCGTTGATTGCCATTTCTAAGGATTCGTTTAAAATCTCTTCAAAAGACTTGTTTTCTGGAATGAAATTTGGGTCTAACTCAACCCTAAAAAAGTTATCCGAAAACAAATAATGATTTTGATAATTTGCGGAATAACGCCCTTCAAATTGCTTGCTTGAAAGTTCCATATCAAAGTATAATATCTTTTGAGTTTCGGCTATTTTGACGGCTATCTGAACGGCTAAAATTGATTTGCCAACATTGGACGAAGCAAACAAGCAACACAATTCATACTCAAACCAAAAATCAAAATATAGCCTGTTTGGGGTTGGTCGGTTCTTTGCCAAATTAATCCAATCGTTAGCCGGACGGATTAGAAATAAGCCTTGTTTGGATTCCTGTTCTTTGTTTTGGTTGTCAATAACTTCTTGATAAGCATTGATTCCATCGAACAAATATTTTAGCTTTTCTTCTTCGTTTTTAAACTCTAAATTCATAACTTTGTACTGTTAAATACTTGACTTTAAATGATTTATAGGGCTGTTTCTGCTGGGATACGGCTCTATTTTTTTGCCCTTTACTCTAAGGCTTTTATCCGCACCTCATAGTTTTTTAGGTAAGATTCTAATTCCTTGCGATTGAAATAAAAGCGATTGAATATTTTTTTACAAGGGATAGTACCAAGGTGTTTTTGTATCAGATAAGGCTTTATTCCAAGTATTTCCGTGGGTAAATCCAGTCCTTCCTTCCACTCCAAGTTTTTATCTTTTTCAATACCTAATTGGGCTTCAATTTTATTTAGTCTTTCTACTATTGATTCATAAGGATTCATTGTCTTTCTGGTTTTAGTTATTGATTTTTGATTTACCTTCGTTTCGGATATAATTTCTTAATTCAGCACGATTAAAGTAGAGTTTGCCAAACATTTTTTTATGAGGAATTTTATCAATGTTCTGGTAAATGGTTTGTTTTTTCGCCCCTGTTTCTTGCATAGCAACCTCAACGCCTGGTTCGTACTTATCAAAGTCAGGAAGTGTTACGGGCTGTTGGTTGTGAATTAACTTCTCAATGAGTGTTCTCTGCTCCAATAGTTCTTGATGAAGTACAAAGAATGGATTTTGTGATTCGTTCATTTTATTGCTTTTTTCAGTTATTTGTAAGGCAATATTAACTGTTCGTTTTAAGGCATAAAAAAAAGCCAAACACTAAGTGAATGGCTCTGATAATACATTTTTGAAATTGTCAGGTGTTTAGTTTTAACTTCTTCAAAATCAAATTGTTACCTTTGAAAAATTGTCCGACAATTTGGCGAATATGTCCCGTTGTTGTTTCTGGAGAAAGTCCTGTTTTTATTAATGTTGTTGAATTTTTTATATTCAGGTTAATTACCCTTTCCGTTAAACCGCAATGTCTTAAAGCATCTGTTTTAATTTGTGCAATAGTTGGAAATTGGTTATTTGACAAACCCTTTATTGTGAGACAAATATCTGTAACGGCTTTTTTGAATTTGTCCAACTCTTCAATTATATCTTTTTCACTTTTATACGGCTCTCTTATGCTTACTTTCCTCTGCTCAATCTCTTTGAGTGCTGGAGGTGTGGATATTTCAACTACTCTATTATCATCAGAAAATCCAAGACTAAATTTACCTGACTGTAATTCTTTTAACCACTCTAAAAAGTAATATGTAGCTTCAATTTCTACCCACATATTTACAGAAAAATCAAACCTTTCATCATTATTTTTAATTAACCCTTCGTAGCTGTCAGGACGAAATTCACGCCATCCAGTATTATGGAAATGGCGATAATCAGTAGGAGAAATGAGCGATTGTCCATACTTATTACCAGAAACAAAGTCAAAATAATATTTTTTATATTCAACCTTTGTTAATTCTTGCTCCACGGACTCTATTTTCATTCTCAAATATTCCATAGGCACATTACTTTCAAGAATATAAGTTACTTTAAATACTGTTCTTTTAAATTCAAGTTTTTGATTTACTATGCCTTTATAGACAATTAATTGTTCTTCTCGAATTTTTTTAAAAGTATCATTCCTCATGCCTCCTCTACGAAAAAGTTTAGTAAAGTTTCTACTATCATTGCATAGTTGAACACCGTCCTCAACATGATAAAAAACTTTATAACTTAACCAATCATCAAAAGTAAATATTTCATTATCTGCTATTTCTTCATTAATTTGCATTATCATTCTAAGTTTATAAACCCTGTCGAACCTCCAAGTATGGCAGGGTTTTATTTTATGTATAACATTAGTTATTATAAAAACTTTCAATTGCAGTACGCTTGTAAATCTTAGCATAAGCCTTTATCTCATCAATTCTTTGGTGTCCTGTAAAACTGGCTATAATATGAGGTTCTAACTTTTTGTTGTTCAAACAATAATTTACGAAAGTTTTCCGCCCTGTATGAAAAGTTATTTCCTCAGCCTTATCGTAGCCAATGGTTAATAAAGCCAATTTAATATAATCATTAGCTTTGCTATTTGATATTTTTGGAATGTTCTCTAAACTTCCAAACTCTTCATAAATATCTAAAGCATATCCCCAAAGTGGCGTTGAATAAGTTGATTTAACCTTCTGCCTACGATTAGTAATAATCAAACCTAACTCATTATCATTCTGTAAATGTTCGTCTTTCAGATTCAACATATCAGCATAACAAATGCCTGTGCAACAACTGAAAACGTACATATCAACAGCTTTTTTTAGCTTTCCATCAAAACTATAAGTTCTTAGTTTTCTTACCCAATCCCACGATAAGTGGGTTAAATCAAATTCAGACGAAACAGGTAACTCACAATCTATCATAGGATTGCTGGCAATATGCCCTTGCATGGTCGCCCACCTCAACGCTTTTCTAAATTTCAATCCGTATTTATTTGCACAAGTTTCTGTATTTCGCCCGCCTTTCATTAACCATGTCTTAAATCTTTGAAAGGCAATTATTCCAAATTGTCGAGCTTCCAAATTGGTCTGCAGCGTTTCAGTTAGATAAATTTCAAATCTACTTATTTTAGCTTTCCAATCCTTTACCGTCAAAGGTTGGTAACACTCCGAATTATTTTCAAAGTAAAGTTTCAGTAACTCCAACATAGTAGGATTTAACGTTGCTTTACCATTTACAATGTCTCTAATTCTATGGATTGTAGGGTTTGGAACTGTCTCAATTAGACGATAAACATCTGATTTGAAATTACTTAGTTTATCATTTAAAAATTGATCGTTTAATTCTTGTTTCTTGGAATTGAAGTCTTTGTAATAAACAGTTATTCCCATTGAACATAGATTTATTACTTTCTTATTAAATGTTAAACGTGCTTGAATAACCCCTTTTGATGGGTCTTTTTTTGATTTTCTAAGGACAAAAAGGATATGATAAGAGTTTTTAACTATATCATTTTGAAATGGCTTAAATGTTTTCATTATAATGATTGGTTAAGCGATTCGATTTATTTTAAAATATATCCAAGTATTTAGTTATTGTAAAGCATCAACTTTGGTGCATACTTATCAAGTATTTGTACGCTCTCTTTAAGACCATAAGATGCTAATTCTCGGACGTTCTTTTGACCTAACATCTTAATAATATCTTCTTCAGTAATTTGTAATTCTCCATTCATGCCATTGTGAGCAAAGCTCTTTCGTCCAGAATGAAATTTTACTTTCTCAAAATCCGCAAAGTCTAACATTTCAAAGGCATTTTTAATATACTGATTGCATTTTTGATTAGATATTTTAGGGATTCCTTCGACACTTCCATATTTTTCAATTATCAATTTTGCACGTTTTGAAAGTATAACTGTATAAAGTGTTCCTGTCTTTTGTCTATTTCCCTGCAAGTATTCATAATTATTATTCTGCTTAACGTTTTCACTTGTCAAGGCTATTAAATCAATATAGGCCAATCCGCTTTCACAGCTAAAAACAAACATATCTACCACTTTACGAACTGCCTTTGGAAAGAAAGGGTAATCATAAAGTTTCTTTATCATTGGTTCGTTCAAATGGAATAAATCAGTATCATATCGCTGTGGTGTTTTTACTTCGTGGATTGGGTTTTTGTCTATTTTACCAATATCATAAGCATAATCTAATACTACTTTTATTCTCATAATATGCTTGTTAGCACTTGATTCTGAATTATCAAAATGTTCTTTTAGCCATTTTTTGTAGTCGTAGCAAAATGATTTATTGATAGTTCCTACATAGTCAGGCAATTTGGATGCTTCAAAGTATGCTTTCAATTTGTCTTTCTTATAAATGTAGTCTCGGTGTGTATTATACGCAAGCCGTCCCACAAAGTCAGTAATATATAGTTCGTACAATTCAATCAAAGAAGTAGTTTCTTTACTTTTAAACTTCATTCCGTTGCTGACTGCTCTTTCAAATTCAACTCGTAAAGTTTTACTGTTCAACAAAATGTTTTCTTTGTTATAATGCCTTACGATGTCATTCAGTACATTTTTACAACCTTCCAATCTATCGGAAAGATTTTCAATATCTAAATTATTGTTTGTGTTTTTTACGGTCTTAGTTTTTTTGCACCAATTCAAAACGGGGTCAATCTTTACGCCCGTTGTTCCTAATAATGCAGTTTGTCCATTCACATACGCACGTAAATAAATAGTCACTTTGCCCGAATTGTCCCGTGAAGGACGAAGTATGTAGTAACGCTCTAAAACATTCAATACAATATTTTTCATGGCTTTGATAGATTTGATATTAAGATTTTTTATTTTAAAGCATATCTAAGAAAGTATCTTCTGTTTCTTTCTCAAAGCTACCAAGGTATGACTCTGTTGTGGAAATTTGGGCGTGGCCTAACTTCTGGCTAATCATCATCAACGGTGCATTGCTACGCATTAATTTAGTGGCGAAACTGTGGCGTGCTTCATAAGTGTTTAGCTTTTCTTCAATCCCTAATTTTTGCCCTATCCGATTCATCCAAATGTTATTTACTTTGATAACCTGGTGAATAGTTGCCTTTTGCCTTTCGGGTGTATCTTTGGGATTAAGGAACGGAAAAACTAAGTCAGTATCTTTCTTTCGTTTGGTTGCTTGCCGTTCTAATACGCCCCTCATAGTCTCATTAATTCTCACATGGATAGTAGTTTCTTCGCTTGATTTTCCTTTGGTTTTATTTCGCTCAAAGTAAATGCCTGTATCTCGGATATTTCCCCATGTTAAACGAAGCATATCTTCAAAGTTCATTCCATTACCAAAATAAGAGAATAGCCATAAATCGTGGCTTCGTTGTTCAGTAGAAAACGGTTCGGGTTGATAGTTCTTGATACTTTCTAATTGAGCGTTAGATAAGGCTTTTTTGATGTTCCTACCTTTGGGAATGGTGAAGCCGTCCCGTCCAAATGGGTAAAGAGATTTATCAATAAGGTTTTGGGATATTGCTTCATTAAATGCAACTCGTAAGGTGCGTGAATAAATGCCTACCGTTGTAATAGTTGTTCCCGTGGGCGTACCGCTTTCTTTCTTTGGTGCTTTCCCTTCGACTAATAGCCAATCCTGCCAATCGCTTAAAAAGTCGCTGGTAAGGTGATGGAATTCCAAAATGTACGGCTTATTCTTTTTGTAACCTGTCAGTTTATTAGGATATTCTTCTTTGAGATATTGAACAAAACGCCCTAATGACTTTCCAACCAATCCAAATACAACACCGTGGGAAATTTGCCCCTTTGCTTTGAGGGTATTACGTTTATTATCTAAAAATGAAATAACATCATGCTTAACAATTTCTTTCTTAATATCGTAATTATCCCATAAATCTTTGAAGGTGTCAAAGTTGAAATTTACACCCAACTCCTCAATAATTTTATTTGCACGTAATACGAAGCCATCAATTTTAATATTTCTATTATTATCCTTTTTGGCAAAGAGGAGGTTATGAAAATTAATAAGATCTTTATTTTTAATTCGATTATCAATTTCAGAACTTTTGATTTTCTCATAATCATCAGGTGAAATTTTAATTTTTGTCGAATAATCTTTCTGGATTCGATTGTGAGTAATTCTTAATTTTATGATACCATTTTCATCAACGGATTTACGAGTGTCAAGAAATTTTTTTGCAGTTGCCATGATGTTGTATTTTTCTAAGTTTGTACCATGAGATTAAAGTTTAGTCTCATTACAAGTCTCATTACAAATATACAAGATTAACGCATAATAGTAATAAATAGGAATAAAATAAAGTAGTTAAATTACTGGAATACAGTATTTTACAATATTACAAATAAATAGAAAAAAATAGTGATAATAGTCTGGATATGACTCATAATCAGTAGGTGCTTGGTTCGATTCCAAGTGGGCCCACAATATTTTA
>JAZKDE010000159.1:0-17245 GCA_040387735.1 Bacteroidota bacterium
CCGCACAATGCCAAATGTCATTGTTGGGAATTCCGTTTTTGGTGGTGAATTTCTCAAATTTATAACCGTCAAATCTGGCAATCCCTTTGTCGGTACAAAACCACATAAAACCTTTGCTGTCTTGAAATGCCCGATAAACGTGCGAACTCGGAAGACCATCATCAACAGTGTAGTTTCGGAAATGAGGCGTTTGTGCAAGTATATTTAAACTTGTAAGTATGTATAAAAAATAGATGGTTAGTAATTTTTTCATGTTTCAAAAATACTTCTTAAAAATCAGTTATGAGTGTCGAGATATGAGTTTTTCTCTTTTAAGTGACGAGTTATGAGTGATGAACTATGAGTTTTAGTAAATAATGTTCTAATTTTGTGAAAAGGTGTTAGGTGTTAGGTGTTGGGTGTTAGGAATTAGAAGTTGGATGTTAGGTATTAGATATTAGGCGTTAGAGTTTACATAAAATTATTTTGTAAATCTAACTTCAGCCTAATCTCAATTGCTAACCTCTAATAGCTAATCCCTAACCCCCAACTCCTAACCCCTAACCACTAATACCTTAAAATAAACATGGAATACAATTATAAAGAAGTAGAACAAAAATGGAGACAGTTTTGGGAAGATAATCAAACTTTCAAAACTGGAATTGATACCACAAAACCAAAATATTATGTCTTGGATATGTTTCCGTATCCATCAGGAGCTGGTTTGCACGTTGGACATCCACTTGGGTATATAGCGTCTGACATTATTGCTCGTTATAAGCGTTTAAAAGGTTTTAATGTGTTGCACCCAATGGGCTTCGACTCTTTTGGGCTTCCTGCAGAACAGTATGCTATTCAAACAGGGCAACATCCTGCCATTACTACTGAAGAAAATATTACTACTTATATCCGTCAGTTAAAACAAATTGGTTTTAGTTATGACTGGACAAAAGAAGTGCGTACTTCTGACTCAAAATATTATAAATGGACGCAGTGGATTTTCATGCAATTGTTTAATCATTATTATGATAAAGATGCAAACAAGGCTTTAAAAATTACAGATTTGGTTGAAAAATTCGCAACGTCAGGAAACAAATCTGTAAATGCAGTTTGTGATGAAGATACGCCTGTTTTCACTTCGGAGGAATGGAATGCAATGAGCGAATTTGACCAACAATCAATGTTGTTAAAATATCGTTTGACTTATCCTGATGAATCGGTCGTAAACTGGTGTCCAGGTTTGGGAACCGTTTTGGCAAATGATGAGGTGAAAGACGGTGTTTCTGAACGTGGAGGATTTCATGTTGAGCAGAAAAAGATGAAGCAATGGGCAATGAGAATTACCGCCTACGCTGACCGTTTGATTGATGGATTGAATGAAGTGGATTGGTCGGACGCTTTGAAAGAACAGCAACGTAACTGGATTGGTAGAAGTACAGGGGCAAGTGTGAAGTTTCAAGTTGATGCTTCGACAGTTCAAGAAAATGCTCCTGAATTCATCGAAGTATTTACTACTCGTGTTGATACTATTTACGGAGTTTCGTTCATGGTAATTGCTCCTGAGCATGAATACGTACCATTTTTGACGACTCCAGAACAGAAAGAAGCAGTTGATGAATATGTGAAATGGGTAGCTTCAAGAAGTGAGTTAGACCGTATGTCGGAGGTGAAAAAGGTTTCGGGGGTATTTACAGGAAGTTATGTAATCAATCCTTTCAACGACGAGAAAGTGCCTATTTACTTGGCTGACTACGTTTTGGCAGGCTACGGTACAGGTGCAGTTATGGGTGTTCCTTCGGGCGACCAACGTGACTGGAATTTTGCAACGCACTTCAATTTGCCAATTATTCCAATTCTTGATACTCAAAAAGATATTGATAAACAAGCAGATAATACCAAAGAAGGAAAATATATCAATTCTGGAATTATTAATGGTTTAGAATATAAAGAAGCGACCAAAACATTAACGACTTATTTGGAAGAAAAAGGAATTGGAAAAGGTAAAATTCAATACCGTTTAAGAAATGCAGTTTTCAGTCGCCAACGTTATTGGGGCGAGCCAGTTCCAGTTTATTTTAAGGATGGTTTGCCTTACTTGATTGAAGAATCGGAATTGCCATTAGATTTACCTGTAATTGATAAATATTTGCCAACCGAAACGGGCGAGCCACCTTTGGGACGTGCTGAAAATTGGAAGTATAAAGGCGAATACGAATACGAACTTTCTACGATGCCAGGTTGGGCAGGTTCATCTTGGTATTGGTATCGTTATATGGACGCTCAAAACGAGCAAGAATTTGCTTCGCAGGAGTCAATCAATTACTGGAAAGCCATTGATTTGTACATTGGAGGCTCTGAACACGCCACTGGACACTTGTTGTACAGCCGTTTTTGGAATAAATTCTTGAAAGATTTAGGATTAGTGCCAGAAGAAGAATTTGCCAAGAAGTTGATTAACCAAGGCATGATTCAGGGGCGTTCTAACTTTGTTTATCGTTTAGCGGTATCTAACTTAAAGAGTCTTGCTGAAATTAAGATTGTTTATACTGATATTTACTTTTCTCATGGATATTATACTCAATTCAAAAATGGAGAATTGTCTTTGGAAAAAGTACAAGAGTTAGTGAAGTCTGTAACTGATAAAAATCTTTGGGAAGGTTTTGAGAATCCTAAATTTGATTTAATAGATAGACACGTGGACGTAAATATTGTGAATAATGATATTTTGGATACAAATGCTTTCAAAAATTGGAGAGAAGATTTTGCCAATGCTGAGTTTATTTTGGAAGACGGCAAATACATTTGTGGTGTGGAGGTTGAGAAAATGTCGAAATCGAAATACAACGTTGTCAATCCAGATATTTTAGTGGATAAAGTGGGTGCTGACACTTTGCGTTTATACGAAATGTTCTTAGGACCTTTGGAACAAGCAAAACCTTGGAATACCAACGGAATTGACGGTTCATTTAGATTTATCAAGAAAGTTTGGCGTTTGTTTTATGAAGACTTAGGCAATTTCAAGGTAAAAGACGAAGCTCCAACTCCTGCTGAATTGAAGGTTTTACATACTGCTATCAAGAAAGTGGAGGAGGATTTAGAACGTTATTCGTTCAATACGGTTGTCTCAACGTTGATGATTTGTGTAAATGATTTAGGTTCGTTGAAATGCTCTAAAAAGGCAATTTTGCAAGAATTAGTCATTTTGATGTCGCCATATACGCCACACATTGCTGAAGAATTATGGACATTATTGGGCAACGAAGCAGGAACAATTTCTTACGCTTCATTCCCGAAATTTAATCCAAGCTATTTGGTAGAAGCCAATTTTGAATATCCAATTTCAATCAATGGAAAAGTTAGAGCGAATATTTCATTCCCAACGGATGCCATTCCAGCGGATATTGAAGCGGGCGTTTTAGCCAATGAAATTGTTCAGAAATGGTTGGAAGGTAAAGCACCTAAAAAGGTAATTGTTGTACCGAAGAGAATTGTGAATGTGGTGATGTAAAAAGGAAAAAAGTACGAAAAGGAGAGAAAGGGAATAAAAGAACGTTAAGGGTTATGTTATCCTTCTTTTATTCCCTTTCTCTCCTTTTCGTGTTTAAAGATTTATTCGTTTCACCTTATTGTAAAAACGCCAACTCAAAAGACTGGCGGAGGCGAATAAAGCTAAAGTCAAGCCAATCCAAATGCCAATGTGTTTTAAATCGTAATTAAATCCTAAAATATAACTCATTGGTAAGCCTACGCCCCAATACGCAAAAACGGTGATTAAAGTTGGTACATTTACGTCTTGAATTCCTCTTAAAATACCCAAACTTACGGCTTGAACACCGTCAAAAAGTTGGAAAAAACCTCCCCAAATAATCAATTCTGCCGCTAAAATAATCACCTGTTCGTCTTTGACATAACTGGCAAATTCTACGTTGAAAATCAATAAAATAACGGTACAAAATCCCATAAAAACTAAGCCTAAAACCAAAGCCGTTGTTCCTGCTCTGAAAATACCAATTCGGCTTTTTTCTCCTAAACTTGCCCCAACTCTGATTCCTCCTGCGGCTGCAATACCCGTAGCAGCCATGTAGGTCATTGAAACATAACCGATGGCAACTAAGTGAGCGGCTTTGTGTTCAATACTAATCCAACCCATCATGACCACGGCTCCGTAAAATGCCGCAATTTCAGAAAAACCTTGTAATCCGCTCGGAATGCCAATTTTCAGAATACTTTTCACAATTCTATCCAAACCGATAAATGGGACTTTTTCTTGAAAATACGCCTTGAAAATATCGGTTTTGAAAGTGAAAAAAACTAAAGCCAACATCATGTAAGTTCTTGAAATTAAAGTGGCTATACCTGCTCCATTCAAACCCCATGCAGGGAAAATCCACACGCCATGAATAAAACAGTGATTTAGAATTACGTTCAAAATCAAGGCTGAAAAAGTGATGTTCATGGATAATTTGGCGAAACCTAAACCATCGGTAAAACTTTTAATCGCTGAGAAAATAAAGGCTGGAATGGTAGAAATGGTAATAATCCAAAGATATTCTTGGGTTTGCGTTTTTATTTCAGCAGGTTGTTTCAAAATGTCAATATTAAGTCCAATCAACACTACTACAATACAGCAAAAAACGCTCATCAAAAGAGCCACTAAAATATTGGCTTTCAGTAAACGATTACATTCGGTATAGTTATTTTCGGCTTGTGCTTTCGATACCAAAGGCGAAACAATTTGCAGACAGATATACCCAATAATGGCAATATTGATAAGAATTCCGTTGGCATCGGCAGAGGCAGCAAGGGCATGAACTGCCCCTTTGTCCATCCGTCCAACCTGTACGGTATCGGCAAAACCCATGAGCATAATACCTAATTGACCCGCAATGATTGGTAAGGCTAATTGGTACGTGGAAATTATATCTGATTTGTAGGTTTGGAAAAGCTTTTTCAAAATAATTTTGATGATGTTTAATTAGTGTTCTGAATAATTTTATCTCAAAACCTTTGTTTGGGAAACTCCCCGAAAGTTTTAAACTTTCGGGGAGTTCATAATAACTTATTAAACAGTGTTTTTAAGATTGATTTACAAAATTAGTCATACCATTTTTAAGAAACTTATTTTGAAAAAGATATAGTTGATTTTTTCAAAATTTAATATTTTTCTAATAACGCTCACGAATTATCTAAACTTTGCGTTTTTTTGTAAAAATATAATTATCCCTACTATTCATGACTCAAACTCTTTTTCATCAAACTAAAAAGCAAAATCTACTTATCCTTCTTTTGGTTTTAAGCTCATTTTTGCAAAGCTTTGCTCAATTTACCCGCCAGGATTCACTGAGAGGAACACTTTCGGCGATTCGTTCTTGTTATGATGTCACGTTTTACGACCTTAAACTCAAGGTAATTCCAACGTCTCAAACCATCGAAGGGTCAAATACGATTTATTATCGTGCGACAACAGATTTCAAAAAAATGCAGGTTGATTTATTTGCTAATATGCAGATTGTCAACATTTTCCAAAATGATAAACCCTTGAAGTTTACCCGAGAAGGCAATGCTACTTTTATCAATTTTACTGATATTCAGAAGAAAAATAAGAAGTACGCCATCAAAATAGATTATCGAGGAAAACCACAAATTGCCCGAAATCCACCTTGGGATGGCGGTTTTACGTGGAAAAAAGACCCCAATGGCAAAGATTGGATTGTGGTTTCTTGCGAAGGAACGGGAGCGAGTTTGTGGTTTCCTAACAAAGACCACTTGTCGGACGAACCTGATTCGGTTAAAATTACTTGTGCCGTTCCAAAAGGTTTAATGTGTGTCTCGAATGGAAATTTAAGAAATACCAAAGAATTAAAAAGTGATTCCCAAGAGTCAGAAAATAAGTCGCTTACGGGTGTTTCTTTTCAGCCATTTATGGAATACGAATGGTTTGTGAGTTACCCAATCAACAACTATAATATTTCGTTGAATATTGCCGATTACGCCAATTTCAAAGACGTTTATACTGCTCAAGATGGTGAAAAGTTGGACTTAGATTATTACGTTTTGAAGCCTAATTTGGAAAAAGCCAAAGCTCATTTCAAGCAAGTAAAACCAATGTTGGCTTGTTACGAGAAATTATTCGGTAAATACCCTTTCTGGAAAGATGGCTACGCTTTGGTTGAAACGCCTTATTGGGGAATGGAACATCAAAGTGCGGTGGCGTATGGCAATAATTACCGCAACAATGAATATGGCTTCGATTTTATCATTATACACGAATCGGGGCATGAATATTTTGGTAATTCTTTAAGTTGTAATGACCACGCTGAAATGTGGATTCACGAATCTTTTACTACGTATATGGAAGCTCTCTACGTTGAATGTGCGCAAGGCTACGAAAAATCAATTAAATATCTCGAAAAACAGAAATCCAGTATTCGTAATGCAGAGCCTTTGATTGGTGCTTTGGGTGTAAATTATCCGCAACCCGATTCTGATATTTACTATAAAGGAACGTGGATGTTACACACACTTCGGAATATTGTAAATGATGATAAAATTTGGTTTGAAACGCTGAAGGGCTTAGCCACAAAGTTTAAAATTTCTAATGTTACCACTGAACAAGTGATTCAATATTTTGACGAAAAAACTGGTAAGAATCTGGCTCCTGTATTTAATATGTATTTGAAAACCAAACAAGTACCTATTTTGCAATATCAGATTACGACTACAACTAATGGTACTGAACTTCGTTATCGTTGGAAGGAAACTGTTAATTCAATGCCAATAAAAGCAGGTTATGGCTCGCAACAATACGAAGTGATTATTCCTACAAATGAATGGCAAACGAAGAATTTTCAGAAAGTAGAAGGGCAAGAATTTAAAATTGCTACTGAACTGTTTTATATCAAGACGGAAAAATTATAAGGTAGTGAGTTTCTCTGTTTAGTATCAGTAGTTTACCCTGTTTTTTGCCTTTTAATGAATAAAGCTTTAATGTCTTTATTTATAATTGTAATTAGAAATAATTAATCTCAAAACACTCTGAAAATGTCTGAAATCTCACGTCGTAATTTTTTGTATCAAGCAGGTTTATTGGCCTCTGCTTCATTAATTTCTTTGGATAGTTTTGCCAAAGTTCCCAAGCTTCAATTGGCATATTCGGCTATTACTTGGGGAGGGAAAGACCTCGATGCCATGAAGGATATTGCTTCATTAGGTTTCAAAGGTGTTCAATTGCGTGCAAATACGTATGATGCGTATAAGACCAAGGTGAGTGAGTTGAAAGACCAAATAACAGCGAGTGGCTTGGCTTTACCGATGTTTTCGAGTGGAAATGTGGAGATTGACCCTGCTAAAGAACAAAGTACGATTGACTATCACGTGGCACACGCCAGCTTTGTGAAAGCTTTGGGTGGAACTACGATTCAATTGACCAATTCGCTTCGAAAAAAAGATGAATTACCTACCGTTGAACAGTTAAACAGATTGACTTTTGTGATGAATGAAATTGGTAAACAAACAGCTGATTTAGGAATTCAATCAACGTACCATAATCACATGAGTCAATTTGGAGAAACGCCCGAAGAAGTTGATACCATTGTGCAAGCGATGAATCCAAAATATTTAAAATTGTTGTTGGATGTTGCTCATTATCACCAAGGTGGAGGAAATCCAGCGAAGGCAGTTTTAGATTATAAAGACATTATTGGAGCTCTACATATTAAAGATGTTCAGTGTCCATTACCCGAAAAGCCAGAAGATAAAAAAGCCTATAAATTTGTGGAATTGGGCCAAGGAAATGTAGATTTGAAGGCTGTTTTCGACAATTTGCAGAGAATTAATTTCAAGAATTGGGCAATTGTAGAATTAGACGGAGTTCCTGTGAAAACCCGTACACCCAAAGAAAGTGCTGAGATTAGCAAAGCTTTTTTGAAGGATAAAATTGGTTTTAAGTTTGCGGTTTGAGCAATAGATTTAAGGTAGGTTTCATAAAAAATGAGTAACTTGCAAATTAATCTATCCATCATTTCTCATGTCAACAAAGCGTAGTCCTGCCATTATTTTTATTTTTATTACTATTGTTATTGATGTTCTTGGTATTGGAATTATTGTTCCTGTTATTCCCAAAATATTATTAGAACTTACTGGCAAAGGGCTTAGTGAAGCGTCAAAATATTCAGGGTTTTTGATGTCATCTTATGCCATTATGCAATTTATCTTCTCGCCAATCATCGGTGGTTTGAGCGATAAATATGGTAGAAGACCCGTTATTTTAGCATCTCTTTTTGGCTTTTTTCTCGATTACTTGATTTTAATCTTTGCTCCGTCATTGATATGGCTTTTTGCAGCAAGACTAATTGCAGGCGTTACTGGAGCAAGCTTTACAACTGCAACCGCTTACATTGCTGATATTTCAACGGATGAAAATCGTTCGAAAAACTTTGGTATGGTTGGAGCTGCTTTTGGACTTGGGTTTATTATTGGTCCTCCGATTGGGGGTATTTTAGGTGATATTGGTACTCGTGTGCCTTTTATGTTTGCCGCAGGATTGACGCTTATTAATGCGCTTTACGGCTACTTTGTTTTGCCAGAATCATTGGCGAAGGAAAACCGCAGAGAATTTGATTGGAAAAGAGCAAATCCTGTGGGTTCACTCAAAAATATTGCCCGTTATCCCGCCCTTCTGGGATTAATTGGTGCTTTATTTTGCTTGCAAATTGCTGGTCAAGCTCACCCAAGTACTTGGTCATATTTTACCATGAAAGAATTTAATTGGACGCTTAAAGAAGTAGGCTATTCATTAGCATTTGTTGGTTTAATGGTTGCCATCGTGCAGGGTGGACTCAATAGAGTTATTAATCCAAAATTGGGTGACAGGAACTCCGTAATTATTGGGTTACTATTTTATGGGGTTGGATTTATTCTTTTCGCTTTTGCAACAAAGGGCTGGATGATGTACATTTTTATGGTGCCATTTGGTTTGGGAGGTATTGCTGGCCCAGCTTTGCAAAGTATGATTACCAAGCAAGTTGCACCAAATGAACAAGGAGAATTACAGGGAGGAATTACGAGTATGCAAAGTGTAACGACTATTATTGGACCTTTATTTGCATCAAATTTATTCTCGTATTTTTCTGCCGAAGACGCACCAGTTTTCTTCCCAGGAGCGGCTTTTTTCATGGCAGGTTTGGTGACATTTTTAGCTTTGGGGATTGCTTTAAAATCATTTCCAAGAAATAAAGAAGCTGTGGCATAGGAAACGAATCTGTTTGAATATCAGATATTTATAAAAAAACTCCTCGGAAATGGCTTAATTTTTGAGGAGTTTTTTGTTTTATCACCCTAAAACATACCGCCACTATGTTTAATAAAATGTTTTTCTTGGTTTTGTTCCTTGGAATAATAAATCATCAATCCCTTTTTGCTCAGCAAATTCCAGCTCAACTTTTAATTCTGAAACAGGAACAATTCCCATTACCCAATCGAAAATTCTACATTCAAAAGATTGTCTGTGACTTTAATCAGCCCAAATATTTTTTAACTCGTCGGGGAATTTTCAACAAACAAAGAACGATAACTTTTGGAGATAGCCTTCAAAAAGTTTTGATGCGATACATAAAGCCTTCAAATACTTACCGAGCGGGACTTGTACCCATCACGATTCGGATTAAAGAACTGAAGATTAGAGAACAACGACACTTTTTGAATGAAGAAGGAATGGCGAAAATTGTCATGGATTTTTATGTTGAAACTGACTATAAACCGCTGAGACTTTTTCATACCGATGCTTCCAGAATTTATACGGGTTTCATGAATATTAGTGCTGAACACGAGGAAAATTTTAGAGAGATTGTCAAATCTTGCTTACTTGATTTTAACAATGCAAAAGTCGATTACTCAAAGTTTGTTATTCCCAACAAAATTTTCAAAGCCAAGCATACGCCTTATTAACCGCCACTTATCCGTTGTTTTAACTGATTATCACGATATTATTTTGTGATAATATTTTTCATCACTACATTTCTAACATAATCATAAAAAGTACGTTATTCAGACGAAACTTAAACTAAAACAAGAAAATGAAACTTACAAAAATTATTGCTTCGGCATTTATAGTATTGGCAACTGCGGCGACTTCTTTCGCTCAAACGGCTGATGAAATTGTAGCGAAACATATTGAAGCAATGGGTGGTGAAAAATGGAAAACCCTCAAAAGTATTCAGATGAACAATAAGTTTTCCATTCAAGGAATGGACATCGAAAGTAAAACAACGATTGTTTCTGGAAAGAGTTTGAGAACTGATGTTTCGGTAATGGGGCAAGAAATTATAACTTCCGTGGATGGCGAATCAGGTTGGATGCAACGTCCAGCGATGATGGGAGGAACTGGTGAACCCGAAGATATGCCTGGAGCTTTGGTGAAGGAAACGTTGAAACAAACTAACTTGGGAGGTTCTTTACTTAGTTACAAAGAAAAAGGTTCTACTTTGGAATTCGTTGGAACCGAAAAATTAGATGGTGCCGATGTTTATCACTTAAAATTGACTGAAAAAAATGGGGAGGCTACAAACTTATTTCTTTCTACTTCTACTTATTATACTTTGAAATCATCGGGAAAAAGAAACG
Organism: Bacteroidota bacterium; assembly: GCA_040387735.1. Taxonomy (GTDB): domain Bacteria; phylum Bacteroidota; class Bacteroidia; order Cytophagales; family Spirosomataceae; genus Arcicella. The sequence goes on from JAZKDE010000159.1 coordinate 10,600, forward strand.
TAAATGGACAGGAAATTAATGCCGAAGTAAGTTTTTCAAACTTTAAGCAAATAGAAGGATTGACGTTCCCTTATTCAATGGAAACTGCTAATCCAATGGGAGGAATGATGACGATTGAAACAGATTCAATCAAATTGAACCCAACAATTGACGAATCTATTTTTAAAAAACCGGGAAAAAAATAATTGAAATCACATATTATTGAATTGAAATAAGAAAAACCCTGCAAGCATTTTAGTGTTTGGAGGGTTTTTCATTTTTGGTTTTCGTAAATTTGTACTTCAACCATTCTTAAAGGAGTTTTGGAGTCAATCCATCTCTATTTTTCTAATAAAATGTACAAATACATTCTCCAACCCCTTCTGTTTAAACTTGATGCTGAAAAAGCTCATTATGTTACTTTCGACCTGATTAAATTTTTATTCAAAATTCCTTTTGTTCCGCAAATATTCAGAGCAATTTATCATTACGAACACCCAAGTTTAGAACGGGAAGTTTTTGGACTAAAGTTTAAAAATCCAGTTGGATTAGCAGCAGGTTTTGACAAAAATGCTTTGATGATTGATGAGTTTTCTAACTTAGGTTTTGGCTTTATCGAAATCGGAACGCTGACACCAAAAGGACAACCAGGGAATGACAAACCACGTCTTTTCAGATTAAAACCCGATGAAGCTATTATCAATCGAATGGGATTTAATAATGACGGTGTAAAAGTAGCTGTTGAAAAATTGAAAGCACGGAATAGTAATATTTTGGTTGGCGGAAATATTGGTAAAAATAAAGTAACTCCCAATGAAAATGCAGTGGATGATTACTTAATTTGTTTCCACGAATTGTTTGATTACGTAGATTATTTTGTAGTCAATGTGAGTTCACCAAATACGCCAAATTTGAGAGCATTGCAGGAAAAAGAACCGTTGAAAAATCTTTTACAAACGCTTCAAAATGAGAATATAAAGAAGGTAAAACAAAAACCAATTCTGCTCAAAATTGCTCCAGATTTGACGGATTCTCAATTAGATGATATTGTTGAAATAGTACAAGAAACAAAAATTGCAGGAGTAATTGCCACTAATACGACAATTTCAAGAGAAGGTTTGAAATCTGACGAAAATTTAGTGCAAGAGATGGGTGGATTAAGTGGGAAGCCAGTAACCAAACGTTCAACAGAAGTGATTAAATATTTGTCTGAGAAATCAAATAAATCGTTTCCAATTATTGGCGTAGGAGGGATTCATAGTCCAAAAGATGCTATTGAAAAACTAAAGGCAGGTGCATCGCTAATTCAGATTTACACAGGATTTATTTACGCTGGCCCTTCGTTGGCGAGTGATATTAATAAGGCATTGGTAAGAGGATAATTAATTTATTCTTGGTAGAGACAAGGCACTGCCTTGTCTCTATTTTTTTTTAATCATCAATAAAATTAATTGCCTTGTCTCCATTTTTAAAAATCATCAATAAAATTAATTGCTTTCCAAGCTGATTTCTCAATCAATTGGAATACAATATTCTTCTCTTTTTTGGGTGGATTAAATTTTCCATAAGCAGGAACTAAGTTCTTGAAAAGCTGATAGTGATTCCTCAATAAAGCTGAATTGTAAGTCTTAAACAAACTCGTCAAAGTAGGATAATTGCTCGTTTTTGAGGTTTTTATATGTCTTGAAAGCAATTCTGGGTTCTCTGGACTATAACCGCTAAAATGGAAGAAAAGTAAATTCTCTTTTCCATTTATTACATATTTTCCATTGACAAATTCCACTTTTCTTTCGTGTAAATTCCAGTAAGCAAGATTATACGCAGGACTGTATTCTATCAAGACTTTTTCGTAGAAAATTGGAACAAAATTGACGCATAATTGGTCAATTCCCATGCCGTTACAAAAATCATAATAACCATAATCTTTCAAGTGATTTTTCCACCAAGTTAAGAACTTGAAAGTATTTCCCGACCGCTTCATTCCCACAAATCCCGTATTGTAAAGTCCTGCATTGAGGAACTGTTTTTCATTCCATTGCTCCTGTAAATCAATGGGATGAGAAATATGAGGTGTAATAATGATGTCGTAATTATCAAGATTTTCTTCTATCTCTTTTACACTATCGGTTATCCAAAGGTCTGTGTCAAAATAGATTAACTTATCCAAATCAGAATATTTTTCAAAGAGATAAAGCCCGAAAATGGGTTTGCAAGCCGTTGCGACTTCCATCACGGTATATTCACCTTTGAAACCTGCCAAATTAACCTCTTGAACTTCAGAAATAGGAATTATTTTGTAAGGAATCTCAAAATCCGTGACGGGAATTTCGTCCACCAAACCAATAATTAATTCATAATCAGGATTGGTATTTCGTAAAGATTCGCCCATTGTGAGGGCTTGATACAAATAATTTGCCGTACAGACTGTGTATATTAATTTCATTCTATAAATTTTCTACTCTAATAAATCTCCAATTGCCGCTACTAAAGGAGCTTTCCAAGAAGCTTCTTGATCTTTATAAAGGTGATAATCGCCTGATAATAATAACTTTAGCACTGGAAATAGTCGGGCTAAATGAAAAGGAGAAAGTGTTCCACGAACTTCGTAGAAATTGATAATGCGGTCTAATTGCTCGAAATTAGGATTATTTTCATCAATTCTTTCTATTAATGCTTTTTTCAAAGTACAAAAATAGTCGCTTTTTACTAAGAATGGGGCAAGTTTTTCGGCTCTTGGTCGAGAAAATCTGTCTTTGAGGCTAATCACTTTTCCTGCATCCTTTGGACGAGTACCAATTTGTTGAAAACTATGCTGACGATAAGAAATCAACCGTTCTTCAATAATTCCAATTTTATCCAACATTGCCGCAATTATTGTAATCCAATTATCATGAATCATTTCGGGAATATGCGTTGGAAAAGGAATGATTTTTTCGACTAATTCTTTTCTAAAACCCATCATGCAACCTGCTGAACGATTTCCCGCTAATAAAATTTCTACCGCTTTCCCATTTTTCCATTGTTGAATCTGCGGCTCTTGAAAACGTACTACCGACCAAAAGTTTTTATTCAAGCTTTTACCTGTTTCATCGACTAAATCAGCGTCACAAAAAACAGCTAATTTATTGGAACTCTCTTGGAAATACGCATGAATTTTAGCTAATTTATCGGAATGCCAAAGGTCGTCTTGATCGCACATCAAGATAATATCACCTGTACAAAGTGAGATAGCACGCTCAAAATTCTTGGTTACTTTTAAGGAAATATCATTTTTAAACGTCTTGATATTGAGTAGGTTACTGAATTCTTGGGCAATTTCAAGTGTATTGTCAGAAGAACAATCATCCGTAATAATTACCTCAGTTGGCAATAAAGTTTGATTGGCTAAACTTTGAAGTTGCTCCCGTAAAAATCGAGAACCGTTGTATGTACAGAGGGCAATGGATATGGTTTGCAAAATAAGAAGTATAAAGTATAGAGAGAAGAAAATAAATAAAAGAGTTTAGTGGCTATTTCTATTTGAAATTATCACTCACTCATTCACTCAATACATCAATCACTCATTGAATTTGTGGCTCCAGCGAGAATCGAACTCGCATCTAACGTTTAGGAAACGTCTATTCTATCCGTTGAACTATGGTGCCTTTTCAGTAAACAGTAATTTTAGAATACAAATTTCTTGAAAACTTGTTTAAAATCAAATGGAAAATTCTTGTTTTACTGTTTACTGATAATTGTTTATTGTTCACTGGTAACTGAAAACTCTTCTTCGTTCAGCCAATTTGGGAAAATCTGAATGTGTCGACTTTTCACTAATGCTAAAATCGCATCTCTTAGCTCGTCGATATTCTCCTTTTGTTCTGCCGAAATGAAAACTGTTGTTGGTTGAGGTAAATTCATGAACGAATTTTTCAAAAACTCAGTTACTTTTTGAATTCTAATTTGCTGATTTACAGGTTCTTCACCCGAGCCAATTTGCCAATCATGAATTTCAACGTCTTCAGTAGAATATAAATCTATCTTGTTGAAAACCAGAATGGTAGGTTTGTCAGCCGCCCCAATTTCAGCCAAAGTTGAGTTTACAACGTCGATATGTTCTTGGTAATTCGGATGTGAAATATCAACAACATGGAGCAAAATGTCAGCTTCTCTAACTTCATCTAAAGTCGATTTGAACGACTCAATCAACATCGTAGGTAATTTACGAATAAATCCTACGGTATCAGAAAGTAAGAATGGAATCGTCTCAAAAGTTACTTTTCTAACCGTTGCATCCACCGTTGCGAAGAGTTTATTTTCCGCAAAAACATCCGCTTTTGCCAATCTTCGCATCAAGGTTGATTTGCCTACGTTGGTATAACCCACCAAGGAAACACGCACCATTTTATCACGATTTTTACGTTGTGTAAATGCTTGTTTATCAATCAGTTTTAATTTTTCCTTCAAGAATGAAATACGGTCATTGGCAATACGACGGTCAGTTTCCAATTCTTTTTCACCCGGTCCACGCATACCCACACCACCACGTTGTTTAGAAAGGTGAGACCACATTTTGGTAAGTCTTGGCAAAATATATTGTTGTTGAGCCAATTCTACTTGTGTACGAGCTTGAACCGTTTGAGCTCTCATCGCAAAGATGTTGAGAATCAATAAGCTACGGTCAAGAATTTTGACTTCTTTTTGAAATTTAGCGAATTCCGTTTCAATATTTCTGATTTGAATTGGTGATAAATCATCATCAAAAATGACCATATCTACATCTTTGTCAATTACGTAAGCGATAATATCCTGTAATTTTCCCTTTCCAACATACGTTCTATTTTCGGGCTTTTCTAATTTTTGAGTAAAAGTATAAAGCGTTTCAATTTGTGAAGTATCGGCAAGAAATGCTAATTCGTCTAAATATTCTTTGGTTTGTTCTGCGGTTTGTTTCTGTGTTTGTACAGCTACCAACACCGCTGTTTCTTTTTGTTCTTCTGTACTGTGCATATAATATAGCTATTTGTTATTTAACATTTAGCCGTGATTTTGAGTAAATGATTGCTGAATACGAGTTTCAGCATAAGATATGTTTTTTGTAAAGTACCTTTTGGCTAATCTTAAAGGATACTATTTGAATTTGAGGTTATATATTCATGATTTCTAATTTGTTTAAACTTTAAGACTGATTCAAAATCCCTTCATAATTTGCTAAGTGCAAATAATTCTCTTCCTTTACTTCAAATTTATGACCAAATTGCTCGGCAATTTTTACAACTTCCATTGGTTTTAAACTTCCTTTCTGAGCTAATTCTTTGGATAAGAAAATTAAGAAATCTTGATTTTTTTCTAAGAGTTCTTTCGTTTCATTCGTCAAATCTCGAATCATACGTTCAATTGCCCAATCTGTTACGCTTAAATCCATGCTATAAGGGCCAGAATGTGCGTAATAGGCTTGATAATTTTTATCGAAACCATATTTACGAATGTACTCCATAATCATGGAAGTGGCTTCTTCACGGTCGAAAGAACGAGAAATTGTCGCTTTTTCTTCGCCAAAAATAATCTCTTCAGCAATTCCTCCCGCTAAAAATACCTTAATTTTATTGATGATATTTTCTTTTGATAAATGAATCAAATGCGGAAACGAAAATCCTTGTGCATAACGTGAAGCAACTCTCGATTTCAATTGTAAAGGGGCAAGTCCCAATAAAATACCGTAAACAATGGCGTGTCCAGATTCGTGAACGGCAATATTTGCCACCATATCAGGCGAATTATCTTGACGGATTTGGTCAATTTTACCAACATAATCCAGTTCAATCGTTCTTTTTCCTGCTAATTGGGCGACGATTTTTTTACGGTCAAAATCGTAATCCATCGCTACGTGCATGAGATTTCCCATGAAAGCTTCAAACAATAATTTGGACAAATTTGCTTCTACAATGTCTGTAATACTCGAAAAAACGGGTCTTACACCTTGTACTGGAAATACGCCATTTTGGTAAATTAATTGGTTAAGGTTTTCTGAAATTTCAATATCAACGCCAAAGTGTTCTTTATTTTTCTTGACAATTTTTAAAATTTCTTCCTTAATCAAATTCTCAAAATCACTCTTTCGCAAAGACTTGTAAATCAAGTGAATATTGCCAAAACGAGCTACTTGTTCTGGTTTGAATTTTCTTGAAAGGGCATTTTTAATATCAACAATCGTAATTTTTTCGGTATAAGCTCTAAAAATATCGGCATCAATATCGGTTTCGCCCGTTTCATTTGCCATTGAATAGGCTTCGTCCAAATTTCCTGAAATAATGATTAGCGTTTTCGAGTGATTGATGGGTTCGTAAACCTTCTTTTTCTCCCGAGTTTGTTGCATCATCATCAATACGTCTTCTTCACGCATTTCAGCAATTTCAGCGACGCTTTCTTTTAAGTCAAAAATCTTCTTTAGACTTTGAGCTTCCCAAACGCCAACGGTTGCTTCATCTTCCTCAAAGCTACTCGGATTCATTGGGTCGGGTGGCATTGGCGGTGCATCTTTGAGCTTTTGCTTACGTTTTTGGCGTTGCATAGCGGCGTAAAGATAGCGTTGAAGATAGTCATCAATGGATTCTTTAGCATCTCGTTTTGCTAATTTTCCATCGGATAATAATTCAAGTTTTTTAAGAATATCTGGAATGCTTGTATT
>JAZKDE010000160.1:0-3422 GCA_040387735.1 Bacteroidota bacterium
TTCCGACGCAAATTAAGACGATGAAAGTGATGAGCAAAAGCGATAAAAAACCAAAAAAGAGGGCGTAACCTTTACTTTCATAACGAATGCCAATCCACTGCGCTAAAGTTGTTGCTTTTACATCCGAGCCAATTTTGCGAAATCCTTTCGACACTACAATCAGCGAAAGTAAAGCCCCAATGGGCATAAAAACTGACATTGAAAGCACACCACTAATACCATAGTAAGCCACAAAACCTGGATTGATAATAAAAGTAGCGGCACTCGTCATACCCGCAGCCAACGAAAGTCCAACTGCCCACGGTGAAAACGTAAGGCTACCCACGGCATAATCAGCCATATTTTTGGTTTTCAAAGCTCCTCGAATCACGATGAAAACTATTACACTCATGTACGCCAAAAGGCTCACCCACATTGCCATTTTTTCCTCTGTTTTATAATTTCAAAATTGAATATTTCATAAAAAACATTGGAAAACTGCAATTTTTAATTTTAGTAATTTTGACAAATAAGGTGAAAGTGGCAAAAAGTAGGGGTGAATGATAGGTAATATTGGGGTGAAAGGAAATTACAAAAATGCCAACCGTCCCATCAATTTTTCTTTGAAGGTTTTTCCGATAGCAATGTGTTTGCCTTCGATAATGAGGTCATTTTCTTCAATGGCTTGAATTTTTTCTAACTGCACAATATACGAGCGATGCACCCGCATAAAATATTCGGAAGGAAGGCGTTCTTCGATGTTTTTGAGGGGCTGACTGAGAATAAATTTACCCGTTTTGGTAATAATAATGGCGTAAATATCTTCGGCTTCAATCCATAAAATATCCAAGATTTTTATCTTCTCTAATCGCTTTTTTGACTTTACAAAAATACTATCATTGATTGCAAAAGTATTGCTTTGAGAAGGGGTAATAGGCAGATTATCAGTCTTTTGTCTATGAAAGTTGTATAAACTAACCTCAATTGTAGAAAGCAAATTTTCAGCTCTGACGGGTTTGACTAAATAGGCGTAAGGAGCAGTTTGTTTGGCTTTTTCGATGGTTTTTATGTCCGCCATTGCCGTCAAGAAAATGAAAGGGATTCCTTGTGGTTTTAGTTTTTCGGCAATATCAATTCCCGTCATTGTTCCCGCCAAATCAATGTCCAATAATATCAAATCAGGTTTGAGCGTGGGCAATTTTTGCAATAATTCTTCGCCCGTATCAAACGTGCCAATAACTTCAAAACCTAAATCTTGAAGTGTGAGCGAAACCTCCTTGGCAATAATCCAATCGTCTTCGGCAATAAGAATTCTTACAGATTGCATGAGTAGTTTGTGTTGAAATGCTAAATTTACGCAAAATCATCCTCAATGAAAAAAGCCCAATTACGATGTTTTAACAGATTTTTGACAATAGTAGTCTTATTATCAATAAGTTACACCTCTTCTTTTGCTCAAAAAAATATAAATTTTCTTATTGCTAACAGTCCAGATTCGAGCTTGAAAACTGAAATGGTTTTCAAAAGATACGACCCATCTTTACTGGATAAAACGAAGACGTATTGGCTGAAATTTGATTTGCAAAATGCGGAAAACTTTGACCAAACGTATATTTTGTATTCGATGAATAAATGGGGTTCGGCTAAAATTTTTAGTGAAAATCCGCTAATTTTTTCCAAAGGGATAACAGCAGGGAGTTTATTGCCCCTCGACCAACGTTCGTATCCACGTTCGATTACGGCTTTTAAAATTATCTTGGAAAAAAACAAAATGTCTACTTTTTATTTGAGACTAAATGGTACGCTTAGTATTTATACACCAAATGTTATTGATTTTAAAATCAGTACTTTAGAAGAGTTTGAGCAACAAGATAAAAAGCGTTTTTGGCTTCAAGCCTTGTTTATTGGCATTATCGTTATCATGGCTTTGTACAATTTTGTTATTTACCTTTCCGTCCGAGATATTAGTTATTTATACTACGTTATTTCTATTTTGGGCATCGGTTTCTACTTCTTTTTTTACTACGGATTTGGCATTGAGTTACTTTGGAAAAATTCTCCGAAATGGGATACTTACGCTTTTGCCTTCATTGTGCCAATGACCAATTTAGCCCGAATTTATTTCACCAAATCCTATTTGCACCTTGACAAAACCTTTCCACTAATCAATAAAGGGCTCAATATTCTCAGTATTTTTTGTCTTTTTATATGCTTGCTTGCCTTGGTTTGCTATTCGGGGAATATTGATTTTCTTGACCTTTTGGTCGACCTAATTGGCTTTATCGGAACGGCGGTTTTATCCATGATGTTTTTGTGTGGTGTAATGGTTTGGCGAAAAGGTTATAGTCCTGCAAGGTATTTTTCGTTGGCAAATTTAATTTTAGTTTTGGGAGGTATCTTGTTTATTATCAGAGAATTAAATTGGATTTCGGACAATTATTTAACTCGTTATGCGGTGCAATATGGCGTGATTGCTCAGGTAGTTTTATTTTCTTTGGGGTTGTCAAGTCGCTTGAATCAAGCACAAGTAAAAGTAACGCAAATGGAGTTGGATAAAGAACGTGAACGCAAGCAATTACTGGAAGAACAAAGTCAGCTTTTGCAACAAAAAGTGGCTGAACAAACCGCAGATTTAAGAGCATTAAATCATTTGAAAGACAAATTGTTGTCCATTATTTCACACGATTTACGTAATCCATTGGTTTCATTAGACTCATTTTTGAACCTCTTAATCAATCACCATGACCGACTCACGGAACAGGAACGAATGACGCTTACCCAGAAAGCAAGGCAATCTTTAAGCAATTTAAATCAGTTGTTGAGCAATTTGCTTTTGTGGTCACGCTCGCAGATAAATCAAGTTGTATTTAATCCGCAGTTAATCGATATTCAGTCAGTTATAAAAAGCTCAATAGCATTACATTCATTGGATATTGAGTTAAAAAACATTAAAATTGAAACCTCGATTGATAAGTTAAAGGACATTGTAGTGGATGCCGAAATGGTAGATTTTATTGTCCGAAATTTGCTCGGGAACGCCATAAAATTCAGTTTTAAAAATGGCGTTATCAAGATTCAAGTAAATCAAAAAGATAAAGGTTTTGTCCTCAGCGTAATAGACGAAGGGATAGGCATGACCGAGGAGCAAATTCAAAAAATTGCTACTCAAAAAATCATCAGTTCAACCCGTGGCACAGCCAAAGAAAAAGGCTCAGGCTTAGGATTGGTTTTATGTCGAGAATTTGTGGAAATACACGGCGGTAGTATGGGGATTACGAGTGATAAATTGACGGTGGTTAGTTGTTATTTGCCAGTTGATGGGTTGGTAATTTGATTTTTAGGAGAGAGTTAAAAATAAAACCCTCAAATTTACAAGATTTGAGGGTTTTAAAATATTGTGGGCCCACTTGGAATCGAACCAAGCACCTACTGATTATGAGTCA
>JAZKDE010000161.1:0-24813 GCA_040387735.1 Bacteroidota bacterium
TTAAATTGTTTAGTTAAATTGTGATAAAAAAGGTAATTGTGAGTTAAAAAATGTTTAGATAATCAAGCGTTTACAAGTGAAAAAACCAGTTTTACTTTGCCAATCTGATAATAAAATATAGCTTTGCAATCAAAATTTTAACCTTAAAGCATTATTTTTAAAACTATGATTAATTATAAAAATCACGTTTACGTACAACCCATTATTCGTTTTTTAGAGAAAATCAATATTCCTTATCAATTTGTCTCCATCGACATCGAAACTTATGTGCCAGGCATCAATATTCATAATGGCACTTTACAAATTGACCTTGAAAAGCTATCTTTTCCAGGAGATTTACTTTACGAAGCAGGTAGGATTGCCCTTGCACCAAGTGCAGTTCGGACAAGTCTGACACATCCTATTGACAATCAATTAGATTTTGACATTGCTACGAATTCCATGATGACAATAGCATGGTCTTACGCCGCCGCTATTGACTCTGGAACTCCTCTTGAGGTTTTATTTCATCCTGAAGGTTATAAAGGACAAAATGAAAGTCTCCAATACGGTTTTCAGTCTGGACAATATGTAGGTCTACCGATGCTACAATTTCTTGGAATGGCATTTGATGCTAATAATGCTACCCAAAAAGGTTTGCAAGCATTCCCTGTTATGCAAGTTTGGTTGCGACCTTAGAATCCAAATACCAATCAAACTGAATGGTGAATAAATTTTCTTCAAATTTCGTTTTTGGTAATATAGTTTTGAATTTCTTAGGCACTTTATTGACATGAAGGTGATCCACAAAAGCCTTTCCGTCGAACCCAAAATGGAGCATAGTTACTATCTCTTCTCCATTTTGGTCTTTGATTTTTAAATGAACTCTCCTCGTTTTTAAGTACTCACCTTCATAATGTTTTTCTGGGAAATCAGTTTCGAAACTATAATTTCCTTCTGAGTCTGTCATGAGTTTTCCTTCATATTCAAAACTTGAAGGATTGCTTGCTGAATTATTATGCCAAATTTCAAGCACTGTATTTCGGGCAGGGCTCAAATCTTCATAACAAATCTTACCATTCACTTTTACTACTTTCTGAGCCTTCTTCGTAAGCCTCAATACATTGTTGCTGATAGATTTATTAGCCTTAGCTTGGGTAATCAAAGGGAAAAAACTAAGTCCGAGACCGAAATAGACAGAGTTTTTGCAAAATTTTCTACGACTGTTTGACATTGGAATTTGGTGGTTTGGGTTTTGTTATACAAAATGTCATTTCAATATGAACCACCAAACATCTCTCTATCAAAAAAAACAAAGTTATGTTTGGTTAGTCTTTGATATAAGGGTAAAAATACCTGTTTTATCTACTGATGCATTTGCCTACTAAGCCATAACACTGCGTTATGCTTGATGAAAATTTATTAAATGCTACTTAGATAAATGTATTTGATTAAATTATGGTAGATTTCTAAAAACAGACACTTGGCTATAATGCTTAATGAATACGTAGTAGAAAAAGATAGAAGAAAATTGTAGTTTTAAACAGTAGAAGATGCTTTTGGGAGAGATAATGTGGTTTCTTCATCAACAAAAAACTGCTCTTGAGGAGGGCGTTATTTATTTAAATTTTCATATATTAAATAGAGGTAATAGTTACTCATCGTATGAGTTACGTTCTCATCCAAGAAACCATTTTAGGATAAGAATGTGTATCTTTTTGTTGTGTGTTAGTTACTCTTTCTGTCATTTCTAACCATTCGAGGATTGGAACGCCAAAATATTGACCATTGTTGAAATTTTGTAAAATGTTTTCGCCATCACCTTTATAACCTTCTGAGTGAAAAACCAAACTGGGGTCAATTCCAATCTCCAAACAAGCTGCATAAGACCAAGCGATTGCTGCCATCTCGATAGCTGGGGCATCAGCTTGATTTTCTAAAGAACCCTGTAAGCACTTGCGTTCTTCGGGAGTCATTAGGGCAATATGTCCTGCTTCGTGGAGTGTATCACCAATGTATTTTAACTGTTTTTTATCAATCAATAGTGTCCCTTTTTCAATCATTAGGCCAGGCAAAAAAGTTTGCTCTTCAATCTGACAAAAACTAATAGGGATTCCTATTTTTTGAATAAAATCAGCAATCTTTTTTAAGATTAAATCATTTGAATTCATGGAAAACAAAAAAGAAAATGAATAAATTGTTAATTTAAAACTTTAAAATATCAGATATTCTAAGCTACTTTTGGAGATGTAATTTATATGGGAATAACAAGAAGTGGGACAATATTACAGAAAAATAATAATAGTTGTCAAGTAGTTGTCTCTTTTTCTGGCTAAATAATTATTAAGCGTAACAAAATGATTAAAAATAATGTCTATGAACGATTGTAAGCTCCCTTATACCTTTGATATTGAAAGTCTAAAAGCAGACCTAAAACTCTGTCAGCATACAAATTGGTTGGTTCATTTTAACCAAAATGATTTCACGGGGCATTGGTCAAGTTTTGCTTTACGCTCTATTTCTGGAAGTGAATTAGATATTTTAGCAACTCCAAATGCTACCTTTATTGACACTCAAACTCTTGCTAAGTGTTTGTATTTTAAGCAGATAGCTAATTTTTTTCAATGTGAAAAAGAAGCCATTCGACTACTTTCTTTGTCGCCAAACAGTTACATAAAGGAACATAAAGATAATTCGTCAGGATATGAAGATGGTTTTTTTAGAATCCATATTCCTATTCAAACGAATGATAAAGTTAGCTTCACAGTTAATAAAAAAACACTTCCAATGCTTGAAGGAGAATGTTGGTATGCCAATTTTAATCGCCCCCATTTTGTAGCGAATGAAGGTGAAAATGATAGAATCCATCTGGTAATTGATTGCATTAGAAACGCTTGGTCTGACGCTCTTTTTGCTACATTAGGTTACGATTTTGAGGAGGAGAAAAAAAGTAAATTAAATGCCCAAACTAAGTTGATGATGATTGAACAATTATCAATGATGAAAACGGATACGGCTGATAATTTAATCAAACAATTGAGAATAGAACTGGCAGAATAGCACTATGAAAAATCATCCATTAAAAAATTGGATTCCCTTTCGGTTGGATTTTCAAGAAGAATCTTTATCCTGTCAATGGTTATACGTTGCGGATAAAAAATTTACCGAACCATTTTTTCAAGAAAGCATCGCATTGTGTAGGGCTTTTGAAGAAAATAGAAAACTATTTCGTGCCATTTCTACTTTGGAAGGCATCTCTGATTTTGCTGAAAATATTCCTTCTCTAAGTCCAACCGCATTTATTTTTCACGTTTCCCGGTGTGGATCTACACTTTTAGCCCAATTATTATCTTTGGATGAGCAAAATATTGTTATTGCTGAACCCCCAATTTTAGATGAAGTTTTGCGTGAAATTGCTTTTAACACTCCCAATATTTCAGAAGAAATCATTGATGAATCTATTAAGTCTGTAGTGAAGTTTTTAGGACAGATAAGAACGGGAGATGAGCAACGTTTTTTCATTAAATTGGATAGTTGGCATACTATTTATTATGAAAAATTAAGAAAATTGTATCCCGAAACTCCTTTCATTTTCTCTTTCAGACGTCCCGATGAAGTTATTCGCTCGCAAATACAGGAAACGGGCATGCACGCTGCACCAGGAGTTATTCAACCCGAATTGTTTGGCTTGACTTTGACGGAAAGCCTATCGGTCGCAAAACCAGTCTATGTGTCAAAGGTATTAGAGAAATATTTTGATAAGTACTTAGAAATTATTCAAAAAGATAAAAATGCTCTTTTTGTAAATTATGGTGAAGGTATTTTGACAAGTTTAGAAAAAATAGAATATTTTTTGAAGCTAAATATTGGCGATTCTGTGAAATCAAAGATGATTGCTCGCACACAGTTTCATAGTAAAAGACCTAATTTGGTCTTTGAAGAAAAAGCTTTGGAGGATGAATTGCCAGATTATCAAAAGGCTGTTTTTTGTTTGTATGAGCAATTAATGGCTGAAAATCAGTAGTCTTTTATGGAAAATTACCAAGTTTTAAATAAGTTTAGGGTTCAAATTTTAAATTTTGAATCAATAGTTTCTGGTGAATGGGATGTCTTCCAAAATGTTCTTTCGGAAAATGGATTTGGAATAGAAGAAACTTTAAAATATCTGTATTTTAATCAACCAAGCCAATCAGCATTTGAAAATTGGTTTAGTCAAAATAAACGGATAAATAATGTTCTTGAAGAAACTGAAATAGCTGATGTTTTGAATGAAGATGATTTGAAATTTTGGGATGAAAATGGTTATGTAGTTATCCAAAATGCTATTCCGAGAGAAGATTGTGTGCATACACAAGAGGCAATTCTTGAATACTTGGGTGCGTCATTAGATAAGCCAGAGTCTTGGTATCAAAACCATGAGGCTAAAGAAGGATTGATGGTTTTATTTACCCAACATCCTACATTAGAAAAAAATAGACAATCTTCCAAAATTTTAAAAGCGTATCAACAATTATACAAAACAGATAAAATATATAAAACGGTCGATAAAGTAAGTTTTAATCCACCAGAAAATGATTTTTATACATTTAGAGGGAGTTCATTACATTGGGATGTTAGCTTACACCTGCCAATTCCGTTTCGGTTACAAGGATTACTTTATTTGACAGATGTCAAAAGCAACAGTGGGGCTTTTCATTGTGTTGCTGGTTTTCATCATCAAATTGAGGGTTGGATGAAAGGTTTACCCAAAAATGTTAATCCAAGAATAGTAGCTGTTAATGAGTTGGAGGCGAAACCTGTAACTGGAAATGCTGGAGACTTTGTTATTTGGCATCAGGCATTGCCACATTGTGCGACACCCAATAAAGATAACACTCCAAGAATGGTTCAATATTTAACCTATTTACCCATTAATGATAATTCTCAAAATGAAATATGGATTTGATAAATGTTTAATCCTGTTTTTTTAAATAGGCCGAATGGAACGCTGAAGCATTATTTCAATTTTAGCGATTGTTTTCCATTATAAAATCCAAAACCCTCTGTAAAGAAACTTCGAGTGATTCTTTGGTTGTATCAATCACTAAATCAGCATTTTGGGGAATTTCAAAAATGTCATTTACTCCCGTTAGGTTATGAATTTTTTCAGGGTGATTTTCTGGTAAAAAAGCTCTTTTATAGAGTCCTTTGGTGTCCCGTTGTCTGAGTGTTTCTACATCACATTTTATATAAATGAGCTTAGCATTATACAATTCTTGCAGTTTATTTCGAGCTAAATTATAGGGATTAATTGCCGCAATAATAGTGATAATCTCATTTCTCGCTAAAAGGTTTGCTACAAAACCAAGCCGTTTAATATTCTCAATTCTATCTTCTTGCGAAAAACCTAAGTCCGCACAAAGTGTTTTTCTGAATTCATCACCATCAATGATTTCAACTTTTAAATTTAGGTTTAAAAGATTCTCTTTTACTAAATTAGCAATAGTACTCTTGCCAGCACCTGAAAGCCCTGTCATTTGAAATAAAAGCATATTTTGAAGTATTTTGGAACTGCAAATAACGAAAAAGAGCGACTCAAATTTAATTTGAGTCGCTCTTTTTCGTTTTGTGTTATTATTCAGGTCTAACTTTGATAATTTTTACAGTCGTCCTTCTATTTTTTTGATGTTCTGCTTCAGTACAACTTACTCCATCAGTACATTTATTTACCAAGTCGCTTTCACCATAACCTTTCGCTAACATTCTATTTCGTTCAATTCCTTTTTTTGCAATGTAATCTACCGCTGCTTGAGCTCTTTTTTCCGAAAGATTCATGTTATCTTGGGCTTCTCCACGGCTGTCAGTATGCGAGCCTAATTCAATAACCATTGATGGGAATTTCTGTAAGGTTGCGGCTAATTTATTTAATTCACGAGCGGCATCTTTGCGGATAATCGAACTGTTTGAATCATAATAAATATTATCCATTGTGATTAAATCGCCTTCTTTGAAAAGCCCTAAACCCAATGAAATTTCTTTCGCTTTTCCTTTCTTTACTTTCTTGATTTTATTGACATTTGTTCCGTAACCATCTTTTGAAACCTCCAAAGTATAATCACAACCGTCGGTCATATTGAAGGCATAAACTCCGTCTGGTCCCGTCATTACTTGTTGCGTAGTATTGTCACAATCATTTTTGAAGGTTACTAAAACGCCCTCAATTGGTGTTTTTTCCACTTCTGTTTTTACAATACCTTTTAATAGCGATTTCTTTTTGGTAACCGCTTCGGGCGTAAATACGGGTGCTGGTGGAGGAGGAATGACTTTTTCAATAACGGCTTGTGGTTCTGGCTCTGGTTCAACGATTTGGACTTTCATCAAAGGAACATCTAATCTCGAAGGTTCATCATCAGCTTCACCTTTGGTTGAATATCCTACAAAGTTGGTTACGTAACCCTCTTTCGCAATTTTCATCGAATAATCTAAATCTTGGCCAGTACAAAACTTCAAACTTCCATTTTTATCAGTTTTCTTTTTCTCTGACGTTCCTCCTTTTGGGTTAATTTCTACCTCTGTATCAGCAATTGGTTCTTTCGTTTCAGGGTCAAAAATGCTAACGGTCATTTCTCGACAATCATAAACTGAACCTGCCTCACGAGAGAAACGGTAAATGTCATCGTCTTCCCCACGTTTGCGGTCAGAACTAAAATATCCCGTTTTACGGTTTCCGTCGGTAATAATTCCAAAATCATCATTCGGTGAGTTGAATGGTTCTCCTAACGTTACGGGTTTGTTGGTATTAATACCGTTTTTTATTTCTACGAAAAAAATATCTAAACCGCCTTCACCGCCCCAACCATCAGAAGAGTAATAAAGATTGCCTCTTTCGTCAACAAATGGAAATGCTTCAACTCCTTTTGAATTTACGTCTTTTCCTAAATTTTTGGGTTCGTCCCAATTTCCATTTTTGTATTCCGAAACCCAAATATCCATTCCACCAAAACCACCTTCACGGTCAGAGGCAAAGTATAAAAAACGACCATCTTTTGATAATGAAGGGTGAGCGGTTGAAAATTCGTCGTCGTTAAAAGGTAATTCTGTTGCTTCTCCCCAAGCTCCGTTGATATTCTCGGCCGAATAAAGTTTCAGCTTCATCTCATTATTTTCACTGGTTCCCTTTTCACCTTCATTATAATTATTTCGGGTAAAAATTATCTGTGAAAAATCTTTATTGAATGTGGCGGGTCCTTCGTGAAACTTGGTATTTAATGATTTGCTAAATATTTCTGATTCTGCAATTTGTCCTTTTACTTTGGCAACAACATCTTCACTTCCTCCAAAGAAATTAAGTGTTTTGGAGTCATTGGCTGTTGGCCGAGAATAGTAGTCATTTCCTAAAGATTTTGTACCTCCTGCCGTAACTCTTTTTGGCTTTTTACCTGTGCCATCACCCGCAAGCCCTTGAACTTTACTGAGGTCATTGAGATAAAATAAATCTAAAAAACCACCTTTATCGTTCATCAAACTGGTGCCAGAGCCTTTTCCAGAACAAAAAACAATTCCATCTCGATAATACATTGGGCTAAATTCTGGATTTGCCGTATTAAAATCCAAAAACTCAACTTTGTATTTACCTTTTCCGCTGGTTAAAGCACTTATATCTTGTGAAATCTTGGAATTATTAGCTGATTTAAGAGACTGAGCACTCTGATTTTCAAGCGTTTGTGATGAGCTGAATTTATCATAAAACTCTTGAGATTCCTTAAATTTGCTATTATCTGCTAAAACTTGGGCAAATTGTAAGTATGATTTTGCATTTTCACCGACTAATTCAGGAGTATATGCAAGAGCCTGACGATATACTCGCTCGGCATTTATACCATCTTTGGCTTGTTTATAGCTATACGCCAACTTGAGAAGTGCCGATAATTTATCAGACTCCGAAAGGGTGGCTGAACCATCTTTCAAGACTTGCTCAAATTTCTGAATGGCAGTAGGAAAACTCCGTAAATCGAAATGACGAATTGCATCATTCAACAACGGGTTGGTTTGTTGAGCCGAAACATTACTCAAAAGAGCAGTCGCCAACGTGAGGGTAAGTCCAATTTTTCTTAACTTAGGCATTGTGTTATTATCGTAAGTCCTTGTATGTTCTGACAATATTCGTTCCACGAATGGAATTTGGAAATTTTTTTCATATCAGTAAGGATTTTGATGGGTAATTTAGGGCGGATTTTATACAAAATCGTATGTTATCTGCAAAAAACTTAGCATAAATCATGCCAAAAATACATATTTTTTTGAAAAGTAGTGAATGCTAAATGATTAGAATTTAAGAGTAAGGTGTTGATTAACAGGTGTTTGTAAATATAATGGTGAATTGTTTTCCCACTATTAAGGATTGTTGGAAGTAAAAAACAAGAAAAATGTTAAAAAGTTTTTATAATGAAAGTTTAATTGAAGCAGGATTAGACGAAGCAGGGCGTGGTTGTCTGGCAGGGCCAGTGGTAGCTGCTGCCGTGATTTTACCTAAATATTACGAACATAAATTGTTGAATGATTCAAAACAACTGTCTAAAAAACAACGAGAACTTTTACGAATCGATATCATGCGTGATGCCCTTGCGTATGAAATTGCGGAGGTTTCTAATCAAGAAATTGACGAAATAAATATCCTAAAAGCCAGTATGAAAGCCATGCACTTGGCGATTGATAAACTCAAAATTCGTCCAGAACATTTATTGATTGACGGCAATCGTTTTCCCGTTTATCCATTGATTCCGCATACTTGCATTGTGAAGGGTGATAGTAAATTTTTATCAATTGCAGCGGCTTCCATTTTGGCAAAAACGTATCGAGATGATTTAATGGAAAATCTTGCTGAGGAATTTCCAGAATATGGTTGGCAACAAAATGCAGGTTATCCAACGGTTAAACATCGTCAAGCTATCAAAGAATTTGGGGTAACAGTTCATCATCGTTTGACGTTTAGATTTGAGAGATAATTTTTATTACTTTTGTACCTTATCAAACCTCAAATTCCCAAATGTCTTTCCGTTCAATACTCGCTAAACCTTTTGCCTCTTTTGTCGTTAATAATCGTCGAAAATGGGAACAACGTGCCGTCGAAACGCAATTATCTTTGATGAAATCGTTGGTTTCTGATGCTTCACATACGCTTTTTGGAAAAGATAGTAAGTTTAGCCAAATTTCTGATTATCAAGATTTTAAACAATCAGTTTTTGTTCAAGATTATGAAAATCTAAAACCGTACATTGAAAAAGTAGTAGCTGGCGAACCTGATATTCTATGGAAAGGAAAACCGCTCTATTTTGCTAAAACTTCGGGAACGACTTCGGGTGTAAAGTATATTCCAATTTCGCAAGAATCCATCGGTTTTCATATCAACGGAGCAAGAGATGCCTTGTTGAGTTATGTACACGAAACAGGCAATTCTAAATTCTTGGATAAAAACCTCATTTTCTTATCGGGTTCTCCCGAAATGCACAAAAAAAATGGCATTTTCACTGGGCGACTTTCGGGCATTGTCAATCACCACGTACCGAGTTATTTGCGGAGTAACCAAATGCCGAGTTATGAGACAAATTGTATTGAAGATTGGGAAACTAAACTTGAAAAAATTATAGATGAAACTATCGACAAACCGATGTCTTTGATTTCGGGAATTCCACCGTGGGTTCAAATGTATTTTGATAGAATTCAAGCTCGAACAGGTAAGAAAATCAAAGACGTTTTTCCAGAGTTTTCATTGTTTGTATATGGTGGTGTAAATTTTGAACCATATCGTGCAAAACTCTATGAGTCAATTGGTTGTAAAATTGATTCTATCGAAACGTATCCTGCCTCCGAGGGATTTATTGCTTATCAAGATTCTCAAATGGAAGAAGGCCTTTTAATGCTTTTAAATTCTGGAATTTTCTATGAATTTATTCCCGTAGAAGATTATTTTAAACCAAACCCTCGACGTTTACATATTGGAGAAGTACAATTAGGCGTAAATTATGCCGTGGTGATGAATACCAACGCTGGACTTTGGGGATATTCTATTGGAGATACCGTAAAATTTGTATCCTTAAATCCATATCGTATCGTAGTCTCGGGCAGAATTAAGCATTTTATTTCCGCTTTTGGTGAACACGTAATTGGCGAAGAAGTTGAAAAAGCGATGCAATTTGCCATGCAGCGTCAGCCCGAGGTGGAATTGGTCGAGTTTACCGTTGCCCCTCAAGTAACTCCGCCTGAAGGGGGGTTACCTTACCATGAGTGGTTGATTGAGTTTTCGAGACAACCTCAAAATATGGAAAATTTCGCCCAAGACCTCAACCAAAAATTAGCAGAATTGAATGTCTATTACGAAGATTTGATGGTTGGGAGTATTCTCAGACCCTTGAAAATCAAATCATTGCAGAGAGATTCATTTATAAATTATATGAGAAATGAAGGAAAGTTAGGTGGTCAAAATAAAGTACCAAGATTATCGAATGATAGAGGAATTGCGGATAAATTATAATTTTCCCCGTACCTTTATACAAACCCCAAAAACCCTTGTAAGTCAGCAGGACTTATAAGGGTTTTTTTGTGGAAATGACGAAAGAGGAGCTGCAGTTTGAAGGATTAATTGAAGGCGTTTTAGCCAACGGTTATGCAATTTGTGATGATTTTTTAGAGCCAAATGAGGTTCAGAATCTTTTAGATATTTTCTCAAAACGATATGATGCAGGAAAATTTAGAGAAGCAGGAATTGGGAAACAAAGCGAAGTTCATAAAGCATCTTTAATTAGAGGCGATGAAATTTTATGGCTCGAAACGGATTCTATCAATTCAGCAGAACGTGTGCTTTTGGATAAAAATCAAGCTTTTGTAAATTATCTAAACCAAACCTGTTATTTAGGAATTGTGGATACTGAAATCCATTTTGCTAAATATGACATTGGTAAATTTTACCGTCGCCACCGAGATACTTTTCAGGCTCAAAAAGGACGTATTTTATCGGTAATTTACTATTTGAATGTTGATTGGATTCCTGAAAATGGCGGTAATCTATTGATTTATACCCAAGAAAATAAACTCGAAAGAACGATTACCATTGCTCCGTTAGCGGGTCGTTTAGTCTGTTTTGAAAGTGAAAAATTAGACCATGAAGTGACAGAAGCTTTTGCCGAAAGGTTTAGTGTAACGGGTTGGCTTTTGAATAAATAGGATTAGCCACGAAGATTTAAGGTGTTGATAAACGCATATTTATAGCCTTTGTATCTTCGTGGTTAGTTTAAGGGATAATTTACCAAACATAAGTCATCACCGAACCACCATCCAAAGAAGTCGTGATTTGTTTATTGTGATAGCGGATATTGAACGATTGAGTTTTGTCGCTTTCATTCATTACAATCAAAACGGTTTTTCCATCGGGCGTTTTGAAGGCTACATTTTGTAAACTCATGGTAATATTTGAAGCAATTCTAACCGAATTTGGTCTGACAAATTTTGAAGCGTGGGCAATAATATAATATGCTGGATTACGTACAACATTTTCACCAATCGTAATTGCTCCCAAACAGGCAGTACAACCACCTTCAGTATGCGGATTTTGCTGAGAATCCGCCGCTAAATTCCATTCCAAGACAGTTTTACACCAATTTCGAGTAGCCCCAATAATTAAAGTTTTGGTGTGCCAAGCCAAATCACCCGCAAAATTCCCAGGAGAGCCAATCCATTGTTCGGTGAAATATACATTTTTATCAGGATGTGCTTCCTTTACGCCACGAATAGCTTCTACCGAGCCTCCATAAAGATGAAATGCTGAACCATCAATGTATTTTCTTGCTTCTAAATCATTCAGCACACTAATTGGATAATCTGGTCGGTCGGCATTATGGTCGTAAATAATGATTTTCGTAGTAATTTTTGCTTGCTGAAAAATCGGCCCTAAACTCTTTTTGATAAAATTGGCTTGTTCATCTTGTGGCATTAATAAACTTGGATTATTTCCAGGATGTAAAGGCTCATTTTGCACCGTCAAAGCATCAATTTTAATACCCTCTTTCTTCATTTCTTGCACGTATTTTACTAAATATTGTGCATAAACATCGTAAAGCTCAGGTTTTAAACTACCACCTTTTGAGTTATCATTGGTTTTCATCCAAGCTGGTGGCGACCAAGGCGAACCCAATATTTTGATGTTCGGATTTATCGCTAAAATCTGCTTCAAAACTGGAATTAAATACTTTTGGTCTTCGGCTAAACTGAATTTTGTAAGTTTCAAGTCAGTTTGTCCAGCAAAAATGTCATCGTAAGAAAAAACGTGGTCGTCAAGGTCGGATGCACCTACGCTGATACGCAAATAACTCACGCCAATATTGTTTTTATCCGTTGCAAAAAGCTCTTTTAATATGGCATTACGTTCGTCGGATTTCATTTTTTGGAGTAGCATCGCACTGCCACCCGTGAGCGTATAACCAAAACCATCCATGTTTTGAAAAGTCTTGGTTTCGTCAACATAAATACTTGGGGAGATATTGTTTATTGCTTCAAAATGCTGACTATCAGCTTGTTTCTGGAATAAAACTGATTTGTCTGATTTTGTGAGCCACTTTTCAACTTGTTGGGCGTTTATGTCAATAAAAGTAAATGACAATAACAGCAGACCGAATAGTTTTTTCATGATGAGATTGTTTATAAATGATTAAGTAAATTACCTAAAATCCTATAAATCGTTTATATTTTGTGCGTAATGGATTTATTTGACAGGTTAGTTTTTCACCTTCACATATTTCTCAATATTCAATCTATTTACGCCAATGCTATCAATTTTTTCTACGCCTGTTTGAATTAAAGTGTCATTTTGAACGGTTATAGTAAATTCAAATTTGTTGTTTTCCCATTCTCTGGCGTTGCAATATTCTAAAAATTCTGTGTATTTATCACCGACTAAGGTATATTTTCCACCACCCGCACCAAACGAAGCAGTTGAATCTTTCCCTTTATTTAGGTCATGATTTAGAAAAGAAAAATGAGTATCATTAATAATTTTTATGGCGTTTTTACCTTTTGTATAATCGGTAAAAGTAGTATCTCCTTTTTCGATTATAGTACCCGAAACTAATGCCCAAGTGCCATTAATTGATGATGAAGCATCTTGTTTTGATTCAGTTTTACAAGAAATAATAAGGGATGAAATGGCAATGATTGAGAAGATTTTTTTCATTGTTGAGCGTGTTTTAAATGATGTTGTAAGTTATCAAGATACACTCAAGGGCTTGTCTTTTTCTGCGTGGTCTGTGGGGAATATAGAAATAGGTAAGAATGTTTGGAGATACTAAATCAAAAAAATAGTCCAAGCCTAAACTTGGACTATTTTTAATACCTTACAAAACTACTTCTTGCCGTTCTCCTCTGGAAAAACAAAATGAATCGGTTTGGATACTTTTTCTTTTAATAAAGCAATTTCTAAAACTTCGTCCACGTAATCTACGTAGTGAAATTTAACGTCGGCAATGTACGACGGCGTAATTTCTTCGATGTCTTTGCGGTTTTTGTAGCAAAGGATAACTTCTTTAATACCTGCACGTTTGGCGGCTAAAATCTTTTCTTTAATTCCACCAACGGGTAATACTTTTCCTCTGAGCGTTACCTCGCCCGTCATGGCTAAGTGTGGTCTTACTTTGCGTTGCGTTAAGGCTGATGCGATGGAAGTCGTCATCGTGATACCTGCTGATGGCCCATCTTTTGGTACAGCTCCTGCGGGTACGTGTATGTGAAGGTTATAATTATCAAAAATTCGGTAGTCAATATCGTAGTCTTCCGCATGAGCCCGTAAGTACGAAAGTGCCGCCATTGCTGATTCCTTCATTACGTCGCCCAATTGTCCAGAAAGCGTTACGCCACCTTTTCCTCGGTTGACAATTGATTCGATGAAAAGAATATCGCCTCCAACGGGTGTCCACGCCAAGCCTGTTACTACGCCAGCGGTGTCGTTGGTTTCGTACAAATCTTTATCATAGATTTCTTGACCCAATAATTTTACTACTTCTTCGGGCTTGATGGTTTTTGGATATTCCTCTTCCATCGCAATTGATTTTGTAATCTTGCGAATCAATTTTCCAACTTGTTGCTCCAATTTTCTTACGCCTGATTCACGAGTGTAGCCTTCAACCAATTTTTGCAAAGCGGCATCTGTAATGGTTAGCGTTTTATTGTCTAAACCATGTTCGCTTTTCTGTTTCGGAACAAGGTGTTTTTTGGCAATTTGTACTTTTTCCTCCATTGTATAACCACTGATGTCAATGATTTCCATACGGTCACGGAGGGCAGGATGAATGGTGTCCAATGAATTGGCGGTGGCGATAAACAATATTTTAGAAAGGTCGTATTCAACCTCTAAATAATTATCCATAAACGCACTATTTTGCTCAGGGTCAAGGACTTCCAAAAGTGCTGATGATGGGTCACCACGGTGGTCGGCTCCAACTTTATCTATTTCATCCAAGATAAAAACTGGATTTGCCGAACCTGCCTTTTTGATGTTCTGGATTAATTTCCCTGGCATTGCACCGATGTACGTTTTGCGGTGTCCTCTGATTTCAGATTCATCGTGTAAACCACCCAATGCCATTCTCACGTATTTTCTACCTAAGGCTTTGGCAATGGATTTTCCGAGGGAAGTTTTTCCTACGCCTGGAGGGCCATAAAGACACAAAATTGGGGCTTTCATGTTACCCTTCATTTTCAAAACAGCCAAGTATTCGATGATTCTTTCTTTGACTTTTTCTAAACCAGAATGGTCATTATCCAGAATTCTTTGAGCTTTTTTCAGGTCAAAATTATCTTTGGTAACTTCATTCCAAGGCAAATCGGTTAATAATTCAACGTAATTCATCAACATTGGATATTCTGCCGACATTGAGTTGGTTCGTTGTAATTTATTAAGTTCTTTCTGAAAATGGTCGTTTACTTCTTTACTCCATTTTTTATTTGCTCCTTTCGCCCGAACTTTATCAAGTTCTGCTTCTGGATTATCAACGCCCAATTCTTCTTGCAAAACTTTTATTTGCTGACGAAGGTAATAATCACGTTGTTGTTGGTCAATATCACTGCTTGCTTTGCTTTGAATTTCACGTTTAATTTCTAATAAATCAATGTCATTCATCATTAATTCCAACAAACGACGAGCTTGATCGAGGCTATTGGGAATTTCTAATAACTGCTGTTTTTCGGCAACTTCGGCATTGACGTTGGCAGAAAGAAAGTGAATTAG
The DNA here is from genome assembly GCA_040387735.1 of Bacteroidota bacterium. GTDB lineage: Bacteria > Bacteroidota > Bacteroidia > Cytophagales > Spirosomataceae > Arcicella. Next base: position 15,230 of record JAZKDE010000161.1, read on the forward strand.
AAAATTAGGTGATTCGATATTATCAAGGGCAATTTGGGCTTCACGTGGAATCTCTGGATTCAAAAACAAAATTCGAGAAGCCATTTCACGTAAAGATTGAATCAAGGCTTTGTTCTCCTTGTTCAATTTTGCGGGAAGATTATCGTCGATATAAGAAACCTTCGCAATTAAATTAGGGTCTGTTTTAGTATATTCCTGTACTTCAAAACGTTTGCGTCCCTGCACGATAATTGTGGTGTTTCCCCCTGGTAAAACAATCATTTTCAAGATATGAGCTACCGTTCCAACTTTGTATAAATCATCGCCCGTTGGTTCTTCTTTATTGGGATTCGCCTGTGCAATTACGCCCAAAGTACGATTTCCTTTATACGCCTTTTTGACCAAACGCACCGATTTTTGTCTTCCAACGGTTACAGGAATTACCATGCCCGGGAACAAGGCAATGTTACGAACAGGCAGAATTGGCAATTCATCAGAAAGTACCCCTAATTTATCATCATCAATTTCTTCTCCTCCGAGCGGGATAAGCTCAATGTTATCAAAATCAGTAATTTCAGCGAGTCTAAGGTTATTTAAAAAGTTTTTATCGTAACTCATATTGTTTTGAAAGTAAATAAAAATGATTGGTGAATAGCGTTTCGAGGTTTGGCTACTTGACTTATTATTAGTGGTTTGCGTGTTATGGCATTTTATAAAAAAGCTTTATTTATTATTCTCAATATTTAAACTGGAATTTCTGCCACTATGACATAACATATAAAATTAATGTTAAAATTCCCAAGTTCAAAAGTGATTTATTAAATGGTCAAACCCTGTGCCATTTGACAAATTGACAGGGCGTGAGTAGTGTATTAAGTATCAAGAACTAAGTAGTAAGAAAATAAGATTACTGCATTTCTTGGCTCAATATACTTGCGACTTAATACCTAACACTTGGTACATTTAAGAAAACAAATCAATAATATCGTTTTGGGTCAATTTTTTCAAGAAACCATCTTCGGTACTAATAATGTCCTTGGCAATGTCTCGCTTTTTGTCTTGAAGCAACAATATTTTCTCCTCAATGGTATCTTTACAAATCATTCGGTACGCAAAAACGTTTTTCTTTTGTCCAATTCTGTGTGTTCGGTCAATGGCTTGCTGTTCAACCGCTGGGTTCCACCACGGGTCAACCAAGTAAACGTAATCGGCTTCGGTAAGGTTGATTCCTACGCCACCTGCTTTCAAACTCATCAAGAAAACACGACATTCATCATCTTCTTGAAAGTGATTTACACGGTCGGCACGGTCAGTGGTTTTACCATCCAAATATTCGTATTTGATCTTATGTTTCTCCAAATGCCCCTTTATTAAATCTAACATTTTTAAGAACTGGCTGAAAATCAAGATTTTATGATTTCCTGCGTTCTCTTCAATCTCACGAATAATTTCTTGTAATTTTGCCGAGTTTTGGTCATATTCTATCTCTCCATTTAACAAAGCAGGGCTATCGCAAATCTGACGGAGTTTTAAAAGTGCTTCCAAAATCAAGAACGAAGACTTTTCTTTGCCATCGGTAGCCATTTTATCCACCAATTTCTGACGATATAGTTCTCGGAAAGTATCATAAACTTTACGCTGTTTTGTATCCATTTCACAGTAAATGATGCTTTCTGTTTTGTCAGGAAGGTCTTTGGCAACTTCTTCTTTGGTACGTTTCAACATGAAAGGATACACAATTTTTCGTAGTTGTGCCGCCTTATCTTTGTCTTGAAGCTTATCAATTGGCGTTGCAAATTCAGTTTTGAAAAACTCACCGCTTCCCAATAACCCTGGATTAATAAACTCCATCTGTGAATACAAGTCGAATGTATTGTTTTCAACGGGTGTTCCTGTCATTACCAATCGGTTGCGAGAATTTAATAACCTTACCGCTTTTGAAATCAAAGAATCAGGGTTTTTAATTGCTTGCGATTCGTCAAGAACAATATAGTTAAAATGAAATTCACGGAAAAGTTCAATATCTGAACGAACCATTCCGTAAGTTGTCAAGATAATATCGTAGTCTTTCCAGTGGTCATTTATCTTTTGTCGACTACCCCCACGGTGAACGTATAATTTCAAATCTGGACAAAATTTCGCTGCTTCAGCTTGCCAGTTAAAGATAAGCGTTGTAGGTAAAACCACTAAGTTTACCGCAGTTTTATCACGGTTTTGTTGCTCTTGAAGGAAGGTTAACATTTGTAACGTTTTTCCAAGACCCATGTCATCGGCAAGAATACCTCCCCACGAAAATTCGTCCAAGAAGTTTAACCATTTAAACCCTTCAACTTGATAATCCCGTAATTTAGCTTGAATATTTGTAGGTAATGGAATTTCTGACATCTCCTTGAAATTCAGCAATTTACTTTTCTTTTCAAATAATTCTTGCTCAATTTCAAAGCTATCAATATCCTTACTCAATTCATCAATTAATGAAAAGTGCAGTTTTGAAATTTGTAATTGTTCTCCTTGTACTCTACCGAATTTTAAAATATTTTCATACTTTTTTAACCATTCTTCGGGTAACATTCCGAGCGTTCCATCTTTCAATTCGACGTAATTTTGTTTCTTTAAAACGGCTTTCTGAATTTCTTTTATTCCAACAGTTTGTTCTCCAAATTTTACTTCAATGTGCATCTCGAACCAATCAATTCCAGAACCCGCTTTAATATTGAAAGCAGCTTTATTGGGATTGTATTTGAATTTTTTCAATTCTTTAAATCCCATAATAGTTATATTCTGCTCTTTCATCGATTCAAAGAATTTAAAGAGCCAACCATCCTTTAGAACGTCATTGAATGGTAAGAAAAAGAAAGGGTATTGCTCCTGACTGTTAAATTCTAAATTCTGGTCACGAATAATATCATAGTGATATTTTTCAGCATCAGGATTTCTTTCTTGAATAGTGATTTTATCTGCGTCGTAGGTTATTTTATTGGTTTTATAATCGTGGGCAAATTCTATAACTTCCGCATTTTCTATCAACTCTTCGCTGTTGGCAGTGTACTCATAAACGGGAATTAACATTAAATTTGCTTCGTCTTCTTTTAAATAAACTTTGGCTTCTTTGAAATTAAGGCTTTGGTTTTCAATATCTTGTGATACTTGAAGGTCGATGGTGAATTTCTCGGCAAGCGGTAAAATAAAGTCTTGGAAGAATCCTGAAAAGTTAGATTTACGAACCTTAATAAGTCCATTTTTTGGTAAATAACTCAATAAATTGGCAACTTCTGGATTGGCTAATTTGTAAATTGTTTTCCCAAAAGTCCGTGTCCAATAGCTTCCTGGATTATTGAGAGACGATAATTTTACTTTTTTACCGTGAAGTTTGGTAAAACCTTCCAAAATCACAAAGTCTTCATCTTCACGAAGGGTAAAAAATGGTAAAATCTGTTCCGTAGAAATTTGTGCCTCTTCAATATCGGCCTGATTGGCAACGTAGGATGTTACGCTGGTATAAACTTGTTTTTCCGAGAGTAAATTGAAGAGTTTATTGAGCTTTTTGTTAATATATTCTTCAATAATTGGGGCGTCATTGGCAGAAATTTCGTCTCTATTTAGATAATCATAAAAGAAAGGTAAACGTAAATCTCTCTTCTTTCCGAAATTCTTTAATCCATCATCTTTGATGCTATTAGCTAAGTTAATTATCTGATTATCAGAATCTTCCATTTTTGGAAGGCTTTCTACTTCACTATCTTTTAACGAACGGATATAAGTCATTTTTCCGTTTGAACCAGCCTTATAAGAATAAGTATCTACCGCTACGTCATTGATAAATTCTTCTCCTTTGCATCTGATAACGTATAAAATCTGACGTTGTTCTTTTTGCCCTTCACTAACGCCGATACTAAAAGTATTTTCGGGCTTTCGGAAAATGCTATTATTGACAGCTCGCCAATTTTGGAACTGACTGATTTTTTGAATGCTGGAATCGAGTTTAATTAATTGAACATCTCCGTTAGATTGAAGTTTGAAGTCAAATTTTCCTTTCAAGTCATCCTCTAAAGTAAAACCAAATTCTGCGAGAAGTTTATTTTTTTCAGAAGTATAATCACGCATTCGGTCAAAGGGGTTATTCGCCCCAAAAGCATCACGAATAGTAATAAGTGCTGCTAATTTATGAATACAAGCCTGATTTTCAAGGTCTTGTGAGCATGAGCAATGCGTAGATAATTCACTATTAAATCTTAATTGCGTAAATTTTACATTAAAAATCTCACTTTTATAACTTACTTCTACAACTGCTTCGCCACTCAAAGCAGAGATAATTTGGACTTTTTTGACATTGGTTCGGTTCTTCCAATCATCTAAAGAAACTAAGTTTTTTAGCGTCCAATCATCAAAAGAACTGATTCTGATGATGTGCAGAGCGGTCGGATACGTCTTTTTCTTGGGAGTATTTAAGCTAATACTGGCAAGACTAAATTTTGAAACTTCAATCTCAAGTTGCAATAATGCCGCAACCCGGTGTTTGCAAATTCCACCCCAATTATAGTCGCAACTGCAATTTGAGGATAAAATAGGTGTGTTCCAGTTTTTAATATTTACCGTGTAGCTTTTTGAACCTGTCTCACTTTTTACTTTAAAAGCTCCTTCTCCTTTATCAGTATTTGATATTTTTTCAACACTTACGCTTCCTTTGGCGAATATAGTTTTGCCCTTAGAAACACTTTGTGGTAGAGCGTTTGATTTAAGGTACTTCTTTAATTTTTCAATAATTACTAATGACATATCTCTGTGTGCTGAATTTAAAAAATCGCTAATCCGCAAAGGTACGGATTTTAGAGGGTAAAAAGTAGGAGAAGAAGAAAAAGGTAAATATTAATAAAAGTATTATATACTCTGTAACGTTAATTAGGTTTTTATTTATTCTCTGGAAACATGATTTTAAAGATTATTTTACTAATTTGGATTAATAAAACTACAACTTAGATAAAAATGAATCAATTTTCTCCGTTCCCCTTTGTTCGCTACACTATTTTTCTAATTTTTGGAATTTTGCTGTACAATTTCTTCCCCAACACAAATTTATATTTATTTATAGCCATTTTAGTTGGACTAATTTTTAGCTTTCTCTTGCAATTTAGCTTTCGACAACGGTTTAAAAATCAAATACTTATCGGAATTACTGGAGGATTATTTTTAATCGTTACTGGTTATACGTTGTCATTTTTACGTACCGAAAATAATTATCCACAACATTATGCACATAATGTTGGCGAGTTTGAATATTTCGAGGTAATTGTGGATAACTTGGTTGAAGAAAAAGAAAATTCATGGAAAACGATTGCTAAGGTTCGGTCGGTGGTAGTGAATAATCAAATTTTGCCAGTTTCTGGAAAAATACTACTGTATTTTGATAATGAGACTGTGGAAAAACCCCATTACGGAGATGTATTTTTCGTAAAAGGAAATCCACAAGAAATAGCTTCTCCAAAAAATCCAGAAGAATTTAATTATCAGCAATATATGCGTCGGCAAAATATTAGTTATCAACAATATTTGCGAGGAGAAAATCTTGAAAAAATAGAAAATAAACCGTCTGACATTTTGATAAATTCTTCTTTACGAATAAATTCTTATGCAGATTCAATTCTCACGACGTTTGTAGAAGGTAAAAATCAGTATGGAGTTGCCAATGCTATGATTTTGGGACAACGAGATGATTTATCAAATGATTTGATGCAAGCTTATTCTGCCGCTGGAGCAATTCATGTACTTTCGGTTTCGGGTTTGCATGTGGGAGTAATTTATGCGGTTTTGTTGCTAATTTTTGGTTTTTTGACTAAAAAAGGAAAATGGGGTAAAATTATATTGTTTTGGTTAATCTTTTTGATTCTGTGGTTTTACGCTTTTGTTACGGGATTGTCTTCGCCAGTTTTGCGTTCTACTATTATGTTTTCTATTTTTCTGTTTGCTACCATTTTTCAAAAAAATAAAGACGGCTATAATACCACCGCTTTTTCGGCTTTTTGTCTTTTATTATTTAATCCCAATTTTCTGTTTAACGTTGGTTTTCAATTATCTTATTTGGCGGTTTTTGGAATGATATTCTTTCAGCCATTACTTAATCCACTTATTGTAATTGATAAAAAGAAAAACTGGATTTATTGGCTTGGAGACAGAATTTGGAAAGTTACTACCGTTGCAATAGCTGCTCAAATTGCGACGCTCCCAGTTACTATTTATTATTTTCATCAGTTTCCGAACTATTTTATTTTTGCCAATCCTATTGTGATTTTACTATCATCCGTTGTGTTAATGTACGGTTTAGGATTTGTTATTTTAGCTGAAATATTACTAATATTTGACTTAACGACAATAACGAATTTTTTTGGTCAAGGTTTGAAATATACAATTTTATGGTTAAATAAAACTGTCCTTTGGTTTGAGCAATTACCATTTTCAATTACTAAATTCTTATGGATTTCAACTTACGAAATGTGGTTGTTTTACGGCCTTATTTTTGGCTTAATTGCTCTATGGGAAACCCGTAAATATTTCTGGGTGTGGATAAACTGTGGAATTGTGGGTAACTTGATTTTTTTAAATATTCTTGGAAATTTACAAACAAAAAAACAGGATTTATTCACAATTTTATCCACACCTAAGCATACAGCTGTAACACTCATTGAAGGTGAAAAGGCGTTATTAATCGCCGATAAAGGCTTTTTAAATAGCAGAAAGGATGTTGGTTTTCGGGTAAATAACTATTGGTCAAGCTGTGGTGTTAGGGATACTTTGAAAATTGATTTATTAGAAAAATTTTATTCTGACAATAATATGGTCAAGGTTCAATGTCAAGATTCTATTGCTGTAATTTTATGGAAGGATAAAACATTCTTGTGGATTGGAAAAAACTTGAAATATAAGAATTTTGAAGCTAAAAATGTATCAGTTGACTATTTAATATTGGCAAATAAATCAGTAAAAGACCTTAATCAAATTATTGGTAAAGTACAATTCGAAAACCTAATTATTGACGGTTCTTATACTCATTGGTATGCCAATAAATTATCTACTCAAGCTGAAGAAATGGGTTTGAAGTATTTTGATTTGAGTAGGGCTGGAGCGTTACAAATAGAGAATAGATAAGGACGGATTAGAGAATCCAGAATTTTGATTAAATTTATTGAGTTAATTAATATGGTCAGTCGTCTGACAAAGTTTAATAATCAGAAACTATGCAAAATTCATCAAGAAGAGAATTCTTAGAAAAATCAACCGCTGCTTTAGTTGCAGGAACCGTTATGACAACACTCGCCAGTTCAGAAGTGGAAGCGAATACCAAAGACACTCCATTATCATTTGTTCACCACGTTTTCTTTTGGTTGAAAGACCCGAAAAACAAGCAAGACCACGATAAATTATTGGCTGGATTGAGAGGTTTGGGCAAAATTAAGGAAATTAAAATGGCTCATATTGGCTCGCCATCAATTAATGATTTTGATAAACCCGTTACGGATGCTTCGTACTCGTTTTCGGTGTTGTTAATCTTCGCTAATAAAACAGATGAAGAGAAATATTTAGTGAATCCATTACATAAAAAATTTATTGATGACCATAAAAACCTATGGTCGAAGGTAGTAGTTTATGATTCTTCGTTGATTTAGAAAAAATGGCAAGCAGATGAAACTGTCTCATCTGCTTGCCGTAAATTTTCTACATATTTTCAGAAATCTCCAGCCAACGCAATTCTTTTTCGTCTAAATCATTGGTTATTTTTTCGATTTCTTTTGCCCAGTTAGCCAAATCTTCATACGAACCTCCTCCGTTAAGTTGCTCGGTAAGTGCTTCTTTTTTAGTTTCTAATTGTGCAATTGCTTTTCCTAAATCATCATACTCTTTTTGCTCTTTGAAGGATAATTTCTTTTTAGGAAGTTGAATTTCGGGAGCTTTTGTATCAGCTTTTTGAACACTAATGTCCAATTTTTTATTCCCGCCATCCGACTTTTTAGTTCCTGCTTCGGCTTGTTCGTCAGCCCAATCACGGTAATCGGTATAGTTTCCTGGAAAATCACGAATAACACCGTCGCCTTCAAAAACAAAAAGGTGTTCAACCAATTTATCCATGAAATAACGGTCGTGAGAAACTAATAAAATACAACCACCAAAAGCCAATAAGAAGTCTTCTAAGATGTTAAGTGTCTGAATATCAAGGTCGTTGGTTGGCTCATCGAGAATTAAAAAGTTGGGATTTTGAATTAAGACTTTCATTAATTGCAAACGTCTCTTTTCTCCACCCGATAACTTTTCGACCATACCATATTGCACTTTTGGGTCAAATTTGAAGTGGGTCAAAAATTGACTTGCTGAAATCGTTTCACCCGTTCCAACAGTTACCACTTCGGCTATTTCTTTGATAACGTCAATTACTCGGTCTGTTGGATTAAAGTCCAAATCACCTTGCGTGTAATAACCGTAAACCACCGTTTCGCCCGTTGTGATTTTCCCCGAATCTGGTTTTAGATTTTGGGTAATCATGTTCAAAAAAGTTGATTTTCCGATACCATTTTTCCCAATAATTCCAACACGATCACCACGTTGGAAGACATAAGAAAAGTGGTCAACGACTTTCTGCGTTCCGAAAGATTTACTCAAATCATCAATTTCCAAAATCTTACTTCCTTGACGAGACATCTTTACATTTAACTGCACTTTTGACTCATCTTTCGTCTGTGAAGCCTTATCTTTCAGCTCGTGAAAAGCGTCAATTCGGTATTGGGCCTTCGTTCCACGAGCTTTTGGTTGGCGACGCATCCATTCCAATTCAGTACGAAGCGTATTTTTTGCTTTGTCGATACTGGCAGCTTCAGAGGCTTCTCTTTCGGCTTTTTTCTCCAAGAAATATCCGTAATTTCCTTTGTAAGTATGGATATTTCCGTTCTCCAATTCAACGATATTATTACAAACTCTGTCCAAGAAATATCTATCGTGCGTTACTAAAAGTAGCGTGATATTTTGGGCAGAAAGTGTTTGTTCGAGCCATTCGATTGTCTCCAAATCCAAGTGGTTGGTAGGCTCATCAAAAATCATAAAATCTGGTTCTTCAATCAAAACTTTCGCCATCGCTACTCGTTTACGTTGCCCACCCGAAAGTTCAGAAACCTTGCGTTCGATGTCATGAATGCCTAATTTTCCAAGAATTTGTTTCACCCGACTTTCATAATCCCAAGCCTGATATTTGTCCATCATTTCCAGAGCATTCGATAATAAATCGAAATCTTCGGGATGAAGCATTGCTTTTTCATAAAGTTTAATCGCCTGATTAGCAGGAGATTCACCCGTGAAAAGCGTGTCCATTACCGACAAGTTTTCATCAAAAGAAGGGCTTTGAAAAAGATAACCTACCGAAATTCCTTTACGGATAGAAACCGTTCCTTCGTCGGCAGGAATAATACCCGCCAAAATGTTCATTAAGGTAGTTTTACCCGTACCATTTTGCCCGACCAAAGCCACCTTGTCGCCTTTGAGGATACCAAAGTTGATTCCCTTAAACAACCAACGCTCGTTATAATTCTTAGAGATGTTCTCTGCTGATAAATAATTCATGGTGCAAA
>JAZKDE010000162.1:0-9043 GCA_040387735.1 Bacteroidota bacterium
TTCCAATCAAGAAGTTAAATTTTCACCTTTTAATAGCAAGAAAACTAAAGGTAATCAGAAATATAGTGGCGGTAGCTTTTTCATAATTCAAAGTTGATACTTTCTTTTGGCACTATCCAAAAAGATATACAAACTGCTCAGATTTGTCTGCAAAATGACTGATGATAAATGTTTACTTGGAAAATATGTTTCTTATTTAAATGAATTCTAATAATTCACCCACAAAATGACCCAATCGCTCGGGCCATTTTATTATTAACTACGCCAACTAAGATTTAATAATTTGTCCTGTATTGGCACCAAATATACTTTTACGGAACATAAATTCAAGTTGTCTCATTGTTGTTGGAATTTCACCTGGAAAATAGGGGAAATATTGCGGCGAGTCTTCGATAACCGTTGGGCTAACGGCATTTATCCGAATATCATTTCCCAACTCAATTGCTGCGGCACGCACAAAGCCTTCCACAGCTCCATTAGCGGCTGATGCGTTGGCAAAGTTCAATTGCGGTTCATACGTTAATGCGCCAGTTATTAATGTAAACGAACCCTTCGGATTGATATACTTTTGCCCGATTAATACCAAATTGATTTATCCCATCATCTTTCCATCAACTCCTTTTCGAAATTCTTTATCATTCAGATTTTTCCATGGTCCAACGTACGTTGGACCAGCCGTTGAAATCAAAGCATCAAAAGCCCCCACTTTTTTAAACATATTTTCAATGGATTCAGTAGAGGTAATATCCACCTGAATGTCACCACCTTGAGAACTGACTTTTATTAAATCATGTTCTTTTTCTAAAGCACTAACAATGTGCTTTCCCATGGTACCCGTTGCACCTACGATAATAATTTTCATTTGTTTTGTATTTATTAATTATTAAATTTTCCTTCAATTAGCTCCTTATTCACCATCATTCCTGTAAAAGTTCCCATGGCAACGGCATTTGCAACTGTCCGTATGCGTGTTACATTATCACCACACGCAAAAACTCCACTGACGGTGGTCTTGTGCAAATGATTAATTCTAATGTATCCATCTTCGGTCAATTCACATCCCAAAGTTTCCAGAATTGGGCAATGTTGTTCAAAAGGGCTACGAGCGTAAACTGCCCTAATTGGCACTTTTATCCCGTCTTTGAAAATGATATATTGAAGATGTCCCTCTGAATGTTCGAGTTGTGCTATTTCAGTATCTACTATATTTATGTGGTATTTTTTCAATTTATCTGTTTGCTCGGTCGTCAAAGTTGGAGTTCCGTTGGTGAACAGTGTTAGGTCGTTTGTCCAATTTGAAATCAGGGTAGAAAACTCAAAACCATAATCACCGTTCCCTATAATTCCCGTTTTTTCATGCTTCACTTCGTAACCATGACAATAGGGACAGTGAATAACAGAAATACCCCAACAAGCTGCAAACCCTTCAATATCAGGCATATTATCTTTGATACCCGTAGCAAAAATCAATTTTTGGGCATTGAATATTTCTCCCGATTCGGTTTCAATTTCAAAGCCATTTTCGATTTTAACCGCTTTAGTTGCTGTACCGTTGAAGAACTTTATCGTATCATATAAGGCTACTTGCTGTTTTGCCAGTGTTGCAATTTCATGGGGCGTTTTCCCATCTTGTGTTAGGAAGTTATGCGAGTGTGGCGTTTGTCTGTTACAAGGCTTTCCGCTATCAATTATCAAAACTTTCCTCAATGCCCTGCCCAATGCCATACCTGCCGATAGACCAGAATAACTCCCTCCAATGATAATTACATCAAATTTTTCATTATCTTTCATCATACTTTTTGTTAAATCAATTAGATAAATTAGTGCTTATTTAGAATTAATTTTTGATAAAATTTTACCCAAAATAAAATCTACAAAAGGCACACCCACAAATACTATCCACGGAACTAATACGATAGTAATTATCAATGTCCTTCCATACAGCGGGAAAAGAGCGAGAGGTTTGCCAAACAGATAAAGGAATACCGTTATTGAAGGATAGATTACTACCCAAATTTTTAAAGATGCGATTAATCTCATTTTCGTTTTCATGAATACTACATTTTGAATTACTCTTTTATTTCGATACAAAATTAGTATGGGTGACAATCTCCATAATAGGACGAAAATGTAGTTTGATGGGACTTATTTAAACAACTCATTCAGCTGATAAATTCTTTTCGTGGATAGTGTATAGAATAGGTAAGTTGATCGAATTTTAGGTGTAAATAATATAATCATGAAAGATATATCAATAAGAAAAATTAATACAACTCCACAAGAACTAAATCTTTCTGAAAGTTTTAGTATTCGTGATATTCAAAGTCTTCTTGCTGGAAATGACATGATTCAAGAGCTTCACAGGCATGATTTCTTTTATATTTTAGCGTTGGAAAAAGGATTGGGTAGGCATGAGATAGACTTTATTCCTTATGAAGTCAATGATTATTGTATTTTCTTTATGAAGCCAGGTCAGGTACATCAACTTGAATTGAAGGCAAATTGTACGGGTTTTTTAGTGGAGTTCGATGCATCATTCTATTATCCTGATGAATCGGTATCAAACCAGCGATTAAAAAAGGCAAGTAGTAAGAATTTATGTAGGCTTGAAGTGAATAGGTTTGAAAAAATACTTTCTATTTTAACTTATATTTTCCAAGAATTTACCACAAAACAAACGGGTTATATTGAAATCATAAAAGCAAATCTGGGTATTTTTTTTATAGAATTTGTAAGGCAAAGTAAAGACCCAAGTAATATATCAGTAAATAGTAATTCATACGCTCAGGAACGTCTCGAAGATTTTTTGGAGCTTTTAAATATACATATTTTAACGAAAAAACAAGTTTCTCACTATGCAGATTTGTTGAACCTTTCTCAGTATCAACTTAATGCGATAACTAAATCGACATTAAACAAAACCTGCTCAGAACTTATAAATGAACAAATTATTCTGGAATCTAAAAGACAACTTCTTGCCACATCTAAACAAGTAAACCAAATTGCTTTTCATTTAGGTTATGACGATGTATCCTACTTTATTAGATTTTTCAAAAAGCACACGGGACATTCGCCAGAGGTATTTAGGGATAATTACAAATAAATAAACTTGTTGAGGAGTGGAGCAAAAAGTGTGGGGCAAATTGCCCTTAATAAAATCTTTCAAGATGTTCAATCGAATGTTTCAGAATACGTTAATATTATCTACGATTGAGATTGCCATACATTTTCTGATGCAATCGACTCTTTTGGGGTTTCTATTTATAACTTTAAAAATTCCCAAAAACGTATAAAACACTCAGCTTTTTTGATTTGAAATTATATTATCGGGAATTCAATATATCTAAGAGAAGGTTCTATTTAACTATTCTATAAAAATCAAGAATTAGAAAAAATACACTTTAATCAGTGAAATAAAAGGATTCAATAATAAAGAATTGAAGGTCAGAAAAAATGCACTTGTATTAACCTTCACCAAAATTGACGAAGAACCAATTTCATCGGAATATTAAGTAAAACCCCAATAACTCATTAAATTACAATGAGTTACGATCTTATATAAAGAAATTAATACCTGGAGATATTAGTAGATTTCAAGATTTAGTTTAGATTTGGCTCAAATGGTGATTCCAACCTATAAATGCAATAAACCAAGAACGTTAATTTTTGATTTGTTGCATTTATACCTTTAATATTTGCCAATTAATGTGTAGAGTGATTTTTGATAAAAGACTTTCTTTTAATCAAATTTAATAAAACCTTTAAGATTCAATCCAGAATTCAAGACCATTATATGCTATTACTTCTCAAAATCGGTTTCGAGCAATTGTTTTTCGTTAAATAGTCCACCGCCCGCAGGCTTTTTATCCCTTAATTTTTTGACATCGCTTGCAGAAATATTTTTACCATCTTTGGCAAAAGCATTTTGAGTATAACGAATAATATCGGCGATGTCTTCATCGCTCAAATCTTTGTTATTGGCTAATCCCGGCATTTCATTATTAAGTTGATATTGCTTTCCGTTAACCGATATTGGACCACTTAATCCATGAAGAAGAATAGAAGCTAATCTTTTCATGGAGCCATTTATATATTCCGAATCCTTTAGTGGCGGAGCTAAATCTTGGATACCTTTTCCATCAGCACCATGACAAGCACCACAAATAGTACGGAATAATTGTAAACCTTTGGTTCGGTTATCAACTACGTTGGTCTCTTTAACAAAAATTGGATTTAACTCTTTTTTCTGATGATTGCCAATAGCTACTGTCAAATTATTTTTGAGCAAAGCCGATGGATTTTGAGTATTCAAATATTGCGCTTCTTTTCCATCAAGACTACTCACAATTGCTTCTTGAAAAACTGGTTTTTCGGCGTATTTTTTTTCTATTTGTGCAAGAATTGGTAAGATACCTTTATCATCCGTTTTGAGCCAAGCGTTTAAAGCAAAAGCCAAGTAAAGGTCGATTGTTTCATTATTTTGTGCCAACAATTGTGAGCTAATTGCTTTTATTTTTGCCATGTTTTGAACGGTTGCAAAATGTTCAGAAAGTCCCAAAGCATGGGCAATTACTTCTGGTTGTTTAAATTTTGTCAAGACATCAGATACAATTCCGAAAGTCAGCGCATTTAGACCATCTAAGACATAGAGTACATGAATGGCCGTTGAATATTCGTTATCGATTTGAGTAAGAGCAACCAAATCTTTTACGATGGTTTTATCTTTTTTCTGAATTAATATTTGTTGCACTCTGTCTCTCAACCAACCATTTGGATGACTCAATAATGCCAATAAATCTTTGTTTGTAGCCTTGGTCAAGTCTGGTATTGCGTGGAGTTTAGTCGTTTTATTGACCACTTTCAGGATACGTCCTGCATTTTGCAAAGTATCTAATTTCTTGTTTGCCAATTGTTCGGCTAAATATTGAGAAATATAGGCTTTATGCTGAATAATTCCTCGGTGCATATCCACAATATACATGGCTCCGTCGGGTCCATTAAACAAATTAACTGGACGAAAACCTTCATCGGTTGAGGCAATAAATTCTTTTTCAGCTATTGCTTGGTTGGCAACCGTTTGAATATTGTTAAAGCTTACAGTATTGCGTTTGATCAGATTGGCTTCGGGAACACACACAAACGCATTTTGGTTATACGCAGCAGGAAAAGCACCGCCTCTATAAATCATTGGACCACAAGAAGCCGTTACTTCCGTTAAATACCCTCTTTCGTCCAAAACACCTTTTTGATATCCTCGATTAACAGAAGTTTGATGAATTGGAAAAACTCTATTATTAGTTAATCTTTGCCCCTCGGCTACCGTAGGTTTAAAATATTTATTTCTAATAACCTTGTTCGGCAAAACGTAGTCACCTTGCAACTGAACACTGTTATTGTTATAATAAAGTCGTCCGAAATTATCTTTCGTAATTCCCCATTGCCCACGATAAGAAGTTGGTTCTTTCAGCCATTTTCCATTTTTAAGCTGATACCTGAAATTATAATTGGCGTTATAAATCCAGTTATCAATGTTCATCATCAAGCCGTTTGATGTATGCTCAACATTTCCTCCTTCAGCGTAAATTGGGTCGACGAGTGTTTTTTTACCAGGCTTGTCGTTTTTAATTTCTACAAACCAAAGTTTGGGACCATCGGAATAAAGTAGGCCACCGTAAACATGAGCTAACGCACGTGGCAGCATGAGTTTATCTAAAAAAACTTTAGAATGATCTATTATTCCATCTTTATCAAGGTCTTCCAAAATCGTAATACGCCCATTTTGTTCGTCTTCGCCGATGCCTTCCAAATTAGGCATATAACCAATCATTTCTACAACCCACATTCTGCCCTTGTTATCGAAATCCATACTTACAGGAGCTTTCAATAGAGATTCGGAGGCGATTACACTTAATTCAAAACCGTCTTCAATTTGGTAACCTTCGAGCGAAACCTTTGGCTCTTTGAAAGAAACAAGATTGAAGCCAACCGTAAAGATGGAAATTATAATTAATAATATAAATGCAATTTTGAATGATACTTTAGTAGTCATGGATGATAAAGTTTTTAATTATTTTCTTGGAATCATGTAATATAATAACTCCATAATGACGGATATTTGTTTAAATGGGCATTCAAAATTAGCTAATTCTTTTTGTAGCCTCAGATTTCTTACAAGTATTTAGACCTATTCACTCTTTTTGGGGAATAAAATTCTGCAATTCTTTATAAAAATATCTTTTAAGGGCATTGATAAAAAAGGGAATCTTCAAGAAATATTAGATAAACCCACTTGCAAAACTTTATGTGCCTTGTCACTTGCAAACAAATGAGAAAGACTCAATCCATGTAAGTTTTACTAATACAGAAGCATAATTTTTTTAGAAATGAATTTTTAATAGAAGATATATGAAAATCTTGCCTTAGAGTAAGTTTACCTTACGGTTCATCAATTGCAGTTGGAGTGCATCAAAAAGTGGGTTCTTCGTCAATTTTGGTGAAGTCAAAAGGAATATTAGCAGTTAAACTGATGAGTGCTTTCTTTTCTTCTATGTTAGCTTGAAGAGTACTTGAAAAACGACGAATGTAATAATGATTATCTTTCGTGCTGGCGGTTACATCCCTGGGAAATTCATAAGGGTGATTAGTCCCGCATTTACCCAAATCAATAAAACGTGTTTATGTCAATTTCTTCCAAAGAAAGGCGTAGAAAATAGGTCGGGCGAATCAAATTGCAATAACCCAGCATTTCTTTTCGTACTTTATCGAAATTTTCTGGTTCAAAAACCAAAAACGAGACGTTTGGGCATTTCAATTTCTTAATCAATACAACTAAGCTAAAATACAGCTAACACCCAAATTGACAAAGAACCAATTTAAATCGTATTGTACAGAAATCGAATGCAAAACACAATTTTTGTTTATATTTACACCCTAAGAAACCACTAATAGCATACCAAAAAGAATGAGTAACACTATTAATCAAACAGATAAAGCTACTTTAGAAAAACTTAACCAAATTATTGACAGTAATCTCAATAATTCTTCATTTACTACATTAGACATCTGTAATGAACTGGGGCAAAGTCGTTCGCAGCTTTTTCGATTAATAAAAGAACATCATCAATTATCTATTTCTTTATATATCCGACAAAGGAAACTTCGCAAAGCCAAGGAACTACTCGATAACTCCGACCTTAAAATTTCCGAAATAACGTATAGCGTTGGTATTGATTCCCCTCAAAGTTTTAGCAAATATTTTACCGATGCTTATGGTGTCAGTCCTACCGAATATCGTAAGAATATTATAACTTTTGTTGAGCCAGAGGGTTTACCAATTGTTTCAACTAATCAAATAATAAACAAGCCAAAATCCGCCATTTTTTCAAAAAATCGTCTGGTTTTGATAATTCCAATCTTACTTTTTGTAATATTTGGAATCTACTTTTGGCAAAAAGATAAAACGACAGTCCCATCTTCGTTTGAAAGTCAATCTTCCGAAAATTCAATCGCCATTCTTCCTTTCAAAAATTTAGGGAATAGTAATAATTCATACTTTAGTGAAGGTGTAATGGAGCAAATCCACAGTACAATTGCATCGCTGAATAACCTTAAAGTTATCTCCACTACTTCTACTAATAAATACGCCAATACACAAAAAAATAGCCAACAAATTGGAAAAGAACTTCATGTAAAGTATATCTTGGGAGGCTCAGTTTTACAGTTAGACAAACAAGTAAGGATAACCGTTGAGCTGGTGGAAACAGAGGATGATAGAGTAGTTTGGAGCAAAACCTTTGAAGGTGATACAAAGAACATTTTTGGTTATATGAGTACCATAGCAAAGGAAATTACCAAAGTTTTAAATCAAAAATTGAGTACGGTACAAAACAATAAATTTGAAAAAATGCCAACACAAAGTTTGGAGGCATATAATGAGTTTTTACAAGGGCAACAGCTTTTAAAACTGCGAAATGTCGCTAAAATGGAGGCAAGTGTGGTGAAGTTTGACAAAGCTATTGAGCTTGACCCAAATTTTGCTGATGCTTATGCACAGAAAGCTGTTGCATATTTCGTGATGGGCAATAATCAATTAACAAATGCTGAATTTTACTATAAAATTGCAGAAAGAAATGCTCTGACTGCTATAAAATTGGATGCCGAAAATGGCAAAGCTTATGCGGTTTTGGCTCACAATTATGGCTACCATAATAAATGGGAACAGGCAATAACTACCTTTAATATTGCTTTAAAATTTAGCCCAAATGATGCACAGATAAATTATTGGTATAGTCTAACTATTCGTTCTATTGGGATGATGGAAGAAGCCATCAAATACAGCACAAAAGCGATTGCCTTAGACCCGCTTGCTCCGAATGTTTATGGTGGACATATTATCAATTATTGCTACGCTGGCAAATTAGACATGGCTGAAAAGGCAATCAAAGATGGGGAACTATACTTTAAGGATGCTTATTTGTTTCATTATGCGGTGGGCTTTTATTACCTGGCACTCAAAGACTATAAAAATGCGTTAAAGTCTTTTACAAAAAGCCTTGAATTAGACAAGGAAGATTTATATACCAAAGCAGTGGTTATCTATTGCAAAGCTAAATTGGGCGATACAGTCGCCGTAAAAACATTCGTACAATCCCTTCCAAATATCCCACAAAGCCAAAGATATTTTGCTCTTGCTTATGCAGGTATGGAAAACAAAGAACTGTGTTTGAAACACCTTGAACTTGCTGCAGCAATAAACGATTCTCCTCTTTATATAAAAGTTTCTCCTCTATTTTCTTTTCTCCATCCAGAACCACGTTTCAATGCTATTTTACAAAAATTGGGCTTAGAAAATGTTGCTGTAGAACTGGACTAAACTATTTAGGATAACATCAAAATGTATCATTTTAACTTTTTCTTTGCATTAAAGCAAATATATTTTTCCTTCGACGATTTCCTGACTTTTTCGAGCATAAATCCATAAAATCAAACTATTTGGTCTAATAGCCTAAGTTTTGGTCAAATAACCTAAGTTTTTGGTCAAATA